>NZ_FMAO01000002.1 GCF_900094835.1 Weissella bombi | reverse complement strand
ATATATGGGGGTTTAGCGAAGTCCGGTCAAACGCGGTGGACTGTAAATCCATTCCTTCGGGTTCATAGGTTCGAATCCTATAGCCCCCATTTAATCATTGGGATATGGCCAAGTGGTAAGGCATCGGTTTTTGGTACCGTGTATTCGCTGGTTCGAATCCAGCTATCCCAGCTAAAAAAGAGTCAATGAGCGATTACGCTTGTTGGCTTTTTTATTTTATTCAAAAAACCCTTTTGAAACACCAATACATTATTAACTAAAAAAGTTGAGACAAATTCGTTTGTCCCAACTTTCTTTAGTTATTATCCTTTACTTTCAAATGGTGCTGGCATCTTCGAAGCCTTTGCAATCGTGACAATTGCAATAAATGTCCCTACCATTAGTGCACCAGCCATTCCCCAGTCATTAGTAAACTGTGACAATGACACCATTGAACCGGCTAAAATATTTCCTACAGGTCGCGTTGCCGCAAACGCACCCGAATAAGCACCTATCTTTAATGGATTCATCATGTCTGCACGCATCGTTTGACTTGATGGTACGTTAATAATTTCTCCCAACGTAAAGACAAATGTGACAATAATTAACGGCCAGAAATCATGCAACAAGAACGATATTGCAAAACCAAACCCTTGCATGAATGTTCCTAATGCAAAACTACGACGCAACGCCCATCGGTTTGTATAATGATTAATATAATTCATCACTAATATAATTAAAATTGTATTAATAACCAGCATAAACGACAGCATACGCTGACCATAGAAATGAATACCCATGAAAGTATAATCATGAAATGACTTTGTTAGATGTGCTGCCAAATAAAAATCTGGTTGCGAATAAATTACTACGGAAAAAATTGAACCAAACATAAATAACACATAACGCTTATCTGACAAAACTTGCCCATAAGACTTAACAGCACTCCATACGGAAGAATTAGCTTGAACATGTGTCATATCCAAAGTCTCTGCCATACCTAGTTTAATGATAAATGCATTAACAAGACCAACTACGACTGATCCTAGTAGTAATTCAAATAGATAATCACGGAAGAACCAACCACCAATTGCTGCACCAATCATTACACCAATATTAAGCACCCAATATATCAACGCATAAACGAATTTTCGATTTTCAACCGTTGAGGCATCAATCATCATTGCCTGCTCTGCGGGATCTGCAAACGATGACCCAACAGATGCTAATAAGAAACCAATAAACGTGATATATGGATTTGTATACCAAGGGGCATTCATTAGCATCGCTAGCCCATAACCGATAATGATTAAAGCAGATCCAGTTAGCATTGTTCTTTTCCGACCCCACACGTCAGATAAATGACCACCATATAGTCCGGCAATAAAACCAGCTACCGATACAACCATCAATAAAATTCCTGAAATAAATGCACCAAAATATTGCACATAATAAATTGTCATGTTTGGCCCAATCGAGCTTCCCAGTAAGACCGTCAAAAAAACTGTTAACGTTCTTAACTTTAGGTTGCGATTCAAAGCCATAAATTCCTGCATACCCTGCTACCTCCAATGCCCAAAAATCAAATTGTTTCTATACTACCATAAGCTTCTCATGCTTGTCCCAATTAATAGTTTTTTAACAGATTCATGCTTATTATTAGTCTGTATAATCGTGTTATTTAGTTTTATAGTCTAGAAATGCTATAATAGCAGTTATATATTACACAACGAACTGAAGGTAACTATAGTGAGTGAAAACAACATACAAGAAAATAACTTTGAAGGCATCCTTTTCCCTCATTGGGATGATTTGCCTAACCTTGATCTTTACATGGACCAAGTCGTTGAATATGTTAATACGGTTCTAACACCGTTGGAACTGCCAACAGTTACTTCAACGATGATCAATAATTACGTTAAAAAGAAGATGATTTTAGCACCCATAAAAAAGCGTTATCAGACTTTACAAATTGCGGACATATTAATTATTTCCTTATTAAAGCCTATTTTTTCATTAGATCAGATTCGTGCCGCTATCGATCAAGTAACGGCTTACGATTATCCTAAAAATGCTTTTAATACTTTCGTAGACATCCTATCAGGTTACTTTAAAAATCCGACAGATGTCACTAGCGATGATGCTTCTGATGAAGCAAAATTAATGCACTCAGCCGCTAGTGTGTTATTCCATAAATTAGAAGCTGAAAAAATACTTGCAACCTTACAAAGAAACCGTCCTATCAAGGAAGTTCCTACAACGAAATAATTTTTTGAGAGCGAGGCAAAAGTTGTTTTGAAGCCGGTGTGTAACGTTATTGGCGTAATTTTTGGCCGTAGCAACGCGCTGGACACGGATTGCAGCAATTTACGTTATATTTCGTCTTCAGACTTTTGAAACGCGTTTATGCTATAAAACATACAGGCTTATAATTAATGCATTTTAAACAAAAAAGGTTGGAACAATTTCCTTTGTTCCAACCTTTTTTGTTTACCTTTTTTGCATAAAAAAGTACTGCTTTATATTAAATTTTTGATTTTTTAAAGATAACATCTTTCAACCAGACGCTTATCATGCCATAAATTGCCATCGCAATACAAATCCAAAAAATTCCTAATAGAACACCACTCAAAACATCAGTTAAATGATGTGCACTAAAGTATATTCTCGAGAACAAAACACTAAACCAGAATAGCAAAACAACTATATATGAAGTGATTTTGGCCCATGACTTTTTTAACATTGGAATAAAAATAACAACCAACGCTAAACAAACCAATGTCACACTGACTGCATGACCACTTGGAAATGAAAAACCATCATCAATCGCCAAATGACCTTGTGGTCGTGAACGTTCAATTAAATTTTTCATCATAATACCTAATATACCACCGGTTCCCACAACCCCTAAATACCATAGGGATAGAATTTGGTAGCGTCTTAGGAACAATACAATCGCTACAATAAAGGTAACAATCACCATGGTCTTCGCATCACCATAAGTCGCACTAAACGTCATCCAGCTATTAAATAAGCCATGCGCATAATCCATCTTTGGCAATCCAAACGTTGTCTGAATCCACTGTGTCACATTATCATCAAAATGATTGATCGCAGTACTATTCGACATCACCATACTACTCATGCCAAGAAATAGGATCAAACTAACAGTTGCCCAAATTAATTGGCTAGCCTTAAACTCTATTTTATTATTTGTCATTCGATGCTAAACCCTTCCAGTTTACAATAAGCTTTAATCTTCAGGCATAAGTGGCAAGTTAATAATAAAACTCGTCATTTCGTCGTCTGATTCAGCTCTGACACGTCCACCATGCGCTTCAACTACGCCATCAACAATGGCTAATCCAAGTCCAGTACCACCTGTTTTAACGTTACGTGAACTTTCAACACGATAAAAACGATCAAACAAACGTTCCAATGACTCTGCTGGTATTTTAGCACCATTATTAGTTACACGCACTTCAACTTCGTTCTTTTCAGCAAAAACCTTAGCTGTTAAACGAATGAACGTTGCGTCTTCACCATATTTTAGTGCATTATTAATCAAATTCATAAATACGCGGGCCAAACGATCTGGATCACCCATCATTTCAATAACGGTCGGCTTTGATACCACTGATATGACAACATTTTTTTCTTTAGCTTCTAATTCATAATTAACTGCTAATTGTTGTAACATTGCCGCCAAATCTAATGGTGCCCAATGAAGCTTAAAATCAACTTGACGAACCTGCGTATAATCAAATAAATCTTCAACTAACGATTTCATCTGACCGGACTTATCATAAGCCGTTTTAGCATATTTCATAATTTCATCACGACTAAGCTTTTGTTGCTTGCTATCGTTAATGATTAAACCAAGATAGCCCAAAATGGACGTCAAAGGCGTTCGTAAATCGTGAGAAACATTTGTTACCATTTCATCTTTTGAACGCTCAATCGCATGCTCTTCCATAATCGCTTGTTGTGCAGCGTCATAAACACTATTTATATTATTAACCAATGGTCGAAAACGTCGACCCCAACGTTTAGTAGCTAGACCCGGGCTTTTTGCATCACCAACTTGTGGCACTAAATCATGAACCGCCACGATTAAATCATCTAATTTTGTACGTTGATAAAAACGCCACAATAAGAATAACCAAAGGACTAATAAAATAAGTCCAATGATAATCACCAAAAATGGCGAATGTTTCGTAATTAAACTGATTTCTTCCCAAATATTATGGCCTTGCCATTTTGGCTGTAGCATTAACATAATGCCTAGCTCTGTGCATACAAAAAGCAGGGCGGAAACCACTGCCTTGACTGTTAATTTAAGCCAACTCAGCATTCTTAGTTTCATCCCCACTGCCTTTCTTCATTAAAGTACTTCAATTTTGTAACCAACACCCCAAACAGTTTGGACAACTTGATTGCCACCAGTGGCAGCTTCAAGTTTATCACGCAGGTGTGACACGTGTACCATCACTGTTTTAGCTGATACAACTGACTCTTGTTGCCATACACGCTCAAAGATGTCATCAGCACTAAACACGCGATTAGGATGAGACGCCAATAAGTATAAAATACCAAATTCAAGCGCCGTCAAATTAATATCAACGCCATCGGCCGTCTTTACCTCATGACTGTCTTTATTAATTGTCAACGGACCAACATCTAATACCTCAGGAGTTGCCTGAGCTAAACCATTTTGAGAACGTCGCAATAATGCACGCACGCGCGCCATCACCTCTAACGGATTAAATGGCTTAGTAACATAATCATCAGCACCAGTAATTAATCCTTGAATCTTATCCATTGCCCCTGACTTAGCAGACAATAACAAAATTGGTACCGGATTATCTTTACGAACCTCTTTCAAAACCTCTGTTCCACTCATCTCAGGCATCATAATATCCAAAATAATCAGACCAATATCTGGATTTGTTCGAATTCTAGTCATCGCCTCTTTACCATCGCTAGCAATTACTGGGTCATAACCTTCATTTTTAACGTAGATTTCAAGTAGTTCAGCAATTTCATGATCATCATCAACAATCAAAATTTTCATCAATCTACCTCCACTGTCTCTTACAACTAGCCGTTATTTAGAACGTGATTGCGTAGTGTTTGTTCCTAAGAAGCCACCGCGAATTCCGGTCTTTGAACGCCAGTAACGGAAACCAAAGAATGCCAAAACAGCAAAGATAATATAAGCCCAACCTGGCAATAGTGGGTTGATAATTGGTGGCAAGTAAGCAAATCCAAGATATGCAACAAACCAGATAGCAAACGCAACAATGGTTACAACAATCTTCTTCCAGATTGATACATGCTTACCATCACGGCGTGGTGCAATCATTAACGTTACGGCTGAGAAGAATACTCCTCCCAAAATTGACGTTAAGATCAATGACGTAATACCAGCGGCCCCACCAGATCCTTGCATTGACGCCGTATTACGGCTAAATAGCAAAGTTAGACCGAACATAAAGCTAAACATCATAAAGAATGCAATCGCATTATCAATTGCTAGTGGCCAAAAACCATAGCTAGCGTAACCACGTGATTCTTCTTGCTTTTCTTCAACGGTCTTTAATCCCATTGCTTCTGCAGGAGAATTATACAATTGACGTGCCGTTTGCCCCGTCTTTTGTGCCGTTAACAACTTAGCCCCAACTTCAGTAATTAATTTTGCCTTTGATTCGTCACCATTAGCTAAAATAACCATTTGACGAATAAATTCTTGATTACGTTTCGTTAATCCAGATGTTGCCAGTTCTTGAACTGTAGGCAATGTCGGCTGTGTAGCCTGTGATTGTGTTTGTTCCTTTGACTCTGTCATATTTCCCCCAATTAAACATTGAACAAGAATTCGATGATATCACCGTCTTGTACAACGTATTCTTTTCCTTCTGAACGACGGCGACCCGCTTCTTTGATTGCCTTTAATGATGCATACTTATCAAGGTCTTCAAATGAGAACGTTTCGGCACGAATAAATCCTCGCTCAAAGTCTGAGTGGATAACACCGGCAACTTGTGGTGCTTTCATGCCCGCACGGAATGTCCAAGCACGTGTCTCTTTACCACCAGCTGTAAAGAATGTACGCAAATCAAGCATGTGGTAAGCAGCTCTAATCAAACGATTTAGTCCTGGTTCAGTAATTCCTTGCAATTCCATGAATTCTGCTTTATCTTCATCATCCATTTCAGCAATTTCTTCTTCTGCACGGGCTGAAATACCGATAACACCTGCATTTTCACTATCAGCATATTGCTTGATTTGTTGATAATATTCAGAAGCTTCTGGATCAGCCATATCATCTTCAGCAACGTTGGCAACATATAGCACTGGCTTTGATGTTAGCAAGAACAAATCATGAATAATCTTTTGTTCATCTTCATCCCATTCAATTGAACGTGCTGGTTTACCAGCCTCTAAAGCTGGCTTTAATTGGTCCAATACGGCCAATTCAGCAATCGCATCCTTATCCTTAGCTGACTTTGCTGTCTTTTCAACACGAGCATAACGCTTGTCAATTGATTCCAAATCAGCTAGTACAAGTTCAGTATTAATTGTTTCAATATCATCCAATGGATCAACTTTACCTGAAACGTGTGTAATATCATCATCATCAAACGCACGCACCACGTGAACAATCGCATTAACTTGACGAATGTTTTCTAGAAACTTATTTCCAAGTCCTTCACCTTGTGAAGCACCCTTTACAATACCAGCAATATCAGTAAACTCAAAAGTTGTTGGTACTACTTTGTCAGCTGGGATTAGTTCTTGGATACGAGCTAAACGATCATCTGGCACTTCAACCATTCCCACATTTGGTTCAATAGTTGCAAATGGGTAGTTAGCCATCTCTGCCCCTGCTTTAGTGATTGCGTTAAATAGTGTTGACTTACCAACGTTTGGCAAGCCAACAATTCCTGCTGTAAGAGCCATTATATATTTACCTATCTCTTTTCTTTAATCTTGTGCACTCTGCAATACACGTTTAAATCTTTTATCAAATTCATGACGGGTCATGACAACTTGACGCTGACATCCTTGACAAACAATCTTCATATCAGCACCAACACGCATAATCTGCCACTCATTGACGCCACAAGCATGCGGCTTTTTCATTTCAACAACATCATGTAAATTATACATTGCCGTCTCCTTACTCATCATCAAGGTTAATACCCAAGGTATCAAAAATCCGATTCAAATCTTCATCTGATAAATATGTAATTTCAATTTTACCAGCACCTTTACGGTTACGAGTCATATGAACTTTCGTGCCAAATTTATCTTCTAATGCGTTCGTTGACGCTTTAATGTAAGGTGAAAGACTTGGTTGATTTTTAGTAGACGTTGCTTGTTCGTTCAACTTATTAACCAATTGTTCTAATTGACGAACTGTCATACCTTCTGCAACAGCACGCTTAGCAACTGGCGTAATGCGACGCTTATTATGGAGTCCCAATAAAGTTCGAGCCTGTCCCATTGATAACTGACCTGCATTTAATAAGTCCTTAACTTCATCGGGCAAATTTAACAATCGCAAAAAGTTAGCTACCGCTGAACGAGCTTTTCCTAATCGTTTAGCAACTTGTGCCTGGGTTAGATTAAGACCATCCATCATATCACGGTACGCTTGTGCTTCTTCCAACGGTGTCAAATCTTCACGTTGTAAGTTTTCCAAAATAGCAGCTTGCAACATTTGATCATCGTCTAATTTACGTACAATGGCTGGAATGGTTGTCAATTCTGCTAATTGTGATGCGCGCCATCGGCGTTCACCAGCTAATAATTCATATTGACTATTATCTTTAGGATTATGGCGCACAATAATTGGTTGCAAAACACCATTTTGTTTAATTGAATCTGCTAGTTCTTGCAATTTGTTTTGATCAAAAACGCGTCGTGGTTGAAATGGATTAGCAACAATTTTTTCAATTGCAATCTCTCGTACTTCGTCACCACTATTGACTGCATTATCCAAGCCTTGATCGGCAAATAAAGCGCCTAAGCCGCCACCTTTTGCACCAAGGCCCCCCAAACCTGTTTTCTTAGATTTCACCATGAGCTTTAAGGACCTCCTCTGCCAAGTTTGTGTAAACTTCAGCACCCTTTGATTTAGGATCATAGTCGATAATCGCCATTCCACGTGAAGGTGCCTCTGACAAACGTACATTACGTGGGATTACTGTATCGTATACTTCACTATCAAAGTACTCGCGCACGTTTTCAACAACATCGGCTGATAAATTAGTACGTGGATCCACCATTGTCATCAACACACCTTCAATTTCTAAATCTGGATTAAAATGACGTTTAACTAATTTCATATTATTCATCAATTGTCCCAAACCTTCTAGCGCATAATACTCAGCCTGCACTGGAATTAAAATTGAATCTGCTGCTGAAAAAGTATTAATTGTTACAAGTCCTAGTGAAGGTGGATTATCAATTAATACATAATCATATTTTTCACGAACATCACCTAATGCATTTTTTAGTCGCAATTCGCGTGCCATAACTGGGGCTAATTCTAGCTCTGCACCAGCTAAACGAATTGTTGCAGGTACAATATCAACACCTTCGTGTGATGTTGGTAAAACAACATCCAATAATGGTACGTCATTAATTAAAACATCATAAATGTCTTGTTCAATATTAGACTTATGTACACCCGTTCCTGAAGTTGCATTTCCTTGTGCATCAGTATCAATAATTAATACTTTCTTGCCAAAGGTAGCTAACGCAGCAGCTAAATTAACCGTTGTCGTTGTTTTACCAACGCCACCTTTTTGGTTTGCTAATGCAATAATGTGTCCCATTATTTTCTCCTTCCTACAATGGTTTACGCGCCGGATCTCCTGGTTTTCTTGGATAACGATTTGGTGTTGCAGTAATTTTTTCAATTACAATAATCGTTCTTGGATCACCATTTGGTAAGTTAACCGGTATTGATTCACCGATTTTACCACCAAGCTTCTTGATTGCTCCTTGAGCTTCTTCGAGTTCTTCATTGGCTGCACTACCTTTCATAGCTAGTAGCACACCGCCAACCTTTACCAAAGGCAAAGTTAATTCACCCAATACATTCAAACGAGCTAAAGCACGAGCCGTTGTCACATCATACTGTTCACGATTAGGGGCCTTTTTTTGTCCAAATTCTTCTGCACGAGCATGAATAACAGTCACATCTTCAAGGCCCAATTCATCAACTAATTCTTGCAAAAACTTAATGCGCTTATTTAAAGCATCAATAATTGTAATTTTTAGTTGTGGAAAGGCAATTTTTAATGGTAATGATGGAAAACCAGCACCAGCCCCTACATCAACCATGCTAAGTTGCTCAGTTTGCAACTTGGGATAAGCCCATGCCAAAGTTAACGAATCATAAAAGTGCTTTAAATACACCTCATCTCGATCCGTAATAGCTGTTAAATTCATATGTTCATTGACTTCTACCAATCGATCATAATACGTTTGATATTGTGCCAGTTGTTTATCATCTAAAATAATGTTTTTTTCGCGTAATGCCGCCGCAAATTCTTCGGGATTCATTATTATTCTCCAAACTGATTCCAATACTAAAAGAATACCGCAAAATGCCTATCTATTCAATAGTATGACCGAGTTGAATCTATTATATAACACGCTAATGTTCCACGTGAAACACCAATTAAATAGCAATAATTTTTTTCATAAACCAATCGTTGAACGCTTCAACATCGACTTTTATGGCAACGCTAACATTTTTGTCAGTTTCTTTATTTGCAACGGTCGCACCATTAGCGGGTCCTTCAGTAATTACCTCAACATGATAATCTTCAAATACAAACGATTCCGGTTGTGATAAATAAAACAACGTATTCACATCATGCATGGGTTTAGCACCATTCTGATCATCAGCGTAGTGATTAAATAAAGCTTGTAGCATCTGACCTGTTTGATTAATTTCACCTAATTTACGAATATTTTCCTTACTTAGCAAAGCTTGTAAAGTGACATTTAATCCAATCATTTTAATTGGCAATCCAGACGTAAATAAAATTTGTGCCGCATGCGGATCAGTAAAGACATTAAATTCTGCAACATTAGTGATGTTACCTTTTCCTAAGGTTCCACCCATTAAAACAATTTGCGCAATTTTAGGGAGCACTTCTGGATACATGCGAATTAACAACGCAATATTAGTAAATGCTCCTGTTGCAACAATTGTTATTTTTTCTGGGCTACTCATTAAAACATTACGCATTGCAACGACAGCATGTTCAGGTAAAACGTCTGTTTTAATATCTGGAAATTGCCAACCATCCATCCCCGATTCACCATGAACATCAGCTGCATCAGCATACTTTTTAATCAATGGTGCTGAAGCCCCTGCTGCAACTGGCACAACTTTTTCTTGATTAAAAAATTCAACTAATCGCAACGCATTTTTAGTTGTTTTATCAACTGAAACATTACCTGCAACTGTTGTTAGTAACATTACTTGAAATGTATCATCCGTTAAAGCAATTGATAATGCTGCTGCATCGTCAATTCCTGGATCCATATCCAATAATATCTTTTGCGTCATCTTTACACCTCATCCCCTTTTTGGTACTTAGATAGTATCACATGACAGCGCATGTTTGCGGTTCATTATTTTAATCGTTGCCAAATCTTTTCCTGTATTTTTGGCTGCGGATCTTTTTGAATGGCCGCCATTGACTGCCATTGTCCTCGACGTAACGTCTGATCATCTACTTCCGCTGTCAAAATAGTTACGGTCCATTTCAAATGTGTATATACATGAGTAACTGGTCGACCAGGTACTCGTTTTAACTCCGCAACAATACCATAATCTGTTGCTAAACGTTTCTGCGTTGCCTGAATCATTTCCTCTTCAGTCCAATTTGCATCGGTATCAGTTATAAAATCCGTTAATGGATATAGTGGCATCATCCAAAAATTACCTAATAAGCCATTTGCTGGCCGCTGTTCCCACAAGTAACCCGCGGGTGATTTTATAGCAACAGCAAAATACGTTACCGGCTTAGGCTTGGGTGCCTTCGTTTTAACCGGATAAAATTCCTCTGTACCATCCAAATAAGCAGCATTGAATGCTTTAACAGGTGAATGTTCACTATCATAATTTTTAGCGCTCATATATGATGAACCCAAATCCATAATTGCTTGGTTAAAATCACCTGGTCGTTTCTTATCAATTATTTTTTGTCCTAATTCAAAGAAAATTTTACGTGTTTTGGGCTGTGCAATGTCAGCATCGATTTTAAACAAACGCGCAAACACACGAAAAGCATTTCCATCAATTGCTGGGACAGGTTCATTAAAAGCAATGCTGGCAATTGCCGCAGCAGTATACGGACCAATTCCAGACAACTTTTGCAAATCCTGCATATTATCAGGCCATATACCTGCATAATCATCAATAATTTGTTGTGCTGCTTTTTGCATGTTACGCACTCTCGAATAGTAGCCCAAGCCTTCCCACGTCTTTAACAACAATTGTTCAGGTGCTGCGGCTAAATCTGCGATAGTTGGAAATGTTGCCATAAACCGCTCAAAATATGGAATAACAGTTTGAACCTGTGTTTGTTGTAACATAATTTCAGAAACCCAAATATGGTAAGGTTCTCTATCCCGACGCCATGGTAATGTTGCTCTTCCTTCTTGGTCATACCAAGTTAATAATGTTGCTTGAAAAGCGTTTATTTTATCATCATCCCACATTTCAATCATGAAAATTTGCCACCTTTTTAAAAGTTATTTACCTAGTGTAACATTTTATGATTTTCGATTTGCCTAAACCTCGTTTAATGAGAGATAATATAACTATAATAGATATAATAATAGATATAGAAAGAGGCATTTCCTTATGACAGATCAAACTTCACTGAAAAAATTAGCGGGGTATCGTGCAGCCGAATTAGTTGAAGATGGTATGGTAGTCGGTATTGGTTCTGGTTCAACAATTGCCTATGTCATTGAGGCACTAGGAAAGCGTGTTGCCGAAGATGGTCTTAAAATTAAGGGTGTCCCAACTTCTGATAAGACACGTCGTACTGCCGCAAAGCTAGGCATTCCAATGCACAACGTTGATGATGTTGATCATATTGATTTAACAATTGACGGTGCTGATCAAATTGATGAAAATTTTGCAGCCATTAAGGGTGGTGGTGCAGCATTACTTTGGGAAAAGATAGTTGCCGTTAACTCAAAACGTAACGTTTGGGTCGTTGATGATTCAAAACTATCAGAAACCCTAACTCACTACCTACCTGTAGAAGTTATCCCATATGGTGCTGACCAACTATTTAAGCGACTTGAAGCAAAGGGCTACAAGCCAACTTGGCGTTTAGATCAAAACGGTAACCCTGTTCGTACTGATTCAGCTAACTACCTAATTGATTTACACTTTGATAAAATGCCTGATCCATTTACTTTAGGTCGTGAGCTAACCAGTATGGTTGGAGTCGTTGAACACGGACTATTCTTAAATGTAGTTGATCAAGTGATTGTTGGGCGTCCAGACGAAACAGTTGACGTTTTTAACGCTCACCCATCACCTTTAATCTAAATATATAAAAAAGCTTAACTTTACTAACTTTTCGGCACTGTCGCCATTAATGGTTAGTTAAGTTAAGCTTTTTTTATTACGCATTCTTTTGTCCTTTAGGAATCAAAATTTTAAAAATGGTTCCCTTAGGTTGATTATCTACAATATCGATAGTACCACGATGTCCTTGTACAACCCATTTTGCAATGGACAATCCAAGTCCATGACCACCAGTCGATCGCGACCGTGCCTTATCAATACGATAGAAACGATCGAATAGATGTTTCTTATCTTCATCTGACACACCAGGTCCTGTATCGGAAACCATAATTCTCACATTATTACCGATCACTTTAGCTTCAATTGTTACACTAGCACCTTCACCAGCATACTTTTGTGCATTATCCGTTAGAATAACCAATAATTGACGTAATCGTTGCGCATCTCCCACAATTGGTACTGTATCAGGAACGTTAACTGACAAAGTTTGTTTTTTCTCAGCCGCATTGTAAGCATAAATATCACCGACTTCACGAATTGTTGCTGCCAAATCCATCTCCGCAAAAGCAAACAACGGAATATCAGCATCAGCCTGTGACAAAGTCAAAAGATCACCCGTTAGATTATTTAAATGTCTAACTTCAGTTAATGCATTTGCAACGCTCTCAACCTGATCCATCACAGTATCATTAGGATGCTCCAGCATACGTTCCAAATTATTTTGAATGACCGTCATTGGCGTTTTAAATTCGTGTGCAGCATCCGCAACGAAGGTTCGCTGTTGATTCCACGATCGCATAATCGGGCGCATATTAGCTCGGGTTAATGCCATTCCCATCAGCAACAATGCCAACTCTGATAATACATAAATCCAAAGCAAGCGCACTTGATATGATTCAACTAATTCATGTTCAGCTGTCACATCTACATATGCTAATTCATCATCACGTCGATTAAAAAAGTACCAACTACCACGATATTGGCGTAAATAAACTTTGTTTTCTTTTGGCAAATTCAACGTTTTAAAAGAACTGACAAAATCCGTGATTTGCGCCGTTTCCGTTTGAATAATTGGTCGATCAAATCGATTGGACTGCACATCAAATGCACGACTAACACGATGTTGCGCATTGCCATACATAACCGTTCGAAATTGATTAATGGTAAATGTACCAATTAACACGAAGACAAACGTAAAACCCATCACCATTAAAATCGTCATTTTTACTTGCTGTGGTAGCGAAGCGCGGATCCTCTGCAACCACTTTTTAAATCGATGCCATTGATAATGTGGTTCTTTGACCACTTTGGTATCAGCCATTAATCCTCTTCTGTTGCGTTTAGGGTGTAACCCACATTACGCAATGTCTTAATATTCACTTGCGCTTCCGCTTGGCGTAAGTTCTTACGTAGATTAGACATATAAACTTCAACTACTGTCAAAGAAGTATCTGAATCAAAGCCCCATAGACGATCAAAAATTTGATCCTTCGTAACAATTTGGCCAACGTGTTGTACTAGATAAACTAATAGTCCAAATTCACGGCCTTGCAAGCTAATTTCTTTATCACCAACTAATACTTTGTGTTGATCTACAAAAATTTGAATATTTCCAACTTCCAAAGCGCCATCTTGTCCTAACACACCCGTGTGACGTAGTAACGTCTTTAAACGAGCCAAAAGTTCTTCTTTGTAGAAAGGCTTCGTAATATATTCATCGGCTCCTAAATCAAAGCCTTGCATCTTGTCCGTTAATTCACCCTTAGCCGTTAACATCAAAATTGGTAAGTTTGGAAAGGCCTCTTTGGCTTTCTTTAAAATTGTAAAACCATCTTGTCCAGGCAACATGACATCTAAAATAACTGCATCATATACACCAGACTCAATTTCAAACCAACCTTCATCACCATCATGAACCTGCACAACTTCACCGAGTTCTGAGATAGTTTCCTTTACCGTATCATTTAACGCATAATCATCTTCAACCACTAATAATTTAATTGTATTTTCAACCATAACATTTGCCCTCTTTACTTGTTTGTTTCCATCTTTTAAAGGTGACTATAAGCGTTGAACCTTAAAATGTGCCTATTTTCAGCTTACCTAAACCTTAAATATTTAAGGTTCTATCCTTAATTATAGAGCCTAAATCTAATAATTGCTGAAAATTCGTTTTCTTTCACAAAAAAAAGAGCCGTGACAAATTCACAACTCTCTTTACGCTAATTTTATTTTTTACCCGTAAAGTAACTTACCAAACCAATTACAATCCAGATACCTAAAATAACGTATTCATATGGCCAAACCAATGAAACCGACGTTCCAGGAATAATAGTTGATACGGCAATCAAAATGGCAATCACACCACCAATAACAGGCAATGATAGATGCTTATTACGGAAACCACCCTTTAGCTCAGGATGCTTCTTACGAATTGCCAACAAGTTAAAGGCATTAATTCCCCAAGCCAAAGCTGTTAGGAATCCACCAATATCCAAGAAGTACGTCAAAGCACCTTTTCCAAGCCAACCTAATGCCAATACCAAAATTAATGTCATCACGATTGCACGACTTGGTGTGCCATACTTAGGGTGAACCTTTGCAAAATAACTTGGCAAAATCTTTTGTTCTGCTAATGAGTAAATTAAACGTGGTGCTGCTGAGAACAATGCCAAGAAACTAGTTCCCAAACCTAGGAACGCAATCACAAATGCAGCTGTTCCAAGAATTGGGAAGCCTTCTGCCTTGAAGGCATCAACCGTTCCCATTTCCATCATTGCCGTACTTTGCCATGGGTGAACCCATGCTGATGCCAGCAATACTAATAGGTAGTATGCTGCCGAAATCATAATTGCAATAACAACAATACGACCAATTTTACGAGCTGGTGTCTTAACTTCTTCAGCCATGACCCCAATTGATTCCCATCCAGTTAAGAATGTCATCGCCGGCAAAATAAAGCGGAAAATTTCGGGTACCTTTGTTTGATGGTCATAGAATGCTGGCCAAAAATTACTTGGCTTACCATGGCTAAACCCAACAACTACAAGGACAACACCGATTAAGACCAAAAAGATAAACAAAACAATCTGCACATTACTTGTTAAATTAGCACCACGATAGTTAATGGCGAAAATAAACAATGTAATTAATACACCCAAAATTAGTTCTGTGTAATGAACTTTAGCTCCCGCAAACGAATAGGCGGGACCTGTTGCGATTTTGGGAATAATTTGTGATAACAACATACTTGATGCCGTCACATAAAATGCCAAAGCACTTAAATATGATCCCAATAAAGCCCAACCGGCAAATAAACCACCTTTTTTACCAAACGCTTCATACCCATAAACGACTTCTCCACCTGCTTTTGGATAAACCGTTGACAATTCCGCAAATGATAGGGATACTAAAATCGCTAAAATCGAAGCCGCAAGTAGTCCAAAAATTTCTCCACCTGCTCCATATTGATGGAAAAATTGACTATTTGTATAGATCCAACTACTACCAATTACCCCACCAGCACCTAAAGAAACAATTCCAAATGTGCTAATACTAGGTTTTAATCCATTTTGTGCCATACACACAAACCTACCTTTCTCCGTCCTACTTATACTGAATTAAAAGTGCTTAAACACACAATACATCTCTAAACCATAGCTGTTTATTAAACATAATTCTACCAAAAAATGAGCGAGAAATGACAATATTTAATACAAATTAAATTTATTTATCATTTTGCTTTTTATTACTAATACAAAACAAAAAGGGCATCAATCCAAATGATTAGATCGATGTCCCAAACTTTTATTAACATATACTCAACTAAGCACGCTTTACAATTGCTTCAATCGACATTGCATGCATTGCTTGTAGATACTCTGTCGTATTAATATCAGGTGTACTTGCCAATAAGTGGAACGTACCACCGGAATTTTCAGATATTAATTGCTTATCCTCAAAACCATTCCGCATATAAAAATCATAACGACGAACTCGTTGTTCTTCATTTTCAGCCTGTGTACCAGTCTCTTCGGCTTCCAAAATAACGCCACCTGGATACCGTTCTTGCAACATGGCTAATGCGCGACTTCCAAAGCCTTTACTTTGAATATTTGCATCAATAGCAAAATACAATACAAACGCTTTTGATAGTCCAATTTCACATAAATAAACAATACCAACGACATTTTGTTCATCAACAACAACTTGCATCTTTATTGCATCTTGTTGTTCAACAAGGTCAAACAATTCCGAAATTGGTCGTTGTTCATATGGTGGAAACGCCTCATCATAAACGCGTTTCCAATCGTTTTGTGTATTTGGCGTAACATCAATGATCTCCATTCTTAACACCTCATTTAACTTATTTTCTTGTTTCCCCACGATTATATCATGGTAATAAAAAAGCACCAAGCTCGTCACTTGATGCCTCTGATTATGCTCATTAATTACAATCTGCATAATCATGTTAGTAGTTATCTACTAACTTACAGAACGTATCGCCCTTGTTTCCTTTTACAAGGGCGATACGTTTCGTTGATTGTTTAAATCTGCCAAAACGTATCACCCCCTTTCCTAGATTACTGACTATTATAAACTTTCATCTAAAAAATTCAAATCATTAATTTATAAGAGTAGCATGCGACATAACATCCATTAACTTATGACGCTGTACTTTGCCACTAGCTGTTCTTGGAAATTCATCAAGTTGATAGAATCTAGCGGGTACTTTGTAATGTGCTAGCATTTCGCGACCAAAATCACGCAAAGCTTCTTGGGATAATACGTTATTATCTTTAAAAGTAATAAAGGCAATTGGTACTGCACCCCATTTTTCATCAGGCACACCCACGACAGCTATTTGTGCAATTTCAGATAGCTCCGCATAAGCACTTTCAATTTCATCAGGGAAAACATTTTCACCACCCGACGAAATCATATCACCCTCACGACCATCAATATACAAGAATCCTTCATCATCGATCCAACCCATGTCACCAGTATCAAACCAACCGTCTTCAAATGAATCTGCATATTTTTCTGGTTGATTCAAATAACCGACTGCTAATGTTGGTGACTTAATTTGAATGCGCCCATGTTGTTTATTATCTGGATGTGCAATCCGCAAGGAAACCGGCAATAGTGGTTGACCAGCCGAACCAATTTTACGTGGTGCGTTTGCAGCATCTAAAGCGATTACTTGTGATGCAGTTTCAGTCATGCCGTACGATTGTACAACTTCAATACCAGCATTTGTTGCTTTCTGCAGAGTCGTTAAATCAGTAGGTCCGCCACCTAATAACATCGTCCGAAAATTACGATGATATTGCGTATTCGTAGGCAAAGCCGCTAACAAACGCGTCAACATCATCGGTACCACAGAAATTGTTGTTACCTCACCAGCAAGCAAAATATCATTAATTTTCTGAACATCAAACTTTTCAACCAAACGTACACCCATACCGTAAATCAATGAGCGCATCATAATTGATAAACCACTAATATGAAAAATCGGTACTACAGCTAGCCAAACGTCATTTGGCATAATACCTAAATTCAATGCTGAACCAACAGCTGAATAAAAATGATTACC
This sequence comes from Weissella bombi, assembly GCF_900094835.1. Taxonomy (GTDB): domain Bacteria; phylum Bacillota; class Bacilli; order Lactobacillales; family Lactobacillaceae; genus Weissella; species Weissella bombi. Next base: position 174,810 of record NZ_FMAO01000002.1, on the reverse strand, counting down.
AAATGTTTGCATTACACCTTTGGGATTACCCGTCGTGCCTGATGTATACATAATTGATGTAACTTTTTCTAAATCAAAGTCAGACACTGGTGTTATAGTATCCACAACAGTTGTATCAGAGATTTTTGCAAATGTCAGTTGTTGCACGTTTGATAACGTTAAATTAAAATCATCATCCTGCACAACAACATTAATAGCTGCATCTTTTAACTGAAAATCAATTTCTCGCGCAGCTAGACGACGATTAATTAGAACAACCGTCTTACCTAACTGTTGCACAGCCAAAATCATCAAATAACCTTGTAAATTATTTGATGTAATCACAGCCACACGTTCTTGATTTTGCGTATAGACTGCCAATTGAGAAGCTAACTTTAATACACGATCTTTCATCTGTGCAAAAGTTAACCTAGTATCTTGATAATGTACAGCTAAGCGATCAGGCGTTAACTGTGCTCTTTTTATTAGCCAATTATCCATATTCATTCCTTTTTTAAAATTATCCTTAAACGATAAAAAACTCAACAGCTGCCATTATTAATGGTCACCTATCGAGTCTCATCATTTATTTATGGGAATTTTGGATACTTTGAAAAATCAGGATCGCGCTTTTCTAGGAAGGCGTTCTTTCCTTCTTTTCCTTCATCAGTTGTGTAGTACAACATCGTTGCATCCCCAGCGAATTGTTGCAAACCAGCCAAACCGTCAGTATCTGCATTCATTGCGGCCTTAATAAAGCGCAAAGCAGTTGGTGACTTTTGCAAAATGATATTAGCCCATTCAATCGTTGCATCTTCAACTTCTGCCAATGGTACTACACGGTTAATCCAGTTCATATCATAAGCTTCTTTTGCTGTGTAGAACTTATTTAAGAACCAAACTTCTTTGGCACGCTTATGACCGATAACACGTGCCAAGTAACCTGAACCATAACCAGCATCAAATGAACCAACCTTAGGTCCTGTTTGACCAAACATAGCGTTATCAGCGGCAATCGTCAAATCACAAACTAGTTGCAAAATGTTACCACCACCAACTGACCATCCCTTAACCATTGCAATAATTGGCTTAGGAATGATACGCATCAAGTGTTGTAGGTCCAAAACATTCAAACGAGCAATGTGATCATGTCCAACATAACCACCATTACCACGAACTGATTGATCACCACCAGATGAAAAGGCCTTATCACCTTCACCGGTTAAAATAATAACGCCAATTGAGGCATCATCGCGCGCAATTGAAAACGCATCAATCATTTCTTGCACCATATCTGGTGTAAATGCATTGTGGTGTCGTGGATTATTCATCGTTATTTTTGCGATGGCATCGGCACGCTCAAAGAAAATTTCTGAATATTCTTTAACTGTTGACCATTCTACTGTCATATCTCTTCTGCACTTCCTATTTTTTGTTCTTTTTATGCTGTAAACACTATTAGTAGTATAACTTTTTCTATTATTTTTTCCAAATTAATATTAGAATGATGAATAATAATCTATATTAAGTGAGGTTTCATGATGAACGCTCTAGAGTATCTAAATGTGCAAACTGACACCATTTCAGCTGAGAAAACTATTATTCGCTTACCTATTTCAGATAACATCAAACAACCTTATGGTATCGTGCATGGCGGTATCAATGCCTTTTTAGCTGAAACTGCATCTAGCTTGGGAGCCCAAGCATCTATAACCGATGACAAACACATCCCCGTTGGTGTTGATATTCATACGCACCATCTATCGCCTGCAAATCAAGGGACCCTAATAGCAAATGCGACACCAATAAAACTAGGCCATCGTATTCAAACTTGGCAAGTCGACATTTTTATAGAAGAAACTCAACAAAAAACTGCCACCTCAACCGTTACTATTATGATTACTAGCAAGCCTTAATTTAATAAAGTCAACAAAATACTATTAGGTAATGGTTGATTATGATATACAATTTTATTCACTTTACTAGTCGTAGTTGCGTCAGTTAAAGTTATCGGTCCTAAATTAGTCTGCGCGTTGGCATAACGCCAACCTTTAGTAACCAGATGCTCAACAATATGTTGTGGTGGCAATAAACACATTGGTTTCATCTGTCCATACAAGTAATCAGAAATTTGTTCTATTTGATTAGAAAAATGTTCTGAACTCTTCCTATCAACATAAGGCACAACAACTGTCATCTGACTAAAATCAAAAATATGTAATGTCCCATTACCTATTAATTGACGTTCCAAACTGCGGAACGTTTTTTCTTTATGCATCATTACGATGCTTTCTTTTTGTACAAATTGCCAAGTATCATCATTGTCTTGCAATGCTTGGTAGAGTTGTTTGGCATAACCAAACATCATAAAATCTGTTAAAACGATAACCTTATTAACCTGATTACTTAACCAATTTGCTACAACTACCACATCTAATTGTTGACGCTGCGCAAGCATACCATCAATAATCGCAAATTTCATTGTCTTGTCCCCATTTCAAAAGCGCTGTTACCAGTGTAGACAACAAAACAACGTGCAACAATAACATCATTAACTAACTTTTTTCATCATAATAAAAAAGACACCAAACTCACCAAATAGTGAACTGATGTCCTTAAAAATGTAATAAAAAACAGGATTTCAGGTATCCCAACCCATTAATTACATATCGTCCAAACGACCCCATTTAGGATGACCTTCTTCATTTTCTTCGGGTTCTTCAACAACCGTATTATCGATAATAGGCGCATGTTCGGCAGATAAAATCTCCGTTAATAACTTGTTCAAGGCTACTATCTCTTCATGTGACAGCGTCAATCCTTTACCCATTTTACTATTGTCGGGTGACCATGATCGCAAATCAAACTTAGGTTTATTATCACCCCATTGTACGAAATTCAATTGTAGTTCCCAACCACTCTTGCTAGTTGATAGTGAACCAAATTTTTCTAAAATATCATATGATAATTTTGCCATTTGTCCCTCCTAAAGCATACTAATTAAACGAAACCGATATCATGTGATGTTTGTGTTTGAATCATCTTTGTGATTGTTTGCGGATCATGTGTTTGATCTAGCACCCACATCAACTTAGCAACAACAGCTTCTGTATTCATATCACCAACAGTCACGCCGCCTGCATCAGCAACACGTTTACCAACCTCATACAAATTAATATCTTGGCCTTCTTCTAAAATCTGTGTTGTGATAATAACTGGAATATTTGCTGCAATTAATTTTTCAATACCAGGAATCAAATTACGTCTTTGAAATGGTAAACCACCATTACCAAAACTTTCAATAATGACACCATGGGTATGGTCTACTAAATAATCAAAAATATCAACTGACAATCCTGGAAAGGCCTTTAGTACAAATATATTTGGATCTAATGAAGCGTGCGATTTCAACTGATGTTCTTCATGTTCTGGTTCATATAATGACACCATTTCGCCAGCATTCACACTAGCTAAATATGGATAATTAATACTTTCAAACGCATCATAACTTTTAGTTTTTGTCTTCACAGCTCGCGTTCCCATCATAACCAAACCATTAAACACTAAATAAACCCCGGTTAAATGAGTTTGACTAACAAACGTCACAGCATCGTCCAAATTTCGAATCGCATCCGTTTGTAACTCTCCCAACGGAATCTGTGAACCTGTTAGTGCAACTGGCTTTTTAACGCCATACAATAAATATGACAATGCCGCAGCTGTGTAGCCCATAGTATCAGTACCATGAGTCACAATAAAGCCATCAAATTCATCCTCATGTTCTAAAATTCGACCAGCAATAATCAACCAATCTTCCGGTTGCATATTGGTTGAATCTTTTCCCATAATATTTTCAACTGACATTTGAACATTATCCCGTGGAACAACATAAGTCATCAATTCATCAGCTGTCATCCCAGGTGCTAAACCTTGCTCTGTTTTGGTAGAGGCAATTGTTCCACCTGTCGTTAAAACCAATAATTTTTTCATCGGCTTTCTCCCATATCTAAACGTATCTTATTGCTTATTATCGCACACTTACTTTTCTCAATATACCGTTAAATAAAAATAAAGCCTCTAAAGGGCCTTCACCCTTTGGGCTTCCAATAAATAATTTTATTTTTTAATCATGTTGACTACCGTAAAAAAAATATACCAACATACCAACGACCAACCAAGCAATCATTAACCAAATGGCGGCCATGTTTAATGAACACAATAAGATAAATGAGGCTAACACCGTCATAATTGGTAAAATAGGAAACCAGGGCATTTTAAAGCCATTGTGTACAATATCTTGTCGCTTTCGTAATCGCAAAACCGCAAGTCCAGCCACAATAAATGCTAATAATGTGCCAGCTGAAACTAAGTTAGCAAGCATGCCAATTGGAAAAACTGCACCTAAAATAATCGCAATAATCGTTATCATAATAACAGCTGTCTTAGGTAATCCCTTTTGATCCATCCTTGCAAACTGTCGGGGCATTAACCCATCACGGCCAAATGAATAAATAAGACGCGAACCACCAATTAGCAATGCTACTAACCCTGAAAACATCCCTACCAATGCAACGACCGACAACAAATTAGCTGTAAATAAATGGCCAGATTCTCGTAATGCCCAAGCTGCTGGCTCAGCATTATTTAAAAATTTTTCATATGGAAACATTCCCGTTAGTACTGCCGCAACACCAACAAACAAGGCTGTTGCAATAATTAATGTCCCAATAATTGCTTGAGGCATTGTTTTTTGTGGATTTTTTACTTCAGCTGAATTAGCGGCAATCGTATCAAAGCCAATGTATGCAAAAAATATTTGTGTTGCACCTGCTAAAATACCAGTCATCCCACCAAAATGTGTCCCCGGTTGATGTTGTGGTACAAAGGGCACCCAATTATTCACTTGCACAGCTGTCAGTCCAACTAAGATAAACAAGATAATAACTAAAATTTTTCCAATCACCAACCAATTTTCAATGCGAGCAATATTTTTTAAACCGCGACACGCTAAATAACCAACTAATAAAATTGCTAACGCACCAAACAAATCAAATCCAGTTCCATTATTAATATTAAACGCTGCTTGAAAAAATTGCGGTAATTCGAACCCGAACCCCGTTAAATAGCCTTGAAAATATGATGACCAGGCCGAAGATACCAATGCTAATGCAATTAAATATTCAGCCAAAATTGCCCACCCAGCTAACCATCCAATAAATTCACCAAAAATAACGTTAGCCCAAGAATAAATTGAACCCGCAAAAGGCATTGCTGATGCCAATTCGGCATAAGCCAAAGCTGCCAGTCCAGCAATTAAGGCAGCCAAAATAAACGAAATAACAACCGCAGGTCCAGCATATTCAGCAGCTACAATTCCGGGCATGGTAAAGACACCTGCACCAATCACAGTTCCAATCCCCATCGCAATCATTTCTCGTTTACCCAATACTGCTTTTAATTTACCATCTTTATCCGCATAATGTTGTGGACTCTCACACCGACACATTTTTTGCCATAATGTTAATTTACGCATTGTTTTCCTCTTGCAAAAATTTATTATTATTCACCACCTGATTTATTAACCAGCGGCATATAACTGATAAAATTTTCTCATCAAAAATTAGAAAATGCTGACTAAATTCTTATTATTTGATTAATAAACAAGTCGATAATTTTCATTATTTCAAAATAACCCTTGAATTTAATAAATAATAATGCTATTCTTCTAGTTATTAATTAACGCATGGAGGTCATTCATTATGTTTAAGTCTAAAATGGAAAATAACAATTTAATAACGACCACCACCTCAACCACCATCTTGGCTGGTTGGGGAATTTAGCGTGCTATTAATAAACTATTGATTATTAGCAACCCATCCAATCAGCTCGACACCCTTTTTTCGCGGTGCAGGTTAATTGGATGGGTTTTTTGTATACTCTTTAAACAAAAAGGAGAAAAGCTTATGAAGCAAGACAGAAGTAAATTAGAATTAAAACGGTCCTTAACGGGTGGTCAGATGCAAATGATCGCCCTGGGGGGAACAATCGGGGTCGGCCTGTTCATGGGTTCTACTTCAACCATTCAGTGGACTGGTCCTTCAGTTCTATTAGCTTACGCATTTGTAGGTATCCTACTATACTTAGTCATGCGTGCCTTAGGTGAGATGATTTTTATCAACCCATCAACCGGATCATTCGCTGACTATGCTTCAAATTACATCCACCCTTTAGCAGGTTATCTAACAAAATGGAGTAATGTTTTCCAATATATCGTTGTTGGTATTAGTGAGGTTGTTGCTGTTAGCACTTATTTAAATTATTGGTGGCCTCATTTACCAGGTTGGATTTCTGGTGTGGTTGTTATTGCTACCCTAACATTAGCTAATCTTGCTTCAGCCAAAGCATACGGTACCATGGAATTTTATTTTGCAATGATTAAAGTTGTTACAATTATCATCATGATTGTACTTGGTTTGATGGTTATCTTCTTAGGACTGGGTAATAACTGGCATGCTGTTGGTTTATCTAACCTATGGGCTCATGGTGGTTTCTTTACGGGTGGTGTTAAAGGATTTATCTTCGCCCTATCAATCGTTGTGGGTTCATACCAAGGTATTGAAGTTCTTGGTATTACAGCCGGTGAAGCTGAACATCCAAAACATGCCATTATCGCATCTGTTCGCTCAATTGTTTGGCGTATTTTGATTTTCTATATTGGTGCTATTTTTGTTATCGTAACAATTTATCCATGGAATCAACTGGATGCTGTTGGATCACCATTCGTTGAAACATTTGCTAAAGTCGGAATTTCAGGAGCGGCCGGAATTATTAACTTCGTTGTGCTAACTGCTGCTATGTCTGGTGCAAATTCAGGTATTTACAGTTCAAGTCGTATGTTATTCAAATTATCAAGAGATGGTCAAACAACGAAGGTTTTATCTAAAATTTCTTCACATCAAGTACCTTATGTTTCTATCTTAGCCATTTCTGGTGGTATCTTACTTGGTCTTATTTTAAACACAGTTTTCACAGCCTATAGCAAATCAACTGCTGACCTATTTGTGTTAGTTTATAGTTCTAGTGTGCTACCAGGTATGGTACCTTGGTTCGTTATTCTAGTTTCAGAGCTACGCTTTAGAGCTGCTAATAAAAATTTGATGGAAAAGCATCCATTTAAAATGCCACTTTACCCATTAACAAATTACTTTGCCCTACTAGCATTAATCGTCATCGTCATTTTTATGTTTATCAATCCTGATACACGTATTTCGGTAAGTATTGGTGCAGGCTTCCTAATTTTGTTATCAATTATCTACTTCATTCAAGCACGTAAATCTAATAATAAACAAATAGATTAACTAAAAAGCTCTACGTTTGCCGATTCGACAAGCGCAGAGCTTTATTTTTATAACTAATGTTGTCTACCAATTTTAGAAGTAATGCCTTTTTGCGCCATTAAATCTTCCATTTCATTCACCATGGTCAAAACTTCCGTATCACCAATACGTTGTCGCGCACGACTTAATGTTGATGAACTAAACGGCCGTTCATACACATAACCAGGTAAACCGACAAAATATTGTAGGTACGGATTTTCTTTAATTTGTTCCAATGTTTCTTCATCTGTTAATTCTAACAACTGTTGAATCATCAAAGCACCAAATACCAATCGAAATGGTAAGGGTTTAGGTCCACGATTACTCGTAAAAACCATCGCATATTGCCCTTCCAAATCATGCCATGGCATATTATCAGCACGCACAACCCATCGATTATCTCGATTAATTGGTAAACCAGTTGGTTGATTAAAATCATCAAACGACATTTGTTCATAATTTGTCACATGATATTTTCCCATCCGAATGCACTCCCTACTAATTATACTTGTACATTTATTATCGCATACTTTTATAATAAGCAGGTAATTTTACGTATTCCTATAAGTAGTTAATTCATCAGTATTATTTATTTTTAACTTGGTAATAATAATAAACTGGGATACCAATAGCAACAAAAACAAACGAAATCAAAACCATTGAAAAGCTAGCAATCAGAGTATTAATTAACACAAACAAAGCACCGCCAATTGCAATTATAGGTACCAATGGATACAACGGTACTTTAAATAAAGTTGCATCCTGCTCAACACCATTTTTACGATCCTGTACTCTTAAAATAAAAACACCACAGAATGTTGCCGCATAAAACAACCAAATAACAAACACAGCCATATCTGACAGCCAATCAGCACCTGAAATGACAATTAGAATCATAGCTAAACCAGCCGTGGTCCATAATGCCGCAATTGGTTCCTTTGCCTTATTAATACGCTTTAAAAAGCGAGGTAAAACGCCCTCATCAGCCATTGCATAGACCATACGTGGAAATGCCAACATTTTTCCATTTAACGTTCCTGCCATTGAAACTAAAATACCAATCGCTAGTAACTTACCTCCTACTTGACCAAAAGCTTGTTTTGCAACGGTATACGGCACCTGACTATCTAGCGCAACAATTTGATTTGCTGGAACTGCTTGATAAATACCATAAGTCACACCAACATAAGCTAAAATAACAATCAACAATCCAAAAATAATTGCTCTTGGTAAATTCTTACTTGGATTTTTTAACTCACCACCCAAATTTGCCAACGTTGCCCAACCATCATAAGCAAATAGTGTTGCTAAAATAGCTAATCCAAAGTTTCCAGACGCTGTTGACGTAACATGAGCTACCGTTTGTCCCAACGCATCTGCCTTACCAAAAAACATACCAAAAATAATTAATGCAGCAATCGGAATTAGCTTAATACTTGTTGTCGTAACTTGAAAGGCGCTTGCAATACGATTATCAAATGAATTCATTGTCGTAATCAAGATTAATGTAATAATGCCAATGACAGGTACCCATTGCATCGGAATCCCAAAAAAGTCTGCAAATAATTGTGAAAAGTATGCAGTCACTGAGGCAATAATTGCTGGTGCATAAATGGCAACCTGCGTCCAACCTGTCAAAAAGCCGACAAATTCACCGTATAATTTCTTCATATAAACATAAATGCCACCAGTTTCAGGAATTCTTGATCCAACTTCTGATACTGTTAAACCACCCGCTAATGTAATCAAACCACCGATTAACCATGCTGCTAAACCAGCATTTGTGCCCCCTGCTGTCTCTAAAACTTGTCCTTGTTTAAAGAAAATCCCTGACCCAATGACTGTTCCAATTACAACCGAAATCCCCGTCCACACGCCCATCGAGCGCCTTAATTCATGCTTGCCTGTTTCCATATATCTTCTCCTTTATTCCAAACAAAAAAGCCATTCATCCTGGGTAATAGCAGTAAACCTGTATTACCCAAGTTGAATGGCTTTTATTAGTGATAGTTAATTAATCACCTCAAAATACCCAACTGTTTGGTAACACAGTTGAGTCAGAGGACGTCATCATATTAAATTTTAAATTATTCTTATTCATACGGTCTGCCCTCCTTTTGTTCGTGATTTAGTATATGAATAAATTACCACAGCCCTTATTGTTTGACAACTGTTTTTTAATTTTATTTTAATTTGCTCTCATAAAGTAAGCAATTTTATCTATATTGCATATTTAATATTCTTTATTATGCCTTTAAAAAGAAAATTAAGTTACACTATTGATGTATATAAATATTAGGAGATATGAACATGAAAGCAATTCAACTAAATCAATATGGTCCAGTAACTGGACTCACAACCATTACAACTGAAACGCCTAAATTATTAAAAAAACAAGTATTGGTGAAAAATCATGCTATCGCTATCGATCCGTATGACGTAAAGTTTATCGCTGGAAATATGGGGAATTCCGAAGAATTGCCTTTAATTCCTGGTTCTAGTGTTGTTGGTGAAGTCATTGCAATTGGCTCTGACGTTACTGATTTCAAAGTTGGTGATCGCATCGCTGCAACCCGCCATCAAAAAACATATGCGCAATTAGTACCAGTTGGTCAATCTGCTGCCACTAAAGTTCCTGATAATATTGATGACGCCCACGCCGTTGCTGCTGTTATTGGTGCGGCAACTGGATACCAAATGATTCATCGCGATTTAAATGTGCAACCAGGTCAAAAGGTCCTTATTCAAGGTGGTGCTGGTGCGGTTGGTTCCGTAGCGATTCAGGCTGCACTAAACATTGGTGCAAAAGTCTTTGCAACGGCTAAGCCTGCTGACTTTGACTACTTAAAATCATTTGGTAATGTTACGCCAGTTGATTATAATACTGCCTATGAAAATGAACTTTCTGATTTCGATGCTGTGTTAGATACAATCGGGGGGCAGGTTTCTATTCAATCAGCTAAAATTTTAAAGAAAGGTGGCGTATTACGTAGCCTAGCTAGTCTAGACGAAGATGCCGTTGCCAGCTTTAATATTGATGCTGCCAGCACTTTCTCAGATGGTAAACGTCCAAACTTACAAGCCTTGTTTGATGACATGGCAGCAGGAAAAATTACAATTCGTATCGGTCAAATTTTACCCTTTACCTTAACTAACTTACAAAATATTCACGAACAAGCACGTCAACATTCATTACAAGGAAAAACAATATTAACTATGACGGAATTTTAATATCCGACTATCTTTGATACAATAAGGCCATCATTAAACAAGGAGTTTACCCAAAGATGTTATTTACTGAACGTGATTACTATGAAGATGTTGTTAAAATGTTGGCTGACCGTGGTGTTAGTCTAGACGCAATCGCTGAATTAACCGTTGCCGGTCAAAAGGATCACATTCCTGATATGACTCACGAAGATGCCGTTGACTCTATCAAACACGTCCTACACAAGACTGAGGTGCAAGACGCAATTATGACTGGTTTAGCAATTGATGACCTAGCTGAAGCAAATCAATTGCCTGCACCATTACAAGACCGCATTAGTCGTGACCACGCAACGTATGGTATTGATGAACAATTAGTAATGTCAATTCTTGGCGTATACGGTACGATTTCATGGACCAATTTTGGTTATCTAGATCGCACAAAGCCCGGTATCGTTGGTCAATTAAATGACGAACAACACGATGGTGGCCGAGTTAACACTTTCATCGACGATATTGTGGCCGCCATTGCAGCGGCAGCGGAAGCAAGGATTGCGCATGATTAAGGAAGAGCTGATATAACTACCGTTTTGAAGTCCAAAATAAGTGATAAATTTGGCATGCTGCCGGAGCAAAGCGTAGGCGTATGACATATTTATTGCTTATTTTTGACGGACTGGTAGTTTATCGCGTTTAGGAAGAGCCTTGCCAATCTGCGGGTAACATTCCGGTATAAGACCTGTTTTGTGCCCTGACGCTGTCAGGCGTCTGGGTCAAAATTGGGCTTATATTACCTGGATTGAAAATTTATCGCGTTTATGAAGAGCGGATATAACTACCGTTTTAAAGTACAAAATAAGCAATAAACACAAAAAAGCCATGGTAAACATTTCCGTTTACCATGGCTTTATTTTTAAACGCTATTATTCTTCTGATCCAAGACCGTACTTAGCAACTAGTGCAGCTAATGCACCACCAACCAAAGGTCCGATGAAGTATGCAGCAATGTGAGTCAATGCTGTTGCTGAGCCGAACATTGCGAAGAAGATTGCTGGTCCAAATGAACGTGCAGGGTTCAATGAAGCACCAGTAACTGAAACACCGACAGTGATCAATGCAGCCAATGTCAAACCAATAATCATTGGAGCTGCTACTGAAGATGCAGAAGCCTTCTTTGAAGTTACCATCAAAATAACTAGAACGAACAAGAATGTCAAAATCAACTCAATAATAGTTGCACCAATAAATGATACAGGAGCTGTATAATCAGTTTGACCGAAACCAACTTGCTTGATCATTGTGGCGTTAGCACCAACACTTTGCATGATTGCCCATACAACAGCTGAACCTGCAAGACCACCGATTAATTGTGAAATCACATAACCAACAAATTCTCCCCAAGTGATACGGCCGTTAATGGCTGCACCCAAAGAAACAGCTGGGTTAAAGTGACCACCTGAAATTGGGCCAAAGGCATAGGCACCAGCTGCTAAAGCGATACCAAATGCCAAGGCAACAGGAAGTGGACCTGTTTGTAGGCCAACTAATACCACCGTACCAGTACCTACAGCGACTAACATCAAAGTTCCGAAGAACTCTGCTAGATATTTACGCATATTACTTTCCATAATCTATAATTGCTCCTTAAATGAGATTGCTTCGTTTAATAACGAAATAAATAAACTAACATTAACTATATAACAATATTGCACTTAAAATCAGCTTTATTTACCAATTTTTAAACTTAACGTCCAATAACTTTTAAAGCTTCCTTATCCAAAGCATACCAAGTGTTAGTTGCGTTTGCCTCAAATTGCTTGATAAAATCAGGTCCATCTTCCTTTGGGACAGCTGATCCAACTAACTCATTATCCATACCTAAGATTTGTAAAGCATTAAACTTTTCATCCCAGCGTACAGTATAATAATTACCATCCATTTTTTCATCAACGATTGATTGAAAACCGGCTTTCAAGGCTTCTTTAATGACATCTTCTTCAGATACAGTAAATCCACGACCCGCCATTAATGCAACGCGATCACGAACATCTTGCATATCTTCTGGAATTTTTTCAACATCCATTGTCACTCTCCTCCTTTTTTCTTACTTTATATTAAAAAATATTGTACTAGAAACATTTTAACAGTCAGTTGCGATATAATAAACAGTGAACGTAATAATTGATTATTAATATAAAATTTACAAGGAGATTGCTTTTCATGATTGAGTCAGTCACTGCACAAGAAATGCAACGATTTAGCCACTATACCATTGATGAAATTGGTGTTCATCCATTAGTATTAATGGAACGAGCAGCTATGGCTGTTATTGATGTACTAGGGGCTGGTAATTTTGATTTATCCAATGTGCTAGTCATTGCTGGATTAGGCAATAATGGTGGTGATGGGATTGCCGTTACCCGAATGTTAGCTCAAAAAGGAGTTAACGTTGATTTACTATTACTAGGAGATGAGCATCGCGCCACTCCCAATACTGCTAAACAATTAGACATCGCCCGTAATTATGGTATTATGCCACATAGTCGTGTGCGTGATTTCCGTCACTACACCGTTATTATTGATGCCCTATTTGGGGCTGGATTATCAAAACATGTCCCAGTTAAACTTGGTGACATGATTAAGCGTGTTAATTCTGCTAATATTCCAGTCGTTTCGGTTGATATTCCTTCAGGATTACATGCCACAACTGGCGCAATTTTAGGCTCAGCCATTCGTGCCACTGCAACCGTTACCTTTGCCTATCCTAAGAAAGGCCTTTTGCAAAACGAAGGACTTAAAAGATCTGGTAATATTTATGTCAAAGATATTGGTATTTATTCGCCAGACGAATTATCAAACTTTAAGAAAGAGAGCAGCACCCAATGAAAATTGTTTTAGTCGGTGCCGGACCACGTAATTTAACATTATTAGAACGCCTTATGTCTTACGCTAAGGGTACTACAGACCCAATTGACATTACCTTATATGATAACTTCCCAATTGGCGGACGTGTTTGGAATCCGGACCAAGATCCTACTTTTTTGATGAATACAGTCACACGCCAACTGACGTTATTCCCAGATCCTTCAGTGCCAAATCATGCTGCCACAGCTACTTATGGTCCTAATTTTTACGAGTGGGCCGTTACATACGGTAAAGAATATGTAGAACGTCGTCAATTTATTAATGAAGAACATTTTCTAGATGAAATTGCCCGCATTAATCCTAATCGTTTTACCTCACGTGCCCTTTTCGGTGCCTACGCACAATGGTTCTATGAACGTTTAGGTTCACAGGTACCTGGTAACGTTATCTTATCTTATGAGCGCAAGCAAATTACTGACGTTGCACGCCAAGATTCACAATACACTGTTACCTTAGCAGATGGTAAGTCATTTATTGCCGACAAAGTTATTTTAGCAACTGGTATGACTGATAGCGTCTTGTCACCAGAACAACAAGCCTTTGCCGATGCCGCTGATGCCAACAAAAATATGCTTTACATCGCGCCAACTCATCCAGCTGAAGCGCATTTAGATGCAATTCCAGCTCGTCAAAAAGTTGTTCTTCGCGGATTAGGTTTAAGCTTTTTTGACTACCTAGCCAAGCTAACAATTGGTCGCGGTGGTCGTTTCGCACGTGATAACAATAGTGTTTTGTACTATCTACCTTCTGGTAATGAGCCTCATATTATTGCTGGTTCACGCCGTGGGTTGCCGCTACATGCACGTGGTATCAATCAAAAAGTCAATGCCGGCTATAAGCCCCTATTCTTTACAAATAAGAATTTAGATAAGTTAGCCGCCGAAAATGATGGTCAATTATCTTATGATGCCTTTTTCAAATTATTGAAAAAAGAGCTAGAATATAAGCATTATCGTAATACAATTAATGATTTTGGTATTACCTGGCCATTTAATGCTAACCACTTTATGACTGCTTTAGCTGAAAGTGATGATTTAAATACAACAGCTCGCCAATTTGGTGTTGCCGAAGAATACATCATGGATTGGAAGCGCATCCTTGATCCTGTCGCTGATGTTCCTGAAGAAGTCGAATATAGCGACTTCATGATGAACTACTTAACATGGGATATCAATGATGCTTACAAGGGTAATGATGATGCACCATACGCCGGTGCATTTGATATGTTACGTGACATCCGTTCAGTTATTCGTCACTATTTAGATGCTGGTTATCTTAATGACGATGAATACGAGAAATTCTTAAAGCATTTCAACCCATTCAACTCATTAATTTCAGTTGGCCCACCAATTTTGCGTATTGAGCAAATGCGTGCACTAATTGAAGCTGGCTTATTAACAGTTGCCGGACCTGGTCTAAAAGTAGACATTCAAGACACGCATTACGTTGTCACAGATAGTCGTCACAACCGTTGGACAGTAGATAATCTAGTTGAGGCACATTTATCACCACTATCACTAACAAATACAAACAATACTTTGTTAGCTAATTTACGTGACCACGAATTATTGAGTGAAGCAACGTATACACGTTCAGATGGTACGACTTACTCAGTCGGTGGTATGCGTATGAATAAAGATACGTTAACTGCAATCGATACCCACGACCAAGAAGTTCCTGGGCTATTTATCTGGGGAGTTCCAACAGAAGGTTGGTCATGGTTTACAACCTTCTCACCTCGCCCTGATATTTCGGATAAAAATTTGATTGATGCCGAAAATATCGCTCATACGATTTTTGAGTAATATTTATTCCATCCATTAAAAACAACATAAAGAAAAAGCGTTTCGATTAATTTCGAAACGCTTTTTTCTTTACAATTTATAAAATCATCGGATTATTGTACAACATCTTGATCTTGATGCTTCAAATTGTAAATGAATGCTAATGCCATACATACAACAGCAATGATAAAGATATTTTTTAAACCAGAATGATAAATGTTATGCATAACTGGTACCAATTTATTAGGTAACTCATTTACCGTATGTGGATTAATCATTTTATTGAACATATCCACATTTAAGTGTGCTTCTGGATGTTGTGATATACCATGTAGTAACGATTGGTTCATAACAATACCAAAAATTGAGATAAAAATACTCTGTGACAAACTACGGATTAATGTATTAAATGACGTTGCCATTCCAATATGTTGTGGTGCAACGACGCTCTGTGAAATAATCGTTGAGCCAGTGACAGTAATACCAAATCCCATTCCTAAGAAAATACCGATAAATAAGAATACATAGAATGAAACATTTGCTGGCAATAACGCAATAACTGTTCCACCAACAACTAACAATCCCATACTAATCATCAAAATCTTTTGTGGCTTTAACTTTGATAACATTTTACCAGCAAAGAAAGATCCAACAATCCAAAAGATTGAACTAGGCGTTGTCGCAAAGCCTGCTAATGTGGCTGGCAAGCCTAATATTCCTTGTGTCCATGATGGAATATAAACATCAAACGCAATCAAGAATACTGACATCATTCCTACCGCAAAATTTTGTATGGCAAATGTCGGATTCTTAAATAAATCAAGCAAAATAATTGGATCAGCTGCGCGTTTCTCTTGTCTAATAAACAAAAGTAACCCTATAATTGCCATCGCAAACACAATTACAACAGCAAACACGTTTATCGTTGTCTTGTTGATTAACTCAACACCATATAATAATCCTGATATGGCAACTGACAACCAAACAACACCCCAGACATCCAAACGACTGTGCCCAACACGAGCATTTTCTTTTAGGAACGCAATAATTAATCCCATTGATAACAAGCCGAATGGTACATTAATAAAGAATACCCAACGCCAACTAAAGTTATCAACAATCAAACCACCTAACAATGGCGCTGCAACAGATGCAATACCCCAGGCTGAATTATTAATTCCCATAATTTGTGCACGTTTCTCTGGTGGATAAATATCAGCAATAATTGTATTTGATATCGGCAAAACAGCACCGGCACCAATTCCTTGAATAGCACGCCAAAAAATTAATTGTGGCATACTTGCTGAAAGTCCACTTAACATTGATCCAGCTAAAAATATGATTAATCCACTAATAAACACTGGCTTACGCCCAATATTATCAGCTAGTTTTCCATAAATAGGTGTCGTCAAAGTACTTGTCATTAAGAAAATTGAAAACACCCAATTCATAATCGAGATACCATGAAGGTCACCAACAATCGTCGGC
This sequence comes from Weissella bombi, assembly GCF_900094835.1. Classification (GTDB taxonomy): domain Bacteria; phylum Bacillota; class Bacilli; order Lactobacillales; family Lactobacillaceae; genus Weissella; species Weissella bombi. The sequence goes on along the minus strand of NZ_FMAO01000002.1, from coordinate 158,051 downwards.
ATCGCTGTCGAAACGATTGTTCCCTCAATGGCACTCAAAAACGTCGCAATAAAAAGCGCGAATGTTACCATTCCTTTATTCGTTTTTTCTTTTTCCAAAACGCTCACTCCTATTTTTATAATTCCATTAACAATCAATCTTAGCACACAGCCAACATTATCTACAAGCTCCGTTATTAATATATGACTACAATATAAAAACCAAAATGACTAATAGCCATTTTGGTTTCATTTAAATTTATTTACTTATTCATTCTTGAATGACGAATACCGTATGTCATATACAAAACAATTCCAATGATAAACCAAATACCTGCTGCAATTAAAGTTTCAGCATGTAATTGCGTAATCAAAAATCCTGATAACAAGGCAGAAACAATTGGCATAACTGGATATCCTGGCATTTTGTAACCATCATGATTAACGTCCTTACGGTGACGTAATGGCAAAATTCCAATAGATACAACAACGAACGCCAACAAAGTTCCAACGTTAACCAAATCAACCAACTTATCCAATGGTACCAAACCACTAAAGATGGCGATGACAATTGTTGCAACTGCCAAGGCACGATTAGGATTACCATGCTTGTTTACTTTTCCAACGCCACCAGGTAGTAATCCATCACGACCGACTGCATAAATCAAACGTGAAGCTGCATAAGTCATTGTGTACATCATTGTTGCCATTCCAATTAGTGCACCAATTGTAATAATCAAAGATGCCCAATTTTGACCAACTTGTTGTAGTGCAAAAGCGGCTGGATCAGCAACGTTCAACTTTGAGTAATGTACCATCCCCGTCAAAACCAGTCCCATTGCACCGTACAAAATAGCAGCCACAATCAACGTACCAATAATACCAATCGGCATATTACGCTTAGGGTTCTTAACTTCAGCTGCAGATGATGACAAAGCATCAAATCCCAAGAAAGCAAAGAAGACCATTGATGTTCCGGTAATAATTCCTTGCCAACCAAATGCGCCGTTAATACGCTCTGGAATAAGTGGGTGGTAATTACTACTCTTAATGAAGAAGAAGCCAATCACAATGAATGCCAAGATGATAACCAACTTCAACACAACCATCGCATTTTCAACACGCTTTGACTGTCGCATACCACCACGCAACAATAATCCAACTAACAATACAATCACAACAGCCACAATATTAATATAAGTACCATGAGCTGGATCAAAGGCACCTGATAGTGCCGTTGGAATTTTAACTAACGGTGATATTAAGTTAGCAAAATATGCTGACCAGCCAGTTGACACAGCAGACACACTTAGCATGTACTCCAAAATCAAAGCCCATCCTAAGACCCAACCAATTACTTCACCAAAAATAACATTTCCATATGAATAAGCTGAACCCGCAACTGGCATTGCCGTAGACATCTCAGAGTAGGCCATTGCAACCAAACTAGATACCAAAGCTGCCAAAATAAAACTAAAAATAATCGCCGGCCCAGTTGTAGTTGCGGCTACCGTTCCAGGCAAAACGAAAATTCCTGATCCAATAACCGCCCCAATTCCAAGAGCCATTAAATCTTTTGCATTTAATGTTTTCTCAAAATTTTCATCACTACTCATATAGGTGTCTAACGACTCTTTTTTAAACATTCGTTGCCACATTCCCATACGCAATCTCCTTCTATGTAATTAATACTAAAATCATTGTCATATATACCAATAATACCTAAATATAATAAAAAAACACGCATTGGATAATAAATCATATCCAATACGTGTATATGCAGATAATGCATATCAAGGTGTTTTTGATTTCACACACACATTTGGATACCTTTACCGTCATCCAAATGCTCAACGTAAATAACTTTACGCATAATTCGGATGACTAACCGAAATACGTAAAGTAACTAAACGCTTGCGTTAATGACAAATGACCTTGCATAATCTACACTTCCTTTTTTTAGTTTACCTTCTAGATAATAAGCCCAATTTGCAATATTGTCAAATTTTTTATGAAAAAAGTCTCATAAAAAATTAATCTACTAATAATTGGTAACCTAACCGATCACCATATTCGAATGGCACCATACCTCTATATGTAAATGCCGTCTTTTTAATAACATTTTGCATAATAACATTTTCTGGAAATGTATCAATGCGAATATCGCGATAACCACGCGCACGGGCCAAATTAACCAAATCACGCGTTAATGTTTTCCCAACGCCTTTACCACGAATAGCTGAATTAATTGTCACACGATGAATGGCCACATATTCAGGCTCTTCACCAACCCATTCACCTTGTAAAATTTCATATTCATCTTCAGGACCTGGAACCAATGAACCATAGCCGGCAACTTGACCATCATAAATTAAAACAATGCCCCAACCGTTTTCAATATCATTTTTAAATAAAGCTTCACTTGGCGCACCGTCACCTTGCCATTGTGATGCGCCTTGCTCGCCCAAGTATGCAACGCCATCTTGGAATGCAGCCCAAATTTCTGGAAAATCTTTCATTTGTGCTGGTCTAGTGTACATTAACATAATCGTTTCCTCCGCGTGCCCATTGTTAATGAAAATAATAATGGTACGTTTCTTATTTAATAGCTACTAAATTATTAAATAGCAGAACATTATACTAACAAATCATGACATAAAACCCAATACTTTTTAAATAAGAATTTATCTCATTTTTTTCGTTATTATTTTTCATGAACGAAAAAAGACTTGCAGCGTATTAACTCCAAGCCTTTTTCATCGCTAAAAAGATAGCCAGCGTCTCTTTTGAATCAGCTAATGCACGATGTTTTTGCTCACCTACATTAACTTGATATAACTCTGCTAAATCTTTTAAAGAAATATCTTGCGGATTACCCATAATCGCACCATGAATCTGTTGCGTGTCATACAACTTACCACGAGTATCCCATTTTCCTAAATTATTACGTTGTAGACCTTCTTTAATTAACTGTACATCCCCATCAACAATGGCATGACCAACAACAGCATAATCACCCACAAAACGCATAAATCGACTTAATGCCCGCTCTTCAGAAATACCATGATGAATCATATCTAGCGTAATCCAACCATCCTTATTACCCATAGCTTTGGTAATGTACTTAAACGACTTCATCGCACTTCCTACTGGGGGGTTATTAACAATCACGGAGAATTTCTCAATATTTTTTGAACCCGTAATTTTAAGTGCGCCAATTTCGATAATTTGGTTACTACCATTCATCTCCAAATCAAACACAACGTAATTCTCTAAATCCGTAAATAACATTTTTTTGGAGCCTCCCTCATTATAATTAATATATGAATTCCCACTATTCTTTATTGTAACAATAATATGATTAATCTGATATTACCTATTTTTATGCATAATAAAAAAGCAGATTACCAAAAACACATTTTGATAATCTGCTAATATAATAATTTATCCCATTAATACGTAAATCAAAGCAAGTGCAACGACAACTTGGAAAATGATTGTAACTAAACCGTAACCCATGAATTTAGCACCTGATGACTTGATAGTTGACCACTTTAGATTTAATCCAATACCAGCCAAGTTAACAACTCCAAAGAAACTTGTAATTTCTTGTGCTGAATTAGTAAGAACATGTGGTAACGTCACAAATGAATTAAACAACATGAAAATAATAAATACAATAACAAACCAAGGAATACTGAACTTATTCTTTGTTGCTGATGCCGTTGTTGTTTGTGCTGAAAGCTTTGAGGCATGTTTTGCCATAAAAATAACAACAACTGACAACATAATCACACGTAGCATTTTAAAGATTGGAGCAAAGGTAACAACGCTACCACCAACCAAAGATGCAGTACCAGAAACTTGACCAACAGATTGTACGGTTCCACCAATCAAGGCACTAACCATCATGTTATTTGGCAAAATAGCTGGTCCAATTACTGGCAAAACAAATAGTAGGACAACTCCAGCTAGCGAAACTGTCGCAACTGTTGTCCGTCGTTGATCATCTGTCGCACCAACAGCTGGTGCAACTGATGCAATCGCACTAGATCCACAGACAGCATTTCCAGCACCCATCATCATTGCTGATTGTGATGATACCTTAAAGACACGACCACCAATCCACATAACAAATAAAATAGTTAATGTCATTTGTAGCAAAATGAAGATAACTCCACTCCATCCGAGTGATTCCATATTCTGCAAAGTAACATTTAGTCCTAACAACGCAATTCCAATCTCAATTGGATACTTTTCTGCCCATTTAACACCGGCACCCCACCGCTGATTAGCAAACACTGTATTTCCTAAAACAATTCCAGCTAACATGGCCAATGCTTCTGCGCCCAATTTTGGTAAAAATGGTGCTAAAAGCTTTGCAACAACTGCCAACACCAACGTCAGCAAAATTCCTGCCACCATATTTTTCTTGATTCTCATAACAAACTCCTTAAATATACATTCACGAGCTCATATTATACACCTTATTCTTTAAGACCACTCTAAGAAAGGTTCATATGCACACTGGAATTAACAATTATGTACTTTTTACAAGTTAATATCTTGAAAATTATGTGAAATATCGCTAATATGGATAAGGTTTTAAAAAATAATTTTGTACATGAAAAAATACATATTTAACAATGAAAGGAACTTGAAATGGTCCAAGTAAAATCGCCTTATTGGCAAAAAGTCGTAGATGATGCTCAAAAGCATCCGGCCGTCCCCGGTCTAGAAAAAATACCATTCTTTACAATGGCACCAATGGAAGCTGTTACTGATTCAGTTTTCCGTCGCGTTGTCGCTAAAGCTGGTGGTCCTGACGTCTACTTTACAGAATTTACAAACGCCCGTAGTATTACTCATCCAAAAGCAAAATTTACGGTGCAAGGACGTCTATACGTAGAAGAATCAGAAAAAATGCCGGTTGCCCAACTATGGGGAAATCGTCCAGAAGATTTTGAAGCCGCTAGTTATGACTTAAAAGAACGTGGTTACGAAGCCCTTGATTTAAACATGGGTTGCCCTGCAGCAACCGTTGTTAAAAATGGTGGTGGTTCAGATTTAATTCGTCATTTCGAAGATGCCAAAAATGTTATTGCTGCAGCTAAAGCCGCTGGTCTAGCTGTGTCTGTTAAAACACGCCTTGGTTTCAATCAAATCGATACTTTTGAAGAATGGATTCCGTTCTTGCTAAAGCAAGACATTCCATTGTTAACCGTACACATGCGTACACGTAAAGAGATGTCAAAGGTTCCCGCTCACTATGAGTATATCGACCGTTTAATTGCATTACGTGATGAAATTGCGCCTAATACTTTGCTTCAAATCAATGGTGATATCAAGGATCGTGAAGATGGACTTGAATTAGTGCGCCAACACCCTGGTATCGACGGTATCATGATTGGTCGTGGTATCTTTGAAAATCCATTCGCGTTTGAAATCACCCCTAGAGAACACACCTTGGATGAGACACTTACTTTGTTACGTATGCAATTAGATCTATATGATCAATTTACGGCAAAATTTGGACCAATGCACTTCCAAAAATTAAAGCGTTTCTTCAAGATTTATGTCCGTCACTTCTCATATGCTTCTGATTTACGTGTCGCATTGATGGATACAACCAATACAACACAAGTTCGCGAGCTACTTGACCAATTTGATAAGCAATGGGCTGCTCAAAAAGCATCTGATACTATTGCTATCACGACAAAATAGTTAAAAATATTCAAGGTCCGTTAATCTGCCATTCATAATGGTGAGATTAATGGACCTTTTTAACGTTCAATATAATTAATCATCCAACATATATAGCATGATATAATTTCAACGTAATTAATCCAGAAAGGTAAATTTTTTCATGAGTAATAAAAACAATCTTAGTGAGTTACTTACTTTAATTGATAAAAGTGCACACGCAAAAGAAACAAAATCCACTCCAGAATTAAATGCCATTTTCCTAAAATTTAATGAAAAAAAAGATCATAATCTCAACAAGGCTCTACTTGATTTAAAAGCAGACATTAATTTCTATCAATTACAACATAATTACCAAGCACCTAAATTTCTTACTAGAATAGCCCTAGACATTTCCCAAGTTAACAACGTTAATGAGGGCGCTGGTATTGGTGCTTTCTTTTCTAATTTATGGTTTTAACTAATGATTCAAAATAAAAAAGAACATGTTCCGAAAGTTATCGGAGCATGTTCTTTCATATTATTTTACTTAGTTGGTTCAAAAATCAAATGCTCGTTTACAAAGGCATTCAATCCTAATTCACTCAACTCACGACCATAACCAGAGTTCTTAACACCACCAAATGGTAACTCAGGTAATGATGCCCAACCTGAATTAATAAATGACATTCCAGTCTCGATTTGAGCTGCTACACGTTGTGCATGTTCAATGTCACTTGAGAAAATTGTGTTACCAAGACCGTAACTTGAGTCATTAGCTAAAGCAATTGCTTCCTCTTCTGAGTTTACCTTGTATACTGAAGCAACAGGTCCAAACATCTCTTGATTATAAATTGGATTATCCTTAGTAATATCTGTCAAAATTGTTGGCTCAAAGAAGAATCCATCCCCACCAACATGATCTTGACGATAAACTAAGGTTGCTCCACCATCAATCGCCGTTTGAACTTGCTTTTGTAACTTTTCTTGCGCGCTCTTTGATGATAATGGTGCCACATCAGTAGCAGGATCCATTGGATCACCAACTTTTGCCTTTGAGAAACCATCCTTTAACACGTCAATAAACTCATCATACTTGTCAGCCATTACAATAAATCGCTTTGATGATGTGCAGACTTGACCAGCATTATATAAACGAGCTCCTGGTGCTACGGCCTTAACTTCATCCCAATCGGCATCATCCAAAATGATAAAGGCATCGTTACCACCAAGTTCTAAAGTTGACTTCTTTAATGCTTCACCGGCCTCCTTGGCAACAGCTGATCCACCACGTTCTGAACCAGTCAAACAAACACCAGCTACACGTGGATCATGAATAGCCTTAGATACCAAGTCATAATCAATAAACAAATTGTTAAGTGCTCCCTCAGGTGCACCAGCCTCTAAAACAATATCTGCAAATAATTGTGCAGACTTTGGACAAATTGAAGCATGCTTTAAAATAATAGGATTTCCAACAATAAAGTTTGGTGCAAATACACGAACAACTTGATATAGTGGGAAATTCCATGGTTCTACAGCAACAATAATACCAGTTGATTGCTTAATATAATGTGCATTACCTGCGGGTGTTTCCAATGGCGTATCAGCCATGAATTCTTCACCCTTGTCTGCATAATAAGAAACAATACTTGCACATAAATCAACTTCCCCTTCAGCTTCAGTCAACAACTTTCCCATGTCGTAAGTCATTGCCTTAGCTAGCTCTTTCTTATGCGCAATAATAGCATCAGCAATCTTTGCCAATACATCTGCACGTTCCCGAACCGATGTACCACGCCATGTCTTATACAGTTCATGACCAGTTGCCAATGCTTGTTCTAAATCTGCTTCAGTTGCATCATCATACGTCTGCAACACTTCCCCAGTATATGGATATGTGGTTTTGTATGTCATAATATCCCCCTTAATGAAAACGACAACAATTCTACGCCACTATTATAACGCCATTTTCCAAAAAAGGGGGATAAACTTTTTCACAATCTATTAATTTTAACCTTATAAAAATCACAAGTAGTGCCTTAACGACGGCTTTTTTTACGGTTGCCTTTGTTTGTGATATTTTGCGTTGTAGCAGTCTGACGATTCTTAGCAGCAGGTCGTTTAGCTGCCGCAGGCACTGGGTCTATCGGATTTAAACTAGTTGCAAAAATGCCTTCTAACCAAGCAATAATAATCTGACCAATAACCATAATAGTCCCAACTAAATTCAAATAGACAATTAGCACAAGCAATGATCCCAAAGATTGATAAAAGCCAACATTTTTAACAGTAAATTGTGCATACCAACCAAATGAATAATTTAAAATAATCATCAGAACAACTTCTATACCCGAACCAATAATCAATGGCTTCACGGCAAGACGCTTAGCCGGCATTGCAATATTAAACAAACATATAATGAGCCAAAGTCCAATTAGCGTAATAAGCCAACGTTGTTTAGTAATAAATTCCAACCATTCAATTCCTGGAATAGCAGCAATAATTGCAGGTAAAATAGCGCTAACTACCATCACTAATCCAACCGAAAGTAGTATAACTGCTAACCATAAAAAGCTGAATACGCGAGTTAATAACCCACTAACTCGTTCAGGAACATCATAAATAGCATTAAACGATTTACGAATGATTGCCAAAACAGAACTAGCTGCCCATACGGTTGTCACAATTGAAAATGACAAAATTCCAACGCCACCTTTTAACACCGACTGAATAATCGGACCTAAAACATTCATAATGTTTGCAGGTAACTGTTGTGATAGCAAAGTGATTAAATCATGCGAATCTAACCCTACTAAACTCGCAACTGCCCCCACACTCATCAAGATCGGAACCAATGACAAAAGTGCATAATAAGTAATGGTTGGTCCCACCATCTTCAAATTGCCTCTTTTAATATATAGTTGTAATTGCGTCAACTGAAATTTTTTTGTCAGGCGGTGTACATCAACAAGTATTTGTCGCATGTTTGTTCATCTCCTTTATTAAATATATATTTCAGTATCGCAATGTTTGCCAGAGATAGCAAATATTATTCCATTAATAACAAGCGATTATCATTGTTTTAGTATCAATTTTTAAGTTAAACATTTTTAACTAATGATACTTAACCTTTTAATTTTCAATTCAAGTATGAAAAAAACAAAAAGAGGCTGAGTTCTATCTCAGCCTCTAAAAAGTATATTCTACTAAAATTAGGTAATCATTTATTAAATAGAATGTCCCTTACGATATTGCCATTTTATTTTCCAAATTCCATAAGCAAAAAATGGAATTATCATGAATTTATTCCTCACTAATAACTATCTCCTTACTAAATATACTTATGCTTTGCATAATGCCACTTGATATTTACAAATCCACGACCTAAATAGAAAATTTGAGCCAATTTAAATTTTTTCATTTTTCTCACCCCCTTTCCTTAACCTTATTTTTAAATAAAAGAAATTTATTAGCTACAAATACAAATAAAAACGAAACAACATATGTTACAAAAAAATCAAATATAAGCATTATAATAATGCCTGATAGCGTTGGCTTACTGACACTTACAGCCAAATTTTGTGTACTACTATGTTGTGCTAATCCATTTATTTGTGGTTGCAAATAAAGAGAGAGCGAATCAGTAAATACAGAAAATAATAAACTGATAGAAACAACAGGTAATATATTACTAGTCCAATCCTGCCTTCCAAAAGCAAATGCCAATCCCAATCCTAACAAAAGTATTGGACCATAACTTTGAACAATTAAAAATGTAAAAATATTATCTGACATATAAAATAATGGAGACAATATTGCCAAAAACGCAATTATTATTAGTACATTTCCAGTTTTTTTAATCATTATTTCTCCTTAAATTAAAATATTTCTGCGTAAATACAAAAATCATAAAGCCCATGTAAACAAGATCCATACCAAATTTTTTGGGTATGCCTATAAATAAAACCAAAAATTATACCTAATGGCAGGCGAATAAACAAATTTGTACTAAAATCATTAAATAAACCATGTCCGACAAATGAAAAAATAATACCTTGTAATAAAATAACTAGCCAGAAATGATTTGGATAACAATTCATAGCTACCATTCTATAAACTATCTCTTCTGAAAATCCAGTTAATAACATAGACATTGCAATTATAGTTATTGAAAATGGTGTTTTAAGATTATCAGAAACACTACCGATTAATATAATGCTAATGAGCATAATTAATATGCACACAAATACTGATAAATTTATTTTCAAGTTATATTCTAATTTTTCTTTCATCATGCTATCTTGATAAAACACGAAAAAAATCAGTAAATTACCAGCTACTATGATACGAATTATATTTTGTAATAATATTGCATATTCCATTGATATACTATTATTCCATATAGCAACAAATATATTTAAAAATGAAACTATCAAAGAAAAGCATAAACTAATACCACAATTTATTAATAAACCCAAAAAAATTAAATTATATTTATAATCCATTTAATTATATTCCGATTTCAATATGTCAGTTATATTTTTATTTGCGGCTATTGTTGCCGGGCTGATACTAGATATGAAACCAATAATAATTGGTATAAATCCTACCATTAACATTTCCTCTACACTTATATAAGTATCAATACCTAAAACTTTCATGATTAGAACTGCTACTTGGGAAATAATATCACCTATGAACACTCCTGCTACTAATAAGATTAAACCTTCTATAATAAATTGATTCCGAATATTCTTTCTAGTAGCCCCTAATGTCCGTCTTAATCCTATCTCATTTGACCTAATTGCAATGTTGGCATACATACTACTTGAAATACTGAATCCAGAAACTATAAGTGAAATCGAAGCAACTATAACAACTAGTGTTGTTATTTTACTAACTAATCCGTGCATACTGTCAGATAATACAGTATCATCCAATACAACTAAACCACCATCACCAGAGTGTAATTCATCATATTGATCGATTATAGTGTCTTCTAATTTTTTTATACTATGTTCTGATTTTAAATCAAAGTTAACATTTAACATGTTATTAGAAATATGCAATCCCAAATTCTTAAAATGAGTAGCGCTAATTAAAATATCTGGTAGATTACCACCATCCAATAGATTAGTAGTATATAAACCTTTAATGATAAACATTTTGCCATTTATAAAGATACTACTGTTAATTAAAGAATTTAAAACACTAGGTCTAATCCAAAGCGCAGATTGATTTATAAATACAGAATTATCTGTATCTAAAGCATTTTTATTACCTTTAATGATTTTAAACGTAGAAAAATCTGTTATTTTACCAATAGTCGCCAAATGTTGTTCCTGTTTTAATAACGTATCTACGTTACTCATTTTTTCATCACTAGAAACATTAAAACTTTGCACTTCTGGAATGTTATTAAGGTAACTAAAATCTTTGTCACTAATTGATTGTTTAGTATTGCTAGTGTAAAGAAATGATAATTTATTAGAAGACATGGGTTTCAATTGAGATGCTATATTGTTAGCTAAACCATTTCCGATAGCAATTATAAGTAATACACTAATCATGGATATAATTACAGATACAAGAACTGCTCCATTTTGTTTAGGATAGGAACGAACGTCTTTAATTCTATATACTAATTTTTCTCGTATATTCAAATTTTGTGTACTCCTTTAGTATCAACTACTATTTTTTGCTTTGCATAATCTGCCAGTGATAAATCATGAGTAACTAATATGATTGTTTTACCTAAACCATTAAGCTTTCTAAGTAGCTCCATTATTGATTTTCCTGTGTCTTTATCTAGCGCACCTGTTGGCTCATCTGCTATGACAATATCTGCGTCATTAAATAGTGAGCGTGCAATTGCAACACGTTGTTTTTGTCCTCCAGAAAGTTGATTTGGAAATTTATGTTTGTGTTCCAAAAGGCCAACTATTTTTAATAACTTATTTACATAAGTACGTACATCTTCTTTTTTTTGAGGATTTGTTTGATACTCTCTTTGCAATTGAACATTTTGTTCAACATTTAGGTTTGGTAATAACTTAAAATCTTGAAATACAAAACCAATTCTATCTCTTCGTAATTTAGACAATTTATAATCAGACATATTTTGAATATTTTCATTGTTTAATAAATATTCTCCATCAAAATTATTATCTAATAGAGAAATTATATTAAGTAAAGTTGTCTTACCTGAACCAGACTCTCCTACAATTACAACAAAATCAGCTTGTTTAATTTGTAAAGAAACGTTATTCAAGATTGTCTTTTTATTTTCACCATCAATATATGATTTAGTTACATTTTTAAATGATATTAAATTATTCATTTTTTAACTTCCATGCCTACATGTAATTCACCGGATGGAGAAATTAGTACATTATTGTCAATGACTTTGTTAATCTTCACGTGAACCTTGGTCCACTTGTTTGATAGTTTTGCGGTTATAACGTTATTTTTTTGAATCATTTTTTTCGGCAGAATAAATTCATGGGACAATATTTTTACAGATAAATGTTGTCCAAATTTCACTTTACGTAAGTCTAATTTACTTTGATCTAAAATTTCTGATATAACTTTGTATTTTGATATACTTCCATTTTTATTTATAGGCACTGCAGAAATAGACGCAATTGTAGTATTCCCTTTAATTTCAGGATTTGAAATTAGCTGAAAATTTAAAGGCATGCCTATCGAAATATTACTTATTTCATTTTCTGTTACATAAAATGAAATCCGAGACTCAGGATAATAAATTATAGGTATATCATTCTGAAATGAAAAAATACCATCAATGGGTGACACCATGTTATTAGTAGATATTTTTTGGTTTTTATTTAACCATGCACCATCATCTACTAAAGAGTTATTTTTAAAAAAATTAGCAAGCAAATATGACTTCACAGTATCTACAGTAGCTAGTTGTGCTGGCATATTATAAGGTCTTAATTTAACTTTTGTTTCTTTATTTTTATAAATATCAGAACTTTTCATCTGATTTTGCTCTTTCACAAAGAGTAAACTGACGAGAACACTAACAATTAAAACAACTAGAATAACAATTAAAGATATTTTGTTTTTAATTTTCATACTCTTGTAAAAATCCCTCTGAAATTTGTAATATTTTTCGATTATTGTCATTTATTACATGATGTGTTATTTCAATAACTTGTTTGCTTTTGGATAAATCTTGCAATAAGTTGTTTATTAGCATGCTACTAGCTTTATCTAAATTTGACGTAATTTCATCACATATTAAAACATCAAATTTAGAAGCAAGTGCTCTTGCAATAGAAAGCTTTTGTGCTTCACCGCCTGAAAAGACGGAAGTATCACTTATCAAAGTGTCTAGCCCATTTCTATTTTTAAAAGCATCCCATAAATTTACTTTTTTTAATGTTTCAATAAGTATTGTGTCACTAATCGGTTTGTCAAAAGAAACGTTATCACGTATCGTTCCAATGAAAAATTTTGGATTTTGTTCTATATAGGCAATTTTATAATTTTCAGGTATATAAATATTACCTGATGATATGACCTCTAGTCCTAACATAGCCTTTACAAGAGTGCTTTTCCCAACACCATTTTCACCCATTATTGCGTAATAATTATCTGTAAACTCATAAGAGACATTTTTCAGTATGTTTTTATCTTTTTTTTTAATACATACTTCATTTAACGTTATATATTTAACAGGTTTATGGGTTGCTAGGTTATTTTTAATATTTACTGAATTTTTTAAAATCTCAGAAATATGTCGTAAGCCCTTTAATTGTCCAATATCTTTTTTATATTCGAGAAAACCATTAAATGTTCCAATTAATGATTGTAAAAGGTTAACTAACAACATTATTAATGCTGCAATTGATCCATAATTCATGGTACCGTCATCTAATTGTTTACCTATAACGTAGGTTATGGTAATAATGAGACCAGAAAAAAACAATAATTGTATGGGCCCAGAAAAAATACTAAGCAGGAGCCCTTTTATACTCCATTTATATAATTTTTGGGCTTGTTTTTTTTCAAGAGTCACTGCATGTTGCTCTAAATTTAAAACTTTAATTAAATTCCAATTTTCAAATAAATTCAGAACAACTCTCAAGTAATCCGATCCTGCTTGTTTAAACAATTCGGAATATTTAGATAATACAATTCCAATTACACCCATAAATACCGCAAATATTACGACAGAAATCATAAGTATTGTAAATAATTCCTTATTTAATCTGAATAACAAAAAAAGAGAACCTATAAAAATTATTACCTCCTTACATAAATTAGGTATTGTTGAACTAAATAGACTACCAATAGCTTCTGTATCATTTGTTAATCTGTTAGAAATTTCAGCATAAGATTTATTAAGGTTATAACTGGATTGCTTAATAATTTGAGCAAATTGCTTATTTCTAATATTTAGTATTATATTTTCGCTTGATAAACCTACTAGTAATTGACTTATAAACGAAATAATAATTATAAATAGCAATAGCTCAACCAAATGATTAACATAAATATGTTTAAATTGATTTTTAACAGCCAAATTTATCACATTTTGTAATTTTTCGGGTATTTGTATCTGAAGAACAGCACCATATAAAAACATAATAATTCCAATAATCCAATAAACTACGAATTTGAAATTAAATCGATCAATAACAATGTGAAACATATTTATCCCTCTTCTAGAAATCATTAAAAACTATAGCAGTAAAGCTGGAAATATCGAAATCATATTATAAAAAATATGTATATATATACCTCCACGTAAAGAATTAGTAACTCTCCATGCTTGAATCATTGGTATATGCGATAATCCTGCAATAACACAAAACCAAATATTAAAATCATAGGCGTATAGATGCATTAAAGAGAATAATAAGCTCCCCATAAAAACACTAAATATCCATGAGTAATTCCATTTTTTTAAATAAAAAAACATTGGTAATATGACGCTAGCTAATAACAGTTCTTCCCCCGTCATTTCTATTAGTAACAAAATTAATAAACTTAATTTTGTTACTATATTCGCATGAACTAGCTGAGTGATATATCCATTACCAATTACATTACTTGTATTTTGGAAATCAAACATTACCATCATACACACTAATGCTAATCGTATTAAAAAGGCTAAAAATAATAACCTAACCATTTGCCGTAGAAAAGGTTTATTCATTGGTTTCAATAATAAAAATACCTGTTGACTACCAAGCGTCAATAGTAACGAAATTATACCTCCTAAAAAAGATGTCAGTAATCCAACGTACGGTACAGTAACCGCACAATAAAAGCTAAACGGGATTATTAAAACATACGTAAGCACTACTTTATAATTAATTTTAATTAACTTCATTTTTTGTTTTATAAAGATTCCTATCTACCCAAGACTATTATTTATTTTCCGGTACGTCCTAACTTCCATATAAATAACAATAGCCAAAGCCCCGTACGTACGAATACTTTCTTCCAACAAAAATTGATCTGTTTTAATTAAATCAGGAATATTACAGCTAACAATAAATAACAACAAGTGTAATGGTATTAATCGACTATATTTATTTGAAAATATCATTTTACTTTTCCCTATACTATGACTGTACCGATATACTACATTTCCTCCTTCCACACTCCTAATAATAAATTTAATTTACAAATTCAGATAAAAAAGAATTTAACGTTAATTTCTCACTAGTATTCGTTGCTAATTTATAATTTCTCTTGTCGCCAAATTTCTTTAAAGCGTTGCTTCTTTCGCACCGATATTGGACAAAATAAGTCTTCATGACTACGAAAGTAAATGCGATTAGCTTGGACATCAACATAATTGACGGCTGACAAATTAACAATAAAACCCTTATGAGATCGAAATAATGCCGGATGTCTTTTTTCAATATTTGATAATGAATCATTTAACTCAATTACTGTATTTTTGGTATATAAAATAACACGGTTAACATAATTTGGTTTTGAAGCGATATACAATATTTCAGACATCGGCACATCATAATAACGATTCTGTAATTTATACACAAATTTCTCTGGATTATTGTACATATGATCAACGGTCCGTTTTAAAGAGATATTAATATCTTTACGGATTGCTTCTTCAATCAAATCATCATTCGTTAAATCAGCTACATAATCTAACGGTGCTAAACGATGTTTCAATATTGACGATAATGGTTCTTCACACGCAGCAATAAATACTAGATTAGCTGCTGGTAATTTTTTCCTGATATATTTTCCCAATCTGACACCTTCATCATCTACAACATATATAAAAAACAAAAAATTTTGGTGCAAGCTTGTTTGAACAAAAGCCTTTATTCGTTCAACATCAGGTGTAGCAATCTTAATGGTTACCGCTAGTTCCTCAAATTTCGTATATCGTTTAATAAAATTAGATATCCAAGTTAATCGTTGCTGCCCATCTTCTAATATTATTATCTCTAACACAAATTTCCCTCCATATTGCTAGCACGTTATATTCAACAATCGCTCATATAAAAAGACAGTTTTTAGATTTAAAAGTCCACTAAAAATTGTCCTAATATTTATATTTAGCTAAAAATCTAACTTCTTACATATATCAATTAATCTTAAATTGATTCATTCATTTACAAACAAAAAATATTAAACGTTACGTTTCTATTATTGAACGCAAAAAAACAGGCCACTTTCTTTAAAAGTAACCTGTTAATTAAATGTTCCACGTGAAACATTATTTATTTGATTGTTGCTTGTTATCTTTCACATAATTCCAAAAACTACCAATGGCTGATACTAAATCAAAGCCTGGCAAAATAATTATATAAACCCACATTGAAAATGAATCAGTAGGACGAAAAATCAAATACCACAAAATATCAATCATTAATTGCATAAATAACTGTTGTGGTGTTGCTCGAAAAAATGTTTTACCAAAAGCACCTAGCATTCTTTAACCTCAATTTATAGCCATTTTTGCAAAAAATTAGCTTTAATCTCTGTATTTTCTGGCGTCATATAAGCACCTGGTCCATGTCCCTTACCTTCGATAACATGAATTTCAGCACGATCATCACTCACAACCTGACGAGCAGCTGCAATCATATTAACCGTTTGTTGATATGGCACAATCACATCAGCGGTACCAACAAAAGCCAAAATTGGTGGCATTTCTGCACTGAAATATGTCGCTGGATTATATTCTTTAACCTTATCTGGTACATCTTTTGGTGCTTGTTTATTAAACATCTGACCTTCAAATGACTCTGCAGTACCAGTTTCAGAATAATTTGGTTCGATACCACTCTCTTTAAATTGTGGCACAAATTTATCAAACTCATATGGTCCATAAAGCGAAATAATTGCATTTACCTGTTCAGATTCGTCAGCATTTTCGCCAAACTCACGATTAGATATTTCATCTACCGTTGCGGTTACTCCTGCGAGCAAAGCCAATTGTGCACCAGATGACTCGCCCATTAATGCCACTCGATCCATATCCAATTGATACTCAGCCGCATGAGCACGTAAGAAACGAATTGCCGCTTTAACCTCATAGATTTGTGTTGGAAATGCTGCATTTTGGATCCAAGTATATGAAATACTTACAACCGCATATCCCTTATCCAATAACTTCAATGCTGGGTCAAGTTTATGTGAGCTCTTATCACCAAATACCAAACCACCACCAAATACATCCACGATAACTGGGAATGGACCATTGCCTTCATTTGGTAAATAAATATCTAAATCATGACGCTCACCAGCCATATAAGATACATCTTGCCATTGTTGTTTAATATAATCTGTTTTTGCAAACGTCCGTGTATAAGGACGTTCGATAAATTTTTCTGTCACCTTAATTAGCCTCCTATCATTACCCTAATTAAAAAGGATAGTTGCCTATCCAACTATCCTTTCATAATACACTATTTTTTAGTTTTTATTCGTAAACTTAAGACAATCATTATTACAAACCATACAATAGCTAATACTGTTGTTGGCATTGTATCCTTCGTAAATAGCAAGATTAGGAAAATTCCAATTAAGAAAGCAATCGTTAGGTAATCTGTTACAGGAGAACCTGGCATCTTAAATAACTTTTTACCATTCTTATAATCATCACTTTTACGATACTTAACGTGTGCGTACACCAACACACCATACATCACAACGAATGCTGCTGATGCAACTGAAGTAACCAAATCAAACGCTGTGGCTGGGAAGAAGAAATTCAACACAACGGCTACAGCAATCAATAATACTGAAACATTAATCGCGTTATTTGGAATATAACGTTTATTTATCTTACCAACGTATCCCTTACCCTTTGATAATGAGAAAAGCATCCGTCCAGTTGTAAAAATAGCACTATTCAATGATGAAGCAGCAGCTGTCAAAACAACAAAGTTAATGATTCCAGCAGCCCCCGTTATTCCAATTCCTGCGAACACTTGAACAAAGGGTGATTCACCAGCATGATAATTAGTCCATGGTTGAATACTCATAATAGCAATTAGGGCACCAATATAGAAAATTAAAATACGTACAATAATTGAATTAATTGCTTTGGGAATATTCTTGTAAGGATCTTGTGCTTCAGCAGCTGTCATCCCCACAAATTCAATTCCCAAGAAAGCAAAGAATACCATTTGGAAAGCTGATAACAAGTGGCCACCACCATCAGCGACAAAACCATGTTGCCATAAATTACTAATTGAAGTAATTCCTGATGACGTTTTAGTATGCATCACCATCATAATAACCCCAGTGACAATCATTGCAATAATCGCGATAATTTTAATCATTGAGAACCAAAACTCAGTTTCACCAAAGGCCGCTACTGCAATAATATTAATACCATACAATATGGCTAGAACAATTAGTTCCCATATCCAAACTGGAATATTGGGGAACCAAAACTCCATATACGTTCCCACCGCCGTTAACTCGGCCATGGCAATCGTAATCCACCCTATCCAATAAGTCCATCCAATGATAAATCCCGCTTTAGGACCGACATACTTTTCAATAAAGCCAACGAATGTTGAACGATTAGGATCTGTTAACAATAACTCACCTAAGGCTCGCATCATCCAAAACATAAATATCCCGACAATTGCATAGACAAATAAAATGACCGGACCAGCTGCACTAATCGAGCGCCCTGCCCCCAAGAACAATCCTGTTCCAATTGTCCCACCTAAGGCAATCATCTCAACATGACGACCTGTTAAGCCTCTGTCTAGTTTCTGCGGGGACCCTTTTTGTTGTGACATATTCACACTCCCTTTTCCATAACTACATCATGTTTACGATATTTAAAAAATACATATTATCTAGTATATAAGAATTTTTATATTTTTCAAAATTTCAGAAAATTTAATTTTAACAATTCTAAAATTTTTATGCAGATTAAAAAAACTGCAATGTAGCGAAATTTGTATCATTTCACTACATCACAGTTTTTATCTTAATATTTTTTGTAGCTAAATAAAACAAAAATTAGTCAAATCTTCACCTAGTAATTAGGACCTAGAAAATCTGTTGGTGTCTGACTCTCCAATCGTTGCAACAAGCGCAACAGAATTCCTTTTTCTAGCATGGCCGCCCACATACCTTCAAGATGGCGTTCTTCGTGAATAATCACTGAAGTAACCGCCCGTAATTCTCGAAAATCGTGACTCGTCCGCGCAATCATATCCACTTCTTCCTCACGCAACTGATCTAGTCCCTTTTGATGTAAAGTACGGTCATAATTTTGATCATAATAATCCGACCATTCAAATGATCGTACTAAAGACACCATTTGGTCATCATAAACAGGATGTGTTGTCATGTGTTCACCTTCAACCCAAGGAATTTGAACACCTTCTGCATTAACTAAAAATTGATACCACTTTTCAAAATTAAATGGATGTTGTTTTCTCACTGTTAAGTGCCTCCAGTTATTAACTATCATCTGTTATGATAACACTTATTTAAAGTTAGTTAATGTTTAATTCCGGAAAAATACGATAAATATCATCTGGTTCCGTCAAATTTTCAACATGGCTACCTAACCGTAAAGATACTGTCTTGCCATCATATGACACAACACGCACACCAACGGTCAAAGCATCTTTAACAGTAACGCCTAATGGATTCTCGCCAAAATATTCATGGAATAATGCTGTTTCATTTTCTTCGAAGTAAGCCGTACGTTCATTTCCTAAGTTTGTTGCCCACTCTTGCATAGTTGCCACATCAGGTGCAGCAGCAATCATCTTAGCTGCAGGTGTTTTACTTGGTGTTAGCACTCGATCTGTAACTAATGATAATCCATCATTAAAACGCATACCAAAGTGATCAGCCAATTGCGAAATATCTTGCATAATTTTAAGCGCTGCTGGTTTATTCGCTAATGTATCCGTTGGGTTTTCTAACGATACTGCATTGGCAACATCATCTTGCCCCTGCAACACACTATCACTCAACTCTTCATCATTTATCACAAAATAAATCAATAATAAATGAATCAAATTTAATTCATTCTCAGAAATACCAGCAATATCAAATGGATTAGTATCCACCAAACGAATTTCTAAATAATCAACACTTGGATTATCTGCTGCTATTTTTTTAAAACGCACTGGGCCATAAATTTCGTGTTCCGAGAACAACTTATCTTCAGATAATAATTGCTGAATTTGTTGCTTGTACTTTTCATAATCACCACTGTAAGCTAGCTTTTCACCATGATCATTAACAAAACCATATTCACTGGTTCGTAATGAACGCACTGGATGACTAAATTGCGGCGTCCTTGAATCTGTATCATTTAAGTTAAATGGTGTTGCGCCAAATAAATAGTTAAACAACCATTGGTGTGCCACAATTTGCTGTGCTAAATGAAAATAAACCCGATCTTTAAAAACATTAAAATTATCAGCACCACTTGCAGTAAACAAATGTTGCACCAAATCCTCAGGTAACGAATAGTTTAAATGCAATCCCGTCATAATTTCGTGTGTTGATCCATATTTATGCATCAACCAATCTCGGTAATCTTGCACCCATGAACGTTCAAACGTTTCATCTAACCACTGTAAATCATCCTTTTTTAATTGAGGCGGCATACTTAATGGCCAAATTGATTCGTCATCTGTCATGTGATGACGTAAAACCCATTGTAATTGTAATAAACGATCACGTGCTTCTTCAAATGACCCCACCGGTTCCGTTACTAACTCTGCTTGTGTTTCACTATAATCCGTTTGTAAATAAGGATGCATACGTCTTGACCCAAGTTTTGCCGAATGATTAATTCTACTCAAACGGCCTTCCTTAGATACACGATGTGCTTCCAATTCAATGCCGAATTTTCCACCAATTAATTCTTTGTATAAGTTATTATTTTTGATTATTTGTCCTAAATGTAAATCATCTACCATAATCTTTTCCCTCATTAAAATTGATACTAAATAAAAACGGCCTTGCGTATATGGAATATACCACACACAAGGGCCGATTTCATTAGTTTCTTAATTCATTAAACAGTTGCATCAATTTCAGATTCATTTTCATCTGATTCTGAATCATCTCTACGATGTACTTGCCAAAGTTCCCATGCATATACCGTAATAGTACGAATAATTGCATAGAATGGAACTGCCAAAATCATCCCCGCAATTCCAGCAATATTACCGGCTGCCAATAATAGCACAATGATTGTTAATGGATGAATATTTAATGAAGCACCCATAATTCGTGGATAAATTAGGTTACTATCTACTTGCTGTACAATCAAGACCACAACAATTACCCAAAGTGCTTGTAAAGGTGAGTCAGTAATTGCGACAAATAAGGCCGGTACTAACCCAATATAAGGTCCAACATATGGAATAATATTGGTTACTCCCGCAAACACACCTAGCAACAACGCATAATTTTGACCAATTATGAAATAACCAATCGTCGTAAAGAATCCTACGAATAACATTTCTATGGCTTGTCCACTGATGTATTGTGCAATAGTTCGATTCAAACGTGACAAAACATCTGAAATACGATCTTGTTGCTTACTTGGGAAAATCTTTTGAATAAATGGTGATAGTTTGTGACCATCATTTAACATGTAAATTGTCATAACAGGTACGGTAATTGCCGTAACTGTAACGTTTGTTAATTTACCAATAACGGAACTCAAACTGGTTGCCATACCAGCAACTACTGTCTGACCAAACTTTTGTACTTCATCTTGTATCTTATCAAAATCCAGCTTAATACCGTATTCTTTAGCGACATTAATTTTACTAATATCATTAACTAACTGTTGGATTGTATCGATTAAGCCTGGAATATTCCGGATCAACCCAGTAATTTGTTCAACCAATGTTGGTAATAACATTAATATTAATGCTATTAAAATACCAACCAACAGCAACATCACAATTGTAATCGCCCAACCACGACTAACGTGCTTTACTTTACCCAACGGGATTTTTTGTAAAAATACCACAACAGGATTCAATAAATAATATAAAAAACCCGAAATAATTAACGGTACAAAAACTGCCCCGATAAATTGACTAATGGGTTCTAAAATAAAGCGTAGTTGTGTAACAACTAAAATCAGTAACGCGATAGCTAATATTTCAAGCGTCCAAAAAAGTAGTTTGGAACGTTTTAGGTTTGCTAACACTTCACACCCTCACTTTCATTTTTTCTAATTATACCAGATAATATGGTACCAAAAAGTTTCTAGCATCATTAATGCTACAACATATTATTTGTGAAATTAATAACAAAATTGTTAAGTTTAATTTAATTTTATCCACAAACTTATACACAAGTTTTCCACAGGGCACAACCAACATTTGTGTGCAAAAAAAGAGTACCAAACTAACTGCTTTTTCTACAGTAGTCTGATACTCTTTTAAAATCATTTCAAAAGCAACACTTTTTTCACAATGTTTTACTTAAAGATCAAAGCTAAAACTAGACCAATTGCCAAAGTGATTGAAATAACCACGGCATTTTTAATCGCGTATGGAAAATTAGGCTTAATGGGATTAGCTTGAAAAGCACGTACGTTTTTCATTACAATTGGCAATGATAAAATAGCAACTAATGATAACCAAGGCAAAATGCCAAACACCACGGCAATGATTAACATGACATAACCTGCAATGTAAACCCAACCGAATGCTTTAACAGCTCGATCTTTTCCGAGATGCCAAACCAATGTATGACGGCCCTCAGCAACATCTTCTTCATAGTCACCAATATTATTAGCAAACATAATATCACCAATTGCACACCATGCAATGGCTGAAGCAATAATAGCATGAATAACCAATTCACCATTGAATGTTGGCGCAATATTAATATATGTTGCACTTAGGAAAATCAAATATCCCATGGTTAACCCTGACGCCAATTCACCAAACGGTGTCCGTGACAATGGTAGCGGTGTTCCTGCATACCAATACGTCACAATAAAGCCAACGACACCCATGATAAACAAAGGCCATCCCGTTTGGAATGCTAACCATAGTCCACCGATAGCTGCAATCAAAATCAAAATCACTAACGTTGTCCACGATTGACGTTGTGAAATACCGCCATTACCAACGATGTTATTTACACCATTTTTCCATTCATCGCTGGTCGCAGATTTAAAATCTTGAATGTTATTCCAAACATTTGCCACCATTTGCAATGAAAATACAACAATTGCAAATAAAATTGCATAACCGACATTAAATTCTTGATAGGTAATTGCGGCATATAAATTACCTAATATTAGTGGTAAGACACTTGCTACTAGTGATTGCACCTCAACAAATTTTAACCACGTTTTGACAGTCATTCTTCAAAACCTCCTAAAAACTCTTAACAACTCAGCTTACATTAAAAAAACCAGTCGTGCAATGTAACATTACAAACTGGTTAATATACTGGTTTATATTTCACGAAATTTATTACGGTTTTCGTTCACTGCAATATCTGTTACGTTCAATGAATCAACACGACCATATGGTGATGGTGAATCATCTACTTTAGAAATAAATTCCTTTAGTACGCTTTCCTCAGCTTGAGCTTCAATATGAACTGAACCGTCACTTTCATTCCATACAGTACCGGTTACACCAAGTTCCTTAGCCAACTGTGTTGTCGTATAGCGAAAACCAACCCCTTGCACACGACCACGCACAATAATTTTCTTAGCAATTGACATAAAATTCTCCCCCTATAAATACAAAAACAGTCCTAAAGGTAATTTTACCTTAGGACCATATTATAACGTTATTCTATGGTTTTTTCGTCAAATCAGATCCAAAGTACTTTTCAGATAATTTGGCAACAGTACCATCTTTCTTCAATTCTTTTTGTGCCTTAGTAATCTTCTTAGCTAAAGCCTTATCCTTCTTATTCAACATTGGTGAAGCAGAAGTATCGCCCAAGACATCTGTTGTCTTAGCCTTCAACTTTGTTTCTGGATGCTTCTTTTTATAAACACCCCATGAATCTTGTGAGTTTAGTGTCACATCCACTTTACCAGAGTTAACCAAGTCAATTGCTTCTGCAAAACCAGGCACTGAAACAACGTTTGTTCCCGCCTTCTTAGCAGCTTGACCAAAATTTGAAGAAGCTGATTGTGCTGACTTCTTACCCTTCAAATCAGTAGCCGTTTTGATATCTGAATCCGGCTTCGTAATCATTACTGTCTTAGTATACATATATGGTGCTGCGAAAACATAGTGCTTTGCACGTTCTTTGTTCTTACCCATGTTATTGTATACAACATCGTACTTACGTGCATTTAGTCCAGCAACAAGTGAATCAAACTTTGTCTGTGAAAATTCAGGCTTCAACTTTAATTTCTTAGCAACTGCTTTTGACAAATCGACTTCAAAACCAGTTAGCTTACCTGACTTATCACGATATGAATAAGGTGAATATGTTCCTTCTAGCCCAATTGTCAAAGTACCTTTTTTGTGCAAATTCTTTTCGTATGCTGGTGTTGCCTTAGCAGAAACACTTGGAACTACTGCATATGCACCGGTACTGGCAACAGTCAATGCGACAGCTGCGGTTGCTGCAATTTTTGTATATTTATTCATTTTAATCTTCCTTAACTGATGTTTATTTTGTCATTTTTCAACGTCATATCACCTGTTAATTTAACATCGCATCCCCAAAGCCATAAATGTCACCTCTCTTAGTTACTGACGCAAATCATACTCTGTTTACTAACATTTTGTCAACACGTTAATAACCGATAAAAATTTACTTGCATTTAATTAGTAAGACTCCTAAAATAAAGGAGATTAATAATATATTTTATTTTTTAAGGAGTCCCATTATGTTACAAGCTTCATCAAATAACTATATTGCTTGTGCATGCCTAGCGCATTTTTTGCGGTAGGTTATCTTGGTGTACACCATTTTAATAACTGCAAAAAGTGTGTTAGGCATCTGAGTTTATCAGGATCGTTTAGCACTTTTTTTATGTTCATTTTTTGAAAGGATGACTCATGCTTCAATTCATTGCAACTTATGCACCACAATTAATTATTGCTGGAATCAAATATACGATTCCATTAGCATTAATTTCTTTTGTTATTGCCGTTGTGATTGCCGCCGCAGTCGCAGTCTTACGTTCTTATGTCCCTCACGCTACCGGATTAGGTAAAATTGGTTGGCGAATTTTAAAATTTATTCTTAGCTTTTATGTTTGGGTGTTCCGTTCAACACCGATGCTTGTGCAATTATTCGTTGTTTTCTACGGCTTACCAAAATTAGGTATTAGTTGGTTATCTCCATCAGGCTGGTCAGCCGCCGTGATGGTCTTGTCATTAAACACTGGTGCCTATGCATCCGAAGCCATTCGCGCAGCAATTTCATCAATACCTGATACGCAACGTGAAGCTGGTGCTGCCTTGGGAATGACTGATCGTCAAATCTTTTTGCGTATTATCTTGCCGCAAGCAACGCGTATTTCAATTCCCACATTAGCAAATTCTTTTGTTTCTTTGGTTAAAGATACGTCATTGGCATCAGTTGTTACAATTGTTGAAATGTTCTACTTGTCACAGCAATTAGCTGCGGTTAACTTTGAGCCTTTGCAAATGTATCTACTTGTTGCCGCTATTTACGCCCTATTTGTCAGCATCTTATCATTCCCACAACGTTATATCCAACGTTGGGCTGACCGTTTTGTGAAAGAACAGAGGTAAAAATAATGCTTAAATTAGAACATATTGATAAACGTTATACTGAGCATCATGCGCTTCAAGACATCAATGTTACCTTTAACCCGCATGAAACAACTGTTATTGTTGGGCCATCTGGTTCTGGTAAATCTACTTTGTTACGCTCATTAAATTTATTGGAACGTCCAGATAGTGGTCAATACACTATCGACGATCGTACTATCGACTTGAGCCAACCATTAACAACCGACACTTTGCTTTGGGTTCGTCGTAAAACAGGCATGGTTTTCCAACAACCACGTATGTTTGACCACCTAACAATCATGGGAAACATGATTGAAGCACCAGTACATGTCCTTAAACAATCGAAGGCACAAGCTACTAAACATGCGCACGAATTATTAGCTGCTGTTGATTTAGATAACACGGCTGATCGTTATCCTTATCAATTGTCTGGTGGACAAACCCAACGTGTTGCTATTGCGCGTGCAATGGCAATGGCGCCCGATTACTTATTATTGGATGAGCCAACTTCGGCATTGGACCCTGAACTAGAAGCACAGGTTCTACGTGTACTAAACGACTTAGCCAATGATAATCAATCAATGATTATCGTGACACACAACATGGATTTTGCACGTCACGCTGCTGATCGGATGCTATTCTTAGAAGACGGTAAAATCAACTTTGATGGCACGCCAGATGAATTCTTTAACAAACCTACTGAGCGTATTAACCGCTTCTTAAACGCGTTTAAATTTGATCAAGGTGAAGCCTAACAGTAAGTAATTAAAAGATTAAAAAATACCCCGAAAGTTAAATTTTTACTGCCGGGGTATTTTTATATAATCCGGAGAACTTACTTAATTAAGTAATTCATGCCAAATTTTCTTATTAATAATATGTTTTAAAGGATTTTTTGAAATTTCAACTAATGTACCATCACTAGTTAGATTTTTAATAGCACCTTTTATCCTATTCACTGCCACTTTTCTTTTATTAATAATCTCTACTATCTCGTTATCCTTGATTGATGTTGATTCAACAATATTAAACAACTGTGATTGAGAAATTATAAATAATATACCTTTATCTAAATCCGAAAGCTGTTCTCGTTGTGCAAGATTATGTTTTATTGTGTCTAATTTCTCTTTTTTGCCCCTTAAATCTTGTATAACATCCTGCTGTCCAGATACTAATATGCTTAACATGTCCTCTAAAAATATTGTCAAATCGCCTCGATTAAACATATCATCAGCTTGTTTAAACGTACGATAATATTTATCACTATGTTTCCTAATAGCCGTTGCAATCGATAGACCTGAATATATGTCTACTTTTGAAGAGATATATGAGGAGAGTAAATACCGCCCCATCCTACCGTTACCATCATAAAATGGATGCGTATTTTCAAACATAAAATGCGTTACTAAAGCCTTTAAAATTGGATCTATATTATCAGAATTCATAAAAGCAATTAAACTTGTTAATGCCGTAAATATTTCCTCTTCATTAACGGGCGGAATATACACCGTTTCTAACGAATTCCCAATACGTACAAATCCATTTCTAAAGTATCGTCCATCTGGTTTTTCTTTATCTGTAATTTCGCCTTGTAAAAGCTCATCATATATAGCTCTAAAATCTCTTAATTGTAATATCCTTTTTGATTCTTCATTGATAGTATCAATATACAGATTTACGGTGGAAACTAATCTTTTTGTTTTCGTGTTTTTTTTATTATTTCCTACAATTGTTCCTATTTCTTCACGATTTGTGTTTACACCCTCTATTTCATTTGTATAATGAATTTCATTAATTAGTAATGTGTTAATAAAACTAGTCTTAGCTACCCCTGGTAATATATCTTCTAAAAGAATAATTTGCTTTGAATTACGATACATTTTTGAAATTAATTCATTAATTCGAACAGTCTCAACAAAAAATATTGGGTACGTTGTGCTAAAAACTTCTTCATCGTTCATTGTTTTAGGTCGCATTTGCGTCACTGTTGTAGAGTTTCCATTAATACGACGATTATATTCTTGATCAGCAATTATATTCTTAGGTAGGGATTGACCACCAACTGTGTAAATATATTGTTTTAACAATTTATATTTCGCCATAATTTCATCC
The DNA here is from genome assembly GCF_900094835.1 of Weissella bombi. Lineage (GTDB taxonomy): Bacteria > Bacillota > Bacilli > Lactobacillales > Lactobacillaceae > Weissella > Weissella bombi. The sequence goes on along the minus strand of NZ_FMAO01000002.1, from coordinate 130,051 downwards.
TCATTTTGAAATACATTTATTTTTTGTATATTATCATGAAGTTTTACCAAATAAAACGTAAAGATAAGCGATTTTTTATATATTAGCGAAAACAATTAGCCGTTCTAGACAAATATACCCTGAAAGTTAAATTTTCACTTTAACTTTCAGGGTACATACACCTTATACCAGTAAATTCTGGTTGGGTTTTAAATTGTCATTCTTCAGGCTGTTGCGTCAATCCTTGTTGAACAACGGGTAACATCTCTTGCCATGTTGTTTCAAAAATTGTTTTAAAGAAATTATCATCCCAACGACCTGCAAAAAACGGATGATAAAAATAAGTAAATGTCTGCATAACAGTTTGACCACGTTGCTGACGGAACGTGTCCCAAGCCATGATTTTTTCAACAGCAGACGCAAATTCTTTAAGTCGAGGTTCAATCAAACTATCATGTTTCCCCAACTCATATTTATAAAAAGCTAGCATTTCTGGAGCGTCAGCAAAACTTTGTTGACGACGCGTTGAGAGTAGCCATAACCAATCATGTAGTGCCTGCACCCGATCTTGTTCTGGTGCACGTTCACTAGCCGCTAAGATTGGTGCATCAACATGTAACAACCAATCCTCGTCCATTTCTTGGAATAAGGCGTCACGGTTGGCAAAATGTTTGTACAACGCAGCTGGCGTAATTGTCAGTTTACGCGCAACATCAGCAAGACGTGCTTTTTCATAGCCTTTTTCCATCAACACAGCTTGCGTTGCTTCAAAAATTGCTTCCTTTGTAACTTTTGACATTTCACTTTCCTTTCTCACTTTATTATCCTTAATATTATACCCAACTGTATCAAGTATATAAACTATATAATTTTAGTTTATCATTATTCTTTGTTATACTAGAAAATGAATTATCAGCTAAAACTAACTGAAATATATTTAATAAGAGGTGTAAGTATATGACCATTTCATCATTAACCGATACATTTACCTTAAATAACGGTGTTAAAATCCCAGTTATAGGATTTGGTACTTGGCAAACGCCTGATGGGGATGTTGCCTATCAAAGTGTGCTTGATGCACTAAAGGCCGGTTACCGTCACATCGACACTGCTGCTGCTTATGGTAACGAAGCTTCAGTCGGCCGGGCCATTAAAGACTCAGGTATCCCACGTGAAGAATTATTCGTTACTTCAAAGTTGTGGAATGATAGCCACAGTTATGAAGCTGCTAAAATCGCTTTGGATAAGTCATTGAAGCTACTTGGCTTAGACTACCTAGATTTGTACCTAATTCACTGGCCTAACCCATTGATTAACCGTCGTGACTGGGACAAGGCTAATACTGAAGCTTGGCGTTACATGGAAGACGCATACAAAGAAGGTAAAATCCGTGCCATTGGTATTTCTAACTTCCAAATCGAACACGTTGAAGCTTTGCTAAAGACAGCAACAATCGCCCCAATGGTTAACCAACTATTTGTGAACCCTTCTGATTTGGAAAAGGACATTGTTGCCTTTAACAATGAGCACGACATTCTAACAGAAGCATATTCACCATTAGGAACTGGTTCTTTGCTATCAGTAACTGAGATTAATGATATTGCCGCAAAGCATGATAAGTCAGCAGCCCAAGTATTGGTACGTTGGTCACTACAACATGGTTTCCTACCATTACCAAAGTCTACACACGCTGAACGAATTGAGCAAAATGCGGATGTCTTTGACTTCACCCTAACAGATGAAGAAATGTCTGCACTTGATCAACTAGAAGGTGTTGCTGGTATGCACCAAGAAGCTTCACAAACTGAATTTTAAAAACAGAGTGTAACAAAAGACGCTTTGAATCCGGTTGTAACATCGTTTAGGTGTATTACGACCGTAGCAACGCGTAGGTTGTGATATACCTAAATGTTGTTACATTTAGGATTCAGTCTTTTGGAGCACGTTTAAAAACAGAGTGTAACAAAAGACGTCTTGAATCCGGTTGTAACATCATTTAGGATTCAGTCTTTTGGAACATATTTAAGAACCACCAATCTACCACATTAAAATGGTAAATTGGTGGTTCTTTTTATTGTTTAATTATTCGTAAAATTGTATATTTATACAATTTACTCATTTTCCAATTCAGCAATAACTTCATCATATCGGTCATGGATTAATTTTGCTGATGCATCTAACTTATCTTGTTCATCAGCTGATAAATTCAATTTAACCTCATCAACAATCCCTGCACGACCAACAATCATCGGATATGATACATAAACACCATATTCTGGTCGATTAATTAGAGACTGGTAATTCTTCATGACTATCAGTCAAAATAGCCTTCGTTAGTCGACTAGCTGCACTAGCAATACCATAACTAGTAAATTTCTTACCATCGTACACAGTAAAGCCACCGGTTTTAACAGCTTCATCTAATTCTGATAATGGCAAATCATATGAGGTAATGGGTTGTCCTTTAACCTTCACTGTCGACCAAGCTGTAAACTGTGAATTCCCATGTTCACCAACATTGTACCCTTGTACTGACTTTGGATGGACCTGCAATGCTTGTCCAACAGCGCGATGCAATCGCGCCGTATCCAAAAGGGTTCCTGTTCCAATAACTCGTTTTTTTGGAAAACCAGTAAAATGTTGATACATTGTTGTGATAACATCAACTGGATTCGTAATGACAACCAAAATACCTTTAAATCCTGATGCAACTAATTTTTCAGAAACGCCCTTTATCTGGTGCTTTGTAAATTGCAATTCAACGAAGCGATCCTTATTTTTAACTGTCCCCTGTAATGAAATCTTACCAACTGAAGAAATTACGACATCAGCATCAGCCAAAGCATCCCAATCATTAACAACGTAATTAGCGTTATATTCTAAATTCGCCTTTGCATCTTCAAAATCCAACGCTTCAGCGGTTACTTTGGCTTTATCACTATCAATAAAAACAAATTCATCTACTGCACCTTGTGCAGACAAACTATGTGCAACTGCTGCTCCAACATGACCTAAACCAATAATCCCACTTTTCGTGTCATGATACTACCCCTCTAATATGTTTAGTAATTTGCCAAAAATGTGCCAATGCGCTTTACTGCTTCATGTAACGTTTCCATTGATGCCGCATAGCTAATACGGATGTAACCTTCACCACCAATGTTGAAAATTGAACCCGGAATAACGGCAACCTTGCCGCGCTTAGCTAAATCAATACCAAACGCATAATCATCTTGGTCAACATTAGCTGGTAATTTCGCAAAGACATAAAAAGCTCCATTAGGTTGTGGTATTTCAAAACCTAATTGTCGCAAAGCTGGTACTAGATAATCACGTCGTTCACGATATGCATCACGCATCCTCTTAGAATCCAACTTTCCTTGTGCTGAGCCCAACGCTTCGGCTGCAGCGGCCATTGCCGGATTTGAAGCAGACGTTACCGTAAACTGATGCAACGTTGCTGCTGGTGCTATTAATTCTGCTGGTCCAACAATGAATCCAATTCGGTAACCAGTCATTGCATGTGACTTAGAAACACCATTCAAGATGACTGTTTGTTCTGGCAATAACTTTGCAATTGAATAATGCTCAACGTCATACGTTAACTCTGAGTAAATTTCATCCGCAATAACAGTGATATCTGTTCCCCGCAAAATATCCGCTAATGCTGCTAATTGTTCTGCCGTATAAGTCACGCCAGTTGGGTTAGAAGGATAGTTCAACAACACAGTCGTTAACTGATCACCGTATTGATCGACTGCTGCTTGCAATTGTTCAGGGGTCAATAAGAAATCAGATTTTGATGTATCGACATAAACAACATCCCCACCGGCTAAAGCAATGGTTTGATCATACATTGAAAAATTAGGCGCTGGTAACAACACCTTATCACCATCATTAATGAAGGCTGTTAATGTGTCATAAATCCCTTCCGTTGCACCCAAAGTTACAACGATTTCAGTCTCAGCATCGTATGACAAATCGTAACGATCTATCATAAAATGACGAATTGCTTTACGCAAAGCCACACTTCCCTTAGAAGGTGCATAATGTGAATCATCACTACTAATACTATCAATTGCTGCTTGCTTAACATGTTGTGGGACAGAAAAATCAGGTTCCCCAAGTGTTAGTTTTAAAATATCCTCTACGTCACTAGTTTGATCATCAAATGCTCGAATAGCATTCGGCTGGATTGCTGCAACTCGTTTATTTACGCCCATATTTTTACCCCTACTTGTTTTAAATTTTGCGTCCTGGATTTAAAATCCCCAATGGATCAAAGACTTGCTTAATTTGCTTTTGTAGAATTCTAACGCTTGCATCTAATTGTTTTGGTACCCATGCATTCTTCAAGCTACCAATACCATGTTCCGCGCTAACAGTCCCCTTTACTTCAATGACAAACGCTAATAGTTCATCAATAAATCGTTGCGTTTCTTCTGGTAAAGCCCCATCTTTATCTTCTAAGATAATATCTGGGTGCAAATTACCATCCCCCGCATGACCTAACAATAATAATCGTTGATCATACTTGCTTGCTAATTCCTCTGCTTTGTCTGCTACCTTGGCTAATTGTCCCAATGGAACTGCCACATCTTCAACAATTAAACGACCATACTGTGCACCAGCTGCAAAAATATCCTGGCGAATTTTAATAATTTCACTAGTACGTTGTTGGTCTTCAGTAACATCAATCTTCGTTGCACCATATGTATGTAATACTTGTTCAACTGTGCTTAAAGCATCCGCTGCAGCAACATCAATTTGGAAAACCAACAATGCTTGTTCCCCATGACTTCCCAAATGACTGCCTTCATACTCATCAAGTGCTTCTATCGATACACGATTTAAGATTTCTAGCATTGATGGGTTCACCCCACTAGCCTGAACTGCTTGAACCGCCTGCATTAACTCATGAATAGTTGGAAAAGTTGCCAATCCTGTAACTGGTTGTCCCAAAGGAACTGGTAATAAGCGGACTGTTGCCTCGACAATAACCCCCAAAGTTCCTTCTGAACCAATCATCAAATCCGTTAAATCGTATGCTGTATTATTTTTAAATGTTTTACCACCAAATGTAACGACTTCACCATTTGCCAGAACCACTTTTAGTCCTAACACTGACTGCTTCGTCGTACCATACTTTAACGAAGACATACCACCAGCGTTGGTGGCGATATTACCACCAATTGAACTAATTGGTTTTGAACCTGGATCAGGTGCGTAAAAATAACCGACCTGACGTGCTTGTGTGTCCAAATCACCATTCAACACACCCGGTTGAACGATAGCAACCTGATTTTCTGGTTCTATCGCTAAAATTTTGTTCATTCGTGATAGATTTAAAACTACACTGCCGGCCAACCCAGCCGCACTGTTAACAATAGATGTCTTAGCACCCTGTGGTACGACCGCAATTTGATTTGCAGCCGCAAATTTTACCGTTGCTTGAACATCAGCGATTGAAGATGCAAAGATTACTGCATCTGGTAACACCTTGGTTGTAATTTCTTGTGTATAATCATTTGCGCCATATTCGGCTCTTGTTTGCTCGTCTAATGCAATTTCACCATCTGGCAATTGCAAAGACCCCCAATTTGTCATTGTCATATTGCTCCTCTAAATAAAAAAATCCCGTCGCTCCATAAAAAATACGGAACGACGGGACGATTGAAATCGCGTTACCACCCGTGTTTCAATTTACATCACTGCAAATTGCTCACTAAGTCATGAATTACTTACATGCTATATCGCGCACACCGGAAATTACTTATATTAACTACTCATAATTCCATTCACTCCCGGGCCAAAATTCATTTGCTGAATCGGTTGCCTTACACTATCTACAACTCGCTTTGCGTATCCATCACAAACTACTCACCCATTCATCGTGTTTACTCATATTATGGTAAAACGCGTATTATGAAAAGTCAATCATTAAATTAAAATAATCTCATTTATCTCACATTTTATATTTAGTGATTATGAAAATGGATACCAAAAGCGACTACCCGTTACTTTGATCAGTAGCATTTCAATAACGACAAGTACAACGATCCCTAATAAAAACCACCAATCTTGTTTTTTAAACTTTTGCTCATAATACCAACTACGTTTTTTCTCTTTACCAAAGCGTCGTAAATCCATCGAACGACTGACTTCATCAATTTTTGATAACGATGAAAAAACAAGTGGCATCATGATACCAAAAGCACCTTTAATACGTTGCCTTAACGGTACATTAGATGACATATCAAATCCACGAGCTTGTTGCGCATGACTAATCATCACAAATTCTTGCTGCACACTTGGAATGTAGCGCAACGTCAAAGCAACTGCATATGAAATACGATAAGATAAACCGATTTTATTCAATCCAGCTGCAAATTCACTTGGATTAGTCGTTAGTAAAAATATCAATGCTAACGGCAAGCTGAAGAAATATTTTGCTAATACAATGAATTCATAGAATAATTGCTCTAACGTTAATGCGTATCGACCCGACCCAAATAAAATGGTTTGACTATGAAATAATTTCACACCATATTGTGGTGCGAATAAATAAATCAACAATAAATTCATAACCGCAAATACAGCTACAAATTTAACAATAGTCGACACGTTTCTCCAACGAATGCCGGCAACCTTTAAACCAACAACAGCAATAATCATCAATAAAATTAAGTAACGAACATCAAAGCTTAGCATACCGCTAATCGTAAGCAATAAAAATAGCAACAGCTTAGTACCACCACTTAATTGATGAATAATAGACTTTCCCGGCTGATAACCAAATATATTATTCATAACCTATCCTTTCCCAATTAATGCCGTTAATGCAGCTGGATTACTTAATCCATATTGTTGCGCCAACTCATGCACTGTTGTTATTGATAAATCAGCCTGTTCAACTAACTGCTGATTATTTAACAAGCTTGCGGGTGATTGATCAGCCAACAATTGTCCATCCACTAATACTAAGGCCCGCTCCGCTGCCGATAACATCAATGACATATCATGCGTAATTATCATTACTGTCGTATTAAATTGCTTATTCAAATCCTGCACAAAATTCATAATAGCCTGTGCATTTGCATAATCTTGTCCAGCAGTTGGCTCATCCAAAATTAATATCTTCGGTGCTAATGCCAAAACTGCAATAATTGTTAAACGCTTCTTTTGACCATAACTCAATACTGTCACTGGCCACTCACGCATACCATACAACCCGGCCAATTTAAGCAAATCGTGAACGCGTGGCTTAAGTTCTTCTTCAGACATACCACGCAAACGTAGACCGCTCGCAACTTCATCATAAATAATCGACTGTGTAATCATCTCATTGGGGTTCTGTGAAACATAGCCGATATAATCAGCGCGCTCTTTAATTGATAGGCCTGACAAATCACCAATACCTGTTAATGTCATCGTTCCTGCTGTTGGCTTTATAAATCCGGCAATTAATTTACTTAGTGTAGACTTTCCTGAACCATTTTTACCAACCAGAGCAACTAATTCACCCTCATACAAGGTAACATCAACACTTTCAAATAGTGCCCGCTTACCGTACTTAAACGCCAATTGTTGTATGGTTAAAATTGGCTCTGCAACTGAGCTATCCCTCTGATTTTGTTGATTTACGCTGTTGTCTAACACTTGTAACTTTTCCTGTACATCCGGTCCCGCTATTCGTGCCGGATCAGTAATATTAGCAAGCCCATCAAATGAAACACCAGCTAATTTTAATAATTGCAGATAGCCCGGCATTGCTAGTCCATATTGCGCTAACGCTTGCGTTTTTAAAATTTCATCAGGCGTACCATCAAAAGTGATCATACCTTTATCCAACACAACAACACGATCTAAACGGTGCTGTAAAACATCTTCTAAACGATGTTCAATCATAATAACAGTCAGATGGTATTTTTCTTGTAGCTCATCCAACAAAGCTAACATACGATGTCCACTTGCTGGATCTAAACTTGCTAACGGTTCATCAAACAATAAAATAGGACTATCATCAATCAAAACGCCCGCCATTGCGACACGTTGCTTCTGTCCACCAGATAATTCTTGCGGTGCTGCACGCAACAAATCCTCTAGCTCCATAATTTCTGCCCATTGTTGTACCTTAGTAAACAACTCATTATGTGCAACATTATCATTTTCCAAAGCAAAAGCCACATCCTCAGCAACCGTTAAGCCAACGAATTGGGTATCAGTATCTTGTAACACCGTACCGATATCAAAAGAACGCTCAAAAATAGACATATCCTTAATGTTATGCCCATTAATGGTAATGTCACCAGTTATTTCTCCCTGGTAAGCGTGCGGAATTAAACCATTAAGTAATTGCCCTAAAGTGGTCTTACCAGACCCTGATGGTCCAGATAACAGCACACGCTCTCCTTGTTCAATATTTAAATTAATGTGATGTAAAGTTGGCTCTGATTGTGAGTCATATTTAAATGTTACATCGCTCATTTTAATTGCTAATGTCATTAGCCAACTACCTCTACTATTTTTTATATGTATGAGTAGGTTTACCCCACTCAAAATTGCTTAATCTTTTTCTTTTAATGATCCTTGCTTAACTTGTGTTTTATTGTAAGCAACAAGTAACAAGCTTCCTAAGATACCAACTGATACGAAATTAATACCAGTTGATACAAAACCTTGTAAGAACACCTTGGTAGCAGGTTCACTGTAGATTAACACATCCCCTAAAGGCGCAATGACACTCCAAGCAATCAGATTAGCAACTAATTGCCAAACATTAAACCCAACCAATTTTTTAGTGGTCAAATCACCATTGGTTAAATTCATCTTCTTTACAGCCCATCCTAAAATAACACCAAATAGCGCATCAGCAATAACCCATGTCCACCAAACAGAACCATAAGAAATTGCGTCATTCAAGGCATGACCGATAAAGGCAACCAACCCACCAACAACTGGGCCGAAAATAGCTGCAAGTAATGACAACCAAGCTTCAGCAACGTTGATTTGGGTATTAGGAATCCCTGTTGGAATAGCAACGAATTTAAATAAAATTAAAAATACAGCGGCTCCAATACCAGTTGCAACAACTGAACGTGTTGATAATCCCTTACGTTGTTTCATAATCTTCTCCTTTATTATAGCCTGACAAATTGATGTAAAAAACGACAATACTACACTATGTTAGCATTGTCGTTTCTCTCATCTTATCTTTATGCTCGATAACCAACATACTAATATGATAGCATCATCGTCAACTTTTATTTCTTAGTAAACTTTACAATACCTTCCCAACGAGCCGTTTGTGGGAACATGTCTATTGATTGAATGTAATCAACTCGATAAACCTTTGCCAAATCAACCAAATCACGAGCTAATGTCGAGGCATTACATGAAACATACACAAACTTTTCTGGTTTAGTAGCCAAAATAGTTTGACGTAATGCACTATCCAACCCTGTACGTGGCGGATCAACAACCAAAGCATCCGCAATCCAACCTTCACTAGCCCACTGAGGAATTAATTCTTCAGCAGCACCAACATAATAAGTCGCATTAGAAACATTATTATCAATAACATTCTCAGTTGCATCATCAATTGATTCAGGTATCGTATCCATACCACGTACTTCACCAGCATGATCAGCTAATGAAATACCAATAGTCCCAACTCCTGAATAAGCATCAATTAACTTATCAGCCTTAGTTAAATCCAAAGCCTTAATTGTTTCCTGATACAAACGTTGTGTTTGTCGTGGATTTAATTGTAGGAAAGCACGCGGTGATAACTTAAAAGTCTTACCATTAATTTCTTCCGTAATGTAATCTTCTCCCCAAATTTGACGAGTATCATCACCCCAAATTAATGAAGAATCACCACGATTAATGTTCTGATGAATTGAAACTACCTCTGGTAGCGCAGCATGAATTCGTGCAATTAATTCGTCAGCTTCAGGTAATGAACGACCATTGGTTACAATCGTCAATTGCACATCACCAGTTGACTCTGAAACACGTGCAATCAATGTTTTAATTGAACCACGGTTTCGGCGTTCATCATAGATTGACAGCTTCATGTCAGCCAAAATATCACGGACAGTGCGCACAACCTTCAATGTAGCCGGATGTTGAGTTGTCATGACTGGCAAATCAATCAATTTATGAGATTGACGTTTGTACATACCAACTGCTAACTTACCATTTACCTCACGTACGGGGAATTGCGCTTTATTTCGATAACCAGTTGGATCATCCATACCGATTGTTGGCAATAATTTGTAGTGAGCATAGCCTGCAGGACGGTACTTTTCCAAAGCCTGGCGAATAACGTCCTGTTTAAACTTCAATTGTCCTTCATATGACAAATGGGCTAGTTCAACACCACCAACTTCTTGATTATCAACTGGTGTCACACGTTGCTTAGACGTTTGCTTAAACTTAAGCACTTTTGCTTCAATAAACTTATTCGTAAAGTTAGTTACTTCAACTTCTACAACTTCCCCTGGTAATGCTCCCGGGATAAATGTAATCTTTCTTTTGTAGTAACCAATTCCTTCACCATTAATACCTAGTCGCTTAATGGTAATCAATAGATGGTCACCAATTTCAACTTTTACTGGTGTTGTATTTTGTTTCTTTGTTCCACGTGAAACATGTTTATTTTTATAATCATGTGTGCGATTCTTTTGTTTATTTTCCATATTTCGTTCTACAATAGCTCTTTCTTTTTTGATTATAATGCATGATGAATGTCTTGGAAATTTTGTTCAATAGCAAATAATGCATCAGCGTTATCTACTAAATTATCCGCAAATTCTTCCGCACGGTCAACATCCGTTTTATAACGCAATTCATGTTCTAGACTTGCCCACATATCCATACCAATCGTTCTGATTTGAATTTCCACCGGAATTGATTCGACATCATGTGCCTTAAAAACTGGTACTCTAACAACCAAATGTAAACTACGGTAGCCGCTTGCTTTAGGATGCTCAATGTAGTCCTTACGTTTAATGACTTCAACATCATCTTGTTGTGATAATAACTTTTCAACTGTATAAATATCATCAATATAGTTAGTAATAACTCGTAATCCAGCAATATCAAAAATATTATTTTTTACAGCCGTTACATTAGGTGACAAATTTTTCTTTTTGATTTTTCCCACTAAACTTTGTGGATCTTTCATGCGACCATCAATATGATGAATTGGATTGTGATTATAATTTAATTCAAACTCCGCATCCAAATTTTCTAACTTAGTTGCAATTTCATTTTGTGCCGATTCATACACTTGGTACATCTGCGCAATTTGTGTTAATTGATTAGCAATCCAACCATATTCACCATCATCACCAATCAGTTGGCGAATTTTCTTAACACTCATTGTATTTCTTCTTAAATTCATCTTTAACATTCCTTATGCATTACATAAATTAATTGCTTTATGCTCCATTATACTGAACTATAAAAATTTTTTCGAAAGTTTTATTTCGCAACATTATTAAAATTCATTTTGTTTCATATAAAAAATCGGAAACTCATAGGAGTTCCCAACTAACTTTATTTTATTACTTAGCTGGAATAGCTGAGACTTTAATATCACCGTCAACAATTTGCTGCTTAGCATCGTTAACAGCTTTCTTTTCGTCATCATTTAGGTTCTTGGTTACAACACCAACGCCGCCTTCTTTTAGACCATAGTAAACAGTCTTACCGCCTGGGAAGTTACCTTTTTGTGCTTGCTTTGTTACTAATTGCAAACCACGGCCAATTCCCGTCAATGATGATGTTAGCGTCAAGTTGTCTTGCTTACCATCTTTAGTCTTGTAGTCACCCATGTTAGTTTGATCTAAATCAACACCGATCACCCAAACCTTATCCTTTGAACCAGATGGCAAAGTAGAACTTTGGTCTTTAGCAGCTTGGAACACACCATTACCAACACCACCAGCGGCTTGGAAGATAACATGTTCACCTTCTGCCATTTTAGCCTTTGTTATTGTTTGTCCTTTAGCTGGATCTGAAAAAGTACCTGCAAAAGTTGCATCTACTTTAATACTTGGATCAACTGATTTCACACCGGCTTGGTAACCAGCCAAGAATGATTCGATAACTGAATTACGCATACCACCAATGAAGCCGACTGTCTTATCACCAACTTCTTGAGCCTTTTTAGCAGCAGCAACACCGACTAAGTATGAAGATTGTTCAGAGTGGAACTTAACGGAAGCGACATTTTTGTATTTCTTATCCGCTTGCTCATCAACCAAAACAAACTTAGTTTTTGGTTGCTTTTGAGAAACTGTTTCAACAGAATCTTTAAACGTATTTCCAATAGCAGCAACCAAATCATATTTAGCAGTAGCAGCTTGCGTTAGTTGTGTATCGTAGTCAGCAACTGTCTTAGGTTGGAAATAATTGTAACCATCTTTACCCTTGGTTAAATTATTAGCTTTACCCCATTTTTGCAAACCACTCCATGCACTTTGGTTAAATCCTTTATCGTTAACGCCATTCGTATCTGATACCATAGCTGCCGTAAATTGGTCCTTAGTAGCTGACTTGCTACCATTCATTGATGCAACACCAATTCCTGCAAGTGCAACCACTACAACACCACCAACAACCATTAGCCGACGTGAAACCATCTTTAAATACCTCCAAGTATTAATCCCTCGACCCAACCACTCACTTAAGAGTTCTTAAAAATATAATAATGTTAATTACTATAGCTGTCTCAAACCGAGAATGCAAGACTATTTTTTAGCCTATTTAACGACAATTTATTGAATGATAAAACCATTAATAAAAATTAGTTTAATATGTGAAAAAATAGGATAATTTTACCAATCCTGCTTATCGTCAAGTACGAACGTTACTATAAAAGTACATTGAAAATTATCATAAACTACGTATAATAGAATTATAAATTAAATGGAGGATATCATGGCCAACACAGATACACACGATAGTATTCTTGTATTGGACTTTGGTTCTCAGTATAATCAACTAATTTCACGACGCATTCGTGAGTTGGGTGTTTATTCTGAACTAAAGCCACACACTATCACCGCAGCTGAAATTAAAGAACTTCAACCTAAAGGCCTAGTCTTTTCGGGTGGTCCTAATTCAGTTTACGCTGATGGTGCTTTTTCTGTTGATCCAGAAATCTTTAATCTAAACATTCCAATCTTAGGTGTTTGCTATGGTATGCAACTTATGGCACATATGTTGCCTGGTGGTGAAGTACTACCTGCTAACAATACATCTGAGTATGGTGAAACTGAGATTAAAGTTTTGGATGCAAACAGCACCCTATTCGCCGACACACCTGAGACACAAACCGTTTTGATGTCACACGGTGATTATGTTGGTACTGTTCCTGAAGGCTTTACTGCAGTTGCTACATCTGATAGCACACCTATTGCTGCGATGGAAAATAAAGAGCGTCAATTATATGGTGTTCAATTCCACACTGAAGTCCGTCATACCGTTTATGGTATGCAGATTTTGGAAAACTTCATCGACAATGCCGTTCACGCTAACCGTGACTGGTCAATGGATGATTTCATTGATGAACAAATCGCAAAGATTCGTGAAACAGTTGGCGACAAGCGTGTTTTGCTTGGACTTTCAGGTGGTGTTGATTCATCAGTTGTTGGTGTCCTATTGCACAAAGCCATCGGTAACCAATTAACATCAATTTTCGTTGACCACGGTCTACTTCGTAAGAACGAAGCAAACGAAGTTATGGCAGCACTTGGTGATAAGTTCGGTCTAAACATCATTAAAGTTGATGCTCAAGACCGTTTCTTGAATAAGCTTGCTGGTGTAACTGACCCTGAAAAGAAGCGTAAAATCATTGGTAATGAATTTATTCGCGTCTTTGACGAAGAAGCTGCTAAGCTTGATGGTATTGACTTCCTTGCTCAAGGAACGTTGTACACTGACGTTATCGAATCAGGTACTGACACGGCTCAAACCATCAAGTCACACCACAACGTTGGTGGATTGCCTGATGACATCCAATTCCAATTAATCGAACCTTTGAATAAATTGTTTAAGGATGAAGTTCGTACACTTGGTGAAAAGCTTGGTATGCCACACGAACTTGTTTGGCGCCAACCATTCCCAGGTCCTGGTCTAGGAATCCGTGTTCTTGGTGAAATCACTGCTGATAAGCTAGAAATCGTTCGCGAATCTGATGCTATCTTGCGTGATGAAATTGCTAAGCAAGGATTAGACGGCGAAGTATGGCAATACTTCACAGTCTTGCCAGGCGTTCGCTCAGTTGGTGTTATGGGAGATGAACGTACTTACGATCACACCATCGCCATTCGTGCCATCACATCTGTTGATGGTATGACAGCTGACTTTGCTAAGCTACCATGGGATGTCTTAGAAGAGATTTCTCGTCGTATCGTAAATGAGACTGCCCACGTTAACCGCGTAGTCTACGATATTACAGCTAAGCCACCTGCAACTGTTGAGTGGGAATAAAACAAATAACTTCTAAAATATTTAGTACCAACAACTAATCTTGTAGATTAGCTGTTGGTATTTTTTTGTTTAATAATTCTATATAAAAAAGCAACCAAATTCATAAAAAACTTAGTTGCTTGATATTTAAGCTATTCAATTAAATTATTTTATTATCAGTACCATGTGACCAATAGATATCCATTTTATAGAAACCGTATTCCTGCGGCAATAAGATACAAAATAATAATGTGGGCTGGATAAAAGATGTAAAAGAAGTACTTCATGCCACGACCTTTTTCCCCGTTATATAATAACAGCGGAATAATAGCAAAAATCATTATCCATTGTGTACTACCACTCAAACCGTATAGTAAAGCAACCACGGCAATACTTAACATTTGTGCCCAACGAATGTTTCGGAAAATATACATCACAGGAATTAGCAAAATCATCAGACCATTCTCCGCCAATATGATAGCTGGACTAAATGCACTAGCAAATAGTAATATCATTTGATTAGCAAATCCAGTTACATCTATAGATAAAAGCGGAATCATAATGAGTGTAAAAATGAACGGGATAGCAAAAATTAAAATCCCAAGTAAGCAATGTTTTACTGCCTGCCCATTTTTCATAGCTGCAAATTGATCAATAGACGCCATAAACAAAGTTCCCACAAAAAGGTCACGGAATATGTTATTCATCAATTGCACCTCATCGAACCCGATAATTCTTTGAGTCGCATTCATTAATAGCGTCATGATCACCATACTAATGTAGAGACGCAGCATGTATGTTTTTTTACTATGTGTATGTGAAAAACCGATAACACTTGTAAAAAAGAAAATAGTTGCGACAGGACGACCGAACCAGTCAATCCATGCCGGCGCACCAAAAGATGCAAACATTTCGTGAAAATGGTCAACTACCATGAGTATAATCCCAATTACTTTTAGATCAAATGTATTCAGTTTTCCAAAACGAGAGGTATTCGCTTGCTCTGGCATAAAACTTCCTCCTATTAATTAATTGCTATCACTAACTTAAATTTGCATAAGCTTTTTTCAAATTTAAATAATAATAAGATTTGATCCAGATGATAGATAATCTCGTTATTGTTTTTAAAAAACTTATCATCAATTGATTAACTTAAATTATTGTAAAACAATAATCTTTTATTGTAAAGCAATAACGTTGTGGAATGAATACACCCTGTAAGTTTCTTTTTCCGTGTCACATAAAGTAATAATTTATATTTTAATATCGTTAACCTCTTGTTAATATCCAGCAAAAATAAAAAACAGCCGACCACTATGAAGTGCCCAATAATTTTTAGATATACAATCTAACGATTATCGGGTATTTTTCTATGACTATAAATATACAACTTTCATTAAAAACAAAAGGCCTGCCTCCGATTGCATACCGGAAACAGGTCTTAGGTAGTTAAGAATTATTTACATGTCTAACTTTTTTATGGCACTTCACTAGAATTATCTAGTAGCAAACTGTCTTTTTATTCTCTAATTTGTCCCTGACCTAATATCACATATTTCGTTGTTGTGAGTTCTTTTAATCCCATTGGTCCACGGGCATGCAACTTTTGCGTTGAAATACCAATTTCAGCACCAAAACCAAATTCAAAACCATCTGTAAAACGTGTTGAAGCATTAACATAAACACAAGCTGCATCAATTTGTTGGGTAAATTGTTGACTGTGCTCATAATTAGTCGTGATGATTGCCTCAGAATGTTTTGTATTATGTTGATTAATGTGATCAATCGCTTCTTCTAACGTATTCACCACTTTAATCGCAATAATATAGTCATTATATTCAGTATCCCAATCTGCTTTCTGAGCTGGTTTTGCTTGGTCACCCAAGATTTGACAAGTTTGCTCATCACCACGAATTTCGACATGCTCATCAGCAAGAGCTTGTGCAACTTGTGGCAAAAATTCAGGTGCAATTGCTGCATTAACTAATAATTTTTCGGTTGCATTGCAGACGGAAGGACGTTGCGTTTTCGCATTAACAATGATGTCTTCGGCCATATGTAAATTAGCCGTTTCATCAACATAAATATGACAATTACCAGCACCCGTTTCAATAACTGGTACCGTTGCATTTTGTACAACCGTCTGAATTAATCGTGATGAACCACGTGGAATTAAAACATCCACATACTGATTCAAGCGCATAAATTGTTGGGCTAGTTCATGTGATGTTTCTGTAATCATCTGAACAGCATCTTGTGGCAAATCAAATTCAGCTAAAACAGCACGCAAAACTGCTGCCATTTTAATATTAGTCTGTAATGCTTCCTTACCACCACGTAAAATTACGGCATTCCCCGACTTAAAGCAAAGAGCTGCTGAATCAACTGTCACATTTGGTCGTGCTTCATAAATAATGCCAACTACGCCCAGCGGTACCCGTTTCTGACTAATTTGTAATCCCGATTCCGTTGTCCAACCACGCTCAACATTACCAATTGGCTCTGGCAAATCAGCCACTTTTCTAACACCATCTGCAATACCTGCAAGCCGATCTGCAGTTAGCGTTAGTCGATCAATAAATTTATCTGCCAAACCTGTTGTATCAGCTAAATCTTCTTGATTGGCTGCCAAAATTTCTGGCGTCTTGTTTATTAAAGCATCAGCCATTGCACGTAAAACTTGATTTTTAGTTGTCGTAGACAATTGTGCTAACACCTGAGATGCTGCTTTTGCCTGCTGACCAATTTTATTTAATAATTCCGTCATCATCCGACTCCTCATTGTTATTTTCCGCAATAAATAACGTACCGATTTCTTCACCATTCATAATATTGAAGATAATTGAAGGATTGGCACCATTCGCTAAAACCATCATTTGGTTGTGGTTTAAAATATTAGCCGCTGCTTTTAACTTCGTTGCCATACCGCCTGTACCAAATACCGTACCCGCACCACCAGCTCTTTTTAATGAATCATCAGTTACTTGGTGTAATTCCTTAATCAATTGCGCATGTGGGTCTTTATGAGGATTGCCGGTATAAAAGCCATCAATATCTGACAACATAATCAACAAATCGGCGTGTGATCGAACCGCCACAATCGCTGATAATTGATCATTATCACCAAAAGTTGTCCGATGATCCAACTCATCAACTGCCACCGTATCATTTTCATTAACGACGGGGATAACCCCCCAATCTAGTAATTGTTCAATTGTATTATGAACATATTCACGACTTTGTGGATAATCGAGAACGTCATGTGTCAACAACACCTGACTGATTTTTTGACCGTAAGTAGCAAAACGCTGTTGATATACCGTCATCAACTCACTCTGCCCAATCGAAGCTAATGCTTGCTGCTTGGTAATTTCTTCCGGTCGAGTTGTCAATCCTAGTTGACCCATACCCGCTCCAATAGCACCTGAACTAACTAAAATAACTTGCTTACCCTCATTAACTAAGCCAGTTAAGGTATAGCTCAATTGATCAATTGCCTGTAAATTCAATTTACCATTTGAATGCATTAAAGAACTTGTACCAATTTTTACAACAACACGCGAAACATTTCCCATGCGACGACTCGACTTCATGCGAATTGCCTCCATTTTCATTAAGTTTTATCATAATTCTACAATAATAAATGAAAATAAAATAGCTATAAATAAATCTCTACATGTTACGTTACCTAACACATTTTGACCGAGCATTATTGCTTCGCGTTATAATAATTCTAAATTTAAAGGCGAAAGGATTGATAGCACATGAATTTAGAAACGTTGGTAACAGAACATCCCCAAATCAAAGATTTAATCAATCAACAACCAATCTTTTGGCGCAATCCAGACTATGCTCAGAAAGCTGAGCTGCCTTTTTCAAAAGCCGATATTTTTGATGCTGTCGCTCGCCTCGAACGCTTTGCCCCATACCTAGCGAAGGTTTTCCCAGAGACAGCTGCGACAAACGGCATCATCGAATCCCCCCTAATTTCATTAAATGAAATGCAAAAAACTTGGGAACAACAAAACCAACAAGATCTTGCTGGTAGTCTATATTTAAAAGCCGATAATGCACTGCCAATTTCAGGTTCAATTAAATCACGTGGTGGCATCTATGAAGTACTGAAATTTGCCGAAAAAATTGCAATTACGCATGGTAACTTAGCTTACATGGATGATTATAGTATCTTAGCTTCCGCTGAATTCCGCCAATTATTTTCTGATTATAGTGTGATTGTTGCTTCAACTGGTAACCTTGCATTAAGCGTTGGCATCGTCGCCGCCACATTCGGCTTTAAAACCACAGTCTATATGTCTCATGATGCACGGCAATGGAAAAAAGATAAGTTACGTGAAAACGGCGTGACCGTCAAAGAATTTAACACAAATTTTTCATCCGTCATGCCAAAAGCGCGAGCTGCTGCCGCAGCAGACCCCAACTGCCATTTCGTCGACGATGAAGGCTCTAACGACTTGTTCTTAGGTTACGCTGTTGCGGCCGTACGTCTACAAAAACAACTAAAAGATCAGCAGATTAAGGTTGATCAAGAGCATCCCGTTATCGTTTATTTACCAGCTGGCGTTGGTGGTAGTCCAAGCGGTGTTACTTTTGGGTTAAAAACCATCTTAGGTCCAAACGTGCACGCTATTTTCTGCGAACCAACACACGTGCCATCAGTCACACTTGGTATGATGACACAATTAAATAATCGTATTTCAGTTTACGACATTGGTTTAGATGGTCTGACCGCTGCTGACGGTCTCGCTGTTGGTCGGCCATCACGTTTAGCTGGTAAAATCATGCGTACACTGCTATTTGGTAGTGTTACCTTCCCAGACAACGATATTTATCGCTATGTTGCGCAGTTACAAGACACGCAAGGTATTACCGTTGAACCTTCAGCTGCTGCTGGATTTACAGGTATTGCACCAACCATCAAAAATATGCCTGCATTTAATTCTAATCATGCTACCCACATTGTCTGGGCAACCGGTGGTAGCATGATGCCACAAAGCGAACGTGAAGCAAATTACGCTAAAGGAAAGGAATTAATGATTGCTCCTTTAATTCATGCATAACATCATTAAGGCTTCAGACTTTTGGTACGCATTTATGCTATAAAGCTTACAGACTTATAATTAATACATTTAAAAAAAGACGTTGAGACATTTTCTTTTGTCCCAACGTCTTTTCTTTTATCGTTGTTTTATATAAAATTTTTTAGTTCAAAAGGGCTATCGGCTAATATACCACTAAGCCTCTTTCTTAATTCGAATCATATTCCAAGAAAGTGGTTCTAATGTTGCACTAACTTGATTACCAGAAACAGTCACATCTTCTAGCATTTGCAAATCCATCGACTGATCTTCATTCGTTTGGTGAATATCATAACCTGCAAATTGCGTAGCTGCGACAACAGGTCCTAATTCCGCATTATCAATATTTAGTTTAAAATCCATCTGTTCTTGGGCTTTATTAACAATAAATACCACAATTTCTGCTGTGTCAGGATTATAAACTGCTATGGAATCAATATAAGGAACCTGATAATCTTTAGCTTGGTACGTTGATACCGTTTGATTAGGTGTCAATACGACTCCTTGACCATAATTTGATACCTGCATAAATGGATAGAATATGGTTTGATACCAAACACCATCTTCATTAGTCATAATTGGTGCAATTACATTAACAAGTTGTGCTAAACATCCAATTTTAACTCGATCTGCATGGCGCATTAGCGAAATTGCTAAACTGCCTAGTAACAAAGCATCTTCAAAGTCATAATGATCTTCTAACAAGTGTGGTGCTTGTCCCCAAGGCTCACTTTCATCATCTGCACCCACTGAATGATACCAAACGTTCCATTCATCAAATGCTAAATTAATCTGTTTATCACTATGCTTACGTGCTTTAACAGCGTCACAAATAGCAACGACTTCTGAAATGAAATTATCAAAATCAACTGATTTACCTAAAAATTCTGCTAAGTTGTCTTCATAATTATCATAATACTGATGCAACGATAGGTAATCAACATCGTCATAAGCGTGTTCTAGCACTGTTTCTTCCCAATCACCGTATGTTTCGTTTTGATGATTAGAACTACCACAAGCGACTAATTCAACGCTATCGTCGACTAAACGCATAACTTTGGCCGTTTCATGGACCAAGCGCCCATATTCATGTGCTGTTTGATGGCCAATTTGCCAATCACCATCCTTCTCATTACCAACCGACCAAAGCTTAATATCAAAGGGTTCTTCTGCCCCATTTTGGCGTCTTAAATCACTCCAATAAGTCCCTTTAGGAAAATTACAATATTCAACTAAATTACGTGCTTCATCGATGCCACGTGTTCCAAGATTAACCGCCATATCGGGTGCTGCATTAACCTTTTTGCACCAGTCCATAAATTCATGAAGTCCAAACTGATTTGTCTCAATGCTACGCCAAGCTAAATCAAGTCTAACCGGACGTTGATCTTTAGGTCCTATGCCATCTTGCCAATTATAACCCGAAACAAAGTTACCACCCGGGTAACGAATTACCGGTACATTAAGTTTCTTTACGGCATCAATAACGTCTTTACGGAAGCCATTTTCATCAGCCGTCTCATGATCTGGTTGATAGATACCTTCGTAAACACTGCGACCAACATGTTCTATAAATGACCCCCATAATCTAGGGTCAATTTTAGAAATTTGATCATTCACATTTACTGATAATGTTGCTTTCATTATAAAATATTCCCCCTTTTAGATTGACGGTCGTCATTCATTTGCGACGGTGCCACCACCATC
Organism: Weissella bombi; assembly: GCF_900094835.1. Classification (GTDB taxonomy): domain Bacteria; phylum Bacillota; class Bacilli; order Lactobacillales; family Lactobacillaceae; genus Weissella; species Weissella bombi. The sequence continues at coordinate 108,785 of NZ_FMAO01000002.1, read as the reverse complement.
ATTATCCTTGGTTGCCGTTAAACTATGACCTTTTTCAAGGAAGATAGCAGCAATTAACGTAATGACGAAAACAATACCACCCAAAATTAGATACGTGTGTTGGTAACCAATAACATCATACATTGAACCGGCAGCTGAAGAGAAGATAAATACAGAAATTTGCTTAGCAAAGTTTGAAGCCAATGCATAAACTGTTGCATACAAACGAATATCAAATGCTTCAGAAATATACTTCATAATTGAAACAAGCAATAGTGGCATTTCAAGACCTGCTAACAAACGGAAGAACACAATCCAAATCCATGAAGGTGATAGTGCAGATCCAAGGATTCGTAGGCAAGTTAGGAAACCATAAATAATCAATCCATTACGTGCACCAATCTTGTTAATAATATATGGCATTGGAATCATCAAAACCAATTCTAATGCTGTTTGCGCAGAACCCATATATGAATAAACCATTGTTCCTTGCGCATCGGTTTCAAAGAATGACTTGAAGAAAACGATAAACTGTTGATCGAACACATCAAACAAAGCTGAAGCACCCATGTAAAATAGGGCTAAAATCCAAAAGTTACGTAACTTAAAGATTGAAAAGATATCTTTCTTTGTCATCTTTTCATCTTTATTGTCTCCCATAACGGCTGCTGCATTTTTAAAATTAATTTTAGTTGAGAATATCAACAATAGTGTCAAGAACACTGCCGCTGCTGAAGTAGCCCACCAAATTGCATTTGGCTCCCACAAGAACAGACGTCCAGCAACAATGGCAGCAATAACTCCCGCAACAGATCCACCCATACGAGCATGACCATATTCAAACTTATTTGCTATTGAAGCACGTTCAACATATTGCTCAATTACTGAAACACCACCGTTTAAGATAAATGCTAAGAAAACACCTGTAACAACTGAAACCAAAATTGGACTAACATTGAAAATCGGCATAAATAGCCATTGGAAATATGGTCCAGTTAAAATAGCTGCAATCGAAATTGTTAGTAGTAGGTTCTTTCTGAAGACAAGCTTATCAGAAACCACCCCAAATATTGGTTGGAATATTAATGACATACCTGCCATCAATGAAAAAATAATTCCTGCCTGTGAACCAGTAACGTGAGCAACCTTTTCTAACCATAATGTTAGGAATCCATATGTAATTGCCCAAACAAAGAAATAACTAAATTCTGAAAGTGCAAATCCCCAAAAGTGACGACTTTCCTTTACCATGTTACTCATCTTATGACCCCCCTGTCATACACTAATCAAATGAAAACGGCGTTGGCTTACCAAACACTGGAAAACCTTCATCATCCCAAGAAAATGGTTGAACCATAGTATGACGATTTGGATCATATAATGGATCGCCTTTAATATCTAAATAATTACGCACGTGATATACAAGTAAATCAGTTGTGTCATCTTCCGAAACCGTGAATGAATTATGTCCTGGACCATATAGTCCATTCTCCATATCTGATTGGAAGATTGCATGATCAAGTTTATGCCAGTTATCAACATTCAAAACATCTTCATGTTCATCAATCCATAACATTCCCATCGCATAATTTTCATCAGTCGCTGAACCAGAAAAAGTAATAAAAATCTTACCGTTGCGCTTTAATACCGCAGGTCCTTCATTAACAGAGAAAACCTTAGTTTCCCAATCAAATTCAGGTTTAGATAACATAACAGGGTCTGTTTTCAACGTCCAAGGATTAACCATTTCAGCGATGTACAAGTTAGAATTTCCTTTAATCGCCTTATCCTTTTGCGCCCAAACATAATATAGTTTATCGTTATGTTCGAACACTGTTGCATCTAGACAGAACGTATCTTTATCCGTTAAGACTTGTCCTTTTTCAGTCCAAACTTCCTCCCCAATCATTGGGTCATTACTATCGCATTCTATACAATACATCCGATGTGTAAACATTCCTTGATCATCGAACTCTGTTGTATCGGTTGCTGCAAAATAGATATACCACTTATCATTAATATAATGAATTTCGGGCGCCCAGATTAATTGACTCATTTCACCACTATCATGTTTACGCCAAATTGTTCTTGGCATAGCATGAGCCAAACCATTTATGGTTTTCGCCCGGCGAATTTCAATTAAATTATAAGCTGGCACAGATGCTGTAAAATAATAGTAACCATCTGTGTGTTTATAAATATAAGGATCCGCTCGTTGAATAATTAGCGGATTAATATACTTGCTAGTCATTTTTGTACCACCTTTTTAATCTTGTGATTTACTTTTCAACAATTACATTCTAAATCAGAACGTAAGCGCTTACAACACTTTTTTATTAATTTAACTTGACTTTTTATTGAACGATAAACATATACGTTAATCGTTTTAGGGGAAATTAGTCCTAACGTTTATCAAAAACAACAATTATGTTATTATTAAATATAATAAAAACCTTTTAGTTATCTTAGGAGACCTTATTATGCAGCTAGATATATCCGATAATTCTTTACCCGTTTACAAGGCATTAGCCAATCCACTACGTTTAAAAATCATTCAAATTTTGTCCCACAATAAATTAAATGTAAAAGATATTGCTAGTGAGCTAAACGTCAGCAATACCATCACATTAAAGCATTTACAAATTTTAGCGGATGCCGGTATTATTGCGTTTGAAAAAAGTGGACACAATAAAATATCAGCTTTAAAAGTTGATAATATTTATGTCCGCTTCCCTGAACGTATTTATCCCTCTTTTGACGTTCATGAAACCAACATACCTGTTGGACATTACACAGAATTTTCTGTAGAACCATCTTGTGGTCTAGCCGGACCAAATGATTACATTGGTAAAGTCGACAATCCCGCCTACTTTATGGATCCAAAGCGTATTCAGGCTGGCATGATTTGGTTTTCAAACGGTTTTATCGAATACCAATCACCCAATTACTTAGCACAGAACGAGCATCTTGAAATGCTAGATATTTCCGTAGAATTAGGTTCCGAATTTCCATTTTCAAATAATGTCTGGCCTTCAGACATTACTTTTTATGTAAATGATGTCGAAATTGGTACTTGGACTAGTGAAGGTGACTTTTCTGATACTCGTGGTAAATACACACCAGACTGGGTTCCTGATAACGTTAATCAATATGGTACCCAAAAAATTCTTCGTATTACCGACCACGGAACTTATTTAGATGGACAACCATTTACACCTATTTCCTTATCAGACATTGATATTTCTAGCCAAACGTTTAAGATACGCTTTGCTATTAAAAATGATGCGGCTAATCAAGGTGGCTGCACAATATTTGGTAAAGGATTTGGTAACTATGACCAAGACATTAATCTAAAAATGTTCTATAGCTAATAGCAAACTAAAAGGACCATCAAAACGATACGTTTTGATGGTCCTTAACTATATACTAAAATTTTTTCTTCAAATAATTAAACAAGTCTACAAATGCTGATGCGACCACGCTAATGATAAATGACTCTGTTGTTGTTTCCCAAAGATCCTTAACGAACTGTTTAACCTTACCTAATAATTTTTTCATACGTTTATTAAATCATAGATAGATTATGCTTACAACGTTGACGCAGTAATTGATTCAACCGTTTCTGGATCTTCATGATCAAAGAAATAACTTTGCTTTGTGTCCAGACTTTGAATTTCCTGCATATCCTCTGATGATAATTCAAAATCCCAAATATCTAGATTTTCTTGCATACGTTCCTTATGCGTTGATTTTGGAATAATCACAACACCTTTTTGTGTCAAAAAGCGTAAAGCAACTTGCGCAACTGATTTATGGTATTTATCACCAATCCTTTGCAACGTCTCATTATCAAAGAAATTATTACGTCCTTCTGCAAATGGGCCCCAAGATTCAATTTGTGTACCATATTTCTTTAAATATTCATTATCTTCTTCACGTTGATAAAATACGTGCGTTTCCAATTGATTAACTTGTGGTACAACTCGATTAAATTTTACTAAATCAACATACCTATCTGCATAAAAATTTGAAACACCAATGGCACGAAGCTTACCTTCAGCCTGCAAATCTTCTAAAGCACGATAAGCACCGTAATAATCATTATAAGGTTGATGTAATAAGACTAAATCTAAATAATTAGTCTGTAACTTATCTAATGAATCTAGCACTGATTGTTTGGTTGCTTCATATCCATAATTAGTAATCCATACTTTAGTTGTAATAAAAATATCCTGCCGATCAACTTCACTTTCAGCAATTGCTTGACCAACCGCTTCTTCATTATGATAGGCTTGCGCTGTATCAATAGCCCGATATCCAACTGATAATGCATCCTTAACCGCTTGCTTGCAATCTTCGTAGTCTGCAATTTGATAAACCCCAAATCCTTCTTGAGGCATTTCAACACCATTATTAAGCGTAATATTTGGAATTGTCATTTATTCATCCCCCTAAATGTCATGATATGTTTATCATAAACCATTAAGTTCACTTGAGGTCAAGTAAAAGAGACGCTATGATCCAGTTTAAGCAACAACATGACCCTTTTTGTAAACAACCTTATCAGCTTGCAAAGCCTTGATATCTTGCATTGGATTATCATCCAACACAATAAAGTCAGCTAACTTACCAGCTTCAATCGATCCGGCATGATCACTAATCTTTAACAAATCAGCACCATTAATCGTTGCCGCCTGCAAAGCTTGCAAGTTGGTTGCACCAGTATCAACCATCATTGCTAATTCAATTGATGAATTCTTATCAAAATTATTGTAAGCAGTTCCTGAATCAGTTCCCATTGCCAATTTAACACCGGCTTTAGCTGCCTCACCAATGCTCTTGCGGTGAGCTTTTTCAACAGCTAATGACTTCTTTACCATAAAGTCAGGTAATTCATCAGCATTTTGATTAATTGCCCATGGTGCAGTCAAAGTTGGGACAATGTAGATACCCTTATCTAAGAACATTTGAATTGTTTCATCATCCAAGAAGATAGCATGTTCAACTGAATCGACACCTGCTCGTAATGCGTTTTGAATTCCTTCAGTTCCTTGCGCATGGGCACAAGCTGTCCGACCTTTATGATGGGCTTCAATAACACCTGCTCGTAACTCTTCTTCTGTCATCTGAACATCCCAAGGTGTTTCACCACTAAATGATACACCACCAGTAGCCATCATCTTCACATTGCGTGCACCCTTTTTCATTACCAAACGTGCAAACTTTTTAACTTCGTCGACACCATCAACTTCGTAACTACCATTACTAAAATGACCACCCGTCATCGTTAGCGGATTTCCAGAAGCAATAATACCTGGTGCAACTAATTCACCACTTTCTTCAAGTGCTGATAATTCAATATCCACATCGAATACTGAACCAACATCACGAATATAAGTTACACCATCCGTCAACAATGCATTTAAATTCTTTAATGCTAAGAATGTTGATGTTGCTGCAGTAACATCTTTATCACCTAATGTTGCAATCTTTTCATATGGATCTGCAACAATATGCGTGTGCGCATTAATCATCCCAGGCATAACATACTTACCGGCTAAATCTACTTCTTGATCAACATCTGTATCTGATACAAACTCCCCAGTCTCCGTATCAACAACAAAATCAATACCCTCTTCAAAATCTGTATTATTTCCTGTAAAAACATTTGCATTCTTATATAAGACTTTCATATTTACCCCCAAAATTTACAATAACTTCAAAAATACTGACGCAATAATTACTGATGCTACCGATACGGTTGCAAAACCACCAACCAACATCTTTGGCATCATATGGCTGGTTAAGTAAGCTCGTTCGTTTTCATCAGTTGTCAAATGACCAATAACCTCATTCGTTAACACATAGTCGGCCGGAAAACCAAACAACGCTGTTAGTGAAGAAGCAAACGCCATTTCTTTACTCATCTTCATTGGCTTTGACAAAATCCATGAAGCAATGAACATTCCAAAAATACCAAGTATAATCAGTACCACGATTTGGATTAGAATTGTACCCAACATATCTGGCGTTGTCACGCTTAGTTGTGACAACACGTATGCCATCAAACCATACATCAACCAATTAAAGACTTTAGTCTTATTCAAAACTTCTTTTTCTAGAAAACCAATTTGATGACCAATAACACCTAGAACAAGTGCAATCACATTTGCATTAATCGCATCGTTCATCAAACCAGCCACCCAAATTGATAGCAAACCAACTGCACCAACTTTAGCTAACATAAAAGCACTAGTATTATACTTTGCTGGTAATTTAAATAATGCTTTCGGCTCTGTATCAACAACTTCCTTTTCAGCAGCCACTACCTGTGGATTACCACGGTGTTCACGCAATAAGCGACGACCTTCTTTTTTCAACATCACTGATGTTAGTGGATAACCAATCATACTATGCATAATGAACATTGAAACCGGCAATGCAACTAATGTTGATAATCCAGCTGCTTTTAACCCATCAGTCATAAGCAATGCTGATACTAAACCACCAGTTAATGGTGGAATTGCCGCAATAACTGTATGCCAATCAAACAAAACAGTTCCAACAGTTAATGTTAAGATGATTGTTCCTAATGTTCCTGCTAAAGCGATGGTTACTGCACGCCATTGATTCAGCAACTGGCGAATATTCATCATCGTTCCTAAATGAACTAATAAGATTGGGATACAGACACCAACGAATTGACTTCCAAATGATGCCTTAGCAACAATGTCCTTAGGTAATATCGTCCAAAAGCCAATTGTAAATAATACTGCCGAAATAAAGATTGATGGTACATATGCTTTAGTTAAAGATGAAACCCATTCACCCACAAACATAAATATCATGACAATTAAAAATGCCCCTAAAAATTCCATAAACGCCCTCTTTCTCATAAAAATATTATTTTATTATAATATTTTTAATTTAGTGTCTTGTAAATAGAACTTTTAATAATCTTAATCATTTTCTCATTTTAATAATATGTTATAAACTTATAATTTATAAGTTTATATTTAACTTGATATACTATAATGCAAGTTATTAAAAACAACACATTTCAATGAAAGGGTAACCAGATGAAACTTTTTAAAGGAGTTATACTCATCATTGTTGCTATAGTTGGCTACAATTGGGTAACAACGCCAACGGTTAGCCAACAAATTAATAGTCAATTAACTGCCCTAGTTTCCGACTTAAAAGCCTGGGCAGATGAGCTTCCGATTGCTACTAAAAAACAAACAACTACCCAGCCTGACAAAAGCTCCTCTACTAATGACGGTATTGAATCAATTGTAAGTGGTAAAAAACTATCTAACGTCTACACTTACAAGTTTGATAACAACGTCCCTGAGCAGACCCAACAAATATTTTTGCAAGCTATCAACGTTTACAATGCTACTGGTATTGTAAAAATCACTGCCCAAGAACAAGACAATTCAAAAAACACACTTACATTAGGCGTTTACAATAAGACTGCTCAAAGCGAAAGTAACGTCCAAGAACTAGGTGTTGGTGGACCCAAAATTTACTCACAAACTGGTTTCGTTAATATTGACTATAATCACGGTAAAGCAACATTAAACACTGCTTATTCACCACGTTTGTCAGCCGCAATTCATGAAATTGGACACGCGCTTGGGTTAGATCATGTAAAAGATAAAACTTCCGTTATGTACCCTGTCGATCAAGGTGTCACGGAACTGTCAGAACAAGATATTAATAATCTGAAAAAGATTTATCCAACTGAATAAAATAGAGTGTGAAAAAGCCACAAATTACTATATCTTGGTAATTTGTGGCTTTCTTTATTGTTCCACGTGAAACAACATCTAGAAGTTATCAATTCGCATAGTGCTGAATAATATGGTACAAAGCTTCTGCACTTCCTGGTTCTTTTTCATCGTAATACATCTTAAAACGTTCATCTTCAACATACATAGTTACAATACCTTTATGCATTTCTGAAGAATACTCTGGAAGCGTAAAGCTCAACCACAATTTGTGTAATTCAAATATTTTCTGCGCTACCTTTCCCTGCACATCAGGGTTTTCAATATAGACTGCCAATTGTTCAAACAATTGCTTCTCAACTAATTTCATTTCATCCATATCTGCCTGTGTTAATCGTAAATATTTTTTATTAGCCTTATTCACTTGATCGGTACCATATTTTGAACGAATCTCATCTCCATACTGTTGTTCATTCTGTGTAACTTGTTCTACTTTAAATGCTGAAAATTTGTCACTAGCTGTCATTTCAATTTCTCCTTGATAGTACTGCATCGTCTTCTTAATATTTAATAATAGATTTTCAATTCGTTCCTTACGGGACAAGAGCTGCTGATATTGTATTTGTAGTGCCTTTTTTATATCAAAGTTAGGATTATCTAAAATTAATTTGATTTCTTCTAAGCTAAAATCCAATTCACGATAATATAAAATTTGTTGTAATCGATTAATCTCTTCATCCCCATACAAGCGATACCCCGATGAATTAATCGTTGCCGGCTTCAATAACGAAATTTCATCATAGTACCTTAACGTCCTTGTACTGACGCCTGATAATCTAGCTACTGTTTTAATTGTATATGTCATAACCCAAAACATTCCTTTCGCGATAAAACCATAATAAGGGGTAACGTAACGTTAAGGTCAACTAAATATTTTAAATATAGAAAAAAGTCTGCACTAATTAACAATAATACGCATAAAAACGCCTATCCCCAGTAATTTTAGGAATAGACGTTTATTTTATATTCAATTAATCAATTGCCTGTCCACGAGTTTCTTTACCTAAAAATAGGATAACAACAATCGCAATGACTAGGGCAACACTAAATACACTAAAAATATTTGCAAATGACATGCCGTGTCCAATGAAGAACCCAATTGACAATGGACCAAGAACACCGCCTAAACGACCAAAGCCTTCAGCAAAACCATTCGCCGTTGCACGAATTGCTGCCGGATATAATTCAGGTGTATAAGCATACATAGCACCCCATGCTCCTAGGTTAAAGAACGACAATAACATACCGGAAATCATAATCATCGTCAAATTAGTTGAGAAACCAAATACTGCTGCAAAAATAGCCGTTCCTAGCAAGAACACAGAGATGACTGGTTTACGTCCCCATTTTTCAACCAACCATGCTGACGTAAAGTATCCCGGTAGTTGCGCTAACGTCATAATGACAACATATCCAAAACTATTAACAGTACTAAATCCTTTACCAACTAACACACTTGGTAACCACAAGAAAATACCGTAATAAGAGAACATTATCATGAACCATGCTACCCACAACATAATAGTTTGATTACGATGTTCTTTATGGAACAATTTTGCCAACTTAGCACTAATTGGTTCCTTTGGTGCTTTGACCGTCTTTTTATGCTTATCGTCTGGCAAATGACGACGTAGAATCAAAACATAAAATCCCGTTAATGCTGAAATAATTAACGTAATACGCCAACCAAATTGTGGCATAACAAAGTATGCTAACAAACTAGCAATCAACCAACCAATGGCCCAAAAGCTTTCCAACAAGACAATTGTACGACCACGTTTTTCTTTTTCAACGTGTTCGGAAACCAACGTTGTCGCAACTGGTAATTCGCCACCTAAACCAACACCAACAAAAAAGCGTAACACCATAAATCCAATAAGACCAAATGTAAATGCCGACAGACCAGTCGCTACTGAGAAAATCAATAACGTCATCATCAACATATTTTTACGACCTTTTTGATCAGCCAAAATACCAAAAGCAACTGCACCAACAGCTAATCCGATTGAATTAATAGATCCAACCCAACCGACTTGTACAGCAGACAAGTGCCATTCTTGTTGAATGGCCACCAATATAAATGATAATAATCCAACATCCATGGCATCAAACAACCAAGCTAACCCGGTCACCGTCAACAATTTATGTATTTTACTCACACCACTTCACAATATTGATTACTTAATAATCAATTACTCCTATCCAAGGTGTAAAGACACCCCTTTAATGACTAATATCATAAGTCCAAAGGGGTGTCTTGTCAACCTAAATTAGGCTTCATAAAGAATATGTAATTGTTGCAACGCAATTTTTGCTTTTTCTAAATTAGCGCTATCTTCGTATTCAAGACAATGCATATGCACTCCATTAGTTAACGATGACAAGGGTTCCCCACTTGTTTTACTCAAGTGATAAACAAACTGCTTAACATCTGCAACAGACTGAATTGCCAATTCACCTTTTAACAATCCATAAACTGGATGATCAACTTGGACATCCGCAACTGTCACGCCTGCATTAACTAATGCCATTAATTCAGCTTCAATTTGTTGTGCATTATGTTGCACAACAATCATTGTACTGTGTTGTTGTTTAACTTGATAACGGTATCCTTGTGGTGTAGCAACAATTTGCTCACCCCTAGCGCGTAATAAGGCAATATCTCCCACAATTGTCTGTCGCGATACCATGAGTTGTTTCGCAAACTGATTTGCACTAATTACAGCGTCTGGATTACTTAAAGCCGCTTTAATGGCTTCTTGCCTTTGAATTCCAGTCATGTTTCATTACTCCTATTATTTTCTCTTAACTATAAATATAACCCGAACCACACTATATGAAAATATATCCCCACATACTTTCAAATAAAAAATGCCAATTGACAGTCAAAAACTATCAATTAGCATTTACCTTACGCTTCAACTAATGATAAATCAGTATAGCGAATTAATTCATTATTATCTGCATCAACTGAATGTTCATCAATCATAAAATTAAATTCTGTCAGCATTTGTTCAATTTCAGCAGGATTTTTAAGCGTGATGACTAATTTGGGACCTAAGTCAGACGTTGTAAAAAAACCTTCTTCATTCTTTTTAAAGAAAATTTCACCTTTCAATGGTAAAACCGTCATCATAGTTGCAATTGATATTCGCGGTGTTAACGTCATTATACTCATCCTTTCCCCAAAACCAGTCTGCCTAATATTTAATCGTTACATTCATTATACCAGTTCCATACACATTATTTAAGCGCTTACATTACATCATTAACCCCAAATTTTATTAGCTGTTTCAATAACGAAACTCAACTTATCCCACTGTTCGTCTTGCGTTAACTTGTTACCTTCTTCCGTTGAAGCAAAACCACATTGTGTTGATAGCGCTAGATTTTCTAATGGAACAATCTTAGCAGCTTCGTTCACACGTGCAATGATAGCATCTTGATCTTCAATTTCAGGTCGCTTTGATGTAATTAAGCCTAACACAATACGCTTATTTGTATCTCCTGCCCAAATCTCACCTAACGAATCAAATGAACCTGAACGATCATCATCAAATTCCAAGAAGACACCATCATAGTTTAATTGCCCCAAGTATGATGCAACGTCATCATACCCACCAGCGAACAAATATGTTGATTGAAAATTACCACGACAAATATGAGTTGTCACTGTTAAATCATCAGGCAAATCAGCTAAAGCACCATTAATTACCTTCACACTATCCTCTGCCATTTTGACATACTTTTCATGTTCCTCTGCATCTGATTCAGTTTCATGTAACTTACTAATCAAAAATGCCCAAGTCGTATCATCCAATTGCACATAACGGGCACCCAAATCATAAAAATGTTGAACGGTTTGGTGATATGCTGTTGCCAAATCTGTCAAATACTCATCATACGTATCATAATATTTTGACCAATTGTCACTACGATTATCACGGAACAACATTGTTGGTGAAGGAATTGTTTGCTTAGGCGTTACACCTTCAGGAGTAATTGATGCTAAAAATTTGTAGCTATCAAAAAATGGGTGATCTGGATTATAAGCAACTTTACCGACTAATTCCACATTATCAGTTCGTGTTTTGCCACCCTTAAACTTGTAACTCTCATGATAGTCGTATGTAGCAACTCCCTCCAAGCCCCACAAAAAGTCCAAGTGCCACCAAGAACGATTAAATTCACCGTCAGTAACATCCTTCAAACCTAGTGCAACTTGCTTATCAACAATTTTCTTAGTCTCAGCATGTTGTACTTCAGTTAATTGTGCCTTAGTAATCTCGCCCGCTTCAAATTGTTGACGGGCTGCTTTTAATGCATCTGTTCTTAAAAAGCTTCCTACAATATCATAACGATTTGGAAACTTAACTTGATTTGTTGTTGCTACTGTCATATTCTTAATCCCCCGAAATATCCTTTTAAAATAAAAAAATATTCGACTCAAAGACAAATTATATTGCCTTTGGGCCGAATATTCGCGTTACCATCCCTATTCACACCATAATCAATATGGTGCCTCATTGGCGTCATAACGGTGCCACCCGTTCAAGTTGCGTTAACTTCTTGAAAATCATCCAAGTTCATCTTCAAAATGACCGAGTCCTGCCTGCTTTCACCAATGAGGCTCTCTGTTAAGGACGCAATCATAATTACTCTTCTTTTCATATTTCTAATTATTTTTTAATTTAAAAGCATTCTAACACCATAAATTTTACGATGCAAGTAGTATTGTATAATTCGTTATCAACACACCAATACGGTGTCATCAAAAAAATTCTAATAAAACATGCTTTCAGACTAACTTAACACCATTTTGCAGCGTTTAAAGTAATGATTTAGACACATTTTCGATACATATTAGTAACATTATCCAACGTTTTACGCTAAAATTATTAATATACAAAGGAGGTACACATAATGAGAATGCAACGATTTAGTAAAGCTTCATTAGTATCCGCCTTAGTAGGTGGTGCTGTTCTTGGTGGACTAGCTATCACAACAACAACGCCTGTTTCTGCAGATACTACTGCAAGCATCCAAACAACAAGTACACAAAAAGACACTCGTACTGGGTACGTTTATTCGCCCGAAGTTTCTACAGCTAATGGTGGTTATAACTGGTTAGAAAATGGCCAACCATTTACGGGACTTCGTTACTACGCTGGTTCATATTACTGGTTCGTCAACGGTGTTCGCCAGAATAATCAATGGGAACACGCTTATGGTTTAACTTACTACGTTGATAACGATGGACGTGCTGTTCAAGGTTACCAATGGATTAGTGGTCGTGCATACGACTTTGGTTCGGACAATACGTTCTATCTTCGTGAAACCGTTCCTAATGGTTATTTAAATATTGAAGGTGTCGGCTGGCGCTGGATTGAAAATGGTCAGTTGTACACTGGATTCAGAAACCATGATAACGGCTTCTTCTACTATGAAGGCGGTGTCCTACAAACTAACCGCTGGGTATCAGCATACGGACATACCTATTACGTAGAAAATGATGGTCGTGCCGTTCAGGGATACCACTACATTGATGGTCACATGTATTACTTCAGTAAGGATAATACGTACTATCTAAGGTATCAATTACCTGATGAATAACTAGCTTAATGTAAACGAGAATTAATGAAAATTCATTGATCCTCGTTTTTTTATGTAAAAAAAGAAGCGACTATATCGCTTCTCATAACCCATTTAAACTTCCTTAAGCATACTATTTTGCTTAATCATAATGTAAATTGCTCCAGCAACTGCAATCGCCGTAAATAGATAGATAACAACATCTGCGGCTGCCCAACCATATGTTTGTGCAATTGAAGCAACACCTAATGTACCGATAACTTCACCAAATACATATTGTGCAAATCCCATCGCACCTGTTGACATACCAACGGCGAACTTAGGAACGGCTTCATTAACCATCAATCCAATAATTGTGATTGGCGCATAAATCAAGTTTCCCAACAATAGCAAGATAACAATTAAAGCTGCATGATTTGTTACGTAGAAATAAGCTGTCAAATCGATTGCTAACAACACCAAAGATCCAATCATTGCTAATGCACGTCGACCCTTCAATAGGTCAGAAATATATCCTAACAAGATAACACCTGGTACCGATGCTAATTCAAATATTCCAAATAACCACTTAGCTTCGCTCTGACTGAATCCTTTGTGTTCTGTTAAGTAACCCGGAATCCATGACATAATTCCAAAACGGACCACATACAATGACAACGATACTAGAATAATGATCATCACTAGCTTATTCTTCAAAATATACTTAATAAAAACCTTAAAAACAGAATCATCAGTAAGCTCACTTTGAACAATTTCACCTTCAACAACCACTGCTTCACCTGAATACTCTTCAATTGTTGGCAAACCTTGTGTTGCTGGTCGATCTGAACCTAACCATAATGAAATAATTGCAATTAAAACAGAAATTGCTGACGCCGTGTAAAATGAAAAGGCAACGCTTGGTCCAAACATCAATGCTGATAAGTTAATACTTGCAACAGCAGCAAAGGCTCCAAAATTGTGAGCACTTGACCAAATTGAGTAAGCCGTCCCACGGGCTAAGAAAGAACCTTTTTTATTTTTACCAAACCACAACGAAATACTTCGTTGAGCTGCCGCAGCACCCATTCCTTGCAGAATCGAATTCATCAACATTAACAAGAGAATTAATGTAAAACTTTTAGTCGATCCCAGCACGACATTAATAACTGAACTAGCCAACAGACCGAATGCAATATATCGATTAGCATTTGAACGATCTGCTAAAGTTCCCATGATCAACTTGGAAACCCCATAGCCAATTCCAAACATCGATAAGATAAATCCCATTTGTGTTAAAGAAAAACCATAAGCTGCCCGAATTTCATTCTGCTGTGCCGTAAAAATTAAACGAATAATATAATAGCCAATATAAATAATCGATGTCGATAACAAGACACGAAACTGCCATTTTTTATAACTCGATTCGACCTTATTTGGTGGCACAGGGGTCGTTGCGTCAGGCAACGGCTTTAAAAAATTAAACATAATATAACTCCTCCCAATTTATGCTTTCTTATATGGCATCCCGGCAACAAAAGAAAGCGCTTTCAACATTGACATATTAACATTTAAAATACTTGTATACAAATGATTTCACCCGTTAAAAGCAATAAAAATTTTAACCATTTTATACCCCATTTTTTCATAAAAATAACATGAATAATACGTCTACAAAATAAAAAGAAGTAGAAAAATCTACTCCTTTTCATCTCTAATTAATTGACCGTTTTGGTTCCTTTATTATTTAGTATCAAATTCAAAATAACTGCTGTAAGTGCAGCAACTGTAATTGGTGATCCTAGCAAATATTGAATCATTTGTGGTGAATCATTAACCACCTTATCTGGTAAGAATACAAGCGCCAAAGTCATGACAATTGGTACGCCAATAACGTATCCTTTATTACCAGTCATATTCAAATCACCAATAACATTTAAACCACTCAACATAATAATCACAACAATAATAGCGAATACTCCACCGACTACTGCTGATGGAATTGCAGCTAGTAATGCTGATAACTTACCAAAAAATCCTAACAAAATGAACCAGAATCCTGCTGCAACAAAGACACGTCGACTAGCAACACCCGTAATTGAGACAACACCAGCATTAGTTGAGTAACCTGTCATCGGTGTACTACCAAGTAATGCTGCAACCAAACAACTCATTCCTTCACCGATAATACCGTGATTCCATTGTTTGTTGCTAATCTTTTCTTTCGTTACGGCACTCATAGCAAACCATGTACCAGTAGTTTCCGTCGTTAACACCATAAATATAATGATGAACGTTATAATTGCTGATAAATTAAAATCAATACCGTAATGCAACGCTGTAAACTTTGGAAAACTAAACCAATCTGCATTAGCAACTGATGACCAATTCATTAGTCCCTTAAAACTTGCAACAATTGTCCCTACTGCCAAAGCAATAACAATTGAACCAATCTTAAAAATCTTTTGCAACTTTGGTACATACGTTCCAATAGCAATTGAAACTAATAACGCAATCATTGTAATAACTGCTAGTTCAATATTTTGATAAATATTACCACTCGCTTCAAAAATATTATCGTTCAAAGCTGAAGGTATTAATGATAACCCTACACAAGTAATAATCGTTCCACCAACGATTGATGGTACAAGAGTATTAACTATCTTTTGGTAAAAGCCAGAGAACCCTAACAGGATTAACAAAATCGCAGCGACGATACTTGATCCAATAACAGTCGCCATACCGCCATGCCCAGCACCATTAGCCATAAATACACCAACAATTGCGCCAATCGGTACATATGATGGACCTTGTGACATTGGCATTTTTAGAAATAATGATGTTTGAAATAGTGTTCCAATTCCACATGCTAAAAATGCTACTTGTAAAAAGCCACTCGTTTTGGTAGCACTCATCGACAACAATCCTGCAATAATAAGCGGCGGTACATACACATCCATTGCCAAAACGTGTTGCAATCCTAATAGTCCTGCTTCGGCTACTGGTACCTTATCATTTGCACCAATTAGTAATCCGCTATCTTTTTCAGACATCAATTATTCTCTTTTCTATAATTTAATTTCGAATGTTCCATGTGAAACATTTATTTAACAAATACACCTTGCGTCATAACATGATCAATTTCTGACGCTGTCGTTTGATACATCACTTTTTCGAATGTTTCCTCTGGTTTTTGATGACCAAAAGTAGGATATTTTGTATGAACTACTTGCAAATCAGCGGCATAGCCCTCTTTTATTTGTCCTGTAGGTAAATTAAGGCTTTTTGCACCACCAACAGTTGCCATATAAAAAGCGTTTTTTGCTGTAATTGCTGACGACTTCTGTCCACGTACTTCAGGAGATAATTGGCTATCTACACCATCTTCAAGCATACGAGACGACATAATTGCTTGGCGAATATTTTGATAAATACTTGGATCAAAACCACCTGAAATATCAGTTCCCATCCCCACTTTGACATCTTTTTCTAAAATTTTATGCGTTGCCATAACGGCATTACCAAAATACACATTTGAAATAGGACAATGCGCAATACCCACACCACGATTCTTAAAACGATCAAGGTCTTCATCGTTTAACAACGTACCATGAGCCAAAACAGTCTTATCAGTTAATAAACCAAATTCATCTAATACTGCTGCATCACGCTTTCCATGCGTTTCAAGTGCATAACCATTTTCCCAATCACTTTCACTACAATGTGATTGAATTGGTAAATTATATTGTGCAGCTAGCTTACCTAACCCCACTAACACTTCATCTGTACAAGATGGCAAAAAGCGTGGTGTGATAACTGGCGTAACAGGAATAGCTTGGTCTTTATTTAATTGTTCAACTTCATGGATAAATGCTTCTGTTTCATCCAATGCTGTTTGTGCAGATTCATCACGATAATAATCCGGTGTTTGTTCTGGATTATCCATCACAACTTTTCCGACAAAGCCACGCTGGTGATGTGTCAAACAAGCCTTAGCTAGCTCGACATTTCCGGTATTATCAACAGAACCAAAATATAGTGCCGTTGTCGTACCATTTGCTAATAAAGTCTCCACTAAATTGTCATAAACTAAATGGGCGTAATTTGCATCTTTAAATTTAGCTTCTAGCGGAAAAGTATATTGATCTAACCACTCATACAACGGCCGATCTAACGCTAACCCGGCATTGGGCCATTGTGGTGCATGAACATGTAAGTCCACAAAACCAGGTAAGATTACTTGATCTTCAGCTAACACTACTAAATTATCTTGTTGTGACGCTTCCAGTTGGATAGTTTCATAATCTTCGTCCATCGGACAAACAATATTAGCTATCTGACCGTTTTCATCAATACAAATTAAACTATCTGCTTGATAATCAATTTGATTTTTATCAATGGCAGTATAATACCCACCTTTTAATACTGTTTTATAGATAATATTCACCCCAGAATCTATGCTTATTTTTGTAATATATGGAATTATATCAAAAATAAGCACTTATTTCATCAAAATTACCAACGAATAATTAACTTTATCCGCTTTTTAATTAAAAATAGTTCGTGTTATCTTTATAGTAACCCTATCATTGAATTAAGGGTTACTATAATCTATAATGAACTTGTTCTAAAATTTAAAGATTGGGTTAATTAACATATGACAAATCAACGAACCAAAATGCTTACTTTAGCGGCCATGATGACTGCAATTATAATTGTTCTGGGTTTCTTTCCCGGAATCCCTCTAGGTTTTATTCCGGTTCCTATTGTTATTCAAAATCTCGGCATTTTATTAACTATCGAATTATTAGGTCCTAAGTATAGTTTCATATCAATTTGCTTATTTCTTTTATTAGCACTATTTGGTCTACCAATCCTATCTGGTGGTCGTGGTGGCTTTGCCGTTTTCATGGGACCAACTGGTGGGTACATTCTGGGATGGTTTTTAGCGCCACTCGTTTTAGGAACTATTTTGCATATTTTAAATCGTCATCAAGATTTATCATGGTGGCTAGAGCTGATTGTCGTTATCGTCGCCGGTGTATTATTCATTGATACGATTGGCTCAATCTGGTTAGCTATCCAATCACACATGCCAATGTCAGCGGCACTACTTTCTAACATTACCTTCCTACCAGGTGATATTATTAAAGCAGGTTTATCTGTTTTCTTAGCACGTCGCTTGAGAAAGCTTCCCCATCTACAGGGGCTAATCTAAAGGAGTATTATTTTGACAACAACAAAACAACAAGTTTTATTTGAATTACTAACACATAAAGGTGACTGGTTATCTGGTGATCAACTCGCTGCAGACTTAGAAATTAGTCGCGAAAGTATTTGGAAAGCAATCAATTCATTAAAAAAGAAAAATCACCAAATTGAGAGTCGCAAAAATCTTGGGTATCAATACATTGGTACACCTTTTTTGGATGAAGACATTGTTCATTATTATTTAGATGAAGAATTAGTCGATGACATGTTTATCGAACAAGAAGTTACTTCTACACAACATTTAGCAAAACAATATCTAACAACCCATCAAATTGATAAGCCCGTATTTTTCGCAGCCGAAGCCCAATCAGAAGGTTATGGACGCCGAGGACGTCCCTTCTATACGCCGGCCGCCAGCGGTCTTTACTTCACTGTCATTTTGCCTAACACGACTAATCATTGGGATCAAGTTGGCCTAATTACAACTAATATGGCTGTTGTTATCGCACAAACTTTGGAAACCTTTTTCCCGAATGCACATATTGACTTAAAGTGGGTTAACGATTTGTTCATCGGTAAGAAAAAAGTCGGTGGTATTATCACAGAAGCTAACATTGAGCTTGAATCAAGTTCAGCCTCTGCTTTTATTATGGGAACCGGCCTAAATCTCACCACTAAAGATTTCCCTGATCATTTAACAGATATTGCACGTGGTATCGACGAAACTGCTTCAGTTGATCGCAATCTTTTGCTAGCAACACTCGTTAAAAACATTCTCGATGCATACTATCATGGTGACTCTGCTGCCCTATTAACAGAATATCGTCACCGATCAAATGTCATTGGTAAACATGTAACCTTGAAACTTGGTAACCAAACCATCCAAGGCACTGCAAAACAAATTGCTGACGATGGTGGTTTAGTCATTGAAGATGAAGATGGCGTTACAAAATCATTTACCAGCGGTGAAGTAACTAAAACTTATGTCCAATAAATATAAAATATACGGTTTAGATTTAGATGGTAGCGGTCGTTGCCGCCATTATCATTCTGAACAAGATATTGTTGCGCTAGCTTGTGCACAATGCCAACAATATTTTGCCTGTTACTCATGTCATGACGCGTTAAGAGATCATCAATTTGTGCCTACTGACCAAGGCAATTCAGCAATTTTATGTGGTAATTGTTACCATGTTATGGATTTCGAAGCTTACTCGCAAAACGCTTGTCCTGTCTGTCATCATGAATTTAATCCTAGATGCGAATTACATCATGACATTTACTTCAAATAAATTTTTATTAAAAAGGGCCGGCAATCTACCAAAATGGTTAGATTGCCGGCCCTTTTTAAAATTAAACCAGTATATTTCGTTTTATTCTGCTTGCATCCCCTGAATAAAGCGTTCTGTAATTTCCTTAGGTCTTGTAATAGCGCCACCAACAACGACACCAGCAACACCCATATCTTGAATCTTCTTTGCTTCAGCCGGTGTGTGTATTTTACCCTCTGCAATAACATCAATACTAGCATCTACTAACTGCTGAATAAACTTATAGTTAGGTCCATCGATTACTTCACTATCAGCCGTATAACCAGCCAATGTCGTACCAACAAAATCCACACCAGCCTTCCATGCATTGATACCATCAGCAAATGTTGCCGTATCAGCCATTAATAATTGATCCGGATATTTTGCTCTAATTTGACCGATGAATTCACTAATTGTTAATTCATCATGCCGTGGACGCAACGTTGCATCAAAAGCAATAACGTCTGGCTGTACTGTCATAAGTTCATCAACTTCACGCATTGTAGCCGTAATATAAGGTTCTTCTGGTAAATAATCTCGTTTAATAATACCAATGACAGGTAAATCGACCTGCTCCTTGATTTCTTTAATATCCCGTACAGAATTAGCGCGAATTCCAACTGCACCACCTTGCTGTGCAGCTAGCGCTAATAGTGGCATAACACCACCTTTTTCTGTATACAATGGTTCTCCTGGTAATGCCTGACATGAAACAATCAATCCCCCAGCAATTTTCGACATAAATGTTTGCTTATCCATTATCAATTTCCCCTTTTGAATATTCATATTAGTCCATTGTAACATGCAAAAAAATTACGATAACCCATATGGATTATCGTAATCTCAATTGTTTGTTTATTTATTAATCAGCAGAAATTGCTAATTCATCGATTTTATCGTAGAATGCATCAGCATCAACACTTGTGATGAATGTAATCTCACGACCCTCATCTGTTTGATAAGTGCGACCTTCTGACTCACCTTCTGTAATAACATCTGTCTTAACTTGAATTGATTCAACCAATTCCGGATAACGACTAGCTAGTGTCGTCAAAACATCCCATAGATAATAAATTGAGTTAGCCTCAAAAGAATGTACCAATGAATATCCTTGACCAATTAGGTCCAATGCACGGTGTTGACGTTGTGTTGCCCAACGCAAACGTAATTCTGATGTCAATGGTACTTGATCAGTACTATCTAATCCAACCATCACAATCTTCAAATCAGAATCCCAAACACGCTTTACTGCTTCTGCATCCCAGTAAGCATTCCATTCCATCGTGTCATCAGCACCTGGTGCAGCAACGTTACCCTTGCTATTTAGTGCACCACCCATCCAGTGCAAGCTTTCGATGTTTTCAGTAATACTTGGGTCCACTTCTAAGGCACGTGCCAAATCTGACAAAGGACCAGTCATAACAAGCGTTACCTTTTCTTCTGATGCCTTAATCTTATCAATCATATCCAAATGACCAGGCTTTGCTGCGACAGGTGTCTTAGGTGCACCATGTTCATTTAACATTGGGAAATCATCAAATGAAAATGAGCTCAAACGCCATGCATCCGGGAATTGGTGAATAGCACGTGAATTTGACTTAGCAATATCCAAAGGCTTACGGCCTTCAGTACCAAACAAATCAACAATCTTGCGTGATGCTGAAACAGAAGGATCAACATACCCATCAGCATCGGTAACGCCTACTCCTAACAGATTAACATCTGGCATTTGCAACAATAATAACAATGATACTAAATCATCAACATTACCGTCGTGATTAAAATATACGTTCTTCATCAGAAAGTTCCCCACTCTTTTGTTTATTTTCTTTACAGATTACGGAATTTATTGATAATCGTCAAGCTAATTGTTCAGAAAAATCATTTTTTTCTAATAATTAGCAGTATATTTTCATGAATATGTTAACATTAGGAATTAGCGGCTATAAAAAGTCGCTAATAAATAAAGGGGAAAGTTATGATGCAACAACCAGAATTAATTATTAAAAACACAACTGAACTAACACCATCAGAGCTACTAACCATTATGCAAGAGCGGACAAAGGTCTTTGTTGTTGAACAAAATTGTGCTTACCAAGAAATTGATGACGCTGATTTTAATGCCAAACATGTTTATTTAAAATCTGAAAATCACCTACTAGCATACACGCGTATTATTGCAGACAATGACGATAACTATGTACGCTTTGGTCGTGTTTTAGTACCAATAGCTTACCGTAAAAATAGCTACGGTCGCCAAATTGTTTCAGCAACTATCGCTGAAATCAATCGTCTCTATCCAGATAAAATGATTAAGATTGGTGCACAAAACTATTTACGTCAATTTTACGAATCATTTGGTTTCAAAGCCGTTTCAGATGTTTATCTAGAAGATAATATTCCACATATCGACATGATATTAGATGGAGGTCACTAATTGTGCAGTACTTAGTTATTTTTGGTGCCCTATGTTCCGCTTTTTTTGGATCATTCTATCTTATTGCTACCGTTCAGGGAAAGGTTCAGCCTAATAAAATCACTTGGTTACTTTGGGCTATTTCACCTTTAATATCATTTTTTGCGACTATTACCGCAACTGGTCTAGATTGGGCTATTTTGCCTGTCTTCATGTCTGGATTCATGCCTCTTTTAGTATTCATTACAGCAATGTTTAACAAAGGGTCTTATTGGCAACTTAAGCCTGTTGATTATTTATGTGGATTCATCGCCATCATTGCGTTAATTATTTGGTACATTACAAGCAATCCCATCTTAGCAATTATTTTTTCAATTATTAGTGATGCCGTTGCTGCCTTACCAACTATTCTCAAGGCTTGGCACTACCCAAATTCTGAAACACCCATCTATTACATGGGTGGTATCATTTCTACAATAACCGGTATTATAGCGGCAACCGCTAACTGGTCATTTAGTAATGTCGCATTTACAATTTATCTATTATTATTAGATATTTCATTAGTTATTATTATTATTTATCGTCGTAAAATCCTTGCTAATAAGCATAATGTTATTTAAATCGACACAAATTAAAGAGCAGGCGTTGAGACATCTTTTTTTGTCCCAACGCCTGCTTTTTTAAAAGTTTATCTTATACCAACTTCAATAAAGTCGTAATTAATTTTTGGTTATCATCTAGCATCTTTTGATACTCATCAGTATCAAATCCGCCCATGTCTTTAACACATTCAGCTAAACGTTCTTCTACTAAAGGTTTTAATTGTTGCCCCTTAGGTGTCAAACTAACAACTAACTGACGCTTATCTTCTGTTGGACGTACCCGTGTTAACCAACCATTTTGTTCTAATCGTTTAAGTAATGGCGTTAATGTATTACTTGCTAAATGCAATTTTTGACCAAGTTCGCGTAAATTAATCGGTTCATTCTCCCACAATGCTAACATAACTAAATATTGCGGATAAGTTAACTGAAATTCGTCTAGTGCCTGTTGGTAAAACTTCGCAAAAAGACGATTAGCATTATAGATTGAAAAACATAGTTGATTTGCTAAATCTATCTCGTGTGCTACCATAATTAATCGTCTCCTTTCATGAAAATAATCTTTACATTTAAATAAATATACCATGAAACATACATCATTCACATTATGAATAACCAACCCCAGATAATATTATTTATTCTGAGCACATAGTAAACTAAAAAAGCAAGCTGCCATTATATTGGTAACTTGCTTTTTAAACTTATTCTACAAATCAATTAACCCATAAAACCATTAGGGCTTAACATCGTCAAGGCCGAATAAGTCACATCTGGGAACCCAAAAATCATTTGCTCCAAATCATCATTAGTTAATCCTTTATCAACAACGAACGTCAAAATATTAATTAATGAAGCTGCCTGACCACCATAAATGACAGCTCCCGCAACCTTTTGAGTTTCTTTTTCAAAAATAACCGTCATTTCAGCATCAGTATCATGTCTAGTATCAAAGCCTTGCCCATATGGCAAAACCTTAACTTCATATTTATCGGATGCAGCTTGTGTTTGCTCTGGTGTTACACCAATTTGTGCGATACGTGGCAATGTATAAGCGACATATGGTACGGCTGGATAATTAATTGGCTGATCATCTTCACCCAAAATTTGACTCGCAATATAATTCGATTCGAAAGT
The DNA here is from genome assembly GCF_900094835.1 of Weissella bombi. GTDB lineage: Bacteria > Bacillota > Bacilli > Lactobacillales > Lactobacillaceae > Weissella > Weissella bombi. The sequence goes on along the minus strand of NZ_FMAO01000002.1, from coordinate 84,769 downwards.
TGCAGTTGGTGTTAACTTAGGAATTTGCTTATCAATAACATCCCCACTAACATAAACATTCTTCAAACTTGTCCGTAAATGATCGTCAACAGAAATACCATTCTTGGTATAAGCAATGCCAACCTCATCTAAGCCCAATCCTTGCGTATTAGCTTGGCGACCCGTAGCTCCAAAGACATAACCAGTGGCAAACTCTAAACCTGACTCAGTTGTAACAACATAACCATTATCATTCTTTTGTACGCCGTTAACAGCCTCGTTAAAATGAAAATTAACGCCTTCTGCTTCAAGTCTTGCGACCACTTTATCAACATATTTTTGATCATATTGTGCTAAAGCACGATCAGAAAATTCAATAACCTCTATTTTGGCACCAGTTTTCATAACCATCGATGCAAATTCAAGAGAAATCAATCCAGCACCAATAAAAACAATTGATTCTGGTAAATGTGGAATAGATAAGAAATCTTTGCTGTCATGGATATACTCTTTACCAGTCACTGGTAATACAGAATCATGCGCACCAGTTGCTAAAACAATATTGTCAGCCGTAATCTTCTTATCTCCGGTGTCAATTCGATGAGCATCAAGCAACTTACCATGTCCCTCATACACATCAATACCAACCTTAGGAATAAGCTCTTTCATCATAATTGGTAGACGATCAATCCATTCGTGTTTATAGGCCATCAAATCTTCCCAATTTAACTGAGGCGCTGTATCAAGTCCAAATCCTTGATAATTTTGACTATCTTGAATTACTTCAAAAGGACCATCCAAAAGTAATTTAGCATCACAACCGTAATTAGGACAAGTACCACCAAGCTTACTTTCTTCAATTAGAGCCACTTTTTTACCAGCTTTTAACAATTTAAACGCACCATGAAAAGCTGCATGTCCACTACCAATAAATACAACATCGTAATCAAAATCAGTCATAAAATCCTCCTCTAAAATAGCTTAGAACCTATGCTTAAGTTCCTAAATTGTTATAATCAATCGTACACGACTAATTGTAACACTTAAATCAAATTTGTATATTTTTTTGTATTAGTAAGCAACACGCATAATAAAAAAAGCCAACCACAAAAGCTATTACACCAATGGTTGACTAATAATTATATTTTCTAATTTCTTTTTTTAAGATAAGTGCCTTAAGCACCCCAAACCTCTTGTGCAGTCTCCACGACAAGACGAATTTTATCCCACTCTTGTTGCTCTGTTAGCTTGTTTCCTTCTTCAGTTGAAGCAAAACCACATTGCGTGCTAAGTGATAAGTTTTCTAATGGTACAAATTCTGTCGCTTCTTTAATGCGATCAATCAACGTTTGTTTAGCTTCCAATTCTGGTCGCTTACTTGTAACCAAACCTAGAACAACTTGCTTTCCAGCCGGTACTTCAGCCAATGGTGCAAAGTCACCAGAACGATCATCATCAAATTCTAGATAAAATGCATCGACGTTTTCTCCAGCCAATAAATGACTAGCAACCGGTGCATATCCACCCTTAGAAGCCCATGTAGAATGATAATTACCACGACAAACATGGGTGCTAATGCGTAAATCAGCTGGTAAATCCGTCAAAGCGGCATTATTTAATTGCAAATAAATATCTTGTAACTCGTTCAAATCAAAATCACCATTGGTCATGTTTTGCCAAAAATCATGATCGACAACCATTCCCCAAGTACAATCATCAATTTTAACATCACGGCAACCTTCATCGTACAAAGCAATAATTAAATCATGGTACGCTTGTCCAATATCAGCAATCAAATCATCTTGATTATCATAAACCTTTTTAAGTGCGGCAACATTTTCATCACCACGTACCAATTCTGCATAAAACTGAGCAGGAGCTGGAATGCTTTGACGTGCTGTTACATCATCTTCATCGGCAACTAAATCTCGTAAGAATTTAAAAGCCTTTAAATCGTGATGTTCTGGATCAAATGAAATTTTCCCAACAACTTGTGCTGAATCGGCACGCGTTTCTTCATCATGAAAGAAATAACCATGTTCCGGTTGTGTGTGCTTGATACCAGCAAATCCCCAAAATGTATCTAAATGCCAGTAACTCCGACGAAATTCACCGTCAGTAACTATTTTTAAGCCAGCATCAATTTCTTTAGCGACTAAATCGCGAATCGTTTCATCTTCTACTGCTGTTAATTGACTATGATCAATCTTACCTAATGTAAAATCTTCACGTGCTTGCTTTAATTTATCTGGTCGTAAAAAACTTCCGACAATATCATAATGTAACTTTGTTGCTGTTTGACTAACCATATCAATTACTCCTTTTCTATACAAAAAACGCCCCCAGAAAACAACTCTCGTCATTTTCTAGGGGCGTGTTATTAACAATATCAACTTCACGCGGTACCACCCACTTACAACATCATCTTCACAGACAATATTCTCATCAGGTACACAATACTTGCTATACCTTTCCGCGTTAACGGGCAGAACCGCAAACGGCTCATTCTTAAACTCACCGTTTGTTTGCATTCCAAGACCATCTTCATCATGACTTCCTTGTCATTTCACACCTACCATGACTCTCTGCAAAAGGTTTCTCATCGATTACTCATCTTTTCTTAGCAAATACTTATTAACTTGCCATTAATGATAATCTGAATAGGTAAAGTTGTCAATAAGTAAATTAAAAATAAACAGCTTATCTACTACTATTAATTTTCTGATTTATAGCATCGATATTTTTCTTTGTGCGAAACATACTATATAACCATGTTGAAACATAAATAATAACGAATGTCATAATTTCACCAAAGATTTGTCTCAAACTTAATGAATACCAACCAGCTAAATATGCAATAATCAAAAATCCTAAAACTGTTAATCCAAAATGTATCAATGTTCGTCGAGCCAAGCTCCAACTATCTATACTAAAAATTAATACAGTAACTGAAAAAAGTGAACCAAGCAACCCCCACAGTACTATTGATACAGTTAATGCATTTACCTGATTAGAAAAATGCGTAATGAACATCTGTTGAGATGGTTGATAAAATCCGTCACCTACTTGGTATGAATAAAACAATGAAACTAACAAACCAAATGTAATTCCTATAGGTATCCCAATGAAAATATTTTTTATTATTCGCTTAATCATATTCCCAGACTCCTTTTAATTTTTGCTACAAATCGGCGTGATACGTACGCTTCATTCTTATTCAATAAAATTAACTTAATAGTCCCGTTACCACTTAATTCTAAATGATCAATAAACTCAAAATTAATAATTTCGCCACTAGAAATTTGAATAAATTTTTTCGGCAACAATTCAAGAAACTGATATATTCGTTTTTTCGCCTTATAAATATCCCGATCTGTTTGAATATAAACCTCACCTGATTCCGTTTTTATTCTAACTACATCATCAATTTTTATAGGCACCACTTCTCTATCTCGATAACCCCAAATTTGTATATCGCTTTGTTTAAGTGTTGCTGCTATATCTTTCATTTCCTCAGTTACTTTTCTTACATGAAAATCAATATGTTCTGGCTGTTCCTCATCTATAAAAAAATTAATTTTCAATTTATTTCCCCCTTTCCCTTAACTTATTAAGTTAATGTCATCATTATATAGTATCTATTACCATTAAATTTCTAAATAATATTGAATGGTAATTATCTAGTCATAAATGGTTTTGTTAACAGTACAAACGGTTGTCTTATGCTAATTATTAAAAATAATTTTTTAATAAAAAATTCCAACTTTAATTTAAATTAACTATCATAATGTATATTTGAACGGCTTTGAAAGAACATTATCTAACAGATGTTATAATTATCATTAAAAAGGCAGTTCTGTATATTTTATTTCTAAATTACTTATTGGTGAAACAACCAAATAAATTGGAGGATATCATGAAAATAGCAATTGCAGGTAGTGGTGCAATGGGTAGTCGTTTTGGCTACATGCTTCAACAATCAGGCAATGACGTTACTTTGCTAGACTTATGGCCAGAACATATTGCAGCAATTAACGATAAAGGACTTTCTGTGGAAACTAACGGTAAACAACAGTTTGTTCAAATTCCGGCTGCCTTCCCTAAGGATGTTCACGATCATTATGATTTGATTTTATTATTCACCAAAGCAATGCAACTTGAAGATATGTTGCAAAAGATTTCTCACTTACTAGATAAGGAAACGGCAATCCTTTGCCTATCTAACGGTATCGGTAACCTTGAAACAATTCAAAAATTTGCACCAAAGTCACCATTACTAGTAGGTACTACTCTATGGACTAGTGAACTAGTAGGTCCAGGTTCCGTTATCTTGAACGGTTCAGGTTACATTGAATTCCAATCAATTGAAAATGTTTCACATGAAACATTAACAGCGATTAATGACACATTAGCAGAAGCTCAGTTAAATCCACGTGAAAGTGACAACGTTTTACTATCAATTTGGAAAAAAGCTTGTCTTAACAGCGTGTTAAATTCTTTCTGTACCCTACTAGATTGTAAAGTAATGGACCTAAATAAGAGCGAATATGTCGCTACTTTAAAAGATAAGGTAGTTCTTGAATTCCAAGATGTAGCAAAAGCCAAGGGCATTCCACTAACCGAGAAACTCGCTTTAACGACCATTAATGCTGCGCTCGCACCAGATCAAGCTGGTGACCATTATCCATCAATGCACCAGGATATTGCCTCAGGGCGTCGTACTGAAATAGATTATCTAAATGGTGCAATCGCCGTTATGGGTAGAGAATTAGGTATTCCAACGCCCGCTAATGAACTGATTACTGAGTTGATTCATGCTCGCGAAGAAGTTACTTTAAAATAAATTAGCACATCATAAAGGCCGTCAATCTAACTCGATTGACGGCCTTTAAGCTTAATCTTTTTACTTTTCAGTTAACACCCAGTGACCTGCTTCAACTTCAACCATTGATTGATTTTCATAATCAGCTTTAGTTGCGCTATAAGTTGTTGGTTGCTTACCTCTTTCTGTAACCGGATTTGCTACTGGAATCGATTCTAGCAAACTCTTCGTATATGAATGATACGGATTCTCAAAGATTTGTTCCGTCGTACCCAATTCAATTAGATGTCCTAGATGAATAACACCAATATGATCTGAAATATGGCGGACCATTGCCAAGTCGTGCGCAATGAACAATAAAGCACTACCTGTATCTTTTTGAATTTGCTTTAACAAATTAACAACCTGTGCTTGAACTGAAACGTCCAGTGCTGAAATCGCCTCATCAGCAATAATTAATTGTGGATTCATGACAACTGCACGTGCAATCCCAATACGTTGTCGTTGACCACCAGACAACTCTTTAGGATAACGTACCGCAAAGGATTCATCCAAACCAACTGTACGTAACACCTCATACACCAATTTCATTTTTTCAGGTTCACGTAAATCGCGACGATGAATATCTAAACCAACTTTGATAATATCGCTAATCTTTTTACGTGGGTTTAATGATGACATTGGATCTTGAAAAATCATTTGCATATCTGAACGCAACATCTCTTGATTCTTCTTGTTCAACTTACCTGAAATGGTTTCACCTTGAAAAATAACTTTTCCTTCAGTTGGATCATGCAAACGAATAATTGCTCGACCAATCGTTGTTTTACCACTTCCTGATTCACCTACCAAGCCAAACGTTTCACCTTTTTCGATATTAAAAGAAACGTCATCAATCGCTTTCACAACTTCTTGCCTAGATACTGGAAAGTATTGTTTTAAGTGATGTACTTCCAAAATATTATCAGTCATAAACTTCACCTCGCATTCTCATAATGCGTTGTTGTAGTAATTCAGGCATCTCAATTTTAGGTGCTCGTTCATCTAACAACCAAGTTGCTGCTTCATGATGCTCATTCACAGAAAACATTGGCGGCTCTTCTTTAAAATCAATTTCTAACGCATATGGATTACGTGGTGCAAAAGCATCCCCAACGATTTCCTTCGTTAAATCTGGAATCGTTCCATTAATGGTTGGCAATTTCTCTTCATTATCATGGACATCAGGAACCGCTGACAGCAAGCCCCAAGTATATGGATGTCTTGGATCGAAGAAAATATCCTCGCTACTACCAGTTTCAATAATTTTACCAGCGTACATAACGTTAACACGATCAGCAACGTTGGCAACCACCCCCAAGTTGTGAGTGATAAAAATAACTGATAGCCCACGCTCTCGTTGTAACTTCTTAATCAAATTAAGAATACGTGCTTGAATTGTAACGTCCAAAGCCGTTGTTGGCTCATCACAAATTAACAAGCTAGGATCACTAGATAAGGCGATGGCAATAACGATACGTTGACGCATACCACCAGATAATTGATGCGGATATTGATTCATAACCGTATCGATATGACCGATACCAACCATATCAATCAACTCACGTACCTTATCCGTTAATTCTTCTGATGATAAATCACTACTTGATGTCTTAATTGCCTCCGCAATCTGCTTACCAATCTTCATCGTTGGATCCAGTGATGTCATTGGGTCTTGGAAAATCATGGCAATTTGCTTACCTTTAATTTCCTGCTGCATTTTCTCATCGTCAATTTTTAACAAATCAACGGTTTCTTCACCTTGTGGTCCATCATAAGTAAAAGTGATCTCACCACTTTCAATTACTTGGTTAGCTTCATGTTCTCCCATAATTGGCTTAACTGAGGCTGATTTACCACAACCAGATTCACCAACCAATGCCAAGGTTTCACCCTTTTTTAATTTAAAACTTAGCCCTCTAACCGATCTAACTTTGCCTCGGTAAGTCGTATATGATACAGCCAAGTTTTTCACTTTTAAAATTGTCTCTTTCATAAATAACCAACCTCAACTTTCTTCAATCGCATCTCTAATGGCATCAGCAATAATGTTAAATCCCAACATAATTAATGCTAAAAACAGTACTGGGAAAATAACCATGTGTGGGAAAACAATCGCTTGTGTATAACCATCATTAATCATCGTTCCTAGTGATGACAATGGTGCTGGCACACCAAGCCCAATAAAGGCTAAGAATGCTTCCAAGAAAATAGCATTTGGAATTGAAAACATAAACGTTGTTACAATTTGACCCATGGCATTTGGCAAAACTTCTGAAAAAATAATCTTACTATTTGGCATCCCCATCGTTTTGGCTGCCAGAATATATTCTTCATTCTTAATTTTTAATACTTGCGCTCGAACAATACGACTCATATTAATCCACCCGACTAACATCATGGCGGTAATAATACTCATTAGTCCTGGTTTCATAACCAAAACAAGCAATGTCACAATAATAATCATTGGAATCGTGCTTAACACTTCAGTAACACGTTGCATAATAATATCAACTTTGCCGCCAAAGTAACCTGATATTAATCCATATGTTGTTCCAATAATTAAATCGATAATCATCGCAACAAATGCTACCTCAAGGGAAATACCCGTCCCTGCTGCCACACGTGTAAAGATATCACGTCCTAAGTTATCAGTACCAAACCAATGCCCATTTTGACCTGGTGTTAAATTAGAGTTCTGTGGATCTGGCGTATTAGGATTAAAATGACTTAATTGTGGTCCTAAAAATGCGGTTAACGCAATTAAAATAATGACCAATACACTAACTAATGCGACTTTATTTCTAGCAAAATTCCTAAAAACAAGTTGGATAAATGATAGTGATTCACCAGAATAATGATCAACCTTTTGCTCACGGTGAGCTAAAGAAAAGTCGTTATTATTGGTAGTTGATTGCATATTTTTTATCATCTCAATCACCCCTTATCCAATCTGACACGCGGATCAATAATTCCGTACAAAATATCAACAAACAGCATAATACCAATAAACAAAATTGCATAGAAGAATGTAATTCCCAAGACAACATTGTAATCATTGGCTTGGATAGCTGAAATATATGTGGTTCCTAGACCAGGAATCGCAAACGCTTTTTCAACCACCATACTACCGGCGATTAGGTCAATCATTAATGGTGCCAAAACCGTAATGACGGAAATCAATGTATTTCTGACGACGTGCTTTAATACCAATTGTCGACGTGAAATTCCTTTTGAATCAGCTAGACGAATATAATCAGAATGCATGATTTCAATCATTTCTGATCGTGCATACCGCTCAGCACTCGCCATCGTAAACGTACTCAACGCAATTATTGGCAAGATAATAGAGATAAACGGCCGGTCCGCTGAATAGACAGCTGGCAACAAATACAATTGGAATGAAAAGATAATTGATAGAATCAAAGCAACAACGAAGTTTGGCAAACTAACACCAAGAACTGAAATTCCTGTCATTAGACTATCAATCATCGTATTGTGCTTCAAAGCAGCTACAATTCCCATAACAAAGCCACAAATTGCACCTACAACGGTAGCGAGTAGTCCAATAGTTAGTGACACTGGGAAGTGCTGTGCAATGATTTGTGTAACTGGTGTATTTACCTGGAGAGAATATGAAACACCAAAATCACCCATCATCATATTCTTAATATAGTTCCAAAATTGTACTAGAACAGGTTTATCTAAGCCATATTTTGCATACAATGCTTGCACTTGTTCATGAGTCATTTTTTCATCATTAAATGGTGAACCCGGCATGGCTTTCTCCATCAAAAATAGAATAAATGTAATCAAGAAAAGTGTGGCAATAGCAATCAAAATTCTCTTTAAGATGTATTTTTTCATACAATAACCCCTTTTTCTCAAAAAGTAATCCGTTATATAACAAAAAGGCGACCTATTATTAGCATCCGGCCGCCTTTTAACAAGTTACCATTCGCAATATTTCTTTAATCATGTGATACCAGCAATAAAATTTATCGCTTCAAAGTGACATACTTAAACGTATAAGGTACACCTGAAATATGTTGAATTAAGCCATGAATATTTTGTCGTTGCAAAACGGGTGCACCTGATTGATACAATGGTGCAGATGATGCACTATCAATCAATAAATTATTAGCTTGTTGCAACGCATCATTACGCTTAGCAGTGTCATTTGCATACTTTGTTGCCGCATCTGCTAGTAATTGATCATATTCCGGGCTGTTGAACTTAGGGTAATTGCTGACATTGTCAGACTGATACATACTCAAGATTGCTGATGGATCAGCGTAATCAGGACCCCAACGTGTTAATACGGTTTCAAAGTCACCTGATTCCATCTTATCGACACGTGTCTTCTTAGATAGTTGTTGTAGCGTGACTTTCATACCTGGTAAGTTCTTTTCAATTTGTGATTTCATATAAGCAGCTACGTTAGCATATGATGGATCACTATCGTCATACGTAATGGTAAATGCACGTAAGTCGGTTTCTGATTTTGCAGCTTGCCAATAAGTTTTCGCCTTAGTTGGTGAATACGTATAACCTTTTGCCGACTCGTCCGCAAAATCCTTACCATTATTAGCTGTATCTCTATACAAGCCCTTCATAATCATCGACTTAGCTGGTTCAGAACCATCCTTCAAAATATGATTAGTAATAACTTTTTTATCGATAGAACTATTAATGGCTTTACGCAAATCTGCATTGTCCAAGCCCTTTTTCTTCAAATTAATCATCAAATATTGTGTGAAAGGACCTAATTCAGTTTTAAAGGCTTTATCTTCTCTGAACTTCGTTGCTAATTGGCCACTAATTGGTGTGTAATCAGCACTACCATCCTTAAATGCAATTGCTGCCTTTTCCGGATCAGTGATGATATTCATTTTAACGGTCTTAGCTTGGACATGCTTTGCATCCCAGTAACCCTTATTCTTAACCAAAGTGATTTCATTATCACCTAGCTTCCAATCCTTTACCTTATAAGGACCAGCACTAATCAAATTCTTGTCACTTTGGGCAAACTTTTTACCTTCTTTTTTATAAAACTGCTCGTTTACAGGTGCAAATGCATTAAATGATAGCAACTTGTTCAAATAAGGTACTTTACGATCTAAATGTAGTACAAGTTTTTTCTTTCCCTCAGCCGAAACACCTAGACTTGATACAGGTTTCTTACCAGCAACAATATCATCGGCGTTTTTTAACCCAGCTGCTCCTGGTTGAAAGTTAAACCCGGATGCATTTTTAGGATTAGCCAACCGGCGCCAAGCAAAGACAAAATCATCAGCCGTTACTGGTGCGCCATTACTCCATTTAGCGTTTTTTCTAATTGTAAAAGTCTTAGTTTTACCATCTTTAGAAGTTTCTACTTTAGATGCTAACGCCAAATGCACCTTATTTTTGTCATCCACCGAGTACAAACCTTCATATGTGTTACCAACGACCGTTCCTGAACTTGGGTTATATCCTAATATTGGATCCAAAGAATCAATCGGTGACGTTTGCACCATTGTGAATTTTTCTGTACTACCACGCGTAATGTTGCGTGCGTGGTTAACGACTAGACCTGCAGCTCCGGCAACAACAACGAGTGTTCCCACGGTAATTAATACTTTTTTCTTATAAGTCATGTTAACCACATCCCCCTTTCTAACGGACATCAGCATAGAACTGCCCTTATGGAACTTAAGCATCAGACCCTCAATAAGTTGACGACCTGATGCTTAAGTTCGATACGCACAACTCTTCGCTGTACGATTCGAACTTCTTTATTTAATTATTAATAAGCTTGCCCGTGACCAAAACCACCACTAACACCACAAGTATTAGCCGCACTTTGACTAGCCGCCAAGGCAGCTGCTTGTAAATCATGTGTATCAGTATAAGCAACTAAAAATCCGGCAATAAAACTATCACCCGCACCCATTGTGTCGACAATGTCAGCCAACTGCGGTTCTTGATAACAATAAGCATCCTTGCTCATTACCAATGCTGGTTGTCCGCCACGTGTTACGACCACAATATCCGGTCCTTGGGCTAAACATGATTTAGCAAACTCTTCTGCCATTTCATCTGTCATTTCTGACCCTGAGAAAAACGCATAATTAACGTTTGGCAATACTTCAGCTAAATATTCTTCATCTTTAACATCCGAAAAATCATAACCAATTTTCACTGATGACTTTAAAGTCACAAGTTCCTGGTCGATGTTAGCGTCAATTCCAGTATGCAAAACATCATATTCTGAAATATTTTGCACATCTTCCGGTGTTAATCGTAATTTAACCAAATGTTGTGCCGACCCTTTAGGTCCAGCAGCAAATTGACGATCACCATCTGCCGTTATAAAGACGCTTGGTTGTGCAGTGGGTGCATATATTTGACGACAATTAATCAAATCAACATTTTCATCACGCAAAGCTTCTTGAATATGTTCAGCTTGTTTGTCGTTACCAAACACCCCCATATAACCAACGGCTTCTGCACCGGCCTTTTTAGCATCAACTGCTACATTCACACAATTACCACCTGGATAAAAAATGTGACTATCAACGTACGTATCGGCAACGTTATCTCCTACCGTAATTAATTTCATGGGCGCCACCACTTTTAGTACTCTAGCTTCCACATGTAACGACGAACATCTAGTGAGTGACCACGTTCGTAAGCAAATGACTCTGCAATCAAACGATAAACGACACCTGATACGATTTGTGAGTAGTAATCTTGCAAATCTTCGTCAATTAATGACATGTCAAAGTCCTTGTTATCAATAACATATACTTTGTCACTGTGCTTCTTAGCAAAGTCTACAGCACGTTCATCCATTGCACGTGCCTTGCCTAATCCTTCACACATGATGAATGGTACATCAAAGTCTGTAATTTCAAATGGTCCGTGGAAGTATTCACCAGAATGAATGTAAGCACTATTTACCCATTGCATTTCTTGTAACCAGCAAATCGCAAATGAATATGCTTGACCGGCATTAATTCCTGAAGCAACTGAGTATACAAGTGGCTCACGCTTCAACTCTGAAGCCCACTTTGCAATAATTGGTGTGTATTGTTCACGTGTCTTTGTTGTAACATCATTCAAAACATCCAAAGCCTTCAAAGCGCGGTCATACTTTTCGCTTGGGTTAATAACATTTAGGTAAGCAAACAACCAACCGTACAAAACACCTGTGTTTAAGTCTGAGGCATCAGTTTCTGGGCCCCATGCATAATGAATTGTGTATTCAGCTTCTTCTTCAAGTGGTGATTCATCTGCAAAGGCGAAGGCAACTGTCAAAGCGCCCTGTTCGCGGGCATACTTAGTTGCGGCAACTGTTTCAGGTGTTGTTCCAGAATGTGAGCAACTAACTACCAAACTATGCTCACCCAATGCCTTAGGTTCGCGTGTAATAAATTCACGTGATGGCAAAACGGTTGCTGGAATTGTTGTTTCCTTAGTTAATACATATTCGGCTGGTTGCAAAAATGCATGTGAGCCACCACAGGCAACCAAATAAATACTGTCGATATCTCCCTTGGCTTGTGTTGCTTCAATGACTGTCTTAATCTCTTGTTTAAATTGATCCTTCATGACATTCTCCTTGAACTTGAATAATTATTTCACCACTTGTTATATGATGTTATATGCTAATATAAAGTTTATCGCTCATTAAGTCAACACATTAAACTCATTTTTCTATTCATTTTCTAATTTAACGTGAAACAAGACGATTAAAACGCGAACATTAGGATTAATGATTAATTAATTCGTAATAGACAAACATCCGTCCACTTGTTATAACAAGAAGGCGGATGTATAATACATTTGAAAATTCTTTTACCCATCATGTCAACACAACAGGAGCACTTCTATGAGCGAAACAATCGGTGTTATGAAGCCGCTATATCAAAAAATTTATAGCGAAATAAAACAAACCATTATTAACGGCACTCTTTCACAGTCTGAAAAATTGCCTAGCGAAAATGAACTATGCCAAATTTATAACGTGAGTCGTATTACAATCCGAAAAGCCTTAGACTTACTAACTGAAGAGGGTTGGGTTATTAAAATACAAGGTAAAGGTTCTTTCGCTAATCCCGATGCTAAAGTGCGTAGTAAAATGGTGGGTCCTGCTAGCTTTAGTGATTTTGCTTCAGCCCAAGGCAGTACCCACAAAAGCATCATCTTAAAGCGTGAAATTGTGCGCGATAAAAACATCGCCGAAAAATTAGGTATTAACCATAATGAAGATTTATTATTCATTAAACGCGTACTCACATTAAATGAAGAACCGTTAATGATCGACCAAGCTTGGTTACCTGCTAAATTTTTTCCAAATCTATTAACAGAAGTCTCAGAAAAAATGTCCCTTTATAAAACATTGGCAACGCGTTATAACACCTTAGTAGAACACTCGCAAAAAGAATTAAACGTTAGCCTTCCCAATGATGAACAACAACAATTACTTCATATAGAAGCAACCACTCCTGTTTTTGTTGTTAATAAAGTAGCTGCCAATCAAAGTGACATCCCCATAGAAATTTCAGAAATGATCGTTCGTGGTGACAAAATGACTTACCTTATTAGCGATTCAGTACAAGGACAATTTAAATTTAATGAATCAAGTAACTAATGAAGATAAATTGCATGCCGTTTATCTTCATGATAGATTAAACTTGATGACTAAAGAATGGAGGCTATTTTTATGAAAATTAATGTATCACTAGATGACAACAACTTCTTACCGGACAAATATGCTAAATTTGCCCCAGCAGAAAACCGACTAAACGATACGCCAGTTACAAACTTTCCAATTACGGTTGACGAAGTACCTGACGGAACACAGTCACTAGCCGTTGTCTTTGTTGATTACGACTCAGTCCCAGTAGCGGGATTTGTATGGATTCACTGGTTAGCAGCTAACCTACCTGTAGCTGATATACCTGAAGATTTAGTACACAGTGATGTTTCATATACACACGGCACTAATTCAAAGTATGCCCAATATCGTCAAGACAATCCGGCACTAACGCAAAATTATGTTGGTCCAACACCACCTGATAAAACACATGATTACACACTTAAAGTACTCGCAGTAGATACTCAACTAGACCTAGATGACGGTTACTTTTTAAATGACTTCCGTCGTGCCGTAAAAGGACATGTTCTGGCATCAGCATCAGTTGAACTACCGGCACGTAGTAACTAATGTTTCATGTGAAACATTTAATCCAAAAGGGGGGGACATTAATGAATTTAGATGAAAAATTTGCCTACATGGCGACCGGTCAAACATATAATGACCTAGATCCAATCTTAGTATCAGCTCGTGACCGATCAACTAAATTAACAACCGAAATTAACAGCGAAACGGATTCAGATAAAAAAGAACAATTAATTCGAAATTTATTTGGTAGCGTTGGTGTTCACCCCGACTTAAACCCAAATTTCCGTTGTGAATTTGGTCGCAATATCCACGTGGGTGATCACTTCTACGCCAACTATGATTCTGTAATCCTAGATGGTGCCAAAGTGACTATTGGTGACCGTGTTTTATTCGGCCCTAAGGTTGGCTTGTATACCAGTAATCACTCTTTTGATGCGCGCGAACGTGAAATTGGTGGTTGCATTGCAAAGCCAATTACCATTGGAAATCGTTGCTGGTTAGCTGCAAACGTAACCGTATTACCTGGCGTAACTATCGGTGATGACGTTGTCATCGGTGCCGGCAGTGTTGTCACACACGATATTCCAAGTAATGTTGTTGCTGTTGGTAACCCTTGTCACGTATTACGCAAAATTACTGAAGATGACAAAACTGGTTTTGTCGGCCAAGATTTTGTTTAAGTAAAAAAACACTATAAAAAAAGGTAATCCACCCTGTGAAAACGGGATAGATTACCTCTTTTTTATTATTCATGTCGAATCGGCCTAGCAGGATTACCTGCAACAACCGTGTTGCTAGGTACATCATGCGTCACAACGCTACCAGCTCCAACAACTACATTGTCCCCAATCGTTACACCTGGTAAGACAATAACAGACCCACCAAACCAGCAATCATCCCCAATGGTAATTGGTAAATCATACTGCCAACCTTCACGGCGTAACTCTTTGTTTCGCGGATGATGGTTAGGTGTATATAACTGTGTATTAGGTCCTAAGAAACAATTTTTACCAATCGTCACTTTACCAGCACTTAAGATAGTAAAGTTCACGTTAATAAATGTTCCCTCACCAATATACAAATTTTCAGGATATTCAATATTCGTTATTGGAAAATAAAACTCAACATCATCGGCCACATTTGGGGCTAACTCATGTACTTGGCGTAACGCTTCATCAAAATCATTCACAGCAATTTGATCAATGCGTTGGAAAGCCTGAGTACTTGCTTTAACAATTGCCTGTAGTTGTGGTTCCTTACCATATTGGTACCAATCCCCGGCAGCTACTTTTTCAAATATGTCCTTTTTTGCCAAAGCTTCAATATCTGGTTCGTCTAGTTTTTTATGCATTTTTCTCTCCGACTCACCATAAAAACCAAAAATCTCCTCTTTATTATAATTGTTTTATTCAAAATTAGATAGTTATATCTAAAAAAAGCAAGTTACCAACTTATCTATCAGTAACTTGCTTCTATTTACAGCTGGTAAACCAAGTGGCACCCAACCGATTAATTTTTTTATTAATTAGAGACCAAACAAAACTAACAATACTGCAGCCATCACAAAATTCAAAACCATAAATAGTCTCAAAAATGATGATGATGAATCTGGTTCAATTTGACGATAAACTCTAAACCCAATTAAATTAGCCATTGAAGCAATCATCGTTCCTAACCCACCAATGTTAGTTCCTAAGAACAATTCGTGTGCATGATCCGTAAATGTTGAAATCAAAATCGTTGCTGGTACGTTAGAAATAATTTGACTCAACAAGAAACTACCGAATAACACGTGTGATGGTGTATCAAATAAAGTACTAATCAAACTCTGCACAATATGTATGTTTGCTAAATTATTAGTAGCAACAAAAAAGAAAAAGAATGTTGTTAACAAGCCATAATCGACCATTTTAAATATCTTATGATTATAAATAAAGAACACAATCAACATAATTGGCACAATTACATTAAATGGTAACCAACCAAAAATTGTAACAATTAAAATAATACCTGTGATAATCAAGAAAACTAGTGATCGATTTTCAATATGTTCTGCAGGTTTTAAATTAATTGATAGCGGTGTTGCTTTAATGAATCTTGTAATAATAAACATCAGAATCAACGACGCTACTGTCAATGCTCCTGACCACTTAAAGAACTCACCTACGCTAACACCATAGTGTCCAAACAAGAACAAGTTTTGTGACTTACCAAACGGGAACAAGATTGCCCCTGAATTGGCCGCCATAACAATCAAAGTCGAGCCAATAATTTTTAATTGATTTGATAAATCAGATGCTAAACGCAAATAAATTGGCATTAACGTTAAGATAGCAATATCATTTGACAATAACATCGCACCAAAGAATGACAACAATGTCACACTGGTCATTAACGCTCGCGCATGATGACTTCTGCTAACTAACCAGACCGACACAGCGTGTAACACACCTGCATTCTCTAGTAAGCTTACCCAAATCATCATTGTCATTAAACTAAAAATGGTGTGCCAATTAACAGCACCAAAGTCTGGTACCACAAAAAAGGACGTTATGACTGCTAATAACATACTAACAGTAAACATCACGTCGCTTTTTAGGTACGTAAAGATACGATTAATCATGCAGTTTCTTCTCTTCCTCGATTGCCTTACCATTGGCATTTGCTAGTCTAATTATTTCATATGACTTAGCAGCCATTAACGATGTTATCCCAGCTGATAATGTCATCACTGGTACTAACAACACGGCCAACTTTGCCGTTGTAATTGTTACATCATGACGATTTTTAAAAATCATGGTTGATCTCCTTAATCTGATTCTCAAAAAATAATAAAGACACAATTATATTATCAAGAAATCTGAATCAATACGCAACAATTTTCTCGTAACATAACGCCTTTAAATTATTAATGTTTAGTCACTATTTTTTAAAAATCAAATACTTTTACAGTAACAATGTCAAAGGTTCGACATATAGCGAACCTTTGTAACACAAAACATTAATTTTGTTAATAAATTACTTGTAATAATCTTTACAATAAATTTTATGTTTTATTTATGCCTTATTGATACTATATCACCTAGTAATTCTATCTTTACAGAAGCGCTTTCACATTTATTTTCATTGAAAAATATTAAATATATATGTTTTAAGTAGGTAAATTTTGTGTAAATTTTCTTCAATTTGGTATTATTTCCTAATTTTGTTACAATAGTTGCTATTACCAGAAGGAGGATTTATGAAGTCAAAGAAAACAAAAAAGATTGGCTTATTTCAACTTGTTATGCTGACGCTTGGATCACTGATTGGTTCAGGTTGGCTATTTGGATCTTGGGAGGCAACCCGCGTTGCTGGACCAGCCGCAATCATCTCATGGGTTATTGGTGGTATCGTCATCGCTTCTATCGCCTACAACTACATTGAGTTAGGAACAATGTTCCCTGAGGCTGGTGGTATGAGTCGTTATGCGCAATACTCACACGGACCTTTACTAGGATTCATATCGTCTTGGTCAAACTGGGTATCTTTGATTGCATTAATTCCAATCGAAGCTGTTGCAGCAGTCCAATATATGAGTTCATGGCCTTGGTCATGGGCTAATTGGACAAAACAATTCTTTAGTAATGGTGAAATTACGACTGCCGGACTATTTCTAGTTTTTGGATTCATGCTCTTGTTCACCTTAATTAATTTTTGGTCAGTGACATTATTAACACGATTCACTAACTTTATTTCAATTTTCAAAATTGGAATTCCGACACTTACCGTTATTATGTTGACACTTTCAAGTTTTCATACTGGTAACTATGGACATTCATTACATGAATTCATGCCTTATGGTTCTGCTCCTATTTTCTCAGCAACAGCAACCGCAGGAATTGTTTTCTCATTTAATGCCTTTCAAACTGTTATCAATATGGGAAGTGAAATTAAAAATACTAAAAAGAATATCAGCCGTGGTATCTTCTTATCATTGTTAATTAGTGGTATTATCTATGTTCTTATTCAAAGTGCATTTATTACAGCAATTGATCCGGCAACCTTAGCAAAACATGGCTGGAGTGGGATTAACTTTAGTTCACCATTCGCTGACTTAGCTATCTTGTTAGGTATTCATTGGTTATCTGTTCTATTATATCTAGATGCCTTTATTTCGCCAGTTGGTACTGGTGTATCATTTGCTGCTTCTACTGGACGTGTCCTATTTGCTATGGAAAGTAACAAGCATGTGCCTAAATTCTTAGGTAAATTAAGTGGTAGATTCCATATGCCACATGCTGCTATGTTAACTAATTTAGTTATCAGTATGTTGATGGTCTCAGTGTTCCGTTCTTGGTCAGTACTGGCAACTGTTGTCTGTGCCTCAACGTTAATTGCTTACTTAACTGGTCCAGTTACAACTGTTGCTTTCAGGCACTTAGCTCCTGATTTCAAACGTCCAGTTAAATTACGCTTCATATCAATTATGGCACCATTAGCTTTCGTATTAGCTTCATTAGCCATTTATTGGTCAATGTGGCCTACCACAGTAGAAGTTATCATTGTCATCATGTTAGGACTACCAATTTACTTTTATTATGAATATAAAGCAAAGCACAACGATACCCTTAAAGCTTTCAAATCAGCTTTGTGGTTAATCGTTTATCTAATCTTTATTTCAATAATCTCATTCATTGGTAGTCACGAATTTAATGGTATCAATTGGATTCACTATCCTTGGGACTTTGTCGTTATTGTTGTCGTCTCATTAATTTTCTATTACTGGGGTGTCAAAAGTGCCAAAGTATTCCCTGATTACTATAAAGCCAAGGAACTTAATCAAACGGTTAAAGAATAAATAACAAAAAGAGGTTGGAAAAAATTCCAACCTCTTTTTAACTACCTAATATTCTTAATAACCAATCAGCACCATATAACATCCCCAAACTATATATAAAAATAGAAAGTGGCTTACCAATCAGCAAAATTAATGTGAATTCACGCCAAGTCATTTTAGTTAGACTTGTAAGCAATACCAAAGCATCATCCGGTGCTACCGGTGAAAAGATTAGTAACGCAAACGTCCAATGCCAACCTTTAGAATCCAAGCGTCCAATATATTTGTTTAACGTATCTTCACTGACAAATATATCAATAATCCGTCGTCCATAACGTCGTCCCAACCAAAACAGAATCATTGAACCCAAAACAATACCAATGTAATTGTACAAAAATCCTAACCAAGGCCCAAACATAACTACGCCGGCTGCCAACGACACACCACCTGGTAAAATTGGAATCACGACTTGAATAATCTGTATAAAAATAAAGATAATGGGTGCCCAGATACCATACTTTTTCAAAACGTTAATCAAAGTATCCGTATCATTAAACATACCGATTTGATATAAACGAACAATTAACCAGCCTAACAAGATCAACATAATCACGGATACTATTCTTATTAAAAATCGTATATAACGTGTGTTCATGTCATCCCCCAAATGCATTTTTAAGTTTTATTGTATCTAAATGTAACAAAAAAAGCCAGAAAACCATCAAATAACTTATTTGAACTTTCTACCAAATAAAGAGATAATGTAAGCGTAACCAAATATAAAGGAGAATATCATGAGTAAGGTCTATTTATCAGCCAAATTACCTGAGATTGCCACAGAAAAATTAATCGATGCTGGTTTTGAGGTCGCTGTGTATAACGGTAACGACCTAATTTCACACGCCACATTATTGGAAAATGTAGCAGACAGCGATTTTTTGATTACACCCCTTTCTACTAAAGTTGATCGTGAAATTATTGACGCTGCACCCAATCTAAAATTAATTGCTAATTTTGGTGCCGGTTTTAATAATATTGATACTGACTATGCTAAAGAACAAGGCATTGTCGTTACTAATACGCCTAAGGTCTCAACCAACGCTGTTGCTGAGGTTACAATTGGGCTTATTCTAGCGCTTAGTCACCGCATTGTTGAAGGTGATAAAAAAATGCGTCGCGAGGGTTTCCCTGGATGGGCACCTTTGTACTTCCTAGGGCATGAAATTGCCGGTAAAACATTAGGAATTGTCGGTTTAGGAAATATTGGTAGTGATGTCGCTCGTAAAGCAAATGCTTTAGGAATGCACGTGCAATACTACAAGCGCACACCACTATCTGATCCTGAAGAACGTTCAATGAAAGTAACGTACGCCCCACTTGATACATTAATTGCTACAAGTGATTTTATTACGATTAATGCACCCCAAACTGATGAAAATTACCATCAATTTAGTACAGAAGCTTTCGAAGCAATGAAGTCTACTGCAGCAATCATTAATGTTGGTCGTGGACCAATCATTGACGAAAAAGCATTGCTAAACGCCCTTACCAAAGACAAAATTGCTGGTGCAGCTTTGGATGTTTATGAAAATGAACCAGACGTTAATGACGGTTTCAAATTATTAAAGAATGTCATCTTAACGCCTCATATTGGAAACGCAACGGTTGAAGCACGTGATGCAATGGCTAAAATTGTTGCTGACAACGTTATCTTAGTCGATCAAGGTAATTCAGCTAAATTTATCGTTAATCCTTAATAACAAAATGACCGCTATCGTATATTGATAAGCGGTTATTTTTGTGCAATTTTTTCAATTAGCAAAACATATATAAATTTATCTGTACAACACACATATTACATGTATAATAACATTAAAATATAATGAGAAAGTAAGAGGTGCTTCACATGTCACGTAGTCTAGCTAATTTATTTAGTCAACCGTCAGAAAATATCATGTCAGAAATTGGAAAAACCGCTGCTTTAATGAAAAATATCATTAACCTATCAATTGGTGATCCAGATATGACAACGCCCGCACCCATTCTAGATGCGGCTAAAGACAGCTTAACAGCTGGTGATACCCATTATTCAGCTAGCGATGGTGACCCAGAATATCTAAAAGCTATCATCGATTTCTACCAAAACAAATTCGGCATCCATTATGAAATGGCAAACGTTCGTGCAACAGTTGGTGCCGGTCACGCAACTTACCTAGCTTTTGGTGCCATTCTTAATCCTGGCGATGAAGTTATTATCTTTGAACCTTACTTTTCACCCTACAAAACAGAAATTGAAGCTAATGGTGGTAAAGCTGTCATTGTTAGTTGTACCGCTGAAAATAGCTTTCAGCCAACAGAAGCAGCTATTAAAGCCGCTATCAGTGATAAAACCAAGGCTATCTTAGTAAACACACCTAATAATCCAACTGGTGCTGTTTACGACCAAGCATTACTACAAACTTTAGCTGATTTGGCTAAGGAACACGACTTCTATCTAATTGCCGATGAAGTTTACTGGCCATTTGTCTACGGTGACCATGAATTTATTCCACTTGAAAAACTAGCACCTGAACATACATTAGTTGCCGGTTCATTATCAAAGGTGTTCGCAATGACTGGTTTCCGAATTGGTTACTTAGCTGGTCCTGAAAATGTTATCACGGCTGCTGGTTTATTAAACGAAGGTATCACATTCTCTGCACCAAGTACTTCTCAAGCGGCTGGTACTTACGCTTTAAATCACATTGATGAATTCACACCAGAACTTCAAGAGGAATTTGGTAAGCGACTAAACTATGTTGCGACGGAATTAAATAAATTACCTTGGTTAAGTATCTTACCTGTTGCCGGCAGCATCTATCTCTTTGCTGACATTTCAGGAAGTGGTATGGATGACGTTGCCTTCAGTAATTACCTATTAGAACAAGTTGGTGTTCTAGTTATCCCAGGTCGTGCTTTCGGTGCCGCTGGTAGTGGCTACGTCCGCATTGCCGTTACGCAAGATATGCCAACCTTAGAAGCGGCTGTCAATGCTTTTGAAAAGTTAACTTTTTAACTGAGGAGAAATTTTAATGATCAAAATTTTAATGTATAACATTATGGATGATGAAAAAATCGTTGTCACAGAGTGGTTAAAACACCGTCCAGATGTTCACATTGACTGGAATGATGTTACCCTTAACCCTGATACAGTCGATTTAGCTAAGGGTTATGATGGTATCTCAACTGAACAAGATAATCTTATTGATGACCCGATTGTTTATGAAAAATTGCATGAGTTTGGTATTAAACAAATCACACTCCGTATCACTGGATACGACATCATCGATTTCGATTTAGCAAACAAAAACGACCTCAAAGTGACCAACGTACCTGCCTATTCACCACGTTCCGTATCTGAAATGGTGTTAACACAGGCAATGTGGTTACTCCGCCATTTAAATACTGCACAACAACGCAACCAAGCACATGATTTTACCTGGGAAGGTCTTCAAGCTCGTGAAATTCATGACTTAACAGTTGGTATCATTGGTGCTGGTAAAATTGGTAGTGAAGTGGCTCGCATTTTCAAAGCACTCGGTGCAACAGTTATCGCTGCTGACCCTATTCATCGACCTGAATTAAACAGTGTTTTAACTTATGTTGATCATGAAACGGTATTTAAAACTGCCGACATTATCACAACACACACACCATTACTCGACAGTACGTATCATTTATTTGATGAATCTGTGTTTAAGCAAATGAAACCTAGTGCAATTTTCATCAATGCTTCACGTGGCGGTGTTGTTGATACCCCAGCTCTAATTACTGCCCTAGAAAATCACACGATTACTGCTGCTGGATTAGATACAATTGAAGGCGAAGCGGACATTTTCAGCAATGATTTCTCTGATAGTGATTTTGACAATGATTATCTTAAAACCATTTTAGCAATGCCCAATGCGATTATTACACCACACATTGGCTTTTATACAGATAACGCTATCCGTAATATGGTCGAAATTTCAATGCATGATATGTTAACAATTATCGCTGGTCAAACAAGCGAGCACGAATTAAATTAAGCGACCAATAGCTTTTATTGGTCATTATTTAAAATACCCGATATAATGTAGTTATTGATAAGAAAGACTATTCTACATATTAACCACTGAGCGGTCGCACTACCCGTTCAGTGGTTTTTTTGTTCTTAAACACAAAAAATCGATACATGTTTTTCATAACGAAAACATGTATCGATTTTTAAATGTTTCACATGAAACTATTACCCATTTGTTTGCAAGATAAAGACAAACAAAATAAACAATAATCCTAGTCCATACATAATTGGATGAACTTTCTTTGCACGACCCGTAACGATCATCAACAATGGATAAACAATAAATCCAAGTGCAATACCATCAGAAATTGAATATGATAATGGCATTCCGATAATTGTTAAGAATGATGCAGCGGCAACTGGGAAATCATCCCAATTAATCGCTTTAAAGTTACTTGCCATCAACACACCAACAATAATCAAAGCTGCTGCTGTAACATTTGATGTAACAACAACCAATAATGGTGAGAAGAACAATGACAATAATAGGAACAATCCTGTAAAGACTGATGTTAATCCTGTACGACCACCAATGGCGATACCAGTAGATGATTCAACAAAGGCTGTAGTTGGTGAAGTTCCTAATAATGATCCACCCAACATACCAATTGCATCAGCCATCAAAGCTTTACCTGCTCGTGGTAATTCGTTGTTAACCAAGAAACCGCCTGAACGAGCGATACCAATTAATGAACCAGCCGTATCAAAGAAGGCAACTAACAAGAACGTTAGTATAACCGGCACCATGTCCCAGGTAAACACATCTTTCAAACCAAAGATTGCTTGACCTGCGGTTGGTGCTAGGCTTGGTACACCAGCAACAAATGATGAAGGCATTGGAATCAAACCAGTTACCAAACCAATAATTGATGTTGCAACCATACCGATAAAGATTGCACCAGGAACCTTGCGTGCGTACAAAGCAAAAGTAATTAGCACACCGGCGATGGTTAGCAAAACTTTAGGATCACTCCAATCACCCCAGCCAATAATTGTTGACTTATTAGCTGAAATAATACCACCATCAACCAAACCGATCATGGCAATAAACAAACCAATACCACCAGCAATAGCAGCCTTCAAATCAGCTGGAATAGCATTAATGATAATTTCACGGATTTTAAAAACAGTTAGTATCCAGAAAATCACACCAGCGACAAAGACACCAGCTAGAGCTGTTTGCCATCTAACACCCATACCAATGACAACACTGTATGCGAAAAAGGCATTAATTCCTAGACCAGGCGCAATCGCAAATGGATACTTTGCGACAACCCCCATAAAGACAGTGGCAATAGCACCAATTAGCCCTGTTGCAACAAAGACGGCACTCTTGTCCATCCCCGCTGCGCTAAGAACTGAAGGGTTAACGAATAAAATATAAGCCATCGAAAGGAACGTTGTTAAACCAGCAAGAAATTCTGTTTTAACTGACGTTCCAGATTCAGAAAGCTTGAAATAACGTTCAAACATGAAACTAGACCCCTTAATTAATAATTCAATTTTTAAACAACTTTCCTATTGTAGTATAAACAGCCGTCAAAAATCAAAGAATATCTTATTTTTTTCGTAAAACGTCTATTTTCATTCACAAAAAGCGAACTTTATCTTATTTTTTCCGAACATTAACCAAATTATCCCTTTACGTAAATATTAAGATTTAAAACTCATCAGTCAGAGATAGTAAAGTTTGTTAGAATGAAAAAGGAACTTATTATTAATTAGAGGTATGTTATGTATAACAATCATGGACAATTAAGAAAATTGTCCGCATCTGAACTTTTTATTTATTTTATCGCTGGTTTAATTTTTAACGCATTCGGCAATGGTGTTACCGTTGCTACCAACATGGGATCAGCACCATGGACTGCGTCTGCTGCAAATCTTGCCAACGTCACTGGCATTTCAATCAGCGTGTTTTTACTAATTTATGGGGTTATTGCCGCCATCATTACTTGTATTCTACAAAAATCAATTGACTGGCCCCACATTTTTGGTAACTTACTATTCTTAATTGTTTTTAGTAGCGTCATCGGTATCGTCGCCACCCAACTATCTTCATTAGGTCATTTACCAATTATATGGCGAACCATCATTGACTGCATTGGTATTATTTTCGTTGCCATGGGCGTTTCAATCACGCAACGACTACAATTCATTTTGCATCCAATGGATGATTTAACTAATTTAACCCGTTTCATGTTTTTCAAAGGCAACGCTGCCATCTCACAAACATTTAACTTTTCATTTCCAATGATTATTTCTTTGGTGGTTTGGTTAGCTTCTGGTGAAATCGTTGCCCTTAACATCGGTACCCTATTCTCATTCTTCTTCCAAGGATTATTTGTAGGTTATGCTGACCACATCATTTTTAGTCATTTAGACCACAAATTAACACATATTGGTGCCGCTTAATTAAATTACATAAAAAAATCTCATTACGCACAGTGCGTAATGAGATTTTTTTGTCTATTATCTTGCTTCATTATGATATCTTAACAAATACCATATTAACCCTAGCATTCCTAGATCAATTAGGATGTCCATAAATACATTATCAGGCAACCATGATAATCCATACCCCATAATAAAAATCATTAAAATAAGACCAAATACTTTAACACGTTGTTGCCATTTGTCACTCACAAAGCCCATTAACCAGTTATTGGTTACAACTGCTAAATTGACGAATAAATATAATGCAATCAAGCTATCAAAGCCAACACCGATATGATATAACTTCACCGACATTAGTACATCAACAATATTGTCGTGGTAAGACGAATTCATCAGCCACTCCAAGCCTAAGAAAACGACACCAACAATAAATATGGCAAAGATATTTACAACAAAGCGACCAACTAAGTTCCAGACCATAAATTGATCGATTCGAGCCGGCAACAAAACATATTTGGACTTATTCCATGATTTAGATGAAGAAATAAACATACGCAACCCTAAACCAAGTCCAACTATAAATGCCCAGACGCCTTCATAAACTACGACACGATCCTTGAACACTGTCACACCATCACCATTAACCGTAAAATTATCATGTGGTACAAATGGTAATAATTGCCAAATAAAAATTAAAATTGCGACTATGGCACCAATTCCCATGATAAACAGTGCATGGTTCAATGAATCTTTCGCAAAAATTTTAAAAAGTCGTGTATTTTTTAGCATCACTCACGACCTCCATTATCCTCAATATAAAGCTGCGTATAATACTGCTCCAATGATAACCCTTCTGTTTGTCGAATATTTTCAACAGATTGATACGTCAACAAACGACCATCTTTCAAGATAATGGCATCATCAACTAAACTTTCAATTTCTTGAATATAATGCGTTGATATCAAAACAGTGGCATCTTCTGGTAGCCAATGCAATAGCGACTGCATAATCTTTTTACGCGCTAAAACATCAACACCACCAAATGGTTCATCTAACAAGTAAACGGCAGTATCTCGTGAAATAGTCAAAGCTATCAATAATTTTTCAATCGTTCCAGTTGATAACTTTGCTATACGACGATTACGATCAATACGCATAAATTTAATTAACTCATCCATCCGAGCTTCATTAAAGTCTGGATATCCTTGCTTAAAATACGCCACAATATCACTAACCCGATCATAATTATTCGCCCAGTCTAACGTTGCCACATAAGACAACTTTGATTTAATTTTTGCACCCATCACACCATCAATCATAATATCTGAATGTGGATTAGGTTCAATTAACCCTGCAATCAACCGCATCAACGTAGTTTTTCCAACCCCATTTTCGCCTAATAAAGCTACGGTACGGTGTGTTGGAATTTTAAAACTTATTCCTCGTAGTATGACATGACGGCTTTTTGTGTAATGTAAATTATTAACTTGTAGCATTATGCCTCCCTATTTTGTGCGTCATATGCGGCAATAGCATGTGCGACTAATTCTGGTATTTCATTAACTTCTGCAACGTGCATCACATTATCAATATACTTTTGGGTAATCGCAATCTTTTTATCAGCCTTTATAACATTAATTTTGGTTAAATCTTCAGTAACAAAGTTCCCTTGGCCACGTTTTGTCACAATTAAATCATTAGCAACCAATTGATTAATCGCATTTTGCA
Source organism: Weissella bombi (assembly GCF_900094835.1). Classification (GTDB taxonomy): domain Bacteria; phylum Bacillota; class Bacilli; order Lactobacillales; family Lactobacillaceae; genus Weissella; species Weissella bombi. Next base: position 57,711 of record NZ_FMAO01000002.1, on the reverse strand, counting down.
CAGTTCGTGTGCTAACAATTAACGTGACTGCCAAATCTCGTACCCCAGGTATCTTATGACCTGCTTGATACTTACCTTCCATGATTTGTTGTTCTAGCCAAGTTGCAACTTGTAAATAAATCGGTTGATTCGAACTAAATTCCATGTTAGCTCCTTTCAGTGTTGCACTGTTATACTACACTGAAACAGAGTGAACTGTCAACTTGGCAGTATCACCAAAAATACGTTATGATTAGGTCACTAAATTCATGATTAAGGACAACATATTTACTATGAAAACTTATGCCATTGTTGGTAATCAATACCAAGGTCTTTATACAAAACCTTGGTCGCAAGTTCAAGCGTATACACGTACGAAGCCTGCTCCTAAATTCAAAGGTTTCGCCACAAAAACTGAAGCACAAGCCTGGTTTGATACACAAATAGCTGTACAAAATGATCAATCACGTCAATATACAACCGCTTATAATGGGCAATTTAAAGCAGATCCCAACCAATACTACATTTTCACTGACGGTGGCAGCCGTAATACCGGTAATGTTGCCGGCGGTCACGTTAAAGCCAGTGACAAAGCCGGTTGGGCAATCGCTATTTATCATGGTTCTAATCTAACCGATCCCGTTTATACGGACAGTGGCGCCTATTTTGGTCGCACAAATAATGAAATGGAAATTCTAGCCCTCATTAATGCATTATTACAAGCGGCCAAAGTTTCAACACCAGTTACCATCGTTAGTGATTCAAAATATGTATTAGATAGTGTTACAAATTGGATGTATAACTGGGCAAATAATAACTGGCGTAAAAGTTCTGGTGAGATTGCTAACTTAGCAGCTTGGCAACAGATTTACGCATTAATTCCACCGCTTGCAGAACGACTATCATTCATTTGGGTCAAAGGTCATGCCACAAGTAACGGTAATATCACCGTTGATCAACTACTTAATGATGCAATGGATAACCTATCATAATCCAACAGCCAGCTAGTCTGGCTGCTTTTTTTATATTGTATTGTGAAGTCGTTCACTTTAAAAGTCAAGTAAAATCATTAGCTTGATTTTTAAAGGGGAACAAAATATTAACGCGCTTAATTTTCAAACATACTCTCTGCGAATGCGCTTTGATAACTTATGCATATTTATACATTTTTGCATAATTAAAAGCCAACCTTGATTCAACATCAAAGTTGGCTTTTTAACAAATTTATCTAAATTAACGTATCAATCGTTTTCAATACACCATCATGATTATTATCATCAATTGCTAGAGGATAAAGCTCTTTCAAACTTTCATCACCATTAATCATTGCAAATGGCCGAGCTGCAGCAGCTAACATTTCAGCATCGTTTAATCCATCGCCAAATGCTGCTAGATTTTCATTCAACTTAAAGCCATAATGACTAGCTAACGTTTGCAAGCCATTCGCTTTATTAATCTTTGGTGCCACAATATCGACCGAACCATAACCAGATGTTGTCACGTGACCACGGTCGGCTAGGGTGATACGAGCTGCATCAATAAACTCTTGCGTTTTCTTTTCTTCATACGTAATCGTCACTTTTAAAATTGGTTCATTAATTTGATCAACTGAATCAATAAATTTCAAATTTGGATAATACTTAGCCATTTTGGCTTTATAAACCAAATTAATTCGTGCCTGCGACTTTAACATGTATGTTTGTGTAATTCCCGTAAAGAAAGCGCCATGGCGGGGTTGGAAAGGCATTGCATTCACAACCTCCATAATCGTCGCCACATCTTTTACGTGTAAGCCAACCATTTGAATAATCTCGCCATCAGCTGTACGTACAACAGCTCCGTTATCAGCAACTAAATCATACTTTCCAGCAAATGATTTAAATATTGGATCAACTGATTCAACATCGCGACCACTCGCAACAACAAAGTGGCCATCTTGCGCCAATAACTTGTTTAGAACAGCAGCGAAGTGCGTTTTATGATAATGCTTTTTATCATTAAAAAACGTACTATCTAAGTCTGACGCAATCATTTTAATTTCTGACATGCTTTAAACTCCCATCATTTTACCTAACAGTTTACGCAACTTCTTTCATTTTAGCCAATAATTACTTCCTCAGTAGGATATTGGAATTTACGTGGCTTATCACGAATATTCATAACCGAGAACATAACTGTGTAAAGGCCAACACGACCGATAAACATCACAATCATAATGACAACTTTTCCAAAGCTTGTTAAATGAGGGGTTAGTCCCAAAGAAAAGCCCGTTGTAGAAAAAGCTGAAATAACTTCAAAAACAATGTATTCCAAACCTTGTCCCTTAGGGATATGCTCTGTCATTGTTAATAACAAAGAAACTACTGCCACAAAAACAATTGAAATAACAGCCAACATCATTGCTTTAATTACAATCTTTTGGCTAAAACGACGACCACCGAAGTTAACTTGTTCTTGACCTCGTAAGGCTGCCATTGATTGCATCCACAAAATTCCTAGCGTGGTCGTTTTAATACCACCAGACGTTGATCCAGGAGTTCCACCGACAAACATCAAGAAAGTAATAATCATAATACCAGCTGCGGATAAATTAGATAGTGGAATCACTTCTAATCCGGCTGTTCTGGGTACAACTGCTAAAAACAAACTATCCACAATTCGATTTCCCAAAGAGGTCGTCTCCATAAGTGGCGCTAGTAACTTTTCTGTAATAAGGAACAACACAAAACTAATACCAATCAACCAACCAGACACGTGTATAGCAACTTTAGTGTGCAAACTAACTCGTTGTTGTTTATAAAACAACAACAAATCGCGCCACACTAGGAATCCTAATGATCCAGCCGTAATCAACAACATCCAAATAATCAAAATATAAGGATCATTTTGCAAGAAAGAAACAGGTTTATCAAAAAATGTAAAACCAGCATTTCCAAATGATGAAATAGATGACGCAATGCTAAGATAAATACCTTTAGTAATACCAAAGCGAGGTATAAAATCCGGTAACATCAGTACGGCACCAATCAATTGAATAATCGCTGACAATGAAAACACATAAGATAACACACTTTTAACATCAGCTAAGTTCCGAAGATTCAGCGCTTGTTGCGCCATCAAGCGTGCTTTTAAATCCAAACGTTGACCAGTCAGCGCAAATAGCAAAACCGCAAACGTCATAAACCCTAAAGCACCAATTTCAATCATCACAAGCAATACAATCTGTCCTAACGTTGACCAAGTCGTCGCTGTATTAACAACTGTAAGTCCTGTAATTGCTGTTGCTGACACAGCTGTGAACAATGCATCCATAAAATTAACATGTACACCTGGTTGCTGTGACATAGGCATCCTTAATACAAAAGCACCAACAAATATAATAACCAAAAATCCCAGTGTTAAAACCTGAGGGGGCGTTAATTTGCTAAATATTTTTTTCATAATTAAGTATCTCCCAACATATTTATATTATACAGGAGGAACCCAAAAGTTTTTCACAGATTTTTGTGGACAACTAGGGGAAAAGTCCACGTATTCCACCGTCATCTGTGGATAACTTGTTAATAACTTCTGATTTTTCCCAAGAAAACCTTATTAAATCAACTAATATCTCAATGTGGATAACCTGTTCAAAACACTCATATCGAACAAAACGTTATTAAATTAGGGTTTTAGCTTAAAATTAGGTTAAACCTTATTAAATTTTTGCTTTTTAAGATAATTTCATGTATTTTTTTGAAAATAATACGTCATTAAACCGTTTTACCTAAAATAATCAAGTAAAATACGGCTGATTATACGGCTAAAATCGAATATTTTTCTTTTAATTACCTTATATATTTTGTGAAAAAACATGAAATATGAAATTTTATCTGTGTATAACTTTTTGAGACTATTCTTATATTATGGATAATTCAATTAATATAGCGTTTACAAATGCCGTTATGATAACTTTTTTCTAATTATACACAAGCACAATTCACAACTGTGTATAACTGAATAAAAATGTTAACGTAAACCTTTTAAAGGTCTGATATAATAGTGTTTATAGTTGTTTTTAACCCTGTTATTAACTTGTGGATAACCTTTGTTTTATTATCATTTTTCTAACTTATCCACATTAAGGCAAGAAAATTTCGAAAATCAATCATTATTTATGGAAAGGGACACGAACAATGAACATAAAAATTATCGGTGTTGGTAAGTTAAAAGAAAAATATTTAAAAGATGGTATCGCTGAATATACTAAGAGATTGCATAAATTTGCAAAAGTTTCCATCATTGAAGTACCTGATGAAAAAGCACCCGAACAACTTTCACAAGCTCAAATGGACCAAGTTATGAGCAAAGAAGGCGAACGCATTCTAAGTAAAATAAAAGATAAAGAATATGTCTTTGCATTAGCTATTAAAGGAACAGAGCGTTCTAGTGAAGAACTTGCGGCTGAAATCGAACGCCTAACAGTACAAGGCAAGTCAGACTTAACTTTCATTATTGGTGGATCTTTAGGATTAGCACCTGAGGTATTAAAGCGTGCTAATACGCAAATTAGTTTTGGCCGTTTCACACTACCACATCAATTGATGCGTCTTGTCTTAACTGAACAAATTTACCGAAGCTTCATGATAAATGCCCACACACCGTACCATAAATAGGATTGTTGTCCCAAAAGCACACTGCCATATTTAGCAGTGTGCTTTTTATTAGATACAAAAATATATACTAATTCCATTTAATTTGCTATTTTTTATAAAATTGCTCTTGAATTTCGGACAATATCAGAGTAAGCTATTTCTTGTAGGAAAAAGGTGTAAGCGTTTGCATCTTTTATTTTTATGTTTAAGAGTTATGTTATGAGTGAGTGCATTACAAAAGAATGCGCAGATAAAATTTTATTAACGCCAATGACTTAAAAATGGCGTAATTATTAATTGTAAATACGGCATAATCTAGTGTGGGCTAGACGAACCGTTTTTTTAATTATTAGTCATTAAATTTAGTACCATGTGAGGATTTTACTAATTTAGGTTATTAATGCGTAACGTCAAAAATGTCTGTCATTTAACATGTTGTGTTTCTCAATAAATCATAAACTTAAAAATTTATAGGAGAGAAATCAACATGGATATACCACATACAAGAGATTATGCCGCTGAAGTGCCTAGCGTAGACGCTGTTAATGCTAAGGAAGAAGCGGTTGAGAAATCACCACTATTTAGAAAAATAGATGAGTCATTAATGAATAAGGTTGCCTTGTTCAAAAGCAGTTATGCTCGTTACGCTGCTCGTGCCATGTTGGCAACGTTGTTCCTAACATTAGGAACGGCCGCAGCTTTCGGAACTGCTTTGCAAGCTGAAAAGTTTTTGCCAGGATCTGGTAAATTCACTTTCGCTTTCATGTTTAGTTGGTCATTGGTTATGATCATTTTCATGGGTGCCGAACTTGGAACATCAAATATGTTATTCGTTACAGTTGGTGTTTACCGTAAGAAAATTCATTTTTCAACGGCAGCTAAGGTTCTTGGTACGACGCTATTATTCAATTTGATTGGTGGTATCTTCTTTGCTTACCTAATCTCATTGACAGGTCCTTTCCAGGATCTACCATCAGCTAATTATTTGTTTGATGGAATTGCTGCTAAGCTAAGCAAGTCATCAATTCAAATTTTCGTTGAAGCTATCTTTGCTAACATCATTGTTAACACGGCGTTCTTCATTAACCTTCGTATGAAGGACGATGCAGGTAAGGTTATGGCAATTATCTTTGTTATCTTTATCTTCGCCTTCTTGGGTTACGAACACGTTATCGCAAACTTCCCAGCATTCTCACTAGCATTCTTTGCATCACACGGTACAATTGCTGGTATGACACTAGGAAGCGTGCTACACAACTTATTCTTCGCCTTAATTGGTAATTATGTTGGTGGTGCCTTGGTCATCGGTATGACATATGCTTGGATGAACAAAACTAAGACAAATTACGTTGATTAAAAATAAATACACTTCGAGTCAAAGAATTCTCTTTGACTCTTTTTTTGTCCAAAAAAATATGTAAATTATATATTTTAGAATCTATAAGGTCACAAATAAGGCTCGTTCTATTCTTCAATAAACACGAACATTAATTATATTTAGATAAAAATATTTAATATTATTATTGTTATAAGTTTAACAAATTAGTTCAATTTAAACTTTATTTAGTACCTTTAAAAGGGGATAAATAAATTAAACTTCATATAATTCATCAAAAAAAAGAATAATTTAAACACTAGTTACAAAACGAACTTTATTTACTCATATATTTTATAATGTTAAGTTATTAGTGAAATTTAAAGATGAGGTGAATGAGTCGTGCATTTTACAAAAGTTATTCAAGGTAGTTATTATTCTGCTGTATCTTCAAACAAGGTTGCTTTTCATGAAAACAGCCTAGTGTGTTTAAATGATGAAGGTCAAATTGGCAAAATCGTTCAACAAGACGATTCATCGTACCAAACTGTTTTAGATCAAGCTAAAGCAGATAATATTTTATGGACATTAGCAGACGACCAATATCTGCTACCAGGATTTATCGATACTCACGTACACGCACCACAATGGCCAAACATTAGCCAAGCTTTGAACAGCTTTGAAGAAGATTGGTTCTTCAATTACACATTCCCATTAGAAGCTAAATTCTCAGATGCTGAATTTGCACACAAGGTATATGACAATCTTGTTCAAACATTAATTGATAACGGGACAACAACAGTGTTGTACTTCGGATCACTTGATAACGCTGGAAACGTTGAATTAGTTAAGTCATGTCAAAAATTCCACCAACGTGGTCTAATCGGCAAGGTTGTTATGGACAATCCTGACGAATGCCCTGATTACTATCATGATGAATCAACTGAAAGTGCATTGGCTGATACAGAATCGTTTATCCAAACTGTCGATAAAATGAACGCCGGTCAATTTATTAAAATGCAAGCCGTTATCACACCACGTTATTTAACATCATGTACTTTAGAAGGTATGCGTGGTCTTGGACAATTAGCTAAGAAATATGACTTATTGATTCAATCACATTGTAGTGAAAACAACACAGAAGATGCCTACGCCTTGGATAACTATAATAAGCGCGACTCAGAAATGCTTGATGAAACTGGTTTGTTAACAGATAAAGCCATCATGGCGCATGGTACGCTACTAAATGATTTTGACTTAAATCTTTTCCAAGAACGTGGTACCGCAATTGCACACTGTCCAGTTTCAAATGGGTTCCACGGAACAGCCGTTTTGCCTGTTAAAAAAGCCCTTGAAAAGGACATTAACGTCGGTCTTGGTACTGATATTTGTGGTGGTTATGAACCAAGCATTTACCAAACACTACGTCAAGCTGCCATGGCTTCAGCAATGCTTAGCGATGGTGTAGACAACAGCATTGAAGCTGACAAACGTGGTGTTGGGGATGCACGTATCACAGCAGATACAGCCTTTTATCTTGCAACTGCTGGTGGTGCTAAGACATTGCACCTTAACACCGGTGTTATTGAAGAAGGCGCTTTTGCAGACCTACAAGTTGTGCACTCAAAGTATCCTGAATTTATCGAACAAACACCTTATACACGCTTTGAAAAATTAATGTACGAAACAACTACCAACGAAATTGATGTCGTCTTAACACAAGGACTTGTCGCTAAAGGGGAAATCAAATAATGGCAGAAAACAAAAAAGCAGATGGTTTAATTTTAGGTCCTGACGACTCTTTACCAACATCTGAAGCAACCGTCTTAGGGCTTCAGCACGTTCTAGCAATGGATGCCTACGTTGGGCCATTATTGATTGCTAGTATGTTAGCATTAAGTGCAACGCAAACTTCCTCATTTCTACAAGCTGCTTTTCTAGCCTGTGGTTTTGGAACGATCATTCAAACAGCAATCTTCATGAAGATGCCACTTTCACAGGGACCATCATTCGTTCCTGCAAGTGCCATTGTTGGTATTTATTTTGCTAATGGTGGTAGCAACGGTGGTATGTCAGTTGTTCTAACGTCTTGCTTGATTGGTGCTTTGTTCTTGATTCTATTGGGGATGTCAGGTTGGTATGAAAAAATTATCAACCGGCTTTTGCCACCCGTTGTCGGTGGAACGATCATCACCTGTGTTGGGTTAGGAAACTTACCTAATATGATGAACAGTAATATTTTCCACGCCGCCGGTAATGACTTTGAAAACATTACTTTAGCCGGTATCACCGTTGGAACGTTATTGGTTGTTGTCACAGTTGGAACTTACGTCGCTAAATTACATCGCTTTTTGAAAGTCTCTTCAATCGTCATTACCATGTTTGTCGGTATTATTGCCTCAATGATTATGGGGCGTATGGATTGGAGTAGTTTGTCTTCAGCCGCTTGGTTTAGTTTTCCAAAATTTACCATGTTCCATTATGGTTTTAATTTTAATCTATCGGCTACGATTACTTTCATTATCATTTACATGGTCTTAACAGCCGAAACGACGGGTACTTGGTTTGCTATGAGTGCGGTCACAGGTAAAGAGATCAAAGGTAAGCAGTGGAATCACGGTATGATTGGTGAGGGAATTAGTTGTCTAGTCTCTGTATTAATCGGTAGTGTTCCTATGACTGGTTATTCAACCAACGCTGGTATTGTTTCAATCACTGGTGTTGCCAGCCGTAAGGTCTTTGTTGCCGCAGGTGTCTGGTTCATGGGGCTAGGTTTATTCAGTAAGTTAGCCGCATTATTAGCTTCTATTCCATCCCCAGTAATTGGTGGTATTGGTGCCGTTGTATTAGTCATTATCATGTTAAATGGACTAAATACCATTGGTGATTTGAAAACTGCCGGTAACCAAAGTTATATCATTGGTATCCCAATTTCAGTCACAATGGCTTTGGCTTTGCTACCTGATAAATTTAAGGAAGCTGCGCCACAAATGCTACAATATTTGATTGGATCACCAATCGCTGTTGCTGCTATTACTGCAATTGTTTTGAACTTAATTCTAAATCGTAAATCTAAGACGGCCACTCAAGCAGAGGCTGCATAATAATAAAACGGAAGCAAATCAGCAGATTAGTGATTTACTTCCGTTTTTATTTAATATTCCAAATGTTTAACAACTTTAGCAGGGGTACCTGCAACAACTGTATTAGCCGGCACATCCTTGGTAACCACCGCACCAGCAGCAACGACTGAATTTTCGCCAACCGTAACACCGGCTAAAATGGTGGCATTAGAACCAATCCATGTATTATTTGCTAATTTCACAGGTTGTAGATGCAAAGTTCCTCTATGTTTTGGATCTAAATCATGATTAATCGTTGCAATGACAACGTTATGACCAATTAAACTATTGTCACCAATCTCAATTTTACCCTGATCTTGAAAACGACAACCTGAATTGATAAATACATTTTTCCCAACAACAATATTTTTACCAAAATCTGTTGTAAAAGGTAAAAATAGCGTAAACGCTGAATCAACCGTTTTGCCAATAATCTGAGAAAATTGGTCTCTGATTTCATCATCGGTGTAAACACCTGTGTTTAAAGTCATACACAAACGGCGTGTTTCTGAAGACACGTCATGCATTGCACGATTCAGTTCTGAATTTTCAGGTATAACGTGATCTGCGTCCATCTTATTTATTAATTCTTGTATTTCCATATTGCGCTCCCTAAATTTCTCTAATTAACCTCTAGCATACCAAATAAGGAAAATTTATTTTAAATTACCTTTAAAAAATGATTCAAATTTATCAAAGGGAATTAATGTCATTTGATCATACAAATCCACATGTGTTGCATTAGGCACAATCACTAATTCCTTAGGTTCGTGCAAGTACTCATATGATTTTTCTGCCATATGACGAGAATGTGCTTTCTCACCGGTTACAATTAGTGTTGGTCGAGGAGCGATTTCAGAAATTTTCTGCTGCAAGCTAAAATTATAATAACTCCAAGGACTCGTAGCTGCCCAAGCACCATTTGAATTAACTGATCGAGGGTGGAAAGCCCGTTCCTTATAATAGTGGAAAAAGTCGGTAGTTACTGGATCTGCATCTTCATCCAATTTATCTGGCAATATACTTGTTAAATGAATTGGTTGGTCATTTTCATCGAATGGTAACTCATGTGGTCCGTCTTCGTGAGTATTATTTTCAGCATCATGCCAACGTTGTTCTGCTAAATAATCACGTTCAATATCTTGTTGCTTTGGCGTCTTAGAACCATCTATACCTTGCCACATTGATTCACCCATATCGTACATAACACTGGTTGCAACAGCTTTAATACGTTTATCAATTGCAGCTGCAGCAAGCACATGACTACCAAGTCCACAAATACCTAAAGCACCAATTTTTTCGCGATTAACATAATCTTGCATACCAATAAAATCAACAGCAGCTGAAAAATCTTCTGTAAAAATGTCTGGTGATGCCATATTACGAACATTTCCTGAACTCTCTCCAGTTGTAGATTGATCAAATGCCAAGGTAACAAAACCACGTTCTGCTAAAGTTTGTGCGTATAAACCACTTGATTGCTCCTTAACAGCTCCAAAAGGTCCTGATATCACAATTGCTGCATATTTATTTCCTTCTTCAAAATTCAACGGCTTATAAAGGTGACCTGCTAAAACAAAACCGAATCTATTTTGAAATGTAACATCTTGCACATCTATATTTGGATTTATTGTAAATACACGTGTATCATTTAAAATTTTAGTCATCATACTACCTCTTTCATATAATTAAACTGGTTGTTTGATAGGTCGAATAATAATTTCATTAATATCCATGTTGTCAGGCGTATCAATTGCATAAGCAACAGCAGTCGCCACATTTTCAGCAGAAAGCCCAATTTCCTTTTCGTTTTCTAGTTCTGCTTGTTGCGTTGCTTCATCAGTGGATGATTTATATAATTCAGTTGCCACAGCACCAGGTGACACGATTGAAGTACGAATGCCATCATTATGATGTTCCTGCCGCAAGCCTTCCATAATTGCTCGTACCGCAAATTTTGACCCATTATAAACTGCTAAATTAGGTACAACGACATGACCAGCTACCGAATCGGTTGCAATAATATGCCCAAACTTTTGCGATTGCATGATTGGTAAAGCAGCCGCAATACCATTAAGAACACCCATAACATTAACATTTAAAATATTTTGCCACTCATCACGAGCACCCTTAATTAAAGGATTAATCGGCATAATACCTGCATTGTTAAATAGGACATCAATTTTTCCAAAATGATCAATTGCCGTTGTTACTAGGTCATTAACCTCATCAAAATTAGTAACATCGACTTTTTGTGTAATGATTTCTGCTTCAGAATATTTTTCTTTTAGCTCATCTAATTTATCTACACGTCGTGCACCAATAACTAACTTTGCATGTTGTTTTGCTAAATTCACAACCGTTGCAGCACCAATACCACTGGAAGCACCTGTAATAACAATTACCTTATCTTTAATTGACATATATTCGTTTCCCCCTTGGTTACATATATGATACGATTACTTTAAACCCTAAACCTAACTTTAGGTCAAACAATAAGGAAGGTAGTAATTATGACAACAGTCTATTCAATTGGTGAGGTTGCTAAACAATTTAATCTTTCAATCTCAACTATCCGTTATTATGACAAAGAGCATTTAATTCCAAATTTACAAAAAAATACAGCAGGTACCAGAATTTTCACACAAGAAAACTTGGACACCATTAATATCATTGAATGTTTAAAAAAATCAAATATGTCGATTAAGGACATTAAAACTTTCATTGAATGGTGTGAGACGGGGGATGAGACCCTCCAACAGCGCCTTAATATGTTCCAACAACTACAGCAATCAGTTCAAGGGCAAATGGCTGAACTCCAAAAAACACTAGATACCATTAACTATAAATGTCATTACTATACACAAGCAGTTGCCGATGGTACTGAAGAATACGTAAAAGCAGGTCACAATGTTTAAATTGCAACCTGCTTTTTTGTATGACTATAACTTTTTTAGCATAATTAAATCTCGTTGCGGGTCATCTCCTAATTGAAAGACATGATCACCAATTTGTTCAAAACCCAATTTATGATAAAACTTTAACGCTGCCGCATTATTTTCCCAAACCCCTAGCCAGATTTCACTTTTCCCATGATACTTAGCCACTTCGATAGCCTTTTGAAACAACTTAGTACCAAGTCCTTGGTGTTTAAACGCTTTGTTAACATAGATACGTTCAATTTCTAAAGCTGTTGGTCCTTGTGTTTCAGTTTGTGCTTGATTGATATTTAACTTCAAATAACCTAATATTTGCTGATTATCTTCCGCAAAGAAAAAGAAAGAATTAGGATCTGTTAATTCCTTAGTTAAAGGCTCATCCCCATATGCATGGTCCAAATAAGCTTTCATATTAGCAGCACTATTATCTGACCCAAACGTATCTAAAAATGTCTGACGACTTATTTTTTGTAGCTCAGGTAATTCTGATAATGTAATTTGTTTAATTGCAATCATGATAAAAGCTCCTATCAATTAACTAGTTAATTTAATACCAATAATACTAATTACCAACAATACTATGAAGAAAATAGTCATAGCTGATAATTGATCTTTAAAGATAAATACACCGACTATAATAGCGCCAACTGCACCAATACCAGTCCAAACGGGGTAGGCAATACTTAGGTTTAAATGCTTAGTAGCCTGTGCCAAGAAAAGAAAGCTAAATATCATTCCAACAACCGTCAAAATAGCAAAATTTAACTTGGTAAAACCATGACTTAATTTCATAGTTGTTGCCCAAAAAACCTCAAAAAGGCCAGCGATAAATAAATAAATCCAACTCATACGAGTCTCCTTTCAAATAAAAAAAGCAATTAATAACTCTCGCATTGGCCTAAGAGAGTTATTAATTGCTTGCACGTCCGGCGACGTCATTCGTAAATTATGAATCAAATTCTAACCTATATATAATTAAAATTCAAGATATAAGTTTAACCAAACTGAGAGCGAGACAAAAGTCGTTTTGAAGCCGGTGTGTAACGTGATTGCCGTAATTTTTGGCCGTAGCAACGCGAAGGACAAGGATTACGGTAATTGCGTTACATTGAGGCTTCAGACTTTTGGAACGCGTTTATGCTACTAAGCTTACAGGCTTATAATTAATGCATTTTATCCCAACCTCATTCCAATGAATTAGTGACTTTTACCGTCTGTTCTAGGCGGCCCATCCACCAACCAAGCCAAGTTCCTAATACTAATAAAGCTATTGCGAACAAGTAATGCCAAATGGTAAACCCAGTATAATCCAATGGTACAATCATAACGGTAGAAGCCATGACAATTCCAAAAATGGCATGGAATAATTTTGCATAAGCAACTTTAAACACGTACGCCATCACTTTTGCAAAGACTAAAACGATTACTAACAAACCGATAATCAATGGAACCAATACTGATAAATCACCCGTTTTAATCCCATCACTCATACCTTTATATAATCCAAGATAAATCAAAAAGTTTGATGGACTTAGCCCTGGAACTAATAAACCTAACCCAATTAAGCCACCTGATAATAACCAAGCACCCGTACTAGGCGTCATAGTTGAAAATAGGGGCTGTCCAAACCATAGGAATAGCAACATCAGTACTCCAGTAACAACCATGATACCAAGGTCAAATTTAGAGCGACCATGTTTACCAGCTTCTTGCCATAAGGTTGGTACCGTTCCCAGAATGGCACCAATGAAAAACCAACGTGCCACATTTTCTACTTCGCCCAACATAAAACTAATCACGAAGGAAAGTAGAAAAATACCAATTAAAGCGCCAATGCCAACTGGCAAAAAGAACAGAAAATTAGATTTAAAATTTTTAAATGGATTAGCCATGAATAATATCATACGTTCATATAACCCAAATACAGCAGCTAAAGCACCACCACTAATCCCTGGTAAAATAAATCCTGATCCAATTAATGCGCCCTTAACAGCACGGAAGATAGTATCTCCTGGTCGTTTTTGCATTGACGTTGCCCTCATTTCATTTATCACTTTATAAATATTTATGTTAATTCTCTCTATTATATCTGATAAAAGCTTATAATAAGTTAAAAAAGAGCTTTTTATTAACTTATTTTCTCAAAATTACTTCTTTAGATATTTGCTATAATAAATTAAAAATAAAATTCCATAGGGGGAGTAAAGTATGCCTTTAACTTATACACGTTTAGCTAAACCAGCAGACGTTGATGCGATTTTTAGCATTATTCAACAGGCCGTAGCTTATTTAGGCAGTCAAAATTCACCACAATGGCAAGGAAAAGCCGAACCAAAACGTGATGAATTTGTGCATGATATTCAAGAAGGTATTGTTTATGTTTTAATTCATGATCATGCTATTGCTGGTGTTGGTAAACTGGTTCCAGGCCCAGAACAAGCCTACGAAGATATCGATGGTTCATGGTCAGGTAACGAAAAACAATATATGACACTACATCGCATCGCCATCGATGCCAACGTTCGTGGACAAGGTTTAGCGCATAAACTAATCCATGACTTAGTGTTACTATCCTTAGATCATGGTTATCGAGATATCCGTATTGATACGCATAAAATTAATCAAGGTATGCAAAAAACGGTTAAAAAAGCCGGCTTCGAATATCGTGGTCATGTGCTAATGCCTGTACCAAATGGTGATCGATTGGCATTTCAATTATTATTAACTGATTAGATTTGTTACCATATCAAAAAGGTTGAGACAAAATGTCTCAACCTTTTTTTGTGCTAACCATTTCTAGAATCTTTTACAGCCTCTTTAAAACCTTCAATACAACTCATTACAAAATCATTAATTCCCGGAATCAAATATAAGACTAGGGCGACTACAATTAATAAACTAATTTTTCTTGGTATAACCTTATCTAATTGGTGCCAATCTATTTTAAACATAATAATAATTACAACTAACAATGCGGTGTCCGTGAAATATTCACTAATATCATAAATATTCACGTGAAATGACTCAATAATAATAAACAAAATGAATGCAATTAACACACTAATCATAATATTGCGTAAACTTCTTGCAATTTTTATCTGTGCATCAATTTTTTCTACCAAACTTTCATCATCCTTCATTAATTCATCTAATGAAATATTAAATAGACTACTCATCATCACAATATTAGTAATACTGGGTACCGCTTTATTTTGTTCCCACTTGGAAATTGATTGACGTGAAATATGTATTTGATCAGCCAATTCTTGTTGCGACCAATTCTTCTTCTCTCGTTGTACTTTTATTTTCGTCCCTAAATCCATAATGCCCATACCTCCATTGCTATTAACTTAACAAATTCTACCTAAATAACCTAGCACCTATTAGTTGCATCCCCGTCACAACAACATTTCCACAAAAAAAGTTGGCACAAAATATTTTGTACCAACTTAATATAATTATCTATTTAAGCTCATCATGTCGCTTAGACCACAAGCTATAACCACCAACTAATACAATAAAGAATAATATTGTCGTTATCACTGACCATCTTGTTGCACCATCAATTGTAAGGATTACCAATACAACAAGGAAGAACAAAATAGTAGCGTAACTAGTTGCTGGGAACCATGGCATTTTATATGGATTGTCTTTTGATGCCGTTGATTGCTTATATTTAATATGTGCAACCATAATCAAAATCCAAACAAAAATAAAACTCATCGTTGCGACACTCGTGATTAACGTGAAAATCTTTGAAGGGAAGAAGTAGTTCAACAAGACAACAACTAAAAAGACAATTGATGAAGCTAACATCCCCGTAACAGGTACCATATTTTTTGATACCTTTGCTAACGAATGTGGCGCTTGTCTATTCTTAGCCAACACATATAATGTACGTGATGTTGAGAAAATAGCAGAGTTCGCTGCTGACAATGCTGCCGTTAAAACAACGAAATTAATTAACGTTGCTGCAAACTTAATTCCTAAACCGGCAAAGACTTGAACAAAGGGAGATTGTGTCGTATCAATTTGATTCCAAGGATAAACTGACATGATAATGCCAATCGCACCAACATAAAACAAACCAATTCTGATAGGAACTGAATTAATAGCCTTTGGTAAATCACGCTCTGGCTTTTCAGTCTCACCAGCAGTCAAACCAACCATTTCAATCCCAGTGAAGGCGAAGATAACCATTGGAAATGCCATGATAAATCCTTGCCAACCAGTCGCAAAAAAGCCACCATGTGAAACCAAGTTTGAAAAGCTAGCCGTATTCCCACCAGTATGGAAACCAGTCAAAATCAAACCGATACCAACAACAATCAAAGCCAAAATAGCAAAGACTTTAATCGATGCAAACCATGATTCTAACTCACCGAACCATTTCACATTAATTAAATTAAACGTTACAAGTACAACAATCACAATCAGTGGTGTCACCCATTGCGGTAAAGTTGGGAACCAATAACGTAGATAAATACCACTCGCTGTTAAATCTGCCATGGCTAAACTTGACCAACTTAACCAGTAAGCCCAACCAATCGCAAATTCCCACTTATCACCTAGATAAATTCTAACAAAATCAATAAATGATCGAATTTTTGTATTAGATAATAATAATTCACCAACTGCACGCATCATTAAATATGCAAACAGCCCAGTAATCGCATAAGCCAAAATTAGGGAAGGTCCTGCTGCTTTAATAGCCGAACCCGAACCCAGAAATAGCCCTGTTCCAATCGCACCACCAATGGCAATCATCTGCACATGGCGTGCCTTGAGTCCACGTGATAGCTCACGTTCCGAATCGTTATTCATAATATATACCTCACTGCATGAGGACAAAAAAATGTCCCCATGCCAAATTAAATTTGACATAGGGACGTTTGATAACGCGGTTCCACCCTAATTCTTAGCCAATGACTAAGCCACTTAATTACAGGTAATTTTCATCTCTCCAAAAGCGCCATTACTAGTTTACAATCATTTGCTTTCATCAACCGCAAATTTTCTAACATCATGTATTTTACTAGTAACCTCTTTTTTCATTGAGATTGGAATTAGTAGGGTTAATTATGTGCCGTTTAACGGTAATAGTCAAGACAATATTATCTAACTTTCGCAACCAAAGACTCAAAATGTTTAACATCTTTCGTTTCACCAACTACTGTTAAAACATCCCCAACTTGAATAATTTCATCAGGTTCCGGCGTAATAACAACTCGATCTTCTGAACGAATTGAAATAATCGTTAAACCGTAGCGCTTACGAACATCAAGCTCTGCGATTTCTTTATTTGCAAATCGCAAATTACCAATTTTAATTTCACCAAGTGAATGTTTATCACCTAAATCAATAAAATTAAGTAAGTTTGGTGTCATCAATTGTTCAGCTAGCCGATGTGCCATTTCACTTTCTGGACGTACTACTTGATCCGCACCAACTTTGTCTAGCACACGTGCATGTAAATTATTCTCAGCTTTAGCAACAACGTGACGAACGCCCAAATCCTTCAATAGAATAGTCGTCAAAATTGACGCTTGTTGATTATGACCTATCGCAACAACGACGTGGTCAAAACTAGCCAAATCAAGATCACGTAGTGCGTCTTCATCCTGTGCGTCAGCAATTACGGCATGGGTTGCGATATCCATGTAGCTCTCTACTAAATTTGGATCTTTATCAATGACCAAAACTTCTTGATCAGCATCAATTAATGACTCTAATAACGAGCTACCAAAACGGCCCAAGCCAATGATTGCATACGTCTGTTTCATATCCATAACCCCTTAATTTTTCTTCTACTTATTCTATCACTAATCATATTTAAACTGTGATAACAACTGCTGCTTGATAAACCTAAAAATAAGCTTTAAAATTAGCTATGTTCAATTGTGAACATTTCTTGAATTTTCTTGGAATTCCCATATATTGGACAAAATCAAACTTTTTATAAGGAGTTATCGTACAACTATGAGTACTTTTTCACGAACTGCGACATTGTTTTCAACAGTTGCATTGGGAAGTATGCTGACAGCTTCAACGGTATCAAGTGTTGACACCGTTATTCACGCTGCTGAAACGACCCAAACTACTGCTCAAAAGCAAAGTTATAAGTTGCAAATTTTGCAAGGGGATAAAGACGCTACCTCAACAGCTTCTCAATTCTATTTGAACACGATTTCATTAGAAAAGTTAGCTAATGGTAACTATTATGCCTACCTAACATCTAACACCCCAGTTAATTTAGGGGATGAACCAATTTCTAGTAAGGATACCCAACACCAAGTAACAAAAATGGGTACCACACAAACAAACGGTTATAACCAAACCGTTTATCGAATGAGTTTGTCAGCTAGCGAATTAGCAAGTGGTCAACCAATCAAGACGAATATTCACGTTAATATTCCAATGATGAATTATGATCACGACTATACAATTCGTCTAGCTGTCCAAGGATTCAAGCCTGAAACTGCTGCCAGCTCACAGAGCACTTCTAGCACTTCTAGCGTTTCTAGTGCTTCAACTACCAACAGCTCATCATCAGTAGCACCAAGTTCAAGTGTTGTTACTAGTTCAAAAACTGAGTCATCTGTTGAAAATAGCGCTTCACAAAGCACTGAAAACAGCACAGTATCATCAACTGATACATCTAAATCAACTGTTTCAAAAACTGAGTCATCACAAGATAATTCACAGCAAGCAGCTAGTGACACAGCCGCATCAACAGTTGATAATTCAAAAACTGCTAAAAGTGCAGTAACCACACGTGAAGCTCTAGCTGGAACAGAAGTCAAGATGAGTGCTGATCAAGGCATGGATCGCTTCTTAAAGCCTTCTGCTCATATTGATATCAAAGGGGAGTCAACTGATGTCACATTAAGCTTTAACAGCGATAAAGTGATTAGCATGATTCCTTATATGATTTTTGATGGTCAGAAGAAGGAAGTAACAAGTCAAAACATCACTTTTACTATTCCTACTAAGGATTTAACACCTGATAAAGATGGCAATGTCAAAATTGTATCAACAACTCACGTGGATGCAATGGGTCATGTCATGAACTACCCATCAAACTTGACTTTCAATGTTAGTCAATTAATGCCTGCACAAAAGACATTCAAAACTGGCGACTACCAAATTGCAGTTAGTCCTGACAGTAAAATGGATCGTTTCTTTGCGCCAAAGTTCAATGTTAAGGTTGGCGATGTTACCAGTGTTGTAACGGTTGCTTACCGAGACCCAAGCATGGCAGCAATGATTCCAAATGTTACATTTGATGGTCAAAAGAAAGATCTAAATGGTAAAACTACGGTCGACTTTACTATTCCAACCAAGGATTTGATGCCCGACAAGGATGGTAATGTCAAAATTGCATCAAGCACTCATGTGGATGCAATGGGCCATGTCATGGATTATCCATCAGGCATAACATTTAACATGAATCCTGCACTGGTTAACCCAGTTAATGATAAACCTGAGCAATCATCTAGTTCATCATCAGAAACATCAGCAAAACCTGACAAAGACATCTTGCAAGACGGCACTTATTCAATTAATTATAATGTCTACAAGTCAGGTACTACTGATGATTCAACGATGGCAAACTACATGACGCAATCAGCTAAGATAACTGTTAAGAAAGGAGAGGCAACCATTGACTTTGCAACTAAGAATGAAGCAATGTCAATGATGAAAGAATTTTCTATTAACGGCGCTAAGGCACAAGCCAAAGGCGATTCTTGGATTGTAAAGCTACCGGTTAAAGATTTAGCTAAGACAGCTACTGCGCAAATGACTATTGAAGTACCACAAATCAACTTCACAGAAAAGCCTAGTGCAGATATTGTCTTTGATATGAAGAGCATTAAAAACTTGGATAACAGTGGTAGTTCATCATCAAGTTCTAGTGCTACTAGTTCAAGCAAACCAACAACACCAGCTAAACCTGATATTGAAAATGACGGTAAATACGCTATAGACTATAAAGTTTACAAGTCTGACACTACCGAAGGTTCAGCAATGGCTAATTATATGACGTCATCAGCTAAGGTAACGGTTAAAAAGGGCCAAGCAACCATTGATTTCGCAACAAAGAATGCTGCAATGTCAATGATGCAAAAATTCTCTGTTAATGGCGTTAAAGCTGAAGCCAAAGGTGATTCTTGGATTGTGACATTACCAGCTAAGGACTTGAAGAAGACTCTAACTGCCCAGATGACTATTTTTGTTGCCGCTATCAATTTCACAGAAACACCTAGTGCAGACATTAGCTTTGACATGGAGAGCCTTGAAGCATTAGATAATGATGGTGGTGCATCATCAAGTTCTAGTGCTGCTTCTTCAAGCAAGCCTAGTTCAAGTTCTTCTAGCGCTTCTTCTTCAAGTAATACTGGTACAAAGCCTATTAAAGGCAACAAAAAGTTAAGTCTTAAGAATAACGGCATTTACAGCATCAACTACCGTGTTTACAAAACCGGTACGCACACAAAATCAACGATGCAACAATACATGACAGCTTCAGCAAATATTCTAGTTAACGACGGCAAAGCTACCGTCAAGTTTGCTACTAAGAATGGTGCAATGTCATTGATGAAGGCTTTCTCAATTAATGGGGTTACTGCTCATAAAAATGGCAATGCTTGGCAAGTAACACTACCTGTATCTTCACTTTACCAAACAATGAAAGCACATATGACTATTTTCGTTCCTGCCATTAATTTCACGGAACATCCCGATGCCGATATTGTCTTTGATTTGAGTAGTCTTAAAAATAGCAATGCTAAAGCTACTGATTTTACCAAAACTAAAACAGACAATACGACACCAAGCGGTGTAAATGGGGCAGTTTCATTACCAACTGGTCATCAAAACGCCATCAGAAATGCCGTTTTGCATCAACTAACCATTTTGCATGGTAATAACAACAGCACATCTGTTGCTGCGCAATATTTCTTGCCTACTATTCAATTAGTTCACAATGCTAATGGATCATACACTGGATATATCACAACGCACACGCCTGTTATGATGGGCCGTAACCCAATTTCATTTATTGATGGTGCACATCAAGTACATCTTGTAAGTACTATCAAAACTGGTAATTACTATCAATCAACGTATCGACTAGCATTATCAGAAAACGAAATTAAAGCGCCAATTGCAACACGTATCCATGTTCAATTTACCGCACCACTTAACTACAATCACACATATACGATTCGTCTAGTTATTGGTCGCATATTAAATAACGCTAGTGAAGCAACACAGCCACAAACTGGTCTACCTGATGCTTCTGGTCTTACAACTAGTCCATTAGATTCTGATGTTTCACGTGGAACATTTGCTACTGACTTTAATTCGGATACTATCACCGGTGCATCATTTACGCCTTTAGATAGTGCAAATACTAACTCTCAAAATGACGATCAAAAGCAAGACAATGCGAAAAACGACAATAAAGACAAGTCACATGCCAAGAAAAACAGTGATACAACGCAAGTAGCTAAAGATGCTCAAGCTGATGCTAAGAGCAATAACACAATACAACGTAATGTATTAATTGTTGCTGGTGGTATTTTAGCTGCTGCATTGGGTTACGTTGGTGTCGCCCTTTTGACTAATTTCTTTAAGATGAGGTAGGCAAATGTTCAATAATAAATATCTTCGGTCGCTTCTTGGATTGTTCGCGTTAGTTCTTTGCATGTTTGGTATGCAAACAGCTGTTCATGCAGAATCTTATACGGTTCCTATGCAGGTATTGGAAAATGGTACGTCTAACACTTCTTATGCAGCTGCATACTTTTCACATTCTGCGACAGTTACACCAAACGGTAACAATACTTATACCGTAACGTCGACTGTTACAACTGGGAAAGATCTTGGTAACTATCCTGTCCAAGTACTAAACATTGATGGTGCTGGTGCAAATGTTTCACGTGGTGAGTCTGGTAATTCGCAGACCATTACGTATAGTTTCGTCACATCAAACTTAAGTGCCCGTCATAATGCAGCAATTAAAGTTGACGTTAATAGTATTAATTATCATCACAACTACATTGTTGGTTTAGTATTAGATGCTTCTAAAGTACCCGCCGCAACCGCAGCTAGTTCTTCAAGCAAGCCTGCAGCATCTTCTTCTAGTCAACAAGTTAGTTCACAACCAAGCAGTTCATCTGTTACGACAAGTAGTGCAAGTGAATCAATAACTAGTTCAAGTTCGCAAAGTAATGAAACTGACACTAGTGTTGCAAGTAGTAAATCTTCATCTTCTGCCAAAGTAACTTCAAAGTCAGAATCTAAGACACAAGTTGCTGAAGAGAAACATGCAGAACAAGGTAAGCAATTACCAGTTGTTGCCATCGTTGGTGGTGGTTTAGCTTTAGGTATCATTCTTGGTCTTGTGTTTAATTTGAAGAAAAAGAAGTAAGTTACGATGCGAAAACAACAAAAAATATTAACGATTTTATTAGTCGTTTTATTAATAATTAGCGTTGGCTGGATTTGGTTGATGATGCGTCCTACTCAAGAAAACGCAACAACTGAGCGTATTGTTGCGACAACGAATGCGCAAGTTCAGGTATTCAACAAATTAGATGTGCCTTTAGCTGGTGTTGCAACACCAGGTAATAAACAGACATTGCCAAAACAATATCGTGATTTACCAAAGGTTGGTAACCACGTTGCACCTAATCTTGAAAAAATTGGACAATTGAAGCCCGATTTAGTTTATCTAGATGCTGCAATTGCTGATGACTATCAACAAAAATTAGATAGTGATAACATTAAGCATCAACAATTGAACTTTAATAAGCTAACCGATTTACAGTCGGCTATTACAAAACTTGGCACGACATACCATAAAGAAAGTGCAGGTAAGAAATTAAATGCACAGTTAGATGTGCCGACTAAACATCCTAAAAATCGACCTAATGTTTTGCTATTGATGGGGATGCCTGGTGGTTCATTCCTTGTTGGTACCAAAAATAGTTACGTAGGGGATTTAATTAATCGCGCTGGCGGTCATGTCGTGGGTTCAGGATCAAGTCCATTTGTTGCAATGAATGCTGAACAAATTGCACAAGCTAAGCCGACCGTTATTATTACAATGGCGCATGCTATGCCAAAGAGTGTCTTTAAAAACTTTGATAGTTTATTCAAACAATCTAATTGGCAAAGCATCCCCGCTGTCCAACAAGGTAAGATTTATCATGCTAATGAACCAACCTTTAGCATGACAGCTAACCTCAACGCACCAGATGCTTATAAACAGATTCAAACTTGGTTGAACAAGTAGGAGGGATAATGCAAAAATATTATCGTTTTATATTAGCTGGGTTGGTTCTTATAAGCGTAGTTATTGCATTACTAGTTGGTAGCACAACAATTAGTCTCACTTCGGTTTTACAAGGGCAACATGATGCCTGGCAATTAATTCTTAATTACCGCCTACCACGTATTTTAGTGGCTACTATCGGTGGTGCCTTAATCGGCGTCAGTGGTTTGCTACTACAAGTTGTATTACGTAATCATTTAGTTGATACCTCAATCTTGGGAATTATGAACGGAAGCCAATTTTTATTAATGGCCGTTCTTGTTATCATCCCCAGTGTACTCAACTTTAATGTCATCGTTGGTGGGCTTACCGGTATTTTACTAACAATCGCTTGGTTCGTAGTTTCACCTAAGCATCAAGCACCGTTACGCCTTGTTTTGTTAGGAATCGCAACGGCGATGACTTTTCAAGCCTTAACTAACATTGCTA
Organism: Weissella bombi; assembly: GCF_900094835.1. Classification (GTDB taxonomy): domain Bacteria; phylum Bacillota; class Bacilli; order Lactobacillales; family Lactobacillaceae; genus Weissella; species Weissella bombi. The sequence goes on along the minus strand of NZ_FMAO01000002.1, from coordinate 33,952 downwards.
GTGAGGGACTTGGCGTACCGCTACCGACATTAAGCACAGTAGATTGGTCACAAGTTATGCAATTAGTAATTATGACCATTTTAGGTTGCTTATTACTCATCATAGTTTGGCCAAACTTGAAATACTTCGCTTTGCCAACACGTCAGGTAAAATTACTAGGTATTGCTGAACAAAAAACAACCTGGTTTGTTTTACTTGCAGTTGGTCTATGGACTGGTGCCTTAACAAGTTTGATTGGTATTGTCTTCTTCTTAGGTGCGATTTTGCCAGAAATTTCACGCTTCATGAGTCCGAACAAAAAAAGTCAGCATTTAATTTGGCCAACCGCATTGTGGGGAAGCCTACTACTGCTAAATGCTGACACAATTGCTCGAACGATTTTAGCACCGAAAGAACTACCAACAAGCGCTATTCTGTTAGTTATCAGTGGTCCGTTATTCGCGCTGATGTTAATAAAAGGAGGTTATCATGCTCGACATTAATCACTTGTCATTTAACCGTGATAATCATCAATTATTTGACGATCTCTCAGTACAATTACCTGATCACCAAATCACAGCGCTTATCGGTCCAAATGGTGTTGGTAAATCAACGTTAATTCAGCTGTTAACTGGCGAATTATTGCCAACGACAGGGACAATTCAAAATCGTCCACAACGAATTGCATTGCTTTCACAGCACAATCAATTATTTGAACCGCTAACCGTTCGCGAACTATTAACATTAGCGGATGACAAATTAGATCAAGAAGTTATTAAAACTTTACAACTTGATACTTTACTTGATAAAGAAATGCCTGCATTATCAGGTGGTCAACAACAACTCGCTTGGTTAGGATTTGTCTTACAACAACAACCTGATTTGTTGATTTTAGATGAACCAACAACGTTTTTAGACTTGCATTTTCAAGAGTTATTCTTAAAAACGCTCCAACAGTTGCAAGAAAAGCGTCAAACAACAGTGTTAATGGTACTTCATGATTTAAATCAAGCCTTTCGTTATAGCCAACATATCTGGTTGCTACAACCAACAGGTGAATTAGTGAGTGCTCCGGCAGTTCAGATGCATAACCAAGTAGATTTACTTTCTAACGCATTTAACACACCCTTACAGCTCATTCAAACGGCTGATCAAGTAATTCTTCAGCCTAAGTAAAAAAGCAGTCCTGGATAAAAATTATCCAGGGCTGCTTTTTTATTAACTTATTTTTCTAGTGACGTTAAATATTCATGACTTGCCAGCATTTCTTTACAATTCTGCTGATCTGCTAAATTAATTTCATAAATACGACTTGCTTGTGGATTTAATTCATTTAAAACACGTTGCCAATCAACTAAGCCTTTGCCAAGTGTTAGACTATCATGACGTTGTCCCATTGAATCTACCAAATGATAGTGCTTAATTTGCGATTTAAGATGATGCAAACTAGCTATAAGGGCATCGTTATTACCATGAACTGAAATAAAGGTATGACTCACATCACATGCCAAAGGGAGGTCAGCAGCAATAATCCGATTTTCAAATTCAGCATCCCCATACGAATAAACAGGTGATGTACCATTTTCAAAAACCACATTATCCGGTGCAATTTCGCGCAATTGATCCATTCTTTCAAATACAACATCTTGCGCTTTAGATACTGTCGACCAATTTGCAACAATTTTAGGCACATTATTTTTATAAGCACCATGAATAAGTGCATAAGCATCGACATCTTGTGCCAATTTAATTAACTGCGTAGCGCTCTGCATCACAAAATCGTGTAATGCTGAATTAACCGCCGCATTCGTGTACAATTCACAGCGTTGACCGTGCCATTTCATCGGATGATGAAAAACAATATGCGGTACTTGATCACTCACATAAGAAACCATCTTAATAAAATGTTGCCAACCTGCCGCTGTAAAATCCGTGTCTTCCAAATGAAATTCAAAGACATCTGGTTGATACTGTAGGCGATCATCAATTTGTGCTTTATTCGTACTTGCCTTCAAACCTAATTGCATCATACCACCCCCCTGTAGAAACAAGTATACGCTGTTTAAATCTAACGTTCACTAAAATATGTAATAGCAAAATAAAACAGGCAAGAAAATAATATGATTTTCTTACCTGCTCTTTAATTTACAATTATTCAAAATATGATTTCCAAGCTGTGTTAATGTTATCACGCTTAGTCTCATTACCCCAGAATGGTACTTTTACCACACCTAGGACTTTGTCATCATCAACAAATCCCCAATAACGAGAATCATTTGAAACACTACGGTGATCACCTAGCACAAAGTACTTACCGGCAGGGACCTTAATCGTTTTATCGCCTTCCCAACCTTGACGATTTCCTAATTGTGCCAATGAATTCCAATTACCAACATCATTGATTGTATTAGTTGCTGTTTGTTCAGATTCTGAAATGTAATCTTGGTTAACAGTTTTACCGTTAACTTTAATAACACCATTAGCTGCACTCACAGTATCACCAGGCATACCAATAACACGCTTTACGTAGTCTTTCTTTTCTGTTGCTGAAGGATCTTCACCGTGGGCATCAAAGACAATTACACTACCACGATGAATTTTTGAAGTTTCAAGCTTATCAGTTCGAAAAACAAAAACTCGTTCATTACTTGTTAAATTAGGCTCCATCGAAGACCCATCAACTTTAACCATTGTAAACCAATAGGCCCTTATCCCAGCAGCAACTAGCAATCCTACTAAGATAGGAATCACCCAAGACATTATTTCACGAAATGCTTTCATGGGTACGCTCCTTATAAAAATTATTATTAATGTTTAATTTTAACATAATTCATACAATAGGGTTCGAAAATTAAAAATAGGTTAAGCTATTTTCTTGATAATTGCGAAAAAAAAGAATCAAGATTATTAATCTTGATTCTGATATTCAAATTAACGCTTATGTTTACGAACAGCTTTACGAATTGCTCGTTGCTTAGCACGTTCTGCTTCTTTCTTAGCTTCACGTTCACGTCGAATTTCAAATGGATTTTGAATCGTCCAAGTTTGTGCCACTTGGAACGCATTTGAAATCACCCAGTAAAGTGATAGGGCAGACGGTACGGAAATAGCAAAGATGAAAATCATAACTGGCATAATGTATGTCATTGATGTCGTCATACCATTCTTTTCAGGTTGACCCATCATTACCAAATATGAAGAAGCAAATGTAAACAATGCTGCCAAAATTGGCAAGATAAAGTACGGATCACGTTCTCCCAGTTGTGCCCAGAAGAAAGTACCCGTTTCCAATACATTAGTCGTACGAATTGCTGTATACAATGCAATCAAGATTGGCATTTGAACAATAAGTGGAATAAAACTAGCAAATGGATTAACACCTGCGTCTTTATACAACTTTTTTTGCTCAGCTTGCATCGCTTGCATTGTTTCAGGATCACGACTTGAATATTTTTGTTGTAACTTCTTTAGTTCTGGAGCAATTTCTTGCATCTTACGCATTGAACCCGTTTGATAAACCATCAAAGGCAAAATCAATAAACGAATCAATACAGTAAAGACAATAATTCCAAAGCCATAGTTATTACCAAACCAGGCTGATACTCCTAAAATAGAACGCGAGAAGTTAGCAATGATAATACCACGCCAAAATCCATCCCCAGATACTTGGCCATCATACATCACGGCCGCTACAATCATAATGATTAATGCGACTAAGGCTGTAATTGCCGAACGCATGGTAAACATTTTTTTAGCAGTCTGCATTCGTTTTCTCCATATATAGTATATTTTTATTCAGCTTCTTCATCGACAAAAACATTTGCCAACTTAAAAACATGTTCTAAATTCTTTTTGATGATCGCCATGTCTTGATCATGTGCTGCTGGTCGCGCAATAACTAAAATATCAATATCCGAACGCATTTTGGGCTTAAATTCCAAAACACTTTGACGAATACGACGCTTAACCCACACACGCTCATGACCACGCAAACCCACTTTTTTAGAAATTGAAATTCCCAAACGGAAGTGGGTAGGTTGTTCACGCGTCATTGTGTAAACAATAAACATTTTATTTGCGACCGAGTGATGCTGCTCAAAAACTAATTGAAAATCAGCTTCTTTTTTTACACGGTAACTCTTACGCATTTGTTTTTGCTCCAAATTTTTTTATGACAAAAGAAAACGCATGAATCAGCCAAAATAGCCGACTCATGCGCGATCATTATCAGTAATCCTAATAAAAGGCCTGACCTAATTAGGCTGACAATACCTTGCGGCCCTTTTGGCGGCGACGTGCTAGCACCTTGCGACCGTTGCTAGTGCTCATGCGCTTACGGAAACCATGTACACGTTCACGGTGACGCTTCTTAGGTTGGTATGTACGCTTCATATGAATACACCTCCCATTCGTAGTTAGATTTGGCCTGCGGTTGGCATGGCCAAACCACAATTCGTATTCAATTGTACCATTACCACCTAATCAAATCAAGAATATTAGCTACTTAACCTCATTTTAATTCATAAATAATTATCAATAATATTGTTTCTTAAAAAAATCTTTAACATTTATAAAACTCTTATTTCACCAAAAGTTTTCCAGAATCTAACAGAACGTTATGTTAATAAAAACAGGTAATGTAACAGAGCGTTATGTGAGTTTTCCCCATAATCCACAGTTTATCCACATGTTCCACATATTGGTAAAACTATATGCATTTTACCCTGTGGAAATGTGCATAACTCTTATAAACCTGATTATACCAAACCTAGCTTGTTAACAACTGCTTGTAAATTTCTCGTTTTTCCCCTAAGTTATCCACATTTTCCAGAATTTACTCAAAAATTTGTTTCACATCCGGTTGATAACTAAGATTTAGATTTCCACAGCATGTTAATATCCCATTTTGTTATCTAAAAACGCCCAAATCGTTGCTATTACTGGTATATTCCTTGTGGAAAACTTATCCACATACTGCTAAAATGTAATTTGATGAACTAGGCTACTTAGGCTACTTATGAAAATAGGCTCAGCTAACGTCCTGTGGAAAACCCACAAAAAAGATATCTTAATCCTTAAAGGAGGTTGCCAAATGGATCCGATCCAACTTTGGAATGCCATCAAAGATGAACTACGGAAATCAATTTCGCAGGGATTCTCGTTTAACAATTACGTGGATACACTAAAACCACTGCAATTAGTAGAAAACGAAAACAATACCGTCACTTTACAATTGGCAACTACCTATGAACAAGTTGCATCAGAATGGTTAGATACAAATAGTTCTTACTACCAAGCTTTTATGCAAGCTGCCATGACGGCAACACTGAATCTAACTGGTAAACCAACATTTATTATTCCTTCTGTTACTTATGTTTCACCACAACCAACATCTTTATTTGATCTACCAGAAGATGAAGCGAGTGAAACAACACCTCACCAGAACAACGCAAGTTTAGCTTCAGAATTTGTCACACAATCAATTTTGAATCCCGAATTTCGTTTTGAAACGTTTGTCTCATCTGATGAAAATCGTGAAGCTTATGCTGTTGCGCAGGCCGTTGCGGACAAACCTGGTACACAATGGAATCCACTATTAATTTATGGTGGTGTTGGTCTGGGAAAAACTCATTTAATGCAAGCAATTGGTAACAAAGTTTTGGAACGCACACCAAATGCTAACGTTAAATTTATTACAACTGAGGACTTTATCAATGATTTTACCGAGGCTTTACGTCGCGGACAAAAGGAAACTGAAGCCTTCAAGCGTGAGTATCGATCAACTGATTTATTGATGGTAGACGATGTCCAATTCTTAGCTGGTAAAGAAAAAATCCAAGAAGAATTCTTCAATACCTTCAATGCCATCACACGTGAAAACCATCAAATTGTTTTAACATCTGATAAATTGCCTAAAGAAATTCCAGGATTAGAGATGCGTTTGGTTACACGTTTTGGTCAAGGTTATTCAGCTAATATTACTAAGCCTGATTTACCAACACGTGTCGCTATTTTAAGAAACAAATCCGATCTTGAAAATCTAAGCATTCCAAACGACGTCATTGATGAAATTGCTGCAGCCGTTGATACAAATGTCCGTGATTTGGAAGGGGTATTTAATCAAGTTGTAGGAAAAATGCGTTTTTCAAACGTACCAATTACAGTTGAAACTGCGCGGACAATCTTAGAAACAATGAATTTCAAACGTCAACGCGCTATTACTATTCCATTAATTCAAGAAGCCGTTGCTAACTTTTTCAATGTCACTGTTCAAGACTTAAATGGTAAAAAACGAAACAAAGAAATCGTAGTACCACGACAAATCGCCATGTACATTGCCCGTGAGCTAACACAAGACTCACTACCACAAATTGGACGAGCATTTGGCGGCAAAGATCATACAACAGTAATGCATTCAACTGAAAAAATTGAAAATGCAATCGAAAATGATAGTATTTTAGCTGAACAAGTTCAAAAAATTCGTGAAGAATTGAGCAACGGATAACGATAACACTTGTGAATAAATGGTAAAATGATATAAAGTTATCCACAAGCTTATATACATAGACCATTTATTGGTGTATTGGTATATGCAAGAGTTTTCCACAGTATTCACACCCCTTATTATTATTATTATCTTTTTATTTATAATTAAATAAGGCATTACGCACGTCATAATTATGTTTTTGTACATTGAGGAGATCTAATGGAATTTACAATTAATCGAGCTGCTTTTATCAAAGCAATGAATAACGTTAATCGAGCTATTTCATCACGAACATCTATGACTATTTTGCAAGGAATTAAATTAGTTCTTGATGAAACAGGTCTTACATTAACTGGATCAAATACAGATATTTCAATTGAAATACTAATTCCAGTTAATGATGACGAAGCAAATCTACAAATTATTGAATCAGGAGCAATTGTTCTACCAGCAAGTTTCTTTTCAAATATTGTTAAGCGTCTACCAGGTGAAACATTTAAACTAACAAACACAGCTGGTTTACAAACTAATATTAAATCTGAAAATGCAGAATTTGATATTAATGGGCAGGATGCTAGTGCATACCCACATTTGCCAGAAATTGAAGTTAGAAATAACTTAACTTTGGCTGCTGATACCTTAAATGAAATTATTGGTCAAACCGTAATTGCGGTTTCTAAGCAATTAAGCCAACCAATTTTAACAGGGGTTCACTTTATTTTAGCTAGCGGTAATTTAACGGCAGTTGCAACTGATCGTCACCGTTTGGCACAACGAACAGTTGGTTTTGAAGATTCAGATGTAAATGCTGATATTATCGTACCGGGTACTTCATTATCACAATTACAAGCAATGTTAGATGAAGTTGAAAAAGTAGATGTACGTGTCGCTGAAAACCAAGTTATTTTCCAATTAGGAGAAAACACAACTTTCTATTCACGACTATTAGAAGGAAATTATCCTGATGCATCACGTCTAATTCCAACTGAAAAACGAACAACTTTAACTATCAATGCGCATGACTTGTTGCAAACAATTGAACGTGCAGCTTTGCTTAGTCATGAAGGACGTTCAAATGTTATTCAATTTGCAATTACGAGTGAGAAGTCTTTGATTTCATCAAATTCACCAGAAATTGGTCGCGTTGAAGAACAAATTTTTGCTGCTGAAACGGCGGGGGATGATTTGACGATTTCATTTAACCCAGATTACATGCGTGAAGCACTTCGTTCATTTGGTGATGAGCAAATTCAAATTGGATTTAAAACGGCTTTAGATCCATTTACATTGGTACCAACAAATAACGAAACAAACTTTATTCAACTTATTACACCAGTTCGAACTTACTAAAAACACGGCAAAAGCCGAAAACTGCTATTTTACGAAGAAAAAGCAGTTTTCGGCTTTTTTATTTAAAAGTAAGCAAACAACCTGAGACGGGCTATAACGCCTTATAGAGATTGTAGAAAGTTAAAAAAAAGCGTATAATGAATTTAATATGAATTCGTGTAGATATCGTTATTTTTAGCGGTAGAAAGGACTAAAACATTGGCAACAGAAGTGCAAATTCAAGCCCCCTTTATTACGTTAGGGCAATTGTTAAAAGAAGAGAGCGTCATTGCAACTGGTGGTCAGGCAAAGTGGTATTTGCGTGAAAATACCGTCTTGGTAAATGAAGAGCCTGATGACCGTCGTGGTCGTAAATTATATCCAGGAGACATTGTGGCAATTCCATCAGGAGACCGCTTTGTTATTAATGGAACAGGTGCTAGTGCAAACTAATGGAATTATTGTCGTTAGAACTAAACAATTTTCGGAATTATGAATCGTTAGATGTCACTTTTTCGTCTGGTGTGAATGTCTTTTTAGGACCAAACGCTCAGGGTAAGACCAATTTATTGGAAGCCATTTATGTTTTAGCTTTAACTCGTTCACATCGTACGTCATCCGATAAAGAATTAATTGGTTGGCAAGCAAAAGAAGCGCGTGTTGCCGGAACGGTAGCACGACAATATAGTAATGTTCCACTATCGTTAAAACTTACTAATAAGGGTAAAAAAGCACGAATTAACCATTTAGATCAAGCTAAATTAGCTAATTATATTGGGCAACTTAATGTTATTTTATTTGCACCAGAAGATTTAGATTTAGTTAAAGGCTCGCCGACAATCAGGCGTCAATTTATTGATCGTGAATTTAGTCAAATGAGTGCTAAATACTTATATATCGCAAACCAATATAAGGGTGTTTTAAAACAACGCAATCGTTATTTAAAGCAATTGCAGAGTAAACAAGCAACAGACAAATTATATTTGGATGTTTTGACAGAGCAATTAGTTAATTTTGGTAGTGAATTGATTATGCGACGTAAGAATTTAATTGAAAAATTAAATAATGCTGCACAACCAATTCAGGCTGCCATTACACAAGATAATGAACAGTTGCAGGTTCATTATGTTTCACAACTTGATGTTGATCATTTGCAGGACGTAACTTTAATCAAACAAGAAATGTTAACGCGCTTTGAGCGATTACGTGAACGTGAGATTATCATGGGGACAACTTTATTGGGACCTCATCGTGATGATTTGAGTTTTGAAGTTAATAATCATGACGTTGCTAGTTTTGGTTCGCAAGGCCAACAAAGAACAACTGCATTAGCAATTAAGTTAGCCGAAATTGATTTGATGAAAGAAGAAACAGGAGAATATCCTGTTTTGTTATTGGATGATGTCCTTTCTGAATTAGATAGTAACCGTCAAACGCATTTATTAGCTGCTATGCAAGATAAGGTACAGACGTTTATTACAACGCCTTCATTGAGTGATGTAGCACGGCAATTGATTCATGAACCAAAAGTATTTCATGTTGATTCAGGACATTTAGTAGAAGCTGAGAATGTTGCAAAAGAGAATACTAGTGAAAATAACTAGTCGTTAAGTTTAAGGAGGGAATCATGGCTGAAGAAGATGTTTCACAAATGCATACGCAAGCAGACGCCTATGACGCCAGTCAAATTCAAGTTTTAGAAGGATTAGAGGCGGTTCGTAAGCGACCTGGTATGTATATTGGTTCGACATCAAGTCAAGGACTACACCATCTTGTATGGGAAATTGTCGATAATGGTATCGATGAGGCTTTGGCAGGATTTGCGGATCATATTACAGTAACTATTGAAAAAGATAATTCAATTACGGTTATTGATAACGGTCGTGGTATCCCCGTAGATATTCAAGCAAAGACTGGTAAGTCAGCGCTTGAAACAGTCTTTACGATTTTACACGCTGGTGGAAAATTCGGCGGTGGCGGTTATAAAGTTTCTGGAGGACTTCACGGTGTGGGGGCTTCAGTTGTTAATGCGCTATCAACGAGTTTGGATGTTTTGGTTGTTCGTGATGGTAAAGGTTATGCAATGGACTTTGAGCGTGGTCATGTTAAAACAAACATGCACGAAGTTCCAGTAGATAATGAACCTGTTTCACGTGGAACAATTGTTCATTTTGCACCAGATCCAGATATTTTCCGTGAAACAACAGTATTTGATTACAAGACATTGATGAATCGTGTTCGTGAATTGGCTTTCTTGAATAAAGGTTTACGTATTTCAATTACTGATATGCGTCCGGATGAGCCGATTGTTGAGTCATTCCACTATGAAGGTGGTATCAAAGAATATGTTAAGTTCTTAAACATCAATAAGGATGTCATTTTCGAAGAACCTATTTATGTTGAGGGAATGGAAAATGATATTGCTGTAGAAGTGTCATTGCAGTATACGGATGATTTCCACAGTAATCTATTGTCATTTACTAACAACATTCACACATATGAAGGTGGAACTCACGAAACAGGATTTAAGTCAGCTTTGACACGTGTTATTAATGATTATGCACGCAAGAATAAGCTACTAAAAGACAGTGATGATGCACTTTCTGGGGATGATGTTCGTGAAGGTTTAACAGCAATTGTTTCTGTTAAGCACCCAGACCCACAATTTGAGGGTCAAACAAAGACCAAGCTAGGTAATTCTGATGCTCGTACGGCAGTTGATCGTATGTTCTCAGATACTTTTGCCCGCTTTATGATGGAAAACCCAACAATTGCTAAGCAAGTTGTTGAAAAGGGAATCCTTGCAGGTAAAGCGCGTATGGCTGCAAAGCGTGCGCGTGAAGCAACACGTAAGAAGTCTGGACTAGAGATTGCTAACTTGCCTGGTAAATTGGCTGATAACACGTCAAAAGATCCTGAAATTTCTGAACTATTTATCGTCGAGGGTGATTCAGCCGGTGGTTCTGCTAAGCAAGGACGTGAACGTTTAACTCAGGCCATTTTGCCTATTCGTGGGAAAATTTTGAACGTTGAAAAAGCATCAATGGAAAAGATTTTAGCCAATGAAGAAATTCGTTCATTGTTTACAGCAATGGGAACAGGATTTGGTGCAGAATTTGATGTTACAAAGGCAAAATATCATAAATTGATTATTATGACCGATGCCGATGTCGATGGTGCTCATATCCGTACATTGTTGCTAACGCTAATTTATCGTTATATGCGTCCATTGTTAGAAGCAGGCTACATTTACATTGCTCAGCCACCACTATATCAAGTACGTCAGGGTAAGTATGTTCAGTATTTGGATGCGGATGAGGAATTAGATGCGTTGTTGCCAACATTGCCAGCTTCTCCAAAACCAGTTATCCAACGATACAAGGGACTTGGTGAGATGGATGCCAGCCAATTATGGGAAACAACGATGGATCCATCCGTACGTCGTTTGCTACGTGTTGAAATGGATGATGCCATTGAGGCAGATCAAATCTTCTCAATGCTTATGGGTGATAAGGTTGAACCTCGTCGTAAGTTTATTGAAGAGAATGCACAATACGCTGAATTAGACGTTTAAGTTCATTACTGTGTAAACATTTAAAGTAAGAGAAAGGAAATCAAATGGCTGAAGAAGAACAAAAAAACAGCCGCATTAAGCCTGCCAAACTTGGCGAGCAAATGCGAACATCTTTCTTGGATTATGCCATGTCAGTTATTGTGGCACGTGCGTTACCTGATGTGCGCGATGGGTTGAAACCAGTTCATCGTCGTATTTTGTATGGGATGAATGAATTAGGGGTTACACCTGATAAGCAACATAAGAAGTCAGCACGTATTGTTGGGGATGTTATGGGAAAGTACCACCCACACGGAGACTCAGCAATCTATGATTCAATGGTTCGTATGGCACAAGACTTTTCATATCGTTATATGTTAGTCGACGGTCACGGAAACTTTGGATCAGTCGATGGTGACCCAGCTGCCGCTATGCGTTATACCGAAGCACGTTTGAGTAAAATTTCTACTGAAATGTTGCGTGATATCAATAAAGATACAATTGATTTCCAGGATAATTATGATGGTACTGATCGTGAACCGGTTGTTTTGCCAGCACGTTTTCCTAATTTGCTAGTCAATGGTGCTAATGGAATTGCCGTTGGAATGGCAACTAATATTCCACCGCACAATTTAGGTGAAGTAATTTCAGGTCTTCATATGTTGATGAAGAACCCTGATATTACGGTTGCTGAGTTGATGGAAGCAATTCCAGGACCAGATTTCCCAACTGGTGCAATAGTGATGGGTAAATCTGGTATTCGTAAAGCTTACGAAACTGGAAAAGGTGTCGTAACCGTCCGTGCAAAGACGGAAATTGAAACTGAAAAATCTGGAAAAGAACACATTATCGTCAATGAGTTGCCTTACATGGTTAACAAGGCTAAATTAATTGAGCGTATTGCTGAATTAGGTCGTGATAAGCGTATTGAAGGTATTACTGGTGTTAATGATGAGTCTGACCAAGAAGGAACACGAATTGCAATTGAGATTCGTCGTGACGTATCAGCATCAGTTGTGCTAAACAATTTGTACAAGAATACCTTGATGCAAACTGGCTTTAGTTTCAACATGTTGGCAGTTGAAGATGGTCGTCCAAAGCTACTAAGTCTAAAAGAGATGTTGGTTGCATATTTGGATCATCAACAAAAGGTCGTTCGTCGTCGTACTGAATTTGATTTGCGTAAGGCGCAAGCGCGTGCTCACATTTTGGAAGGATTGCGAATTGCGCTTGATCATATTGATGCAATTATTACAATTATTCGTCAATCACAAACATCAGAAATTGCTAAGCAAAAGTTGATGTCAGATTACGCTTTGTCAGATAAACAATCACAAGCTATCTTGGATATGCGTTTGGTTCGTTTAACTGGTTTGGAACGCGATAAGATTGAAAAAGAATATCAAGGTTTGTTGGCTTCAATTACTGACTTCAAGGATATTTTGGCTAAGCCAGAAAGAATTGATGAAATCATCTATACTGAATTACTTGAAATTCAAGATAAATTTGGGGATGCTCGTCGTACTGAATTGCAAATCGGTGACGTAACCAGCATTGAAGATGAAGATTTGATTGAAGAAGAAGACATTATTGTGTCACTAACACATGCTGGATATATTAAGCGTATGCCACAAGCTGACTTCCGCGCACAAAACCGTGGTGGTCGTGGTATTCAAGGTATGGGTGTTAACAATGATGACTTCATCGATGAACTAATTGGTACATCAACACACGATACCCTATTGTTCTTTACTAATTCAGGTAAAGTTTACAAGATGAAGGGTTATGAGATACCTGAATATGGTCGTACTGCTAAGGGAATCCCAGTAGTTAACTTGTTAGGTATTGAGAGTGGTGAGAGTATTCAAGCTATTATCAATGTCCGTGGTGATGCTGCCGAAAGTGAGGACTACCTATTCTTTACGACGCGCAAAGGTGTTGTAAAGCGGACACCAGTTAATGAATTTGGTAATATTCGTACCCATGGTTTGAAGGCAATTAACCTTCACGATGGGGATGAATTGATTAACGTATTGATTACTGATGATTCACAAAATATTATTATCGGTACTCATGGTGGATATGCCGTTTCATTTAATAGTCAAGCAGTCCGTTCAATGGGACGTTCAGCTGCAGGAGTTCGTGGTATTACGCTTCGTCCAGATGATTACGTAGTTGGTGCACAAGTGCTCACTCAAAATGGCCATGTTTTGATTATTACTGAGAATGGTTATGGTAAGCAAACACCTGTTGATCAATACCCAATTAAGGGTCGTGGTGGTAAAGGTATCAAGACCGCTCAAGTTACTGAAAAGAACGGACCATTAGCTGGTTTGAAGGTTGTTGATGGTAGTGAGGATATCATGTTGACCACTAACAAAGGGGTTATGATTCGCTTCACTGTTGATTCAATTTCTGAAACAGGTCGTGCAACACAAGGTGTACGTGTTATCCGTTTGGATGATGGGTCTTCGGTATCAACTTTTGCTAAGGTTGAACACGTCGTTCCTGAAGAGGAGACAGCGTCAGCGGAAAATGCAGATGAAACAAATTCTGATAATTTGCCAACGGCGCCTGAAGATGGTGAACAACCAAGTGAAGTTGCTGAATTATTGCAACGCGCAGAAGACGATGAAGAAAAGTAAATATTAATAAGCAGTTTTGCATGAATTTGATCTGCTTATTGTAAAAGGAGGCTAGAATGTTGTGTTCCGGCCTCCTTTTTAGCTGTTTGTAGGATTAGTTTGTATTAGAACGACGCCTTAATAGCAAATTGCAGTGAAAGAAATAATTTCTAGTTGATTTTCACCGCCACTACTTGTTTTTCTCCGCCAAATTAGTTAAAATGGCGGAGAAAAGAGGTGGATGGCGGTGAAAAAATTTGATTATAATGAGTTGGTTAAACTCACCTTTAGCTATGATTTGTTGAATATGCTGACCAAGATTCATGAATATAAAGGAAAGCAAGAACTATATGTTACAACAAAACCGGAGATATTAAATAAGCTAACGGATTTGGCTTTGATTCAAAGTACAGAGGCTTCCAATAAAATCGAAGGAATTGCAACAACAGATGGTCGCTTGAAGAAAATCGTATCTGAAAAGATCAAACCACGGAACCGAGATGAAGAAGAAATAGCCGGTTATCGAGATGTTTTGAAACTTATTCATGACAGTTATGAATATATTCGAGTGGTACCAAACGATATTTTAACATTACATAAAAACCTATATAATTATTCAGGTAAAAATTATAAAGGAAAGTTAAAGAGTAGCGATAATGTTATCACAGAGAAGAATATGGATGGTAGCGAACAAGTTCGCTTTGTACCAGCTCCAGCTTATTTAACACCGGATTTAATCAAAGAATTGTGTTACCAATACAATCAAGCCATTCAGAAAGACGAAATAGATCCATTATTATTGATTCCCTGCTTTGTTTTGGACTTTCTTTCGATTCATCCGTTTAGTGATGGAAATGGTCGGATGTCACGTTTATTAACACTGTTATTGCTGTACAAGTCGGGCTATTTAGTCGGCAAGTACATTAGTATTGAGATGATGATTGAGGAATCGAAACAAACTTACTACGAAGTATTACAAGCAAGTTCTGTAGGATGGTTGGAAAATGAGCAGGACTATACACCTTTTGTCCGCTATTTTGTGGGAATTATTTTGCGAGCATATGAAAATTTCTCAGAGCGCTTCGAGATTATTATTAATCGGGAACTAACCCCAGCAGAGCGACTAATAGAAAAATTAGAAAAGTCTTTTGAACCCCTAAGCAGAGCTGACTTTGAGAACCTATTGCCAGACATCAGCCAACGAACGATAGAACGGGCCTTGGCTGAGTTACAAACAGAGCATAAGATTCAAAAAGTTGGCCAAGGGCGCTCAACTAAGTATCAGCTAATAAATTAATCGTTAGGTACATCATAAACATGACCAATATAAACTGCTCATTGTAAAAGGAGGCTAGAACATTGTGTTCCGGCCTCCTTTTTAGCTGTTTGTAGGATTAGTTTGGATTAGAACGATGGCTTAATATCCCTAGTGCATTGGCGATTGGAAATACAATTAATGCAATTAGACTCTCAAAACTAAAAATAGGGTCGTTAAGTCTAACTTTAACGATAATAAGAACAATGAAAAAAGCGGAAAAATTGATAAGTACTGCTTTCCACCAAGCAATTTCAGGACCCTTTCTTAAAGGCTTATACTTGTTAAGTAACCAAGTTATTAATAAGCTAGGACCGAAAATTATTAAAAGTAACCAAACAAGATGATCAGTCATAAACATGACCACTATAAAAATAAATGCGGCAATTAATCCAATTAAGTTATCACGGAATTGTTTTGTCATAAATTAACGCCCCCTCTATATGGCTAGTGTAACAAAAATTCATATGTGAAACAGTGTTGACAGTTTATAAAAATGAGTATAGAATTCATGACATATTAAAATCAAATTAAAAAGCGATGAAAAGATGAGTAGATTAGTGGCGTTATCAGAGAATTTGCGGGTGGTGCGAGCAAATAATGAAGCTAGTCGAAGATGGTCTTGGAGCAAAAGATTGGTGAGCGTATGCAAACCATCGATGGTTGACTACCAATATCGAGTTAATTATGCAGTAATGATTTATGTTAGCTGACATAATAAGCTGGTTTTTACCAGGAATTAAGGTGGTACCGCGGATGAACGCCCTTGAGAAATTTATTTCTTGAGGGCGTTTTTGACGTTTATCAAGGCTTTTTAATAAAAACTAAAATGATATGATTCGGAAAGTAATGGCAAAAATGTTTACAGAAAAACGACAGTTGATGAGAGTCGTAACAAGGATTGCACATGAAAAATGGCCGATGATCACGTAACGTGAACGATATTGTAAGCGTTAGGCGGTTTGTCACCGTTATTAGACTAACCCAATTTTGGGTGATGAGGTTTGTTAGAGTAATCGGCAAACAAATCAGAATGGTATCGCGATGTCCTCGCTTCTGTATTTAACAGGAGTGGGGCTTTTTTATTTGGATAATACAGAATAAGGGGAAAAAACATGGGAAAAACAGCAATTATTACTGGTGCAGGACAAGGTATTGGAGAAGCAACCGCATATCGATTGGCAAAAGATGGTTTTAATATCGCTGTTGCTGACATCAATGAACAAACAGTGACACAAGTCGCACAGAATTTACGTGATCAAGGATTTGAAGCAAAAGCTTATATTATTGATGTTTCTGATCGTGAAGCTGTTTTTCAATTAGTTGAAGATGCAATCAACGATTTAGGTGAATTAGCTGTTTTCGTCAACAATGCTGGTGTTGCTTTTATTGATTCCGTGATTGATTCGGATCCTGATAAAATTTCACGTTTGTTTGACGTAAATTTGAAAGGAACCTATTGGGGAATTCAAGCTGCTGCAACAAAGTTTAAAGCACAAGGTCATGGTGGACGCATTATTAATGCAGCATCACTAGCTAGTGTAGAAGCATCAGCGCTACAAAGTGCTTATTCAGCATCAAAATTTGGTATTCGTGGGTTAACCCAATCAGCAGCTAAGGAGTTAGCTGCTGACCAAATTACGGTTAATTCATATAGTCCAGGAATTGTACGCACACCTTTGCGTGACAGTATTGATGCCAGAACAGCTGAAATTAAAGGACTTTCGGTACCTGAGCAGCAAGCAAATTGTTTAACCGAAATTGGTTTAGGGCGTGAAGGAACACCTGCCGATGTTGCAGAGGTGATTGCTTGGTTTGCTTCACCAAATGCAGCATACATTACAGGACAAACGATGCTAGTTGATGGAGGTATGCACTTTAGCTAACACAATATGCGTTAAAAAAGGAAGGAGGATTAGTAGATGAGCGCAACTAATATCGCAATTGATTTACAACAGATAAACGTGACATTTAAACGCAATAATGAAAATTTAGTTGCGCTAGATAATGTGTCATTGCAGGTCGAAAAGGGGAGTATTTATGGCATTATCGGTTATTCCGGTGCCGGGAAAAGTACTTTAGTACGTATCATCAACTTATTGCAACGACCTGATACAGGATCTGTTAGTATTTTGGGACAGGATTTGTTGTCTTTGCATGATAAGGAATTACGTGGTGTGCGAAAAAAGGTGGGGATGATTTTTCAACATTTTAATTTATTACGGTCACGAACAGTTTTAAATAATGTTGAGTATCCATTATTAAGTCAAAAAATGTCACGTAGTAAGCGACATGCTAAAGCGTTGGAATTATTAAAATTAGTTGGTTTGGATGAATACGCTAAGGCTTATCCAGATGAATTATCAGGTGGACAAAAGCAGCGTGTTGCCATTGCTCGAGCACTGGCTAATAATCCTGATGTTCTAATTAGTGATGAAGCGACAAGTGCATTAGATCCACAGACGACGGAAGATATTTTGCAATTACTAAAGCATTTAAATGAAAAATTAGGGCTAACCATCGTGTTGATTACGCATGAAATGCAAGTGATTAAGTCAATTTGTCAAAATGTTGCCGTAATGGAAAAGGGTCGCATTATTGAAAAAGGTTCAGTTAGTGAAGTATTTACGGCTCCTAAACAAGCTTTAACGCAAAAGTTTGTGGAATCAGCAGCTAACGTGACCGAAATGCGTCAACAAATTAGTGATGATCATCTAATTGAAAACTTACAATCTAATGAACGATTGTTATATTTGCGTTTTTCTAGTGAAGTTACCAGTGAAGCAGTTATTTCATCTCTAGCTATTAAATACGGCATATCAGCTAGTATTTTATTTGCGAATGTACAAAAAGTTGCCCAGTTGTCATTAGGTTACATGCTAATTGTCTTAACGGCATCAGATGAACACTTTGCGACAATATTGGATTATCTGACAACAGTTGGCGTTGTTGTAACCGATTTTTCTACGGGAGAGGAGCAGATTTATGTTAGCTAATTGGTTTCCAAATGTTGTTCCAATTTGGCCGCAATTTGTGCAAGCAACTTGGGAAACGTTGTATATGACGTTTTGGTCAGCATTAATTGCCGGTGTTTTAGGATTAGGAACAGGTATTTTTTTAGTGGTGACGCAGCCCGGTGGTATTAATGCTGATCCACCATTTTATAATTTCTTAGATAAACTAGTGAATTTGTTACGGTCAGTACCTTTTATTATTTTATTGGCGGTAATGGCACCAATCACAAAGTATATTGTTGGTACAACGGTTGGTACGCCGGCGGCACTTGTACCGTTAATTGTTGGTATTTTTCCTTTTTATGCGCGCCAAGTTCAAAATGCACTTTTAAGTATTGAACCATCAGTGATTGAAGCGGCACAGGCAATGGGTTCAAGTACTGGTGAAATTATTTATCGTATTTATTTACGTGAATGCTTGCCTGATATTATACGTGTTTCGATAGTAACTATTATTAGTTTACTTGGATTGACGACAATGGCAGGGGCAATCGGTTCTGGTGGACTAGGAGATATTGCAATCAGTGTCGGTTATGCGCGTTTTGAAAATGATGTCACGATTGCTGCCTTGCTAGTTATTTTGGTGATGGTGTTCATTGTTCAGATAATTGGCGATTGGATTGCCAAAAAGGTTGAACGATTTTAAGGTCATCAAATCAAAATATAGGAGGCGTAACTGTGAAAATAAAAAATTGGCTGATACTAATCAGCAGTTTGGTGGTTCTTGGTGGTATTGCAGTTGGTCTGCATACGTATAACACGTATAAAATATCGCATGCGCCAGAACAAATAACCGTGGGCTCAATGGGAAGTGACTATCAAGTTTGGCAACACATTGCTAAAAGTAAGGAAGCACGAAAACTTAACTTAAAAATTACGGTTAAACAAATTAATGATGGTGTGCAATTAAATAATGCTACGGCAGAACATAATGTAAATGTGAATGCTTTTCAGTCTTATTCATATTTAAAATCTTATAATCATGAAAATCCAAAACATAAGTTAATGAATTTAGGAACCACTTACTTAGAACCAATGGGTATATATTCAGATAAGTATCAAAAACTTAAGGATATTCCGGCAGGTGCAACAATTGCGATCGCTGATAATCCTGCAAATACTTCGCGTGGCTTATTGTTATTGCAAGATGCTGGTTTGATTAAATTAAAAGCCGGTTTTGATGCATTAGGTAATACGGATGATGTTGTATCCAATCCACGTAATCTAAAATTTAAAAAAATAGATGATACAACTGGACCACGTATTTTAAATAGTGTTGATGCGGCATTAATTTCGAATACAGTTGCCTTAGAAGGAAAGCTAAATGTTATGAAAGATTCCTTGTATCATGAAAAAATTAATCAGAGTACGCGCCAAAATATTAATATTTTAGCAGCGGCAGCGGATATTAGTGATCGGAATAAAAAAGACTATCAAAAATTAGTTACTTTGTACCATGATCCGGCTATTCAAAAATATATTAAGGATACGTATGATGGTACGAAGATTGAAGTTAAGAAGCCGGTTAGTTATTTAAAGTAGTAACAGTAAAAGATGATTTATGTACGAATTAAGTTAAGCATGATATTATTTGCGAAATTAACTTACTTTTTATTTGTAACACTTGCGGGAGTAGCGGCGCATATGCGTGGGAAACTGACTAACTAGATTAGGTATCTAGCGGCCAACCTTAAATAGCAAGACGCAGAGAATATTTTCCTTAAAGGGGTGTACAAATGAATAGATCGAGTAGTGAGTCAGATGACGGCCTGTTGTCCAAACAGTCAGATTTTTATAATCAAGATTGGGTACAGGTCATTGATGATTTACAGTCAAATTATCCAGCAGGGCTTCAGCCACATGAAATAGATAAACGGCTAAGGATACACGGTTATAACGAAGTTACTTTGAAATCAGTTCCTAAATGGTTGATTTTTTTGAGACAGTTTAACAGTGTTATTATTTATATTTTAATTGTTGCAGCAGCTTTAACACTATTGATGGGGCATTATTCGGATGCTGTAGTTATCGGTTTAGTAGTTATTGTGAATGCATTAATTGGTTATATACAAGAAGTAAATGCAAGTAATGCGTTGGATAAAATCAAAAACATGTTATCTGTTGATGCAACGGTTTTGCGAAATGGTGAACGATTTGATGTACCCGCACGTGAATTGGTACCAGGTGATTTAGTTTATTTAGAAGCAGGTGATAATGTTCCTGCCGATTTACGAATTGTTGATGCCGATAATCTACGCGTGCAAGAATCTTCTTTGACAGGTGAAGCTGATTCTGTGTTAAAGGATGAAGTCGTTTTGGTGGGTAAAGTACCACTAGCGGAGAGAGGTAATATGGCGTACGCATCAACGTCTGTTACCAATGGTAGTGCAACGGGTATTGTTGTTGCGACGGGAATAAATACACAAATTGGTCAAATTTCAAAAAGTGTTGCGGATGTTTCTGGTGAAAAATCACCTTTGACGAGAGAATTGAACCGTTTGGGTAATGGTATCTCTTGGGTAATTATTGCTGTTGCATTATTAGTGTTTGTTTTTGGATGGTTTTTAAATATTTATGAATTACCAACATTAGTTATGGCAATTATTGCGATGATTGTTGGTTCAGTTCCTGAGGGTTTGCCTGCTGCAACTTCAATTATCTTGGCGACAGGTGTTAAAAAACTAACGAAAAAAGATGCTATTGTGAAAACATTACCTGCTGCTGAGACATTGGGAGCAGTAGATATTATTGCTTCTGATAAGACAGGAACGCTAACTAAAAATGAGATGACAATTCAAGATATTGTCATTGCTAAAAAGCATTATAAAGTTACAGGGACTGGATATGCACCAGTAGGCGAGATTTTGTACGATGGCATTCCTGTAGATGTTACACAAGATAACCAACTGGAAATGTTTTTAACTATGGGGCATCAAGCTAATGATACCTTCTTAACTGAAGAAGACGGTGTTTGGAATATTAATGGTGAACCGACAGATGCTTCATTTTTGTCGGCATATTACAAAGCCTTTGGTCAAAAAAATCCTAAGCTAACAGAAATTGATCGAATTCCTTTTGATTCGGATTATCGTTACATGGCGCGTTTAGCAGAAAATCAACGATATGAACGTTTCATTGCAATTAAGGGTTCTCCTGACAAATTATTTGATTTAGCAGAACAAAATGGCAATTTTGATCGTCAGTATTGGTCTGAATTAGCGTCGGAATTTGCACAATCAGGGAAGCGTGTGATTGCAGTTGGATATATTGATGTTGAACAAAATGTTGAAGAAGTAACGCATGATACGTTACAAAAGTACGGTATAAACTTTTTGGGATTAGCAGCGATTATTGATCCGCCACGTCCAGAAGTTATTGATGCCATTGCTGATATGCGTCAAGCTGGTATTTATGTAAAAATGATTACTGGTGATAGCCCAGACACTGCAAAGGCAATCGGTAAACAACTTGGGTTAGCTGAAAATATTCAGGTTATTACAGGATCAGATGTTGAGGATTTGTCTGATGCACAATTAGCTGAAGTCGTTACAAAATATGATGTGTTTGCACGGACGACACCGCAAGATAAACTGCGCATTATAGCAGCATATCAAGCAAATAATTTAGTTACAGCAATGACTGGGGATGGCGTTAATGATGCACCGGCCTTGAAGAAGGCGGATATTGGTGTTGCCATGGGAATTAAAGGAACAGACGTTGCTAAGGATTCAGCAGATATGGTTTTGGCTAATGATGATTTTTCAACGATTAAAACGGCGATTGAGCAAGGACGACGATTATATGATAATATTCGTAAAACGATTTTGTATTTGTTACCGACAAGTTTTGCTGAAGGGTTAATTGTTGTTTTTAGTATTCTATTACAACAGACAATGCCAATGACGGCAATTCAATTGTTATGGATTAATATGGTGTCAGCATTGACGTTACAACTGGCATTCATTTTTGAACCTGCTGAGCCAGGCATTATGAACCGTTCACCGCGTAAAACGACAGAAAAATTAATGAATCGATATGATGTTTTTCAAATGATTTATGTCAGCGTGATTATTGCTGCTGGAGCGCTAGTTGTCTTTGAGTGGTTTGATAATTTAGTTGGTTTTTCAATTGCAAGTACGATGGCTGTTAATACAATAATATTTGGTAAGATTTTCTATCTATTTAATATTAGAACTGCAGATTCTGTATTGAGTAAGTCATTTTGGACGAATCCAATGGCGTTTGGTGCAATTGGTTTGATGATTATTTTGCAAATAGTATTTACTTACTTGCCATTTATGAATACTATCTTCTCTACGGGACCATTGTCATTAATTAATTGGAGTATTGTTATTGCAATCGGATTGCTTGTTTTGGTTATTACTGAGCTAGACAAGTACCGTCGTTTAAAAAAAGTTGATAGATAAAATAAAGCAACCTTAGTATTTAATTAATACCAGGGTTGCTTTTTCTATTGGTAAAACCAATTATTCAACTTTAGGGAAGACACCGGTTTGATAAATTTTATCCAATGCTTGATAGTCACGAATTAATTCGTAATAACCATTATGAAAATCATTCCATAATAAAATACTGGCAATCTTGCCAATGAACCAAAAAATTTGATCATCTTCTTGAGCGTTGACGATTAATTTTAAGAAACCATTTTGAATAATTAAATTAAAATCATGATCATCTTTTTGGTAGCTAATAATTTTTTCAAATGATGTTATGAGTAAATCATGAATGTTTTGGAATGGATGGTTTTCAAAATTACTAAAATCGATAGGAAAATTTTTAGCTTCATATTCAATATATTTATTTAATAAGTCATATTTATCAGTAAAGTGATGATAAACAGTATTTCTATGGATGAGGGCTTGATTAGCAATCATAGTGATGCTAATATCTGAAAATTTATTTTTTATCAGTAATTCTTTGAAACTGGTAAAAATAACTTTTTCCATTCTTTTTTGGCTTAAATTTCCCATATAAATGCCCTCCGATGACCATTTGATGTGCACTTCACATTTATTGTACATGGACACCATTCGCAAAATCAATTAAATTATAAGTTAATAGTTTAATATGGAGGAGAAAATAGATGAATAATTTTTTAGCCAGGTTTGGTAAATGGACTTATAACAATAAGTTTAAAGTTCTCCTTTCTTGGGTAGTAATATTGATTGTTTTCATTGGTAGTTTGGTTGCCATGGGATCTCATTTTAATACAAATTTGAAGATTTCAGGTGTGCCATCAACTGATGTGCAGAGTGTTCTAAAGAAAGAATTTAATCAATCGGTTGATGCCGGGACAATGAATATTGTTGTGCAAAATAAACAAGACGACAGTATTCAGGAACAGGCTGATAAGAAACGGATTAATGCTGCTGTTAAGAAGATTAAAGCTGATCATCAAGACAACATTAAGACAATTACCAGTCCTTATGACTCACAAACAATTAGTGAAGATAAGACAACTGGTATTATCAGCATAACATTCAAAAAAGAAGCTAATAATGTTTCAAAGAGTGTTGTAAATGATATTCAAAAAATCACGAATGATAAAGTAAAATCAAACAATTTGAAAGTTGCTTATTCAGGAAATGTCATGATGGATTATGACATTGGTGGTACGTCAGAGATTATTGGAATTTTGATTGCCTTTGTCTTGTTGATGGTATTATTTAAGTCATTTGTGACGGCTGGTTTGCCAATTATTACGGCGATTGTTGGTCTAGTAAGTGGACTAATTGTGGTGATGCTGGGAACGAATGTCTTTTCAATTGCTAGTGTCGCTCAAACGCTATCAATTATGATTAGTTTGGCTGTTGGTATTGATTATGCTTTGTTTATTTTGCATCGTTTTATTGGTGAGTTAAAGACAAGTCGACAAAATGAATTGCATAAGACTGGTAAGGTGATATCAGAAGATGAAGCGATGGCAGTTACGTTATCAAGTGCTGGAAGTTCAGTCTTGTTTGCTGGTGTCACAGTTATCATCGCCCTTGTTGGTTTGTCATTAGTTGGTATTGATTTCCTAACACAGATGGGAATTGCAGCAGCTGTTGGTGTTGTGTTTGCGGTATTATCAGCTGTAACACTATTGCCAGCACTAATTTCATTGTTGCATAAGTTTGTTAAGCCATCTGATAAAGCTGTTAAGTCAACGAAGACGAAAAAAGATGGTTTTATGACTAAGTCAATTGTTAACCATCCAATTATTATGGTTATCGTGAGTGTGATTGTATTGGGTGCCTTTATGATTCCAGTGTCACACATGCGTTTGGGAATGCCATTTGATGGTGCATTACCTAAGAACACGACACAACGTCAAGCTTATGAGATGACAGCAGATAAATTTGGGGATGGTTACAACGCAACATTAGTTGGTGTTGTAAAGTTGGATACGTCAAATTCTGATGCACAAAACAAGAAGATTCTAACGAAAGCTACTGATCATATTGCCAAGATGGATAATGTGAAAATGCTAGCACCTGTTGTTAATAAAGAAGCTGTTGCAAAGTATAAGTCACCAGCAATGCAAGAGAAGATTAAGGCTGATGGTCAAAAATATGTGCAAGCTAAGGTGATGGACTTAATGAAGTCTAATCCAACTGCTGGTCAGGCAGAGCAACAACAAGCAATTCAAAAAGCAACGCAAGAATATCAAGCTAAGATTACACAAGAAGTAAAGAAAGCTGCCATATCAGATGTGCCAGCTCAAATTAGTAAGGATAAAAAGTATGCGTTAATTATTGTTATGCCTAAGACGAATACTGCGTCAGCTAAAACTGAAACGTTGGCACAAAAGATTAACAGCTATTCGGATTCATTGCAAAAGAGTGATGATACTAAGATTACTTTGACCGGAACGAACGCCGTTAATATCGATATTTCAGAAAAGTTGAATAACGCTATCCCAATGTTTACGGGAATCGTAATGGTATTGGCATTCGTCTTGTTGATGTTTATGTTTAAGTCATTTATTATTCCACTTATGGCGATTATCGGCTTTGGTTTGTCGTTATTCGCTTCATTAGGATTAACAACCATGATTATGCAAGATGGTCTTTTCAATATTAGTGAAAAAGCACCAATATTAGCATTCTTACCAGTGATTGTTATTGGAATTATCTTTGGACTAGCAATGGATTACGAAGTATTTATGGTATCTAGAATTCGTGAAACTTATATTACGACCGGTGATAATAAGCTTGCGGTGAAGGCTGGTTTGCAAGAAAGTGGTCCAGTTATTATCACAGCAGCATTAATTATGATTGCTGTCTTTGGTAGTTTCGCATTGGTTCAAGATCCAACTATTAAGGCAATTGGAATTTCATTGGCAAGTGGTATCTTATTTGATGCTTTCTTTGTCCGTTTGATTATTATTCCAGCCACGATTAAGATATTTGGTAGAGCAAATTGGTATTTCCCAGGTGCTAACTACTACAATAAGTTTAAGGATTAAATCATGGTAAAACCGTTCATGTATGTAACATGGACGGCTTTTTATTAGTGAAGAAAGTAATTAATATAAAAAGTATAAATTTTTCGGTTAGGAGCCAAATTCGCGTTATAATAATATTATTAGAATACTTTGTGGGAGATAATTATTAATGGAAAAAAACCGTGTGCCCGCCGAAGCAGTTCGGAATGCCTTAATACATTTTATTAAAAAGCGTAATATTTCTATTCCGAGAATTTTAGAGTCTGTCGATATTTCAAGATCACGTTTGTATGATTATTTAAAGGGAAATGGTCGTGTCAGTGCCACCACTTTTGTAAATTTGCTGACAACAATTGACGTATCATATGATGAATTACTATTACATATCTATCTAACGCAACCAGAATTAGTCGATGTGACGATTAAAGAATTAGGGTTAGATTTACATTCGTATACTAAAACACCAAATGAAGATATGGTGTACCAAGTACTTGCTTTATTTGAGGAAACACATAATACACGTCTACTATTAAATGTTGTGCGTGCAATTAATTCTCAAGTAATTGATCTTGGTCAACGATACCGTTTAGTCGAAATTGCGCGACCAACAATTGTGAAGTTTTTGAAGAATCGTGAATTATATTCATCAACTGACATGTTGTTATTTGCAAATATCATCCGTCATGTACCGTATGATACGGTAAAGAAGATGGTTAGCGAGATGACTGGTCAAGTTGAACAGATGATTGCCTTAGAAGGTTATGGATTAGTTGAAATGGATCATTTTGCGCCAGCAGCGGTTTGGAATGTTGCATTATTAAACTTCCAAATGTTGTTGTTAGCATTGGAAAATGGGGATACGGAAAATGTTTCTGCAACAATGAGCTATATTGAAGAAAATCGATTCCCTGATTATGGTAGTTACTTTACGTTTGTTAAGAAATTGACTGAAGTACTTAAGCTAACTTTAGATGGGCAAGAAGATGAAGCAAAGAAATTGTGGGAAGCGACTGTTAAAGCTTTGAACTTTATGGTGGATGACCGTTTCTGGCCAACATTTACTTATCTATCACAACAATCATATCAAGAATTTATCAAACCAGTTTTGGATTATCAAAATGTCATAAATGCTGATTAATAGGAAAGGCCGTCTACTTGTGAGGTGTAAACCTCAGTTAGCAAACGGCCTTTTTTGTATTAATTAGTGTTGCTAGAAGTTAATTCTAAAATCATGTGACGATGATCAATGTTAGCTTCTTGGAAAACGGGACCTTCGGCAGTGAAACCAATTTTTTTGTAAAAACCGATGGCTTGGACTTGGGCACCTAAGTCGAGACTATGGATATTAGCTTGTTTTGCATCAGCAATGATTTGCTTCAATAATTGACCAGCGTAGCCGTTACCACGTGCTTCCATGATGGTGGCAACACGTTGGATATGCCAATTAGTATGTTCATTGTTTTCAGCAATTCTAGCTGTCGTAATTGGTTTGCTATCTAGAAAACCGACGTAATGGATGGTTTGGTCATCTAAATTATCTAGTTCAACCGACTTAGGTACATTTTGTTCAATCATAAAGACTTGTGTTCTAATAGCGATTGCTGCTTTACTAATTTCACTAATGCCATAAGCGTGTTGGATGGTAAAATTTTCTTTATTCATACACTATCTCCCAATAAACATATTGTTATTATTTTAGCGCAATTTATTCATTTTATGAAAGAAGTAAGGTGTCATAAAACGATTTGCGATATAATTGTTAAGATACTAAATTTAAAAAATTAATAAACGAGTTTTAGAAAGAAGAGAAAAACTATTATGGCGCATAAGAGTCGTTTTTCTTGGGTCAATACACGGTTCGGCTTTGTTGTCTTATTAGTTGTATTGGTCTGGGCGAAAACACAATTAGCAAATATAATGGATTTCCATCTGTATTCAGGTGCTTCCGTTGTTCAATATATAACGCTATTACTAAATCCGATACCATTAGCATTATTGCTTATTGGAATCGCTTTTTATTTTAAAAAATCAAAATTATTCTATTCTGTTGCAACGATTATGTACATTATTAGTACATTGTTGGTGCATTTGAATGTTATTTACTATCGTGAATTTACGGACTTTATGTCAGTTGCCACTATGTTGGGCTATGACAAAGTTAATCAGGGCCTAGGGGCATCAGGATTTGCTTTGACCAATATTCATGATTTGTTGTTCTGGATTGATATTCCGATTTTCATTGCGTTCTTTTTGTTTAAAAAGATGCATTTTGATAAAACGGCTACTTCTAAATTTATGGGGTTTGCCATATCAACCTTTGCTATATTTGGATTTATGACAACCTTAGTATTGGGTGAGGCTGATCGTCCGCAATTAATCACGCGTCAGTTTGATAGTAAAATGTTGGTGAAATATTTAGGAATTGATGCATATACAGTATTTGATGGGATTAAAACGCATGGTGTAACTGAAATGCGTAAGTCAGCTAAAAAGTCAGATATTGATAATGTGTTGGATTACGTTAATAAGAATTATACAGATGCAAATGCCAAGTATGCAGGTATTGCAAAAGGTAAGAATGTTTTTGTTATTCATCTAGAATCATTCCAACAGTTTTCTCTTGATTTAAAGGTTAACAATCAAGCAGTTACGCCAAACTTAAATAACATTTATCATTCTGATTCAACGATTGCTTTTGATAACTTCTTCCATCAGGTTGGACAAGGAAAAACATCCGATGCTGAGAACATGTTAGAGACTTCAACGTTTGGTTTACCACAAGGATCATTGTTTGCAACCCAAGGAAATGACCAAACGTTTGAAGCGATGCCTTCAATTTTGAAACAAAATGGTGGTTATTCATCAGCAGTTTTCCATGGGAATAATGCTAGTTTTTGGAATCGTAATAATGTTTATAAAAATATGGGTTACCAGTATTTCTTTGATGCAAGTTATTATGACACGTCTGGTGATAAAGCCATGGGTTACGGTTTAAAGGATAAGTTGTTATTCTATGATTCAATTCCATATCTTGAAAAGATGCAGCAACCATTTTATGCAAAGTATATTACGGTAACTAATCATTTCCCATATAGTTTGGATGACGAGGATAAAGATCCTAACTTTACGACGTCAGATACGGATTCTGATGTTGTGAACGGATACTTTGAAACGAATCACTATCTTGATCAATCAATTGGTGAATTTTACAATTATCTGAAAAAATCAGGGTTATACGATAAGTCGATTATTGTGCTATATGGTGATCATTATGGTATTTCAAACTCAGAGAATAAACAATTAGCACCTGTTCTTGGTAAGGATCCAAATGATTGGACAGATTATGATAATGCACAATTGCAACGCGTGCCATTTATGGTAAATATTCCAGGTTGGCACGGTGGTGGCATTAACCATACTTACGGTGGTGAAATTGATGTGATGCCAACGTTGTTACATTTGCTAGGGGTTGATTCAAAGAAGTATGTGCAACTGGGACAAGATTTGTTGAGTACAAATCGTAAACAAGTTGTTGCTTTCCGAGATAAAGATTTTGTAACGCCGGAATATACGTATACGAATCATGAATTATACGATAATAAGACTGGTGAAGTAATTCAAAATCCTTCTAAGAAATTGCAAGCTAAGATTGATAAGTATAAGCAAGAAGTGCGTGAGAAATTGAAAATTTCTGATAACCTCAACCAAAAAGATTTGTTGCGTTTCTATAAACCAAAGGGTTACCAATCTGTTGATGCTTCGAAATATAATTACTCAAATGGGTTAGCTAAGTTGAAGACCTTAGATGAACAACGAGGTAATGAGTCAACATCGCTATGGCATCAGCGTAATGATAAAAAGTCGCAATCGTTATATGAAACTGATGCGCCTGAAAAGGATAAACCAAAGTCAGATACATCACGTATTCAACAAGTTAACCCAGATGGTGGTGACGACACTGATGGTGGCGATGCTACGCCTAATCCATAATAAGGTTGACAAATTTGTCAAATAACCTAACAATTAATACGATTATGATTAATTGAAGGAGAACGATTATGGCATTTTCAGGAGATCATTCATACCGAATGAAAGCCCTGGAATCAGAGTTATTTCAATTTCGGATAGGTGAATTAGCAACAATGACGGGAGCTTCAACTCGTCAATTACGTTATTGGGAAAGCAAAGGGATTATTTCTTCATTAATTCGAGAAGGCGAACAAGAGGCACGAATATATAATTATACGGCTTATGTAACTGTTGCTTCAATTAAGCAGTTTTTAGATGAAGGTTATACGTTAAAGGCTGCTGTTAAAAAAACAAAAGAACACCAAGAGAATTGGCATGTTCTGCACAATGTTATTCGACAAAGTGTTCAAGGGGTGGTTTCATTGGATGATGAGCCGGCTGTTGATTTGGGCTTTTTTGATGAAGAGGAAACACAACGTTTGTATGCCCAGATTGATGAAAATAAGAAAGTAAAATATACTGTGCGACCTTGGCATGAAGATACGACTCATGCTGAATAGGTAAAGCTAATTAATATCTCGAAATCATTAACTAATTATTTGGTTGATGATTTCGAGATATTTTTGTATAAAAATTAAATGCTGTCCCGCAAAAAAAGGTTAATAACTGTTAAACTAATAAAAGATAGAATAAAGAGGAATGAATGATGGCAGATTGGCAACAATTTTATAAGCGTTCTTGGTCAGAACGAGTTGATATCTTAGTCAATAATCAACAGTTAACAAATGCAGAACAAGATTTAATCAAAGAAAATTATAATTATATTGGCGAACAGCAAATTGAGAATTATATTTATAATTTTGGTGTACCAACCGGATTATTATTAAATTTGCCGGTCGATGGCAAAAAAGTTATCGTGCCCATGGCAACGGAAGAACCTAGTGTCATTGCGGCTGCTAATAATGGTGCCCGAATTATGCGTCAAGGTACTGGTGTGCAGACTAAATTTTCTAAACACTTAATGCGTGGTCAAATTTTATTGGTTCATGTAGCGGATGTGCGAGCATTATCAAATTATGTACGTGAACATGAGCGTTCATTGTTACAATGTGCCAATGATGCACATCCATCAATGGCTAAACGTGGTGGTGGTGCCAAAGAGATTTTGATTGAAACAATGGATGACAGTACAGTCGCAGTGAATGTTTTGGTAGATACCAAAGAAGCAATGGGGGCCAATACGGTTAATACTATGGCCGAAGCGGTTGCAGCAAAATTACGTCAACAAGGGTACGAAGTTTTGATGGCAATCTTATCAAATTATGGTACGGAATCATTAATTACGGCGGAGGTGGCCATTCCGGTTGCAGCTTTAGCAACGAAACAAGGTTTAGCTGGTGAGGAAGTTGCACAAAAAATAGCTTTAGCTAGTCATATGGAAACTTTATCACCACATCGCGCGGTAACTGCAAATAAAGGTATTTTGAACGGTATTGAAGCGGTTGTGCTTGCAAGTGGTAATGATACGCGAGCTGTTAATGCAGCCTTGCACGCCTATGCGGCTCATGATGGTCAGTATCAAGGTTTAATCTGTTGGCAGGTTGTTGCTGATCAGTTAATTGGTACAACAACGATGCCAATGTCAGTTGGTGTTGTTGGTGGTTCTATTGGCATTGTACCTGCAGTAAAATTGAATCATCATATTATGGGAGAACCGACTTCTACAGAACTGGCAAGCATCATTGTGGCGACTGGTTTAGCACAAAATTTGGCAGCGTTGCGGGCGCTAGTGTCGACAGGTATTCAGGCTGGACACATGGCATTGCAAGCAAAGTCTCTAGCAGTGCAAGTTGGTGCACAAGCGGGTGAAATCGATCGATTAGTAGCTAAGTTAAATGCAGCACCTAAGATGGATGCCACATCAGCGAAAAAATTATTGCAAGAGTTACGAGAAGAAGTAACGGATTAAAGATAGGAAGATAATATGAAATTTACAAAAGAGACGTTAACGTTATTGGACCAAGTAAATG
Organism: Weissella bombi; assembly: GCF_900094835.1. Lineage (GTDB taxonomy): Bacteria > Bacillota > Bacilli > Lactobacillales > Lactobacillaceae > Weissella > Weissella bombi. Next base: position 2,202 of record NZ_FMAO01000002.1, on the reverse strand, counting down.
AGATATATCCTGGTTCAGTAATTTTACGTGGTAATGAAATGGCAACCGGTGTGATTACGTATGATCAAGTTTCTACAGAGATGCTAGGAACACGTTTGATGGTTGAAGTAACTGATGGTACTGCGCCTGACTTTTTGGCAACATCTGAGTTGTTAATGATGTTATTAACATTAAATGGGTATCCACAAATCTATTTCCAACTTAAAGATGAAGATATTGATTTAACGGATCAATTGATGGTTATGACTACTCATCTATATCAGCCAGCGTTGCGTGCAATTATATATCGTGAACAGGTAGCACATGGTATGTTGACGGCAGATGTTGTTAAGGGGATGGTTGCTGGTGTACAACAAACATTAACACCAGAGACAGCGCAAGATAACAGTGAAAATGCTTTGCGTTTGTTAACACTATTAGACTTACAGGTATTTTTGCACAATGCGCCAGAAGAAACAGACGCTATTGTTGAAACGATGGCAGAACGCTATCCACAAGCATGGACTGCTGCACAAAAGATTTTTGACGCAATGCGTGTTGATGATATTAAAAATGCATTTACTGTTCATCGTGCTGTTGTTGCAGCTTTTAAATTATTTGATGAGCAAATGGTAACTTGGAACTTACCTGAAATTCATGCTGATGAATTTGCAACTTTGACACCAGTTTTGTCAGAACGCCAATTACGTTTACCGTTAGCACAAGTATTTGATATTAAGCACCTAACGATGCAAGATCGTAATACCGGCAAAGAAGCTTACGCTGGCTTACTTAAGACATCTGGACAAAATAGCTTTGTTTTGGCAGCACCTGATGATGATTTGGCTAGTTTCTTTAAAGAGCTTTACCAAACACCGGTAAAAGAAGTGTTGGTTAAGCTTGGCCAACCATTTGCAATACGTTAAGGAGTTAAACATGACATTAGTAACACCAGAAATACAGCAACTGTTTGATGATGCTAAAAGTATTGTCTTCTTGACGGGTGCGGGTGTTTCAACAGCTTCAGGTATTCCAGATTACCGTTCAAAGGGTGGTATTTATGATGGTGTCTCATTACCACCAGAATATTTATTGAGTACGGATGCCTTAGCTAAGGAACCAGACAAGATGTATCAGTTCATGAAGGATAATATGTATTTTTTGGATGCAAAGCCTAATATTATTCATCAAAAGATGGCTGATTTAACGTATGAAAATCGTGCACGCATTATTACACAGAATGTAGATGGATTACATTTGGAGGCTGGTGCTAAAAATGTTATTGAGTTTCATGGGTCACTCTATAATATTTACGCTCCTGTTGATGGGGTAAAAAGCGATGTAACATCATATCTAAAGTCACAGTATCGTGAAGATGGTGCATTACTACGGCCAGCGATTACTTTGTATGGTGAAATTCCTTTTAGAGTAGATGAAGCAGCAAAGTGGGTGATGCAAGCCGATCTTGTTGTTATTGTCGGCACGAGTTTTGTGGTATATCCATTTGCTGGGTTATTGCAATATGCCCAATCAACAGCTTCAATTTTGGCGGTTAATCTAGAAGAGATTCCGGCACCCGCTAATGTAGAGCAAGTTGTTGGAGATGCACGTGAATTTTTTGAAGAGTTGCATATTTAACTTCTATATAGATAGAAACTGGTATTTAGGTACCAGTTTTTTCTTTATTAAGGTGCTAAATAATGTTCGTAAAAATTTGTTCTTAATAACCTGTTGACGAACGTTAAGATTCCTGTTATTATTAATGAGTTGGCAAATGAGCCGGCAGTATTACTTGGTATATTCATTCTAAAATAATTAATTCATAATTTGATGAAATTAGTTGTTGACAATGAATTGCTTATCATGTAATATAGATTAAGTTGTCAGCGAGACAACGACGTAGGTCATTGAAAACTGAATATCGTTTCGATAGAACAAATGTGTAGGGTCTTCAAGTATTATTACTTGAAACAAAAACATTTGCGAAGTCAATTCGCTAGTAAATTCGTTTAACTTCTGTTAAACAAAACAAATTAATGAGTTATACTCAAGCTTTTAAAATGAGAGTTTGATCCTGGCTCAGGATGAACGCTGGCGGCGTGCCTAATACATGCAAGTCGAACGCTTTGTGCTTAATTGATATGATGAGCTTGCTCTGATTTGATTTTTTGATTTCAAAGAGTGGCGAACGGGTGAGTAACACGTGGGTAACCTACCTCTTAG
>NZ_FMAO01000006.1 GCF_900094835.1 Weissella bombi | reverse complement strand
TTGGTAAGCCATTACCTTACCAACTAGCTAATGCACCGCGGGTCCATCTCTTAGTGATAGCAGAACCATCTTTCAATCAACAACCATGCGGTTGTTGATGTTATACGGTATTAGCACTTGTTTCCAAATGTTATCCCCTGCTAAGAGGTAGGTTACCCACGTGTTACTCACCCGTTCGCCACTCTTTGAAATCAAAAAATCAAATCAGAGCAAGCTCGTCATCTCAATTAAGCACAAAGCGTTCGACTTGCATGTATTAGGCACGCCGCCAGCGTTCATCCTGAGCCAGGATCAAACTCTCATTTTAAAAGTTTGAGTATAACTCAATTTTTGTTACTTTAATTGTTTAACGGAAGTTAAACGAATTTATTAGCGAATTGACTTCGCAAATGTTTTTGTTTCAAGCTTAATGCTTGAAGACCCTACACATTTGTTCTATCGAAACGATATTCAGTTTTCAAAGAACTATCTCGTTAAGCACATGCCCAACATTTGCCTTTAAATTGTAACATGTTCATTTTAATTTGTCAAGGAATTTTATTCCTCAACCAAATTTCAAAACTTGTTAGTCCTTAACGCAACTTAATAATCATATCTCACTAAATGATGATTGTCAACATTTATTTTGAATTGATTATTATTGAATTTAAATGAAGAATGTAATCTTTCCTGAAAACTCAACTTTTTAATAATACCGAATTTACAAAGTAAATGCAAGCTTTTTTTGAAAAAAACATTAATCTAATTGAATAACGCCTGTCATATCGACATTCTTTAGCAATCCTTGCATATCACGTGCATTAATAAACTGTAGTCCTAATAGGCTTAAGCGTTCCAAATTCAACAAACTTGAATCAATGGGTTCAAATGTATACAAAGAAACAAGATCTTCACTTGTTTCCAATCCTTGTAAATGCCAGGCGGCTAGTTCACCAAATTTCAAGTTTTCAAATTCAATACCTAGCTCATCTTTCATACCATTGACTATTGAGCCCAACGCAGTATCACCATCATGCTTGTGCATCTTTACAGTATAAAACTTAGGTGTAGGTAGTTCATCGGTAACTAAAAAGTATGATTGGTCATCTCGTGTAAATATAATTGTACCCGCAATTAGTGACATTATTCTCTCCTCATTCCTTTATTGATGCAATCTTTTTAATGCTTCATCAATCATTTTGGGTCCAGATTTAGCAATTGTGTCAAAGCCAATAGCTAAATGTTGATTGGTCCAATAGTGATGCTGTGTAAATTTATAATCCTGATTCAACTTATCTTTATCTATTGCAGGCTCATCATAGCCATCTAATACCGTTCTTCTTGATAATGAGATTTTTCCACTATAGATATCGATATCTAAAATCATTACCGTTACTTTTTGACCCACAACCAACTCGTTACCAATTTCGCGTATAAACGCAGAACGACATTCAGATATATGAATCAATCCTTGATGATGATCATCTAGCTGTACAAAAGCACCATATGGTTGAACACCTGTTACCATCCCCTCAACAACATCCCCGATGTGAAACACCATTATTTCATCTCCTATATAGTAGTTAATATGTATCCGAGAACAATTCTCGGTTTAAAACAGCTTAGTTAATTACTTATTCACTAACCATTGCTTTTAAAATCTTAATTTCTGTTTCAGGCTTATCCGCATAATCAACCTTTTGAATAGCCATCTTATCAACGACATCCATTCCTTCAATAACTTGACCGAAAACAGTGTGATGTTTATCCAACCAAGGTGTTCCACCATTTTCACCATATGCAGAAACAATTTCATCAGGAACCATACCAGCTAATGAATGCAACATACGTGCAGGCACTTTATGAGCCTGTACAATAAAGAATTGTGAACCGTTTGTATTAGGACCAGCGTTAGCCATTGATAGGGCACCACGTAGATTAAATACTTCATCTGAAAACTCATCAGCAAATGGCTTACCCCAGATTGACTCTCCACCCATACCAGTACCAGTTGGATCGCCCCCTTGAATCATAAACTCACTAATCACACGATGGAAAATAATACCATCATAATAACCTTGCTTTATAAGACCAACGAAGTTTTCAACTGTTTTGGGTGCTTGCTCTGGAAACAATTGCACCTTAATATCACCCATTGTTGTTTCTAACGTAGCAACTGGTCCAGTTACTTCATTAATATTTAGTTGTGGATATGTCATCATTTTCTACCTCTTAAGTTCTATTAAATACACTGTGGTTATTATAACATATAACATACAGTGACTTAAAAAAGTGATAAACTTGTACTTAAGTCAATTTAATTAATCAAGTAGTTACAGGAGTTTAAACATATAATGATTCAAATCATCGACATATTTCTCCACCTAGATGTTCATTTAAACAATTTAGTTAATGCCTGGGGTGGTTGGTCATACGCCGCTTTATTTGCAGTTATTTTCATTGAAACAGGTGCCGTCGTTCTACCATTTTTACCAGGAGATTCATTACTATTCGCCGCTGGTTCAATCGCTGCGTTATCAGGTAACTCTCTTAACCATTGGGTATTGATGCTGTTATTTTGGATTGCTGCTGTTTCTGGTGATTCACTTAACTTCTTCTTAGGTCGTACAGTTGGATTAAAATTAGTTCGTCATCCAATATTAGGTCGATTTATTAAAGAGAAGCATCTTCAAGAAGCAAACGATTTTTTCGTTAAACACGGTAAAATGGCTGTTATATTAGGTCGGTTTTTACCTATCATTCGTACCTTAGTACCATTTACAGCTGCCGTTTCCGGCTTTCGCTACCGAAATTTCGTTGCTTTGGAAATGATTGCCGTAACATTGTGGGTCGTTATTGCAGTTGAAGCAGGCTTTTACTTTGGTGGTAATGAATTCGTTAGTGAACACTTCTCGCTAGTATTAATTGGTATCTTATTGGTATCTGCTTTACCAGCGATTATTAGTGCTCTTCGTCAGATGATGATTAACAAGAAACAAAAACAAATGGATAAATAAAAACAAAAAGAGGATGGTTTAAAACCATCCTCTTTTTGTATAATGTTTATTTCGTTTGATCGATAACAACGTTACCAGCTTCAATTTCTTCAAAAGCTTGACCAATAGGCTTTACTGAATCAAACTTCTCCAAAGTAGGTAACTCACCTTGTTCTAATTCATGAGCACGCTTTGCGCCCAAGGCAATTAATTTGTAACGTGAATCAACTTTTTCTAACAACTTGTCAACAGATGGGTATAAAATCATGCTTCCAACTCCTCAATCATCTTAATATACTCAGGCAACACGCGATTAACACGTAGTCGCTCAACTTTAATAATATCTTTTATCCGGTTAACTGCTAATGCTACTTCATCGTTTACGACCGCATAATCATAATTGGCCATCATTCGAATTTCAGCAGTTGCTGCTGATACACGACGATCAATGACATCCATTGCTTCAGTACCACGGCCAATTAACCGTTCTTTTAATGCCGCTAAATCCGGTGGCGTCAAAAAGATGTATGCTCCTTCAGGCATCTTTTCCTTAACCTGCAATGCACCTTGAACATCAATTTCTAACAGAACATCACGTCCGGCAGCTAATGTCTGGTCGATAAACTTTTTAGGAGTACCATAGTAATTTCCTACATACTCAGCATATTCCAGCATATCACCATTTGCAATCTCTGTTTCAAATTCATCACGAGTAACAAAAAAGTAATCTTCACCGTTTACTTCACCACTTCTAGGTTGTCTAGTTGTCATTGAAATAGAATATTGAAAATCAATATCTGGTTCCTCAAATAAGGCTTTTCGTACTGTTCCTTTACCTACTCCGGAAGGCCCAGACAGTACGATTAATACGCCACGCTTCATGGTACACATACTCCTAACTTTTTCATCTAGTTGTTTAAGTAACTATTTTACTCGCTTTTTATCATCTAAACAACTTTATTCACTTGAATTTTTACTTATATGTGCTCTTTTTAATAAATCACGGGCATTTTCTTTAGCTGCCGCTGTCAATTCATTTCCTGATAGCATACGTGCCAGTTCATCAATTCGCTGTGAATCATCTAATTGACGAACTGAAGTTTCCGTTCGTTTACCAACCACTTGTTTTTCAATAAAGAAATGATGATCAGCAATCGCAGCAACTTGCGGCAAATGAGTAATCGTCAAAACCTGTGAATAACGCCCAATGACTGCGATTTTTTCAGCAATTGCTTGCGCAACACGACCAGAAACACCTGTATCTACCTCATCAAAAATAATTGATGTGATACCTTGCTCACGTGAGAATATTGTTTTCATCGCTAACATCATTCGTGATAATTCACCACCCGAGGCAATCTTAGCCAAGGGCTTTGCACTCTCGCCCAGATTAGTTTGAATATAAAATTCAATATTATCTTCACCAGTAGGGCCTAGTTTCTGTTCAATAAATTTAACAGAGAAGACGGCCTTATCCATATATAAATCTTTTAACTGCTCATGAATTTGTTCAGTTAAATCAGTGGCTGCATTGGTACGAATAGTATGTAATTGCTCTGCTAATGTATGGGCAACTTGCTTCGCGTCTTGCAACTGATCAGCTAGAGCAGCCGCATTTTCTTCACCACCACCCATTTGTAATAGTTCACTATCAACTTGTTGCTGATGTTTTAATACGTCATTAACTGTAGCACCATACTTTTTCTCTAACGATCGAATTAAATTCAAACGATCATCGACGTATCGTAGCCGTTCTTCATCAAACGCCAAATTATCACGAACATTTAAAATTTCTGATGCTGCTTCTTGTAATTCGTAATAAGCTCCACGCACGGCTTCAGTCAATTTCGTATATCGTGGTGCTAATTCCTCAATATCTTCTAATTCACTAACTGCCATCCCCACGGTCTCTAAGCCATTATTGGCCCATTCACCTTCTAGTGCTTCATATGCTTTTGACAATGCTGTTAAAACATCTTGAAAATTTGATAATTCTTGATATTCTGTTTCCAGTTCTTCTTCTTCACCAGCAACCAAGTTAGCTTCATTTAGTTCATTACTCTGAAAAGTCAACATATCTAAACGCTGTGCCCAAGCTTGTTCATCTGCTTGACGTTTATGATAAGCTTCATTCAACTGCTGATACTTTTTAAAAGCCATTTGATATTCTGCTAATACTGGTTGTAACTTTGTTTGTGCAAATTCATCTAGCAATCGCAAATGTTGTTCTGGTTGCATCAACGCTTGATGTTCATTTTGCCCATGAATATCGACCAGATGGCGCCCAAGAGATTTTAACGCCGTTGCATTCACCAATATATTATTGACACGAATAACATTACGTCCATTACGATGTAATTCACGATGGATTAATAGTTGGTTGTCTTCAAGTGGTATTCCCAGCGTATCCAATACTTCTTTCAAAGCGTCATTGGGTTCAACATCGATCAACCCCTGCAAAACTGCTTTATCAGCCCCCTCACGGATATAATCTTGCGATCCACGGCCACCTGTTAATAATCCAACCGCATCAATAATGATTGATTTACCAGCACCCGTCTCTCCAGTGAGAACAGTCATACCAGGTTCAAAGCTAATATTTAATTTTGAAATAATTGCAAAATTTTGAATTGATAATTCTTGTAACATGTCGCCTCCTAAAATAGAACCAACTTATTGGAATTTTTGTGCTACAAAGTCCCGGGCATTCAATTCCTTTTTTAAAATCATTAAAACATCCGCATCATCCCCAAGCATCCCAAATAATTCATCAAAGCTTGCCTCTTGCAAAGCTAACTTTAACGCTGGACCAGTACCTGGCGCCACTGAGATCATCACAAAATTATCTTGTGTACGAATATTAGTAGTTGGCTCTTGGATAATTCGTTTAATGTGAGCTAATGCATCAGCTTGTGCTACTACTGCATACGCAAAGCCTCCTGTTTCCAACGGTACCTTAACCAACTGCATCTCAGCAATATCACGTGAAATGGTTGCTTGCGTAACATTCCACCCTATTTTATTTAATTCATTAACAACATCTTCTTGACGTTGCAGGGTTTGCTTAGTTATTAATTCTCGAATCGCTAATTGGCGTTCCTTTTTAGTTCTTCTCATCTTCTTTACCTTCACGATGAGCATTTAATTGATCATGTGCTGACGCTACCACTGCTTCACGTTCAGCCAAAGTCATCGTACTATCACCACCATCTAAGACCAAATGAGCCAAGAATTCAATATTTCCTGAACCACCCTTGATTGGTGAATAATCTAATCCGACCATACTAAAACCTGCATCGTGTGCATAATCAGCCACTTTATTGATTACCTGGCTATGGGTTGCCGCATCTTTAACAATGCCGTGCTTTCCCACAGCTTCACGTCCCGCCTCAAACTGCGGCTTAATCAATGTTGCTACTGATCCACCTGGCGTTAAAATCTTTGATAATGGTGGCAAAATTAAATTAAGCGAAATAAATGACACATCAATCGTTGCAACTTGTGGTTGACCATCTTGAAAGTCTTCTGGCTGTGAATAACGGAAATTAGTATTTTCCATGACAACCACTCGATCATCTGAACGTAATGACCAAACTAATTGGTTAGTACCAACATCGAGTGCATAAACTAATTTAGCACCGTTTTGAAGTGACACATCTGTAAAACCACCCGTTGATGAACCAATGTCTAAAATTGTCTTATTCTCAACATCAATATTAAATACTTGTAAGGCCTTTTCCAATTTAAACCCACCACGTGATACGTATGGCATCGGTGCGCCTTTCAAATGTAATTCAGTTGTGACAGGAATCTTTTCACCTGCTTTATCCATCCGTTCTTCGTTAGCACCTAAAATTTCGCCTGCCATAATAGCACGCTTAGCTTGTTCTCGTGATGTAAATAGTCCTTGTTGGACAGCTAAAACATCAACTCGTTCTTTCTCTACTGCCATATTTACTCCGTTTTATCTGTAAAATAGTCTAAAAATGAGGCCAATAATTTTGTATCTAATTGTGTTAATTCATGAAACTTATCCAAAGATTCTTGAGCAATGTTAACTTGTTTTTGTAGCATATCCTTTGTAGCTGTTACGCCCAAAATAGTTGGATATGCTTGTGCTTCAACTTTACCAGCAACATAATCATCTAAATCATCTTTAATTTGGAAAGCTAATCCATATGCCATACCGAAATCGTATAAGCTCTCTTGTACCACCTTGGTAGCACCAGCCATAATAGCGCCTGCTTGCAAAGCGTAGGCAATTAAAGCCCCCGTTTTATGATAATGAATTGTTTGCGTTTCGTTTAACGTAACAGATTCACTATGCATACCAGCAATATCAAGTACCTGGCCAGCCACCATACCTACTGCACCAGAAGCTTTTGCTAGAGCTGTAACTAACTGTACTTTTTGAGTCGCTGACATAATATCATTATCATCCGTTAACCACTCAAACGCTAACGGCTGTAACCCATCCCCAGCCAAAATGGCAATATCTTCACCAAAAGCCTTATGAGTAGTTGGCTTGCCACGACGTAAATCATCATCATCCATCGCGGGCAAGTCGTCATGAATTAAACTGTACGTATGAATTAACTCTAAAGCACTAGCTGGTTTAAGATACTGATCAGTAGGTAATTGATACGTTGTCAAAACAGCCAAAGTTAACATTGGTCGCAAGCGTTTACCACCAGCCATTACTGCGTAAGTCATTGCATCTCGCAATTGTGGTACAAACGAGCTATTTGCTAATTCTGTTGCAAGGGTTTGCTCAATTTGTGGCACCATTATTTTTGAATATTCTCGCCAATGCATTTGTCTTATTCTCCTTTACTAAAATCACTCATGCTGCCGTCAGCATTAACAATTTTAGCCAGACTGGTTTCTGCATCTTGCAAGGTCTTTTGTAATTCTTGACTAATCTTAACACCTGTTTCAAATTGTTTTAATGCCTCTTCTAGTGGGACATCACCTTTTTCTAATTGATTAACAATGGTTTCTAGTGTTGCAAGATTTTCTTCAAATGTTTTATCTGCCATGTTATTTCTCTTTCTTTCCTGTTACCTGGGCAACAATCTCACCGTCAGATAATTGCACCGTAATTTCATCTTTAACAGCTACCTGATCTAACTGATGAATGACTGTAGCATCCTTTCTCGTCACACTGTAACCACGACTTAAGATTGCTAATGGACTTACCAACTGTAAACTAGCAATTACATGCTGAAAATGTTGTTTTGCTTGTGTCATTTCATAATTCATACTCTGATTTAAACGTGGTACTAAATTTTGTAACTGTTGATTAGGCCGTTCAATTTTTAATTTCATTGCGCGAACTAACTTATCCTGTGCAACATCTAAGCGTTGTAAATAACCTTCGTACAAACGTTCTGGATTTGTTAAAACATAACTTTTCTGTAACCGATCCAAATAAGTTTTTCTTTGTGCAATTTCACGTTGCAAAATCATTACCAACTTTTGCTGATCTTGTTGAATCGATAACCAAAGATCAGCTAATGGCACAGGCGTTGCTAATTCTGCTGCTGCAGTCGGCGTTGCGGCTCGCTTATCAGCCACAAAATCTGCAATCGTCGTATCTGTTTCATGACCTACCGAACTAATAATCGGAATTTTAACAGTTAATAACTGGCGTACTAGCTCTTCATCATTAAAAGCCCACAAATCTTCAATCGAACCACCACCACGACCAATAATCAATACATCATAATCGTCTGCTTGATTAACTGCATCAATTTGTTTACTTAAAGATGGTACTGCACCACTTCCTTGCACAACTGCCGGATACAAAACAATTTGTGCAATCGGATAACGACGCTTAACTGTTGTCATAATATCCTGAATAACGGCCCCACTAGGTGATGTAATGACGGCAATTTTCTTAGGAAATCGTGGAATAGGTGCCTGACGAACATTAAATAGGCCTTCTTTTTCTAACTTATTTTTCAATTGTTCATAAGCTTGATATAGTGCACCAACACCATCTGGTTCTAATGATTCAATGATTAAACTATATGACCCATTTGGTGCATACAAATCAATATGGCCGACAATATTAACCTTCATCCCCGGTTCCAAGTTAAACTTTAATCGGCTAAATGCTGATTTAAACATAGTCACTGATAAAACAGCTTGATCATCCTTAATTTTGAAGTATTGGTGTCCAGGACGTTGCCGAAAATTAGAAATTTCCCCTGTCACATAAACTTTTTTTAAATATGGATCCGCAACAAATTTTCGCTTTAAATAGGCTGTTAATGCTGAAACTGTTAAATATTCTGCCATCCTTGCTCCAATTCTATTTGATGATGGTTTGCTGCTAATTCCACGGTGGTCTCTAATAACGTGGCAATTGTCATTGGTCCAACTCCACCAGGTACTGGTGTAATTGCACCAGCAACTTTGGTAGCAGTTTCAAAATTAACATCACCAACTAACTTATTACCTGGTAAACGATTCATTCCCACATCAATCACTGTTGCACCTGGCTTTAAATCAGCACCCATAATCAAATTAGGTACACCCGTTGCAACCACCACTACGTCTGCGGTCGCCAACAATTGACGTCGTAAATCAGCCGGCGTGTAACGGTGCAAGAGTGTGACACTAGCATTGGCTGCTTGCAATAAGGCAAACATGGGACGACCAACTAAGATTGAACGACCCAGCACAACAACATGCTTACCAACTAAATCAATTTCTTCATGGCGTAACATCGTCATAATACCACGTGGTGTGTTGGCAATTGGATAGTATCCTTTTTGACCCGCAAATAAACGACCACTATTTTCCGGATGAAAACCATCAACATCCTTAGCTGGTAAAATAGCTTCTTGTACTTTTTGTTCGTTAATTTGTGATGGTACAGGACTTTGAACAAGAATCGCATCAATTGTTTCATCTTGATTCAACGCTTCAACCTGTGCTAAGACTTCTGCTTCAGTCGCATCATTGGGATACTTAAATGTCTTAGCATTCACACCAACCTTAGCAGCAGCACGTTCTTTATTACGTACATAAATCTCACTAGCCGGATCATCACCTACTAAAATAACCGCTAGTCCCGGTATAACATCCTGTTCTTTTAACACTGCAGCTTGTGTCGCAACAACTGCACGCAATTTTTTAGCAATTGCTTTACCATCAATAATTTTGGCCATTTTAACCTCGCTTTTATTCATTCTTATTGCATAAATTTTAACATAAAATAGTGTTCTTCACCATGTCCATTAGTATACAAAAAGCGAATAAATCGCTTTAACTAAACGATTCATCCGCTTTTTATAATTAGCATTTTACTTTTATCAAGCATTGCATAAATACAAATGCTATTCAACAAAAAAATGCTGATAAAGTTTCATCAAAATTGTGCCAACAATCGCAATCATTAAGAAGTTAACGATTACTAATATCAAGCCTTCCTTAAACGCCGTACCTAGTGATAAGTTATATACCCAATAATCACCTAATGGCGCAACGATTAGCCAAACAACAATATTTGCAATTAGTTGCCAAACATTGAATAAAACTAATTTTCTAGTTGTCAGTTTACCAATAAAGATTCCCAAACGCTTGGTTACTAAACCAATAAACAAACCAAATAGGCCATCAGCAATTACCCAAGTCCACCAAGCAGTACCATTATTAGTCAAGGTATCACTCGTTGCATGACCGACGAACGCAGTTATAGCACCTGAAATAGGTCCAAAAATCGCCGTTATTAATGATAACCACGCATGGGCCAATGTTACATTATCCGATGTATCCCCAATTTGAATTGCCAAATATTTAAATAGGACAATAAAAACAATAATACCAATAATTGTCCCAATCACCTTATGTGCTGCGATAACATTATGTTTCATAACCTCACCCCTTTATAACAACAATTATTGATTTTCTGTTGTTGCGGCTTGCTCTGCAGCTGCTCGTTCTTCTTCAGCAGCTGCAATTTTATTAGCATTAATTTGTGCCAACTGTTCATTAAAAAATGATGTTATTTTTTCTTCAACGGAAGTTGGATCATCTAAAAATGACTGTACTGAAGACGCCTTTTTAATTAGTAAATGTGATTTTGTAACTAATGGATGTTCAACAATCATATAAAGTGACATTTCTTTTGCTTCATCATTTACCACAATTTTACGAATTGCATTTGTATAGCGTAATGGCAAATTAATTAAGCTTGCTTCAATACGAAAGATAATTGGTTCTTCTTCATTAATTACCAAAGCGTCACTAAAAACTTCACTAGCCGCTGCTTCTTTTTCTACATCTGTAAACAATTCATCTAAATTGATTGTTGCTTGATCAGCTGCTTCAAAAGTTTTTGTTTTATAGGTTTCATTGGTTAAAATCTCAATGAAATCATTTCCTGTCATGTCCATGGGTTATCCCCTCTTCTTTAACTTTATATATAAGTTTAGCACACCAAACATAGTTTACACTAGATAACATCGATAACAAAAAAACAACTAACAATAAAATTTGTCAGTTGTTTTTTATTTATTTAGGCAATCGTTGTAATAAGATCACGATTTTTAATTTTAGATGCAGCACTGCGATCAACAATGATAGTAACGTCATCATGGTTTTGTAGCACACTAGCAGGTACGTCAGTTGTTACAGGACCCTCAACCATAGCTGCAATTGCTTGTGCCTTATTTTCACCATAGGCAACTAACAAAATCTTCTTTGACTTCATAATGCTACCAATTCCCATTGAAATTGCACGACGTGGTACATCATCCTCGCTAGCAAAAAAACGAGCATTAGCAGCAATCGTTGAAGGCGTTAAATCAACGACATGCGTTTGAATATCAAATGGTGTACCCGGTTCATTAAAACCAATATGTCCATTTTGACCCAAACCAAGTAATTGTAAGTCAAGTGGGTGATCAGCAATTAAGCGATCATAACGAGTTGTTTCAGCATCCATATCTTCGGCCAAACCATTAGGAACATATGATTCTTTAAATGGCTTTTGATTAAATAAATGCTCATCCATAAAGTAACGATAACTTTGATCATGTGTTCCAGCTAATCCTTGGTATTCATCAAGATTAATTGAAATCTTATCTGAAAAATCAAGATCACTTGCAGTCAATTCATTATAGATTGATATTGGTGTAGACCCAGTTGCTAAGCCAAATACCTGGGCATCATTTGCCAACGCTTCTTTAAAGATATCAAATCCTACTTTTCCACCTGCTTGTTCATCTTGCACTTCAATAATCTTCATGACTGTATCCCCTTTATTCGTTTTTGGTATAGACCAATTATATACCACCCCTTTCTTTTTTGCAATAAAAAAAGTTGGAACAAAAAATTGTTCCAACCTTTTATCTCAAAATGCATTAATTATAAGCCTGTAAGTTTTATAACATAAACGCGTTCCAAAAGTCTGAAGCCTCAATGTAACGCAATTGCCGCAATCCTTGTCCTTCGCGTTGCTACGGCCAAAAATTGCGGCAATCACGTTACACACCGGCTTCAAAACGACTTTTGTCTCGCTCTCTTCATTAATTTAACTATTCACCTTTAACGGCTTTTTCTAGTGTATCTAAAGCACGCGAATGGTTTGCAATATCAGCCAGCAAATCCTTTTCAAATTGATCAACTGACTCAGTTGCAGTATCACGTGAACCGAAACGACGAATTGTAACAGTATCATTTGATACTTCTTCGTCTCCAATTACCAATGTGTATGGAATCTTCAAAGATTGTGCATTACGGATTAAGTAACCAAGTTTCTCGTTACGACCATCGTATTCAGCACGAACACCTTGCTTAACCAAACGGTCAGCCAAAGCTTGGGCAAATTCACCATGGGCTTCACGGTTAACTGGAATAATACGTACTTGATGTGGTGCCAACCATGTTGGGAAAGCACCCTTGTACATTTCAGTTAGGTAAGCTGTAAAGCGCTCCATAGTAGAAATAATACCACGGTGAATCATAACAGGGCGGTGTAGTTCACCATCAGAACCAACATAATTTACGTCAAAGCGTTCTGGCAACAAGAAGTCCAATTGGATAGTTGATAGTGTTTCTTCACCACCCAAGGCTGTCTTGATTTGTACATCAAGCTTTGGACCATAGAAGGCTGCTTCACCTTCGGCCTCAAAGTACTCCAAGCCCATGTCATCCATAGCTGTCTTCAACATGCTTTGAGCCTTTTCCCACATTTCATCATCATCAAAGTACTTTTCAGTATTTTGTGGATCACGATATGACAAACGGAAACGGTAATCAGTAATATCAAAGTCTTTATAAACATCAACCATCAACTGCAAGATTTTCTTGAACTCATCTTCAATTTGATCAAGCATAACGAATGTGTGACCGTCATTTAATGTCATTTCACGCACACGTGACAAACCTGTTAAGGCACCTGACTTTTCATAACGGTGCATCATACCTAGTTCTGCAATACGGAATGGTAGATCACGGTATGAACGTTGATGGTGCTTAAAGACCATAATATGTGAAGGACAATTCATTGGACGCAATTCTAGGAATTCGCCATCCCCCATGTCCATTGGTGGGAACATATCATCACGATAATGATCCCAGTGACCAGATTGCTTATACAAGTTTAAGTTTGACAAAACTGGTGTATAAACGTGTTGGTAACCGTCTTGCACTTCACGATCAACAATGTAACGTTCTAGTGTACGACGAATTGCAGCACCATTTGGCATCCAAACAGCTAATCCGGCTCCAACCTCTTGTGACGTAAAGAATAGATCTTGGTCAGCACCAATCTTACGGTGGTCACGTTCCTTAGCCTCTGCACGACGTGTCATCTCAGCATCCAAGTCTTCTGCATTCCAAAATGCTGTTCCGTAAATACGTTGCAACATTGGGTTAGATGACTTACCACGCCAATATGCACCAGCAACTGAAGTCAACTTAAAGTGCTTAATCCAGCCAGTTGCAGGTACTAAACCACCACGATCCAATTCAATATGCTCACCTTGAACAGCAATTGAAATTGGTTCGTCATCTGGCAAATCATTAATCAATTCAATTTTATAAGGATCATCCTTAAACATATCTAGCGCTTCATCACGCGTAATTTCACGTGAAACGATTGGCAAGTTTTCCTTAACAATGCGCTTCATCATTTTTTCAATTTCAGGGAATTGGTCAACTGAAATTTGATTTCCTTCAACCTTATCAGTATCGTAATAGAAACCATTATCGATAGCTGGACCAACTCCATAATGAATTTGATCAGGATACAAACGGTTCAATGCTTGAGCCAACAAATGTGAGACAGAATGACGTAGCAAACGTAATCCTTCTTCATCATCCTTAGTGATTAGCTCAAATTGACCACTTTCATTAATCGCATCATTCATACCAACATAATGTCCGTTTAATTTACCTGAAACAGACTTTTTAGCCAAAGAAGTTGCAATACCTTTAGCAACTTCCATTGGTGTCGTACCCATTGGGTAATTCTTTTGGGCACCATCTGGTAATGTTAGTTGTACATCTGCCATAATTATTACTCCTTTTTTACTTGTTGCTTGTTAACGCGCCTTAAAACAAAAAGCGCCCCGTTATCGACACTTAGCCGATAACGGGGCGCTTGAACGCGGTACCACCCGAATTTATAACATTATCTGTTACACTCAAAGTCCCTTAACGCGGGAAACGTTGCCACTTAAATCGCAGCACACTCCGAAATAGTACCGTTTAATTCATGCTGCCAACTTCCATCACCGCTGACTCTCTGTAAACATAATTTATTAAACGACGTGTTTTCTTCAACGTTTTTATATTCGTCTATTATTATACCTGAAAACTTTAAAATTAAAAACTTTTTATTTGTCTTGACTCTTTGCCGTCTCAATCAATGATTGTGTAAAATCTTGTAGTGCTTTCGTTGCAGCTTGATCAGGACTTAAGTTAACTTTAACACCTGATGCCCCTTTAATTGCACCTGTCTTTTCAAATTGCTGTTCAAACTTATCAATGGCAACTGCAAAATCATCACCATAAAAATCATCACCAGACCCTGATACACCATACACCATGCCGCTTAAATCAGTATCTGCTAGATCCTCATAAAAATCTAGCGCTTCATCTGGCAATGAACCATTATCGAATGTATATGGTACAACAACGACAATATCGGTTTCATCTTTATTAATATCCTGCGGATCAATCAACTGTATATCTTCTTTAATAACATCGACATTAGCTGCCTTGAACGCAGCCACAATAACATCGGCTACATCTTCATTATTACCAGTAATTGTCGCAAAAAATACTCTGGCTTGCATACTCTTATTTCCCCTTATTTATTAAAATGGATGGTTATCATACTCAACCCAAGATTCATGTGAATCCTGGATTCGTTTAAACATTTTTTCCATATCTGTATTGGTAAATGACACCAATACCGGCCGACCGTGTGGACAATTATAAGGATTTGCTGCTTGTGATAGCTGCGTTAACAATCCCCGTGCCTCATAGTCATTTAATGACCAATTTGCTTTAATTGAACGTTTACATGACATCATAATGGCTGTTTTTTCACGAAATGCCTTCGTTGTTATACTACCATCACGCAGTAACCAATCGACCATCTCACGAATCGTTGACTCTTCCTGCCCCTTTTCAAACCAAGCAGGGTGCTCACGTACAATTACTGCATCATCACCAAAAGGCTCCAAATGTAAACCAACATTTTCTAACTCTTCTTCATGCGCCTGAATCTTTAAAATATCTACCTTAGGATAAGTTAGTACAATTGGGACTAACAAACGTTGCCCTGCTAACCCCACCTTACCGATTTCTTCACGGTAATATTCATATTTTATTTTTTCTTGAGCCGCATGTTGGTCAACGATATAAAAACCATCTTCTGCTTGTGCAAATAAAAATGTACCATGCATTTGACCAATATATTGTAACTCTGGAAAGCCTTGTTGTTCGGACTCTGTCGTTATGTCAGATTCATCACGCCAATCTAACTGAATTTCATCTGCTGCTACTGGCGATGCTAATTCCGTAAATGGCATGACTGGATCTTCCAAGCGATACTTCGTAACAAAATCTTGCACGGGTTTCGTTTGTAAATCGGCAACATCCGTAATAACAACTGGTTGAATTGTATTTTGATGCTGACTTGACTGCGTTGTTTGCATTGCCAAAGGTTCAGACGTTGTTTTATCAATTGTCGTCGTACCTGCATCATCATCCTCAGATACTTCACTCACAGATTTATTAGTAGTCTGCGATATTTCTTGTAGTTGCGCCATAAATTGTGCATCGTCATCTTCAGGTTCAGTTTGTCCCATTTTACCTTGCATATAATTATCATACGCATCAGGAATCAAATTTTGATTTGTAAAGCGTTTAACAATCATTTCTTCAATCAAGGTCATTAACTGACTTTCTTTTGACAGACGAACTTCATGTTTTTGGGGATGTACATTAACATCGACTAATAGTGGATCCATTTTAATTTGCAAAACAGCAATTGGAAAACGGCCAACCATTAATTTCGAACCATAACCTTTAACGATTGCTTTACTTAAATTATAGTTTTTAACAAAGCGTCCATTAATTAAAATTGAAATGTATGAACGATTTGAACGCGTTAGCTCTGGTAACGAAATATAGCCATCTATCGTAAAATCATTGTCACTAGCATTAACTGCCAACATCTTTTTTGCCTGTTGTAAACCGTAAACGCTAGCCATTACTTGCTGTAAATTACCATTACCAACTGTTTGTAGCAATTCCTTACCATTATGTACTAAATGAAAAGCAACGTTTGTATAACTCATGGCCAAACGATTTATTACATCAACAATTTGTGATAATTCAGTTGCTTGTGACTTTAAATATTTTAAGCGTGCTGGTGTATTAAAAAATAAATCTGTCACTAAAATGTCAGTTCCCTGACGCGCGTTCGTGCCAGTTTCAGTAATTAATTCACCACCACGATAATGAATTTTTGATCCTTCTTTAGCATTAGCAACAGCCGTTTGTAAGACAACATCCGCAACTGAGGCAATCGATGGCAACGCCTCACCACGAAATCCTAGTGAATGAACCCGAAACAAATCCTGTCGCGAACTAATTTTTGACGTTGCATGTCGTAAGAAAGCACGTTTCACTTGGTCAGCATCAATACCGACACCATCATCAATAACGCGAATCGATTTAATTCCCGCTTCTTCTACCAAAATATCAATTTGTGTTGCTTGTGCATCTAGCGCATTTTCAACTAGCTCTTTAACAACTGAGCCTGGTCGTTCAATTACTTCACCAGCTGCAATCTGGTTCGCTAAAATATCTGATAATTCATGAATTTCAGTCATCTACGTCCCTCTCTTATTGCATATTCTGTTGCCACTCATTCAATTTCATTAAAGCCTCTAATGGGGTCATTGTTGCAACATTAAGATGTTTCATTTCTTCAACAACCTGTTGGGTTTGTGAATCAAGTGCTTCTGGTAAGGCAAACAAATCTAATTGTCCATCATCTTCTGGTTTTACATCTTCAGCAGGCGCTTTATGCGCAATTGGTTTTACTACTTCTTCTTTTGTTTCTTCATCGGATGGCAATGGTTTTGGCTGATCAGCCAAAATTGTTTCTGTCATTGGTGCTGTCTTCAATGATACATCCTGTGCTTCCAAGTTGTTTAAAATATGCGTTGCACGCTCAATTAAAGTCTCTGGCAAACCAGCTAACTTAGCAACATTGATTCCATAACTTTGATCAGCCGGTCCTGGCAAAACTTTATGTGAAAAAATAAGTTCGCCATTTTGTTCGTTAGCACCTACATGCACATTTTGCAATTCAGGTAGCTCATCAGCCAAGGCCGTTAATTCATGATAGTGTGTTGAAAATAGCGTCTTCGCATGAGTATGTTCATGCACATACTCAATAATAGCCTGTGCTAGTGCCATTCCATCATACGTCGCAGTCCCACGTCCTAACTCATCAAACAAAATTAATGAGTGCTTGGTAGCATTTTGTAAGGCCGTATTTGCTTCTGCCATTTCAACCATGAACGTTGAATTTCCAGAAATCAAATCATCAGCAGCACCAATTCGCGTAAAGATTTGATCAAAAATTGGTAATGTTGCAGCCGTTGCCGGTACAAATGAACCGATTTGTGCCATCACAACTATCAAAGCTAACTGTCGCATATATGTTGACTTACCAGACATATTTGGTCCAGTAATTAACAAGATGGTATCTTCTGGTTGCATAACAACATTGTTAGCAACATATTCTTGATGTCCCAATACCTTTTCCACAACTGGATGACGACCATCTTGAATATCAATCACAGCTTTATCAGTTAGTGTTGGCCGCACAAAATGATATCGTTCAGAAACCGTTGCCAATGCTTGTAAAACATCCAGTTGTGCCAAATGGGCTGCTAAAGTTTGAATACGCTGAATATTTTCTTTAATCGTTTGTCGAACTGTTGCAAATAATTGATACTCTAGCTCACTTGATTTGCTCTCAGCTTCCAAAATCATTTGTTCACGTTCCTTTAACTCAGGTGTAATAAAACGTTCAGCATTCACCAAAGTTTGCTTACGTGTATAACGGTCGGCATCTAATTTAGGAATATTAGCCTTAGTAACTTCAATATAGTAGCCAAATACCTTATTAAAACCAATTTTTAATGAATTAATACCGGTGACTTCACGTTCATGTGCTTCCAATTCAGCTAACCATGTTTTTCCATTCGTCATAATATCACGGTACTGATCTAATTGTTCATCATAACCAGTTCGAATAACGCCACCATCCGTCACAGAAATTGGTGGCTCGTCTGTAATTGCCTCACCAATTAATGTTTCAATATCTGAAACAGGATCTAAATTAGTTCTTAAATCACCAAATATAGCTGGATCAAGATCATCTAAAATACTTAAAATTTCAGGCACTTGTTGTAATGACCGGCGCAATTGTAATAAATCACGTCCATTAGCTGTCCCATAGGCAATTCGACCAGCTAAACGTTCCAAATCATAAACAGATTGCAATGATTCTTGCAGTGCTGAACGCCCAAAAAATTCCTTAACCAATTCACCAATCTTATCATAGCGCTGGTTTAAAATATCAGCATCTAACAATGGTTGCTCAAGCCATTGCTTTAACATACGTCCACCCATGGCAGTTTTAGTTTCATCTAACAACCAAAGCAACGTTCCAGAACGTTGTTGCGTACGTAAATTAACAGTCAACTCCAAGTTAGCGCGTGAATGACGATCCATCTTTAAGTATTGTGCTACTTCATATGCTGTCGCTTGTTGTAAATGATCTAGCGAACGCTTTTGCGTATCAAATAAATAATTCAACAACGTATCAACAGCACTTTTTGGTGCCTCATCATGTATTTGTTGAGACAGATATGTAATTTCGGCATGTGATTCGCTTTGTTTCTCTGCAATTGAAACTAGAATACCTAAGTTCGTTAAACTAGCTTGTAAATCATTCGGTAGTTCATCACTAGTAACAACTTCTTTAGTCTCCAAACGACTAATCTCATTTAAAACACTATTTAATCCGTGCAAACTAGTTGCTTTAATTTCACCAGTAGACAAATCAGTATATGCTAATCCGTAACAATCCAGTGGTGCTACCGCTAAGCCAACCAAATAATTATTTTCCTTAGCCGCATCAGCTGATGTTTTCATTCGTGTCCCAGGCGTTACCAACTGAACAACCTCACGTTTGACCATACCTTCAGCTTCTGCTGGGTTTTCCACTTGCTCAACTACCGCAACCTTATAACCCTTATCGACAAGGATATCAATATAATTTTGCGCAGCATGATGTGGTACACCTGCCATTGGAATTGGGTTGGCTGAATTTTTATTACGCTGCGTTAACGTTAATTCCAATAATTGTGAACCCACAACTGCATCATCATTAAACAACTCATAAAAATCACCCAGACGATAAAATAAAAATGCATCAGGGTAGTGCGCTTTAATTTCATTGTATTGTGCCATCATCGGCGTCGTTTTGGGTTTAGCCATTTCAATATTCCTTTCTTTAATAAACAAGACCAGAACGTGATTTGCTCTGGTCTTGTTTCTATCAATATACTTACCAACAAATCATGGCCAACTCAACTACTCTAGTCTTTAAATAAATCAGCTAGTCCTGCTAATGGTGTGTTTTGTTGCTCATTTTCCTGTTTTAGATTTTCGTATGTTTCCTCAGAAATAACAGACCAATCTTTTCCAGCAGGCATCGTATCATTTGTTGCCTCATCGTCAGTTAACACTTGTAAAGGAACTGACAAAACAATGTACTCTAACAAAGCTTCATCAAAATTAATTGTGCCATCCTCAATCAAAATCACAGATTGTTCATCACTATAACGTTCTTCATGTTGCTTATCCTTGATATATATTTCATCAATATCCAAATCAATTGGCAACGTAACTGGTTGTAATGATCTTGTTGAAGGTGTTACTAACTCGCCAGTTACATGTGCATGAACTAAGATATCATCATCATCAGCCTGTGCAAATCCTACAACTTTGATTGGTGTGATTTCTTTAATAACATCACTAAATTGGCTCAATAACTTATCGTCAAGAGTTACCGTTTCACTAAATTGTAATGGTTCATCTTTATAAGTCTGTAATTCTGAAAATTGCCACTTCATATCTAATCCTTCCTTATTCATAAAATACTGGTATCCGTCCCGTATCCATCGCTTGTTGCATTGGTTGCTTTGCCATCAATTCATATAACTTTCCTGCACGATAATCTAACTTTAAGATATCTGTTACCATATCATGTGTTACCCGATTAATAACAGGTAATTCTACCTGATCACGAGTTTGTTTAATGAAAAGTCTGCCTTGTCTAGTTGCACCCAATACCCGTAAATAAGGATGCTGTAACGCTTGCATCATCTCATCATGTCTAACATTTAGTAGCGTATATAAATTTGTCCGTTGTAAACGAGCCCATGTATACCGTTTACTTTTAAACATCGTCATAAAGGTTTCATAATCAACACGCGTATACCGTGTAATCTGCTCATTCAAACGATAAGCTAAACCATCATTTAATTGATAGATTTGTTCTAACTGTGATACTGGTGTCGTTAATACTTTATACTGCAAAAACGGATACCAGGCTTCATCCCAACTTTTAGTTTGATCACCCGCCGTTAACAATTGTGCAGCCGGTTCTGACACGTAGTTTGCAAATTCACTTAATGTAGCCTTTTTTTCCATTAATACACGTAATGCCGTTGCACTCGCAATATGTGTATCTGTAATACCCGTTTGATGATAACTAGCCCCTTTACGTTGGATAGGAAATAGCCGCACTTTGTCATCATAGCCTAAATCTAATACGGCCATTGCATATGCAAAGCCTAATAAATCATTTGGTGTTGATAATCTTTTTCCAGTTACATCAGCTAAAACATCGTTAAAAACGGTTGCATATGTCTGTGTATAATCATTTTTAAATGCTTCATTTCGATTTAATGTTTGCCGTGCCGTTCTGGCTAACGCTAAAAAATCAAGTTGCGCATGTTCTGCACCAAAAGCAATATTCGTCACACCAGCTGAAACCAATAATTCAACAGCACCACGTGCAAATAAATGAGCAGGTTGAACAGCAAACGCAAATGGTAATTCATATACTAAATCGGCGCCACCGACTAATGCTAATCGAGTTCGTTGCCACTTATCAAAAACAGCTGGTAAACCACGTTGCACAAAGTTTCCTGACATCACAACAACTGCTGCATCAGCATTAGTAATTTTTTTTGCTTGTGCAATTTGATAAGCATGTCCATTATGAAATGGATTATACTCAGCGACAATCCCAACTGCTCTCATAGCTATCTTCCCTCTTAAGCTTTAGTTGCACTAAAGAACCAGCGATCAGTTTCTGGCGTTACTTCACTACGACCAAAATCAGCTGATACCTTAATATCTTTAAACCCTGCTTTTTGTAACAAACGCGTATAGGTCTCTAAATCATAAGTACGCTCAGTATGGATTTCTTGCAATTGTTGATAACCATCGATTTCTTCATTGTAAACAAAGAAAGTTAACTCATGTTCAACAGTATGCGTCATACCTTCAACACCATATGATGACCACATAAATGCCGTCTCATCATCGTGCCAATTAAACATATAACCTGGATAATAAACATCTGTTTGCCATGGTGAAATAACATCAAATAAGAATTGACCATTCGTTTCTAAATGTTTAGCGACTTGTTTAAAAGCATCCAACATTTCTCTAGTATTTGCTAAATAGTTAAACGAATCTGCAAATGATGTGATTGTTGCATATTTTTGCTTTAAATCAGACCATTCACGCATATCACCTTCAATTAAAGGTAATTCAAGATTAGCCTCTTCGGCATGTTGTGCAGCAAGTGTTAACATTTCTGGAGATAAATCAAAAACTGTCACGTCTTTAAAACCATTTTGCTTAAGTAAAATGGCCAAACGTCCAGCGCCACCTGCTAGTTCCAATAATTTACCGTCTTTATCGGTTATATTTTTTTGTGCATAAGATAACCAATCTTGATAAGCTTCCTCATCAAATAAATCATCATATAGCTTTGCAAATGTTTGATAATTCATTAGAAATCTTCCTTAATAGTCCATTGATCAATTGCTATTTCTGGTGCAGCTTGCCAGTTCTTCTCAAGACGATAAAAGTCACGTGTTTCTGTTTTAAATACGTGTACAATCAAATCACCAAAGTCCAACAAAACCCATTGTCCTTCACTACGTCCTTCTTGGCGAACTAGTTGGAAGCCTGCCTCAGCCATCTTATCAATAATTTCATCAGTAATCGCCACAACTTGACGTTCAGTTGGTGCACTCAAAATTAAGTAGCTATCTGTAATAATACTCATTTCATGAATATCTAAAGCTACTAAATCTTCAGCTCGCTTACCATCGGCAGCCTTTACTGCTACTTCCAACATATCATTAACATTAGTCATTATTTATCAACACTCCATGTATTATAAGTTAATAGTGTTCCTGGATAGACACGAACTTCTTTAGATAATAAGAATGACAGTGTATGAGCCGTTTGCCAACCCACACTAGCTGCTAAATCTTCAAAAGCCAAAGCTCGCACTTCTTCTACCCCAGGGAAATCACGTCCAGCTTCAATATAATCAGCCATATATAATATCTGACTAAGTTTGGTCATTGTCGTAGCACCTGTGGTATGTTGACGAATAGCATTTAAAATATCTTCATGCATGATTCCCAATTCATCCTTTACCATTTCAGCACCTACAACACCATGCCAAATATTATTACCCCAATTAATCAAATCGGAATCTAATTGTTTTTCTTCAATTTTACGCAAAAAATCTTTATCAGACCGTTCTTTAGCATAATCGTGTGTTAAAGCTGCGATCGATGCCAATTCTGCATCAACATGCCATTTATCGGCTAATTGCAACGCCATGTCTTCAACACGTAAAACGTGCTCAAAGCGTTTTTGTGATAGAGCCTGTGAGACTTTATTAATTAAATCTTCACGAGAACCATCAAAAATATTTTCTGTATAAATTAGTTTATTTTTCATTTAAATATAACCCGTTTTCTACAATATATGCTGCCACCAAATCGGGGACTAGGTATCGAACACTTTGATGGTGACTGATTCGTTTACGAATATCAGTCGAACTAATCATCAAATCAGGTACATCAACCCAAATTACTGGATATGCTGATGCCTTTGGTTGACCAGGTCGATTAACGCCAACAAATTTAACCAAATTTAGTAAGTCATTAATCCGATACCATGTCTTTAGGTAGGCAACTTCATCCCCACCAATTATAAAATAATATTCATAGTTAGGGTGTTCAAGTTTCAACTGCAACATCGTGTTATAAGTATAACTTTTACCACCACGTTGAACCTCTAGTAGCTCAACATCAAACCGACTGTTACCCATAATCGCTGCCTGAACCATCCGGGCACGATCAATTGGGTCAATCGCCTCTTTGACATCAACATGTGGTGGTTTTGCGTTAGGCATAAAAAATACCTTATCAAGGCCTAATTTATCGGCAACTTGTTCAGCGATGATGAGATGACCAATATGCGGTGGATTAAATGTACCACCAATAATTCCTATTTTTTGCTTTTTTTCAGCAGTTTCCGGTTCTAACTGAAGCTGCGTAACAAATTGTTGAAATGTTGCTACCATAAGCCATCTCCCATTGCTTATTCTTTAAATCTTTTGTACTGTTACTGAATAATGACGATTTTCTTTTTCATCAGACTCGCCAAATAATACTAAAGTATGTCCAATTGTTTGTACAACTTGAATATCTGAATTTTCCTCAATAAATGCTTTTAATTCATCTGTATCAACATCTGAATTAGCTAAAATATTAACCTTAAACAACTCACGCTTATTGATTGCATCATTTAATTGATCTAACCAATTTTGTGTTAATCCTTGCTTACCAACACTAAATAATGGTCGCATATCGTGTGCTGATGCTCGTAAATAGCGTTTTTGTTTTCCTCGTAGTGATATCATAGTTTAAATCATTGCCCTTCTTGTTAATACTGAAACACCCTTTGGTGCCCAGCCTGCGACGATAGTATTTGCTGGCACAGTTAACCATCCCAACCCATCAATCACAATATCCGTTTTTTCTGTTGTTTTAAACTCATAACGTTGCAATGGTGGCAACATGTCCAAGTTTTCTGCTGCTGGTGGTGCTAATAAATCACCCGCATGCTTCTCATAAAAAGCATCAGCATTTGCTAATTTTGTACGATGAATCAACAAATTATTTTCAAAGTATGCTGTGATTCCTGTACGTGGACCTTGAATATAATCAAAGCGCGCTAAAGCACCCATAAATAAAGTTTGACCTTCATTCAACTGGAACGTCTTAGGCTTAATTTCTTTTTGTGGTGAAACATATTTCAAGTCCTTGGCACTTAAATAATGCGCCATTTGGTCTTGATGAATGATACCGGGAGTATCAATAATGTTACTGTTATCATCCAAAGGAATTTCAATACGATCCAATGTTGTACCTGGGAAACGTGACGTCGTGATAACATCCTTACGGTCACCAGTTACAGCCTTAATAATTTGATTGATTAAGGTTGACTTACCAACGTTTGTTACACCTACAACATAGACAGAACGGTTCTTACGATACTTTGCAATTAAATCAAGCATCTTTTCAATATCTTCACCATTTTTACCTGAAGTTAGTGCAACATCTACTGGTCGTAGTCCTGCAATATTAGCTTGTTGACGCATCCAATCTTTAATCTTGCTGCGCTTTAATGAACGTGGTAACACATCCACCTTATTACCAACCAATAGTACATCATTATTACCAACGAATCGGTGTAAACCAGGAATCAATGACCCTGAAAAATCAAATACATCCATAACATAAACAACCAATGAATCTGTATCCGCAATCTGCTCTAGCAAATGACGAAAATCATCATCAGTCAAGTTAACTGGTTGAATTTCATTATAGTGGCGTAAACGGAAGCACCGTTGACAAAAGACCTCATCATTTTCAAAACTTTTTAAAAGTGCTGACATCGGCGTATAACCAATCTCATTTTTATTTTCAGTTTGAATTAAAGCACCACAGCCAATACAACGTAATCCTTCATCAATATATTGACGTACTGTCTCTTCACTAATCAAGTTGCTTCCTCCATTGTAATTGTGGATTGTTTTTTAACATATCCTTTTTAACACCTTTTTCAAAGAAACGATTAATCTTGGTATTCCATTGATCCGTTTCAATTAAAGGTTTCACCAAAATACTACGCATACCGGCGTTATTCGCCGCCCATACGTCAGTTAATAATTGATCACCAACCATTACAATTTGACTAGGGTCAAGTTGTAAGGTTTTTGCTGCCTCTTTTAGTCCACGTGTCATGGGCTTTAAAGCTCGTGATACAAAGTCTAGTTGTAGTGGGTTTGCAACTCGTGCAATACGGGTTGCTGAATTATTTGAAACAATCAACACGGGGATCTGTGCTTGTTTCATTTGTAGTAACCAATCATGTAATTCACGAGTACCATCTGGATTATTCCAGGCTACCAAAGTATTATCTAAATCTGTTAAAACAGCCTTAATGTTGTGCTGTTGCAATTGTTCGGGGGTCACGCAATAAATTGCGTCAATCATCCACGTTGGGGTAAATGAGTTCGTCATTTTCTATCCTTTTCCACTGTTAATCTTATCCTAAAGTATACGCTAAATTTGTTATTTTATAAAGAACTCTCCTCTCAGCTTATGCGCTTACAATTTACCTTTATAACAATAAATAAACCACATCTCCAATAGAGACGTGGTTTATTTCACTTTATTATTTTGCTACTTCAGCATTGTATTGCTTTTCACCAACATGTTCTTCGCCAAGTGATACGAAATCATATGATAGTTTGTTTTGACGGTCAAATTCTGCCATACCATATTGAATTAATTCATCAATCAATTTTGTATAACTAATTCCCGAAACTTCCCACATTTGTGGGTACAATGAAATATTAGTAAATCCAGGCAAGGTATTTGGCTCACCCAAATAAGGAACACCATTATTATCAATCATGAAGTCCATACGCGTTAATCCAACAAGTCCCAATGCCTTGTAAGCACGCAAAGCCATATCGGTAATTTCTTCAGCTAATGCATCATCAATTTTTGCAGGTAATTCAAAGACCATACCTGATGCGTCAACGAATTTATTATTGTAATCATACCAGACATCATCTTCTGGCAAAATAATTCCACCCAAACGTGAGGCCCGTGGATTTTCATTACCTAAGATTGAAATAAAGACCTCACGTGGCTTATCCAAACCACCTTCGACTAAGATCTTATAATCATATTGGAATGAATCCTTCAATGCAGCTACATATTCATCAGCATTTGTAACACGTGAAACACCAACTGATGATCCTTGACTAGCAGCCTTAACAAACAAAACATCTGAATTTAGCTTAGTTGTTAATTCATCAAAAGTGTAGTCCTTGTAATTTTGATCAGTTACCAAAACATAATCCGTATTACGTACACCAGCTTGATTTAGAATACGCTTCGTCAAATCTTTATCAAATGACATAGCTGATGCTGCGATACCAGGTCCCAAGTAAGGCTTCTTTAACAAACGGAACAAAGCTTGCAAAGTACCATCTTCACCCAAATTACCGTGAACAACTGGGTAGAAGAAATCAATCTTGCTCATTTCACCCAAAGCCGCAACTGGTGCTAACGGATTAGACATATCCATCTTTTCCTTAGCTGCTGCAACGATTGTATCCTCATCTTCCCCTTCAAAGACACGCCATGAATCCTTTGAGTTAATCATGATACCGTCTTTTGAAATCAAAAATACAGTAACGTCATACTTCTCTTTGTCCATAGCATCATAGATGTTATGTGCTGATCGTTTTGAAACGTCGTGCTCAGATGAGTTTCCACCAAACAACATTGCGATATTTAATTTTTCTGACATATTGGTTCTCCCCTTGACTGTCAAACTGATTTTATCTAGAAACCTAAGTATAACATACAATTCCTATTTATGGGACTTTTATAGTAAAAAGTTCCGTGACTCATTTAAATAATCCAAAATTTCCTTTGGTAGGTTTTCACGCATCATTAATCCTTGTAAAAATCTTTGCTGATTATACAAACGATGCCAAGCACCTTCCGACTCCGGTTGTATTTGACGTGTCATCTCTTGCCGCCATTGTTTTAATTGTTGTAAAAAGTATTTTGCATATAATTCATTCTTATTAACTAAATCCGTAATGACCCCAATTATACGGCGATTTTCACCCATAATCAGCGGTGTGTCTAAGCGCTTTAATTTTTCAATCAAAATGGTTAACAAAAATATTTTATCAGCACGCTGCACATTATTATCATGCGTAAATTCTGACATTAAATTACCAATGTGCATGAAAGCATGTGCCCATCCTTTATCACCAACAAAGCCACGTGTATCACGTTCTAACGCCATGTATGTCGCAAAGTTAAGCAATAAATCTTGATTAACTTCATCACTGATAAACTTCTTAGAACCCTTACGATTGGCGTACCGTAACATAGACAGTACAAATACTGCAAACGAACGGTAAAATACACCATCATTGTCTAATTCATCAATATGGCTAAATAAAACATTATCTTGTAATAAGCATCGCACCATCAAAAATAATTGGTTTGTATCAAAAACACCATTTTGCAGACCATCACTAATAAAAAAGAAAGCGCCTTTATCACGTAACGTCGGATCAGTTTGACGCAAACTGCTTAACAAATCCAAAACATCTTGATTGCTAACTTTAACAGACTGACCAGCGTACATCGTTTGTTGCCATTCTAAAATACGCTGTTTAATATCTTGCGCTTGTTCATCAGGCAATTGTATAACCTTCGTTGGCTCGTCATAATCAAATTGATCAATCAACCGACCAACTTGACTACCTAATGAATTTAATAATTTGCCATCATAGACTTGATCACGAAGACTCTTTAATTCTTCACGAACATCGTCAATCATATATTCCATTCTTTGACGCCTTTCTTTATTATTGTCTAATTTAGGTTACCACAACCGTTAAAAATAAAAAACACACTAATGACTATAAAGGCTAACTAATTTCAAATCTTTTCAGAACAATAAAAAAGCGTCTACTGCTATATCAGCAGCAAACGCCTTTATTTTATAATTTTTTTATTAACACCTATTTACTCTATACTACTCTTTCAAATGGAAGTAATAGGTTGAAACGGTCACATCACGCGATGCCAATGCAACTCTAATTTTATTACTATTTTGATTGTGTAATGCATTTTGCCATCCATGATGTGGCACAAACTGCGGAATTAAAATTGTCAAAGAATGATTACGAGCTGTCGTTGCCTTAGCAATTTCATCAACAAAGCGCACTGCCGGCTTCGTGATAGAACGATATGAAGAATGAATATCGACATATCGAACATCTGGGAATTCACGTTTAAATTCGACACCTAAACGATGCTCTTTTTGTGGATTTGAATCAAACGAAACGTGCATTGCTAATACCTTATCACCAATTGACTTCGCATAGTCAACGGCATCTGCAGTAGCACGTGTCAAATTAGAAACAAGTACAATGACCGTAGCACCATCATAACGACTCCGCCGGATTGGTTCTTGTGACAATATTTTCAATTGTTTAGCAACTAAACGATAATGACGATTAATAACCCAGAACATACGTAACACGATTGGCATAATAATCAAATATGGCCATACAGATGAAAAATGCAGTACAAACAAGATAACCACCAAAAGTGCTGATAATAAGGCACCTACTAAATTAATAATCGCCTTACCATACCAAAAGCTACCACGTTCACGCCACCAATGAATAATCATCCCCGATTGCGATAAGGTAAACGGTACAAACACACATACCGCATATAACGGAATCAAGGCTGCCGTTGATCCTTGGAAAATAGCTAACAATACAATGGCGCCAAACGCTAATGAGATAATACCTTTAGAAAATCCCAAACGGTCACCTTTATCCATATAGCTATGCGGCATAAACTTATCTTTTGCTAAGTTAAAAGCCAATTGTGGGAATGCAGAAAATCCTGTATTAGCTGCAACGGCTAAAATTGCTGCGGTTGCAATTTGTAGGACATAGAACAAAATACCATGACCAAATACTTGCTGACCAATTTGTGCCAATACCGTTAAGTTAGCTGCAGGTTTGATACCATAAGCAAATGATAACCCAGTTACACCAACTAGTAAGAACATTAAGATTAATGCCATTATTAACAATGTTGTTGCTGCATTTTTTGCTTTAGGTTCTTTAAAATTAGGCACTGCATTTGAAATTGCCTCCACACCCGTCAATGACGATGATCCACTAGAAAAAGCTTTTAAGAACAACAACAATGAAACACTACCAGTTGCAAGATGACTATTTGTTGTTGGTTGATATTGGACATTTCCTGTCAAAATATTAACAAATCCCCAAACAATCATAATAACCATTATCAAAATAAATAAATAAACTGGCACCATCAAAACGCCTGCCGATTCACGTATACCACGTAAATTAAGACCTGTTAACGCTAAAATAATAACAATGCCGATGGCAACATTATAAGGATGTAATGCCGGTATGGCAGAAATGATAGCTTCTGTTCCAGAAGCAACAGATACTGCAACCGTCAACATATAGTCAACTAGTAAGGATCCACCTGCAACTAAACCAGCATTGCGACCCCAATTTGTGGAAGTAACAAGGTACGCACCACCACCAGCAGGATACTCGTGAATAATTTGCCGATACGACAACGTAATTGCCGCCAACAAAATTAAAACCAAACCAACAATTGGTAACTGTAACCATAAAGTGGCAGCACCTCCTGCAACCATTAACACTGTGATAATTTGCTCTGTTCCATACGCAACAGATGACAAAGCATCTGATGATAACAAAGCCAACGCCTTTGTCCGGCTAAGGTGCCGGGCATCTTCATCCAAAGTTTTTAACGGTTTACCAATTAAAAACCGCTTCAATAAAGGCCACATCTTCCTGCTCCTAAATAAAGTTAATTGTATAAATTATTTTAATATTACTCTTTATACAAGGACTCATTGTAGTGCTCAATTTCTCAATTGTCTATCTTTTTATTTTTCTTTTTTGTTACATTAATAAAAAGTCTGTTCACGCAAAAAAGTCGTTGTGACAAAAGAAGATGTCACAACGACTTTTTGTTACTTTTTCATGATGACTACATCATACCAGGCATACCACCTTGGGCAGGCATTTGGGCAGCTGAATCATCCTTTTGATCAGCGATAACTGCTTCAGTTGTCAACAACAAAGCTGAGACGGAAGCTGCATTTTGCAAAGCTGAACGTGTTACCTTAGTTGGATCCACAATACCAGCTTGAATCATATCAGTCCATTCACCAGTAGCTGCATTATATCCGACACCAACTTCTTCATTCTTTAATTGGTTAACGATAACAGAACCTTCAACCCCAGCATTTTCTGCAATTTGGCGTACTGGTTCTTCTAATGCGCGCTTAACAATGTTGATACCAGTTTGAACATCGCCTTCTTCGCTCAATGCTGCAACGGCTGGAATTACGTTAACAAGGGCAGTTCCACCACCTGAAACAAATCCTTCTTCAACAGCGGCACGAGTTGCGTTCAAAGCATCTTCAATACGGTACTTACGCTCTTTTAGCTCAGTTTCAGTAGCAGCACCAACGTTAATAACAGCAACACCACCAGCTAATTTAGCTAGACGCTCTTGTAACTTTTCACGATCAAAGTCAGACGTTGTCTCTGCAATTTGACCCTTAATCAAGTCAACACGTTCCTTGATTGCTGCTGAGTCGCCGTTTCCTTCAACAATTGTTGTGTTATCCTTCGTTACAGTAACCTTAGCAGACTGTCCAAGTTGATCAATTGTCATATCCTTCAAACTCAAACCAAGTTCGTCAGTAATAACAGTACCACCTGTCAAAACAGCGATGTCTTCTAGTTGTGCCTTACGACGATCACCAAAGCCAGGAGCCTTAACAGCAACAACGTTAAATGTACCACGCATCTTGTTCAAAACAAGTGTTGGCAAGGCTTCACCAGTAATATCATCAGCAATAATCAACAAGGCACGTCCTTGTTCTACAACACTTTGTAGCACAGGTAGAATCTCTTGAATATTGCTAATCTTCTTATCCGTAATTAAGATGTAAGGATTATCCAATGAAGCTTCCATCTTATCATTATCGGTTACCATGTATTGTGACATGTAACCACGGTCAAATTGCATTCCTTCAACAACATCCAAAGTTGTTTCGATACCCTTTGACTCTTCAATGGTAATAACACCATCGTTACCGACCTTTTCCATAGCTTCAGCAATCAACTTACCAACTTCTGGATTAGCAGCTGAAATTGAAGCGATTTGTGTAATCTCTTCCTTGGTAGAAACTGTCTTTGACATATCATGTAATGCCTTAACAGCAGCTTCCGTTGCCAACTCAATTCCATGACGAACACCAACTGGATTTGCACCAGCTGTAACGTTCTTCATACCTTCATTAATGATTGATTGTGCTAGAACAGTCGCAGTGGTTGTACCATCACCTGCGATGTCATTAGTCTTTGAAGCAACTTCAGCAACTAATTTAGCACCCATATCTTCAAAATGATCTGACAATTCAACAGCCTTAGCAATGGTTACACCGTCATTTGTAATAGTTGGTGCACCGTAACTTTGCTCAATAACAACATTACGTCCCTTAGGACCAATAGTTGTCTTTACTGTATCGGCAAGCTTATCAACACCTGCTTGCATTTTTGCACGTGCATCTTCTGAAAATTCAATATCTTTTGCCATAATTTGTTACCCTCTATATTCTATTAAGTATTAATTATTTAAATTACAAAACCGCCACGATATCTTTTTCGTGAACAACTAAATAATCGACCCCATCGATACTAATTTCTGCGCCTGCATACTTATCAAAGATGACTTGATCACCTTCTTTAACTGCAACGGGTGCTGTTAAATCACCAACCGTTTGCGTAGAAACAGCAACAACTTTTCCTGTAACTGACTTTTCTTGTGCATTAGAAGCTAATAAAATTCCCCCAACTGATTGCTCAGGTGCTTCTGATACTTGCAATACAACACGATCTCCTAATGGTTTCAACATGTTATCTGACCTCCACAGGTTATATTTTTTATTTATTTTAGCACTCTATATATTTAAGTGCTAATCGACACTATTAATAATAACACACTCTACTTTTTTTGCAACTCCTCTAAATACATTTATTTAGTTAATATATTTCAATTAGATAAATAAAAAAGTCAGTCATTACGGTAGTTCTCCGCAATAACTGACTAACACTATTTAATCAAATATTTAATTTTCGTCTAAAAACTCTTCCAACGCCATGCTAGCTTCAGTCCATTGATCTTCAATTTCTTGTAATTGACTATCCAACTCAGCAACTTTTTCTGATAATTCATTTAACTTTTGTAAATCAGTACCATTCTGAGGATCATTCAATGCCTCATTAACCTCATCACGTTCATCAGAAATCGTTGTCATTTGTGTTTCTAATGCAGCAACAGCTCGTTCTAAACGGCGTTGTTCACGTTGCAATTCTTTTTGCTCAGCTCTTGATAATGTCTTAGCGCTAACCGTCTCTGATGTGGTTTCTGCAATGTTTGTCTTTGGTTCATCCACTTCATCCGCTGTTTTCTCAAGATAATAGTCATAATCACCATCAAAAAAGCGTGTGCCATTAGGTGATAATTCAACCACCTCAGTTGCCACTTCATTAATAAAGTAACGATCATGTGATACAAAGAAAATCGTACCATTATATTCATTTAAGGCCGTTTCCAAAACTTCACGCGAATCAATATCCAAGTGATTAGTAGGCTCATCCAAAATCAAAAAATTGGCATGTTCTAATGCTAACTTCGTTAATAGTAGTCGTGCGCGTTCACCACCTGAGAGTGCTGAAACTAATTTTTCAACAGCCTCACCAGAAAACATAAATGACCCCAAAATTGAACGAACATCTTTTTCCGGCATTGTCGGATGCTCATCCCAAATTGTATCAATCACAGAACGTTTATTATCTAACGTTTGTTGCTCTTGATCATAGTAACCTACCGTCACATTAGCACCCAATTTCACCTGTCCAGCTAACAGTGGTAGTTTACCTAAAATTGTTTTTATCAAAGTTGACTTTCCAATTCCATTTGGTCCAACCAAAGCAACCGCATGTTGTTTATCAACATCAATATTAACGTTTTCAGCCAATACATGGGTCACGTCATAACCTAATTTAACATCATTAACACGTAATACTTCATTACCGGAATCTTCATCAGCTTTAAACTGAATTCTAGCTACACCTGATTCATTTTTTGGTGCCTCAATACGTGTCATGCGCTCTAATTGCTTACGTCTTGATTGCGCACGTTTTGTTGTTGATGCACGCACAATATTTCTTTTAACGAAATCTTCTAATTTCGCAATCTCTTCTTGCTGCTTGTCGTAGGCTTTTTGTTCTTGCATCACTTTAGCAGCCTTTTGTTTCATGAATTCACTATAATTTCCCTTATAGTGGTCCAACTGACCTGAATGCATATCATATACTTCCGTCACAACACGATCTAAGAAATAACGATCGTGGGAAACAATTAACAACGCACCCTGGTAATTTTTCAAATATTGTTCTAGCCAAGCCAAAGTTTGCATATCCAAATGATTAGTAGGCTCATCTAAGATTAACAAATCTGGTGTCTCTAATAACTGCTTTGCGATTGCCAAACGCGTACGTTGGCCACCTGATAGTGCCGCAATTTTTTGATCATAAAATGATTCATCAAACCCAAACCCATGCAAAACTGAACGAATTGTCGCATCATAACCATAACCATTTTTTTCATCAAAATCATGCTGTGCTTGGTCATAAGCTGCCAATAATTCAGTATATGCATCACTCGTATAGTCAGTCGTAGTTGCGATTTGGTTTTCCATTTGGCGTAACCGCTTTTCCAACGCAATAACATCATCAAACGCTGTTAACATCTCATTGTAAACTGATAAATCAGAATCCAAGCCGGAATTTTGAGCTAGATAAGCCATCCGAATGCCTTTTTTCATCGAAACTTCACCCTCATCCGGTGTCGTCTCACCAATCAACATTTTCAACAACGTTGATTTTCCCGCTCCATTACGGCCCACCAAACCAACACGAGCCTTACTTTGAATCTGCATTGAAATATTATCAAAGAACGTCACACCGTTAAAACGACGTGCAACATTACTTGCTTGCAAAATAATCATCTTTTATTACTCCATTTTAACTGAATTATTCAGCCGTCTTATTACTATTATTTTTATATACTTTATAAAGTACAACAAATCCCCCACTTTTAATCTGATAACACCAAATTTTGTCGCACTTCAGAAACAAAATATAATGACCCAGTTAGCAAAATTAAATCATTAGATTGCATTTGTGATTTTACTTCTGCCAAACCGCTCTGCCAATCTTCATGAACTGATACAACATGTGTTTTAACTTGTTGAGCAGCTTGTGCGGGATTAAGTGGTTGTCGATTATTGGGACCTTGAAAACCTACAGCATGCAAATCAGCATTTGGTAAGTCCGCTAATAATTGTAACATTTTTGCATAATTTTTATCTTGTAACGCCCCAAACAAGATATGAACTGTTCGCGTACTAAAATGCGCCCGAATCGTTTCGACTAATGCTTGCACGCCAGGTTCATTGTGTGCGCCATCTAAAACAATCAATGGTTGTTCACTAACTTTTTCGAAACGCACAGGCCAGGTAACTGTCTTTAATGCTGCGTTAACGGCATCGTTGGTTAACGTTATCCCAAAATAATCACATACAATTTGCGCAGTTTGTAGCGCAACGGCTGCATTATCAATTTGATATTGTCCCATTAAATCAACAAAAACACTTGCATAATTAATCGACCCAGTCACTGCGAAAATTTCACCCCATGCATGGTTATTCTGCAGAGAAGTTACTTCAAATTGCTCACCTAAGCGATAAATAGATGATCCCATCGCATTTGCAACAACATCGATCACTTCATTAGCCGACTGTGGTAAACGTCCGACTACAACTGGTCGTTGCTTTTGAATAATACCAGCTTTCTGTGTGGCAATTTTCGCCAACGTATTCCCCAACACCTGCATATGATCAAGACCCACAGTTGTTATCACTGAAACAATTTTATCAGGAATAATGGTAGTTGAATCCCAAGTACCACCAACACCAACTTCCAAAACAACAACATCAACTGGATGCTTAGCAAAGTACAGAAACATCAACACTGTTAACGTTTCGAATTCAGTTAACCCACTTGGTAAGATGTTATCTAATTTATCCACGATAGGTGCTAACTCTTGCATTATCGCTACCAAATCAGCATCTGAAATATTGCCATTATCATCTTGAATACGTTCATTAAATTTTAAAATATAGGGTGATGTAAACAAACCAACGCGTAACCCACTTTTTCTAAGCAATTGCGCCACCATTTTACTAGTTGAACCCTTACCATTTGTACCAGTAATGTGAACATACTTTGATTTTTGTTCTGGATGCCCTAATAAATCCAAAATTTTATTTAAACGATTAAAAGTTGGCGTTTTTGTCCACTTATGACGACCATGAATATACGCAATTGCTTGAGCTGCTGTAGTTATCTCTGTCATGTCTACCCTCATTTTATCCTATAAAAAACAAAAGCGCCTTCTACAAAGTAGACGGCGCTCCTGTTTGTGTAATTTACTAAATTGTAACGACGAACAGCTTAAATTCGTGATTCACAATACATTTAATTGTACACGTAAATAATCATTATCGCAAGTGATTTTTTACTATGCTTGTGCATCCTGTAATTGTGCTAAACGATTTTGAGTTGCTTGTAGTTTGTTTTCCCAATCTGCCAACTTCTCACGCTCTGCAGCAACGACTGCTTCAGGTGCGTTGTTAACAAACTTTTCATTACCTAATTTACCATTAGCACGTTTTACTTCACCCTGGAATTTCTTAATTTCATCTTGCAAACGCGCAATTTCATCATCCAAATCAATCAATTCAGCAAGTGGCACATAGATTTCAGCTCCAGAAATAATTTGTGTCATTGCCAAATCAGGCGCTTGAATATCAGCAGCAATTTGCAAATCCTTTGGCTTTACAAAACGGTTAATGTAATCAATATTTTCTTTAAAGATACGTTGTAAGTTCTCATCACTTGTCTTAATCAAAACATCAATCGTCGTTGACATTGGTGCATTAGCTTCCGTACGAATAGTTCGAACTGCTTTAATCAAGTCTACTAGACTGTTGAAATCAACTTCAGCTTGCTCATCATTCAAGTCTGCATTAACCGTTGGATAAGCAGCTGTAACAATTGACTCTCCTTCATGTGGCATCTCTTGCCAAATAGCTTCAGTCACAAATGGCATGATTGGGTGCAATAGGCGTAGTGTGTTATCTAATACATAGGCCAAAATTGCTTGCACTGTTTTTTGTGCAGCTTCATCATCACCATTCAAAGTTTCCTTAGTCATCTCAATGTACCAGTCAGCAAAATCATTCCAAATGAAATTATAAAGTGCACGACCGGCTTCACCAAATTCAAACTTGTCAAAGTTCTTCGTTACAGTAGCGATGGTCTCATTCAAGCGTGACAAAATCCACTTATCAGCTAATGAGAAACTATCTTTATCTGCTGGTAATTCAGCCTTAGTATCATCTGCCAAATTCATCAAAACGTAACGTGATGCATTCCAAATTTTGTTAATAAAATTCCATGCTGAATCCATCTTTGTATAAGAGAAACGCACATCTTGTCCAGGTGTTGAACCAGTTGCTAAGAACCAGCGCAATGCATCTGCACCATACTTTTCAATAACGTCCATTGGGTCAATACCGTTACCCAATGACTTTGACATCTTACGTCCTTGTTCGTCACGAATCAAACCATGAATCAAGACATTCTTAAATGGACGACGACCCGTAAATTCTTTAGATTGGAACATCATACGTGCAACCCAGAAGAAGATAATGTCATAACCTGTTACCAACGTATTAGTTGGGAAGTAACGCTTAAAGTCTTCTGCATCTGTATCTGGCCAACCCATCGTTGAAAATGGCCACAAAGCTGATGAGAACCATGTATCTAGCACATCTTCATCTTGCGTCCAGTTTTCAATATCTTCAGGTGCTTCCATACCAACATACATTTCACCCGTTTCTTTGTGATACCATGCTGGAATTTGGTGTCCCCACCATAATTGACGTGAAATAACCCAATCATGAATATCATCCATCCAACGTGTGAAAGTACCTTCAAAACGTGGTGGGTAAAAGTCAACACGATCATCTGACTTTTGCATATCAAGAGCTTGTTCAGCCAATGGCTTCATCTTAACGAACCATTGTGTTGATAAGCGAGACTCAACCTGTACACCTGTACGTTCTGAGTGACCAACGGCGTGCACAATTGGTTCAACCGACAACATCCAGCCACCAGCTTCAAGATCAGCAACGATTGCTTTACGTGCATCAAAACGGTCCATACCCACGTACTTGCCCGCACGCTCATTCATCGATGCATCTTCATTCATCGTATTGATACGTTCCAAGTCATGACGATTACCGACACCAAAATCATTAGGATCATGGGCTGGTGTAATTTTAACCATTCCAGAACCAAATTCAGGATCAACATATTCATCAGCAATAATTGGTACTTCACGATTTACCAATGGTACCAAAACCTTTTTACCAACTAATGCTTTATAACGCTCATCTGAAGGGTGCACAGCAACAGCAACATCCCCAAACATCGTTTCAGGACGTGTCGTTGCGATTTCAATATAGTGCTTACCTTCATAAGTTACATCATCATCTACAAATGGGTATTGTACGTGATAGAAAGCTCCTTCATCATCTTGGTGAATAACCTCGATATCAGACAAAGCTGTACGTGCTTTAGGATCCCAATTAATGATGTATTCACCACGGTAAATCAAGCCTTTTTCATATAAAGTCACGAAAACCTTACGAACTGCTTGTGACAAACCGTCATCCAATGTAAAGCGTTCACGATCATAATCTAGTGAAAGTCCTAGTTTACCCCATTGTGCTTTAATTGTGGCAGCATATTCATTTTTCCAGTCCCAGACCTGATCAACAAACTTTTCACGACCTAGGTCATAGCGTGAAACGCCTTCTTCTGCCAAACGTTGTTCAACCTTAGCTTGCGTTGCAATACCAGCATGGTCCATACCAGGCAACCACAAAGTATCAAATCCTTGCATTCGCTTTTGACGAATTAACATATCTTGCAAAGTCGTATCCCAAGCGTGTCCCAAATGTAACTTACCAGTAACGTTTGGTGGTGGAATTACGATTGAATAAGGACGTGCCTTTTTATTTTCTGATGGCTTAAAACGCTTTTCTTGCACCCATTTATCATAACGACCTGCTTCAACGGCAGTTGGGTTGTACTTACCAGGCATATCAATTTCTCGCATAACCTTAACTCCTTATTTTTTACTACTCTTTATCAGCTTTTAGACAATAAAAAAGCCCCAACCATACAATTATCTGTATGATCAGGGCGACATTATCGCGGTACCACCTGAATTAGAGTTTATTTCTCTATCTCATTCTGACTTAACGCGCCAAAACGTTACCAACTACTTAATTTCACTGGTAAAGCCCACTAGTTACCTTCCAAGTAGATTTAATCAAAATCTTCCACCAAAATGATTTTGTCGCTGATAATAATGCTACTCGTACTCTCTAGTACATTGCTATGAAAGCAATTTTACAATGTTAATTGCTAAAAATCAAGACTTAGTTGCATATACAACCAGTTATGGCACCAATTCTATAATGGCTTGAATTAAGAGATAAGTACCATATCCCAACACGATGATTCCTGACAAAATGTTAACCCAGACCAAAACCTTTTTAGGCAAGCGTTCCTTCAAAATGTTCATCACAATTGTAATGGTATTAAACCAAATAAAAGTTGCCGTAATCACACCAATAATAAATGGCCAGACCTGTACCTGCTCTAACGTTCCTCGTAATGCACCTAGCAATAAACTTCCATCAATTAAGGCTTGTGGATTTGCCCAAGAGACAATAAAAGCTGTAATAAATGCTTGTTTAACTGGTAAGTTATTTCCGGTTGTATTTAATTGTACATTATTAGCACTTCGCAAAATGCCCCAACCGATCCAAATGACCAAGCCTCCACCAACTAACATAACTAATAATCTTAACCAAGTCACTGAACTAATAATAGCACCCATACCAAAAAAAGCTGCTAATGAAAATAATGAATCAGCAATCCACACAAACAGCACGTAAATTAACGAACGTTTAAATGAATTCGTTAATGCATTATTAAATACATATAAATTTTGCATACCAATTGGGGCGACGAAGGCAAAGCCAATCATCATGCCCTTTATCAATGTTCCTAAAACCATATTACCCTCTTTTTATTTCTTTAACTAATTAATCTAGTTTACAAAACTAGATTAATTAGTTATTATAATCATAACCTATTAAAACTATTATTTAAATCAACATTTAGGAGGTTTCTATGCCTACTCTAACTAATGAAAATCGCCGCTATTTAATTACGTACGAAACTTTAAACGCCGTCACCCATGGTCTTGGCGTTGTCGCTGCCATTATCGGGGCCACTATCTTAATTGTCAATAGCATAAAGCACGGTTTTTCTAGTTTCGCAATTATCGCTCTATCAATCTATGCGTTATCAATTATTAGCTTTTTACTAGCTTCAACCCTATTTCACGCTTTAATATTTACCAAAGCCGGTAAAATATTACAATTCCTAGATCACTATGGTATCTACCTTGTCATTCTTGGTAGCTATACACCTTATACCTGGCTATTTTTAGAGCCAAAAATCGGTTGGCCAATTTGGGGTACCATTCTATTATGCACCATTTTGGGATTTATTTATGATACCTTTTGCGTTGGCCGTTGGCCTTGGATTTCCGTAATCATCTATGTCTTAATGGGCTGGTTTATTATCCTAGCACTACCAGCATTATATGCGACTTTATCACCAGTAGCATTTTATCTACTACTGGCTGGTGGTATTACTTACACCGTTGGTTCACTGTTGTATCTCATGCCAAAGCTACCATTAAATCATGTTTACTGGCATCTATTCGTTCTTCTTGGTGCAACATTGATGTACCTATCAATTTATAACACGCTGTTTATTTGATTATTTATTTCAATAAAAATCATTCCAAAAACTAAGGGACCGTTAATCTACCATGTAAGTGGTTGGATTAACGGTCCCTTTTTATAATCGATAATTATTGCTTTTTATTGTTAATTTTTAACAATGCCGGATTGTACCCACTTATTAAATGCATCATCAGTAGTTTTACCTAGTCCACCTTGTTGATGATTTTTATAATCATTCTTTTGGCGTTGCGTTAAAGCATCCCAAGCTGAACCACCGATAGCATAATGATCGGCACTAAGCAGCACATCTTTTATTGCTGCATCATCAGCAAGTTTTGCCCCATTTGCTAATTGATCTTTGTCCCATTTAGCAGCAACTGCGTACTCTAACCCATCTTCAAGTTTTACTTGACGAGCGGTTGTAACGGACTCACTACCATTCTTAGCAGCTGCCTTAACAATTGCAATCGTCGCCTTAGCGTAAGCTGCCATAAATTCATCAAGTGTTTTAGTACCATCGTCTTCAAAAACAACCTGAATCGTTTTATTATCTTGTTTTACAGAAGCAATCTTAGGTGCGTCAATTTGATTTTTCAATAACGCCTTGATATCCAAAGCTTGCTCATCTTTGGTAGTGCTCGATATCTTGTTCATATCTGTCGTTGACTTAGCGGCTTTTTTATTAGACTTATTCGTCTTATCTTTTTTCACAGTACTTTCCACATGTTCCGAAGAAGCAGCGGCTACTGCCTCTTTATTTTGATGTGAAGAACTATTAAAAACGATTGCAAAAATTGCAACCACTGCTGCAACTACCATAATTCCTATGATCATTGTAACTTGTCGTTTGTGCATTATGATTTACCTTTCCATTCCTTAAACCATAATATTTTATCACAAATTATTACTACTTTTTTGATACCATGTCACAGTTAGATTAACAATACTACTGTTTTGTTAAAACTGCTACTATTTTTGTAACATTATCCTTTACAGCCAAAGAGGCGTGCGAAGAATCCGCGAATACCACTACGCTTACGACGCTTTGTGCGTGATTCCGGCAGCTCTGGTACAGGATCAACACTTTCAGTCTTATCTGCTTTAGTTACTAAATCAGCTTTGTCAGTATCTACTGACGTTACTGCCTCAGCCTGACTGTTACCTGCAGCTGTATCAACAACCGTTTCATTTTCTAAAACTGGTGTGGTTGTCATTTCCTTAGTTTCACTTAACTTCGTTTCATTAGTACTA
Organism: Weissella bombi; assembly: GCF_900094835.1. Classification (GTDB taxonomy): domain Bacteria; phylum Bacillota; class Bacilli; order Lactobacillales; family Lactobacillaceae; genus Weissella; species Weissella bombi. The sequence goes on along the minus strand of NZ_FMAO01000006.1, from coordinate 68,766 downwards.
GTACGCTTCAATTGTGCCGGTTGTTCAGGTTGCTTAACTTCTTCTTTACGGATATACTCAGCAATCATTTCATCCGTTAAAGCAGGCATAGCCAATGTTTTTGAAGTGACACCTAAACCAACAATTGTTCTTCCTGTCTTACCCGTCTCATTGCTAGTGGCATGCACTTCTATTTGGCTTGGCACGATTTCATCAGGTAACACCAATTCAAACTCTAAGTTTTTATCAACTGGCAATGAAATCACATGTTCATCCCCAACAAAATGTACTGAAACAGACACGTCAGCTTGGTTAACTTGACCTTCCAACAGACGTTGTCCATTTTGTGTTGAAATAACAGCGGTGATAACCGGTGCTGGTTGTTCAATCACTAATGTTAATGATTCCTTTTTTGTATGATCTGGTGATTCGGCTTCAATAGTTACTTCACCACCATTATTTGTTGGCACCTTGGCTAAGAAACTTCCTGATTCATCAGAAGTAACCGTCTCAAATTTCCCACTCGCATACTTCATGGTAATCACAACATCAGCTGTGGTCACGTGACCAATTACAGTCGTCCCCAAACTATTTGCTAATGTCGATGCTACCAAATTTAGTTTTGACTCACTCATATTGCAATCTCCATTCTTTAACTGTCGATATTAAGATTATTGTAACAGAAAATAACAGTAACTTAAAATAATTACACGTCTACCAAAAAAGAGACCTGATAAGTATATCAAATCTCTTTCAGCTTAATTTATCTATAAATCTTTTATGAACGAACAATCAAAGTGTCGACCTTAGAAACACGAGTTACATACTCAGTAACAGAACCAATCAACAAACGCTCAATTGCGTTCAAACCAGTTGCCCCAATCATAATCAAGTCACTACCATACTTACTTGGTGCTTGTTGTGCAATGACACTCTTTGGTGAACCATATTCGATTGCGTAATCAACGTTTTCAATTCCAGCTGACTTAGCTTGCTCTAAATACTTTTCCAAAGTCTTCTTAGCAGTGTCAGCAACTTGTTCAACCATAGTTGTCCTAAAATCAGTCACACTTTGGAATGAACGTGTGTCAATAACATGTAGAATTTGCAACTTTGCATCAGGACCATTTTGACGAGTAACCTTAATCGCACGCTCTAGTGCTGCCTCGGCCTCCTTCGATCCATCCACTGGTACCAAAATGTTCTTATAATTTACTTTTACATCAGCCATAACAGTTCCCCCTGTCTATTCGACGATATATGCACTTTTTACTACACCTTTATTATAACGTATTTTATATATTTTTTCACAAATTTGCATGCAAAACTTTAAAAACAATATATATTAATTTATTTAAATAAAAGACGAACCACCACAATGGACAATACAGTTGTCATTAAAGTACCTAAAATAACAAATAATCCACCTGGTAATGGGGCACCTTTGGTCATAACAGCACTAATAATTAAGAGTACGGCATCAATACTAAATATCCAGCCAAACCACTGGGCAGGTTGCTTCGCTGCCTTTGCCGGTATCCCTAAAAATCCTTTTTTATGCATTAATAAATAGACACCTAAACCACCAATAACAATAGCAAATAAAAGATATAAACTGATAATCATAATTAAGTTCCTTTTTTCTAGCATTTATAAAAAATCGCCCACCCTCGATAGAATATCGAACATGGACGACTAACATTATTAATTATCACAACGATAATTAATAATAATGGACACTTGCTTGGCGCCGTTAGTAAATTCAACTGAGTTGGCTCCGATTAAAGGTAAGTGGGTGAATAAGTCCGCTTTTACAACTACTGAGTGAAACAGCATGTTATAGCGGCATCCCGACATCCCCGAGCTAATTGGTTGTAAAGCAACTACAGAAATGTAGAATTACGCGTACGCCCAAGGAATCCATCTATTCTTTTATTATACTAATAAATGAGTAAAATTAAAGACTTGACATATTAGGATACCTTTTAACGTTTTTTCAAACCATTTTGTTGTGCTTGACGTAATTTAGCATATTGCTCTTTGTATGCTTGTTCAACCTTCGAATTACCAGTTGGCTTAAAATACGAAGCACCAACTAATTTATCAGGTAAGTACTGCTGTGGTACCCAATCACCAGGATGACCGTGTGGATAAACATAATCAACCCCGTGTCCTAACTTCTTTGCACCTGAATAGTGTGCATCTTTTAGATGATCCGGTACATCACCAGTACCACCCTTTCTTACACGCGCAATCGCCTCATCAACCGCTGATATTGCAGAATTTGATTTTGGTGACAGCGCCAATTCAATGACTGCGTTGGCTAACGGAATTCGCGCTTCCGGAAAACCTAATTGTTGTGCAGTTTGAACAGCCATAACAGCTCTCTGCACCACCGCTGGATTTGCTAAGCCAATATCTTCATAGGCGATAACTTGTAATCGTCGCGCAATGATTGGCAGGTCTCCCGCCTCAATTAAACGTGCTAAGTAATGTAATGCAGCATCTGTATCGCTACCACGAATTGATTTTTGAAGGGCTGAAATGACATTATAATGACCATCACCATCTTTATCAGCAGTAACTGCCTTACGCTGGATAGTTTCCTCAACAATTGCTAGCGTAATATGCACAGCTCCATCATCACTAGGCTTAGTTGATCTAACCGCTAGTTCAAGACCATTTAACGCCGAACGTAAATCACCATTCGTTGCGTATACTAACTGTTTACGTGCATCATCATCCAAAGTGACTTTAAAATCACCCAAACCACGCTCTTTATCTGTTAGAGCTCGGTCAATTGCAATTTGCATGTCATCTTCTGATAATGGCTTAACTTCAAAAATTTGTGTTCGTGAACGAATAGCGGGTAATATTGATAAATAAGGATTTTCAGTGGTTGCACCAATTAGAACGATATTACCGCTTTCCAAATGTGGCAATAAAAAATCTTGTTTTGTTTTATCTAAGCGATGAATTTCATCTAATAACAAAATGACCGTTCCTGACATCTTCGCTTCATCAGCGACCATCTGCAAATCTTTTTTACTATCAGTTGCTGCATTTAGTATACGAAAAGCATACTTCGTTGATCCGGCAATCGCACTAGCGATACTAGTTTTACCCGTTCCAGGTGGTCCATATAAAATCATCGATGATAACATTTTAGCTGTTACCATGCGATTAATAATCTTACCTTCACCGACTAAATGTTGTTGACCAACAACTTCTGAAATTGTGCGTGGACGCATGCGATAAGCTAATGGTTGCTGCATTTCGCAAGACCTCCCTTCAATTACTTAAAACAACTTTTTATACCATGGCTTTTTTGTCTCTGATTCTGGCTTTTGGGTTGACTGTGTTTGTTGACTAATCAATTCATTAATATCTACTATATCTTGATGTACAGCAAATTTTGCAGCCAACACTACCATAACATCCGAATGATTATAGACTTCGTCTGTTTTCAGTGTGAATCGTAATTTATATCGTGATGCCAACTTAATAAACTTATCAAGCGTGTCACGATCTAAATGACCATTTAAATATAAAGTTGCTTCTGGATATTTTGAGAATTGTTTTTCCCATGCTTGCATATATTGACTTTCACCAACATGTTCACGCGTCTGTAACGCGTATACACGTTCACGAAAGTTTCCCAAATAATGATTTTGCTCATCGGGATTAACTTGGGGTGTCCCATACAGTCCTGCCTGGACATGTGGATCCATTGATTGTTTGTCCATCAAAAAACACTCCTTTATAATAGTTAGTTAATTTTAACATAATCAAATCATGCCTACAATTCACCGATTATACACTTCCTCCACTAACCTGTTAAGAGTAATTTCTCCATAAAAAAACACTTACAATTACACCGACTTGTTGGTCGGTATAACCATAAGCGTTGTAACTAGTCTCATAATATGGGCTACAAAATAAATGACTAGCAATATTTACCTTATAATTTCGCTTCCAATTTTACATCTGGATACTTATTAGCAAACCAGCGTTCAGCAAATTGGTTCTCAAACAAAAATACTGGATTTTCATGACGGTCACGTACTAACAAGTTACGTGATGATGCCATTCGTGGATCAAGTTGTTCTGCATCAATCCAACGCGCAATTTTTGAACCCATTGGTTCTAGCGTTACTTCAGTATTATACTCGTTTTCCATTCTAAACTGGAAAACTTCGAACTGCAAAGCACCCACTGCACCAATGATATAATCACCCGAATCCCAAGCAGTATACATCTGAATAGTACCTTCTTGTACTAACTGTGTTACTCCTTTATGGAACGACTTTTGCTTCAAAACATTCTTAGCATGCACACGCATAAATAATTCAGGCGTAAATGTTGGCAACTCTTCAAATGTTACTTCATGTTTACCAGCGTAAATCGTATCTCCAATTTGGAAGTTACCAGTATCATAAATACCAATAATATCACCTGGATAAGCTTTTTCAACATTTTCACGTGTATCAGCCATAAACTGGGTTACATTTGATAAACGAATCTTCTTCTTAGTACGTTGTAACGTTACATCCATACCACGTTCAAATTCACCTGAAACAATACGCAAAAAAGCAATGCGATCACGATGATTAGGGTTCATATTAGCTTGAATCTTAAAAACAAAACCACTAAATTGCTCATCAGTTGGTACTACTGTATCACCCGAAATCGTCTTCTTAGGAGCTGGTGCTGGGGCAAATTGCATATAAGTCTGCAAAAATGTTTCAATACCAAATCCCTGCAAGGCTGATCCGAAGAATACTGGTGTTAGCTCACCACGCATCACCGCAGCTTCATCAAATGCATTACCTGCATCCTGTAACATCTCAATTTCATCTCGAGTTTCATCCCACAATGAATCTTCTTGAATTGGGTTAGGGTTAACTAGGTCAACGCCGGCTTCATTAAGTGGCAAAAAGCGTTCTGCTTCGCTAGCTGGACGGTAAACTTCAACATTATTGTGATAACGATCAAATAAACCAGCTAAAATCTTTCCTGAACCAATTGGCCAGTTCATCGGATATGCATTGATACCTAATGTACTTTCCAATTCGTCAACTAAGTCCAACGGTTCACGACCATCACGATCAAGCTTATTAAAGAACGTAAAAATTGGAATGTGGCGCTCACTAACAATCTCAAATAACTTTTTAGTTTGTGGTTCAATACCCTTTGCAGAATCAACCACCATAATAACTGAATCAACGGCCATCAATGTTCGGTATGTATCTTCCGAGAAATCCTCGTGTCCTGGGGTATCCAAAATATTAATTCGCTTACCATCAAAATCAAATTGTAATACTGATGATGTAACCGAAATACCACGTTTTTGTTCAATTTCCATCCAGTCAGATTTTGCAAAATTTCCTTTGCGACCCTTGACTGTACCAGCTTCACGAACAACTCCTCCAAGCTTTAATAGTTGCTCTGTAATCGTCGTCTTACCAGCATCCGGATGAGAAATAATAGCAAATGTACGCCGTGTTTGCGTTTCTTCTTTTAGTGAAGCCATAATTTATCGTCCTTTTATTTTCTTTTTTATTTTAATTTCATTTTAAACAACTTAACAATTCAGTATAACTAATATTATCAATTGTTTCAATAGTCCTAAACCGCGGTTTAAACGTTATTAATAACAAAAAAAGATTACTTATCCAGTAATCTTTTCTGCTTATTTTATGACGACTATTGTCGACTATTCCGCCGCTTTATTTCTAAATAACGTCGGTACCACAAGTCAATATATGCATCGGAAAATGGCCCTTGCTGGTTATTAATCCAATCAACAAGGATTTTAACATGTTCACGCACAATATAGTCAACATCTGCCGGATAACGCCAGTGCGCTTTATGTAATTCGTATTCGTCTGTATCCAACAAACGCTTCTCACCATTTGGAAAGACTTTCACATCCAAATCGTAATCAACATATTTTAACGCTTCCTTGTCCAAAACAAATGGTGACGCTAAGTTACAATAATATGAAACACCATTATCTCTAATCATTGCAACAATATTGAACCAATATTTACGATGAAAATAAACAATTGCCGGTTCACGTGTTACCCAACGTCGTCCATCATCTTCAGTAACTAACGTATGGTCGTTCAACCCAATAATTGCATTTTCACTCGTCTTAAGCACCATTGTATCTCGCCAAGTTCGATGTAAACTGCCATCATGCTTGTAGCTCTTAATAGTCACAAAGTCGCCTTCACGAGGTAGTCGACTATCTTTCATTATCTTGAGCTTTCTGTATTTTCCAGTAATATTTTTCCTATTACATTGTATCACGCAAACCGGCAAAAAACACTGCAAACTTAATCACGTTGTCGCAACCATTTATCAACTAAATTTAAATCATACCCCTTACGATATAATGTTGATTTGACCTTCTGCTTAAATTCCCAACCACTATAATCAGCGTAACGATTAGCAGCAATTGATGCATCGCGATCTAAATTATCCCATTCTAATGTTTCATCCGTTGTCTCATTTAATCGATAGTCCTGAATTGCCTGTTTAATTAAATTTAAATCAAAACCTTGCTGTAACAGTTTTTGTTGCGTTTTTTGTTCAGCCATAAATTTTGAGTAGCGCGCATTTTTTTCTAACAAGCTAGCAACCCGTGTTGTTAAAGCGGCTATTTGATCATCTAATTCATATGCAACTAGCGCATCCTCAATAATGAATTGATCAATACCTGCTTGTTGTAACTTAAACTGTACCCCTCTAGGTCCTAATTTTCCTGCCGATTTAGCTTGATCAACATATGTTTGCGCATATGCTTCATCATCAATAACGTGATCGTCATTCAAACGCTTTACAACTTCTTTAATTAAACTGGTTTCATAGCCCCGTTCTTTTAATTTACGACTGATTTGTTTACTGGTACGCATTTGACCGGTTGCATACACTAACGCTTGTGTATATGCCTTTTGACTAAATTCGGCTGCCTTAATTGTCTCAATTTCAGTTTCATCTAGCTCGGTCCCTTTAAATAGGTTATACGTAATCAACACTTTTTCATCAACAGCAAACGCATATTCATCGTCTAAATAAATGTTGTAACGTCCTGCCCGGCGTTGTTGTGTTACTTTCGTTACTGTTGGCATACTTTCCTCCATCCATACTCAGTCTTTTATTTATTTTAACTGAAATAATAAAAAACAGCGAACCCTCATTAAGGATTCACTGTTCAATTAAGTTTTTAAATGAATGAAGACGTTCCCGGATTTAATTCAACAATTTTACCCGTTCGCTTATAAATAATCCATTCTGCAATATCCGTCACGTAATCAGAGGTACGTTTTAGATAACCCGCAACTACTAAGTAATCTGTAGCTGCCGGAACTTGTTCTGGATCAGCTTCCATGGCTTCAATAGACATTTCACGGATATCACGAGTTACTTCTGAAATACTTGCAGCCACTTCTGAAATTGTTTCAGCAGCAACGGCATCATCGTTAACATAGTAATCCAAAACTTGTGAAACCATCTTAGCAACATTCGAACCAGTCTCGCCGATTGTTTTTTCAATTGCAGCGACACGCTTACTTCCTTTAACGTGAATAGTTGAAATTGCAATATTACGAGCATTATCACCAATTCGCTCTAATACAGAAACTGCTTTTAAAACTGTCATAATTTCACGTAAATCAGTTGTCACAGGTTGGTACAATGCAATCATCTCAAAAGATTTCTTTTCGATTGCAATTTCACGTTGATTAATAGCGCTATCACGATCAATAATCTCTTGAGCAAGAGTACGATTATGATCTAAAAATGCCTGCACTGATTCATCCAACGTTTCTGATACTAATAACCCCATCTCTTTAAAAGATGTATCCAAATCTGCTAGCTCATCATCAAAATATTGTCGCATTTCAATATTTCCTTTCCGTTTTTCTTTATCATACCCTAAATATCAATTTAACCAAAACGTCCAGAGATATAATCTTGTGTTTCTTGTTTTGCTGGATCCAAAAAGATTTTTTTCGTATTATCAAATTCGACCAAATCGCCATCCATAAAGAATGCCGTTTTATCTGAAATACGTGACGCCTGAGCCATTGAGTGGGTCACGATAATCATCGTTAACTGATTTCGTAACTGCATCATCGTATCTTCTACCTTACTTGCTGACATTGGGTCTAGGGCCGCAGTTGGCTCATCTAACAATAAAATTTCAGGGCTAGTTGCCAAGGCACGTGCAATTGAAACACGTTGCTGCTGACCACCTGACAATGACAAAGCAGATTTATGCAATGTATCTTTTACTTCATCCCAAATGGCTGCTTGCTTCAATGATTTTTCAACCGTTTCATCCAAAAAGCCTTTATCTTTATTTCCGGCCGTTCGCAATCCGAAAGCAACATTATCATAAATTGAAAATGGAAACGGATTAGGTTGTTGAAACACCATCCCGATTTTTTGTCGTAAATTAACTGTATCAGTATTTGGTGCATAAATATCTTGACCATTGAACATAAAGGTTCCATTGACCGTGACATTATCTGCTAAATCATGCATTCGATTTAATGCCCGTAAATATGTCGACTTTCCCGAACCTGAAGGCCCAATTAAAGCCGTAATATCATTTTTGTTAAATGAAAGATCAATACCATGGAGGGCTTCCTTTTTACCATAGTAAAGATGAACATTTTCAGTAACTAAAATTTTTTCTGTCATCTGTTGATCCCCTCTAACCAAAGTTTCCGTTTACATAATCAATCGTTAATTGCACCTTTGGTCGCGTGAATATCTTTCTTGTCAAGTCGTACTCGACTACCTCTCCCGTATGGAAAAAGGCTGTATAATCTGAAATACGACTTGCTTGTTGCATGTTATGCGTAACAATAATAATTGTGTAATGCTTCTTCAGTTCCATCAACGTATCTTCAATCTTAGCGGATGAAATTGGATCCAATGCTGAAGCTGGCTCATCCAATAGTAAAATATCCGGCTTCATAGCAATAGCACGCGCAATAACCAAACGTTGTTGCTGACCACCTGATAGTGACAAGGCTGATTTTTTCAAATCATCTTTAACCTCATCCCATAAAGCCGCTTGTTTCAATGAAGTTTCCACAATTTCAGCTAATTTGGCCTTATCGTGCAAACCATGTTGTTTTAGCGCAAACGTTATATTATCACTAATTGACTTTGCAAATGGATTAGGTCGTTGAAACACCATCCCAATATGTTTACGCATTTCATAAACATCAATATCATGCGAATTAATATCCAAACCACGATACATAATCTGGCCGTCGACAGTTGCTACGTCATCATTCATACGATTCAAAGAACGTAAAAATGTTGATTTACCAGATCCCGATGCGCCAATTAATGATGTTATTTTAAATCGTTCAAATGATAAATCCGCATTCTTTAAAGCCACATTATTACCATACGATACTTGTAAATCTTTGGTATACAATGCAATTTCATGCTTGTCATTATCCATTTGATAAATATGACGATCAGGTTGTGAACCCGTTAAATTTAAAGACCCTTGTAAATTAGCCGTCATCACGACCCTCCTCTTTTCTATTTTGTTGCCGTTAGATGCTTATACAAAACGCTACTCAAAAAGCGTGCTAAGAAATTAAACAACAAAACAGCGATAATTAAGACTGCCGAAGCTCCTGCAGAAACAGCAGCGGCATCGGGCATGATTCCTTCTGAATTAACCTTCCAAATATGCACAGCCAATGTCTCGGCTGGACGCATAATATTTAATGGACTAGCTGTATTAAATGGGTTCCAATCACCAAAATCTAATGCTGGTGCTGATTGACCAGCTGTATAAATCAAAGCGGCCGCTTCACCAAACACACGTCCCGCTGACAACACAACCCCCGTTACGATTGAAGGAACAGCAGCTGGTAAAATAATATGACCAACTGTTTCCCAACGTGACAATCCTAAAGCAGCCCCTGCTTCACGTTGTAAATCCGGAATACTACGTAATGAATCTTCAACAGAACGTGTCAACAATGGTAGGTTAAAGAAAGTTAGAGCAATCGCTCCTGATAGGATTGAAAAGCCTAATTTAAACTGAACAACAAATAACAAGAAACCAAACAATCCAACAACAACTGACGGTAATGATGACAAAATTTCAATTGCCGTACGTGTTAAACGAATAAATTGGTTCTTTTGATTAGCATACTCATGTAGATAAATTCCTGCTCCCAATGCAATCGGAAACGAAATAATCATAGTAATAATCAATAGATAAAAGGAGTTAAATAATTGAACACCGATTCCACCGCCTGCCGTAAATGCTGATGAAGGCGATGTTAAAAAGTGCCATGACAAGTGTGGTACACCTTGAACTAAAATATATCCCACTAAAGCAGCCAGTACTAATATTACAAAACCAGCAATGGAATATAACATAATACTTGCTAACTTATCACTTTGTTTTGGGTTTAACATTTTAAATCGCTCCCTTCTTTGCAATTGCTCTAATGATGATATTAAAGACAAGTGACATCAACAACAAAATCAAAGCTAAGCTCCAAAGAACGTTGTTTTCTAATGATCCCATAACAGTATTTCCAATACCTTGTGTCAAAATTGATGTCAACGTTGAAGCAGGTGACGTTAAGTCTTTCGGCATCAACGATGCATTACCAATTACCATTTGTACAGCCAAAGCCTCACCAAAGGCACGAGCCATTCCAAAAACAACGGCCGTTAAAATTCCTGGTGTTGCAGAACGCAAGATTACCTTGTAAATTGTCTGCCAACGTGTAGCTCCTAATGCTAACGCTGATTCACGATAATGACGTGGTACTGATTTTAAGGTATCAACCGTCATTGATGTAACCGTTGGCAAAATCATAACGAATAGCACCATTGCTCCGGCTAAAATACCAAATCCTGAGCCACCAAATAGAAAACGCAACGTCGGAACAATAACAGACAAACCAATAAATCCGTAAACAACAGATGGAATTCCAACCAATAATTCTGTAACTGGTCCTAATATTTTAGCACCACGTTTTGGTGAAATCTCAGTCATAAAAACAGCTGTTCCTATTGCAAACGGCGTTGCAATCAAAGCTGCCAAGAATGTCACCAAAAATGATCCTGTAATCATTGGTAGTGCACCCGTTAGTGGTTTACCATGTGCATCTGTTTGACCAGGTGCCCAATTTTTACCTGACAGAAAATCCCAAAGGTTTACTTTGTTACTAAAGAATGTAGCAAGCCCTTTTGAAGCAACAAACCAGAAAATCGAAACAACAACAATAACGATCAACAATAGTGCTGAAAAAGTAAGCACACGGCCAAATTGATCTTTTTTGCTTGCCTTTGATTTTTTTAATAATGATTCTCGAATTAAATCCATGGCCTAACTCCTTAGTTTACTTTGCTTAACTTACCTGCTTCATTACGTTCAACCTGCATATCATGAATTGATATATATCCTAATTGCGGAACCAAAGTTTGCTGAATACGTTTTGAATCAATGTATGATAAGAATTCTTTTACTTTACCTGTTGGTTGACCATTCGTATAAATATGTTCATACGACCAAATTGGCCAGTCACCATTAATAACGTTCTTGTTAGTTGCTGCAACACCATCAAGTGTTGGTGCTACCACTGAATCATCTAAATAAGCAAATGATGCATATGATATTGCGCCTGGTGTGCTGCTAACGATCGAACGAACCATCCCCGAAGAATCTTGTTCTTGTGCTGACGCAGACTTTGCACCCTGCAAGCCCCATTTTTCAAAGGTTGCACGAGTTCCTGAACCGGCAGCACGGTTAACTAGAACAATCGGCATGTCAGTACCACCAACTTCGCGCCAATTAGTAATCTTTTTCGTAAAGATATCGATTAATTGTTTTTGTGTTAACTGTTTGACATTAGCTTGTTTATTAATCATTGGTGCAATACCAACAACACTCACACGATGATCAACTAATTTTTTAGGATTGATGCCGTCTTTTTCACCAGCAAACATATCTGAATTACCTAAATCAACTGCGCCCGTTTGTACTTGTGCTAAACCTGTTCCAGTTCCACCACCTTGAACGTTGACATGAACACCCAAATTGTTATTAGCAAACTCTTCTCCAGCTGCTTCAACAAGTGGTTGCAACGCCGTCGACCCAACCGCAGTGATGTTAACATCACTGTTTTTCTGTCGCGTTGTGTACCCAAACGTTAACAGGCCGCCAGCAATAATAATAATTACTGCGCTTATTAACCAATTGCGTTTCATTCGTGAACGCCTCCTAAACTTCTTTTCAATTACTATTGTTTTATTATGACTAATATTTGTAAATGTGAAACCTGTTTTGTGTAAATTTTTTCTTTACATTAATAATTTTGCCAAACAATTGTCCAACATTGACGTCGACAACTAATGACTTTTCCCTGACAAATCACCTTTAACGTTTTACTCGGTTGTACCGCCATACCATCGTTCGTTAAGCGAATTTTTACAGAACGGTTTGGTTCATTAATCGTAAAATTTCGTTGTCCAACAAGTGGTAATTGTGGTTGTGCCGTAATAATTAAACAATAATCAATAATTTTGCCGCCAATTAGCCAAGTTAATAATCCCGTTAAAACTGGTTGCCAATCACACTGCCACTTCAAACAGCCAAAATCACCAGTTACAGGGAATGGTTCTGACCAAAGCATCTCTTGAATTGCGGTAATAGATTGCGTTAAATACGCTTGATACATTAATCGTCGATAAATCATACGCCAACGATAATCTGTCTCCCATGTTAAATTAAACATTCGCCAGAAATAAGTCCATTTTTGTTTTTGTTGTTGGAATAATAGTTTAAAATTTTGGGTTTCTAAACATAGTTTATCATATGCTTTATATTCTATATGATGATTTAATACCTTTTTTTGACCGTTACTTATCAAATTAGCATTATCGGTAACAATTACTTTCAATTGTAACTTGTCTATCGTCGTTAACATTAAACGATAGCCCAACCATTGCTTAGCTTCAACATCACGTAATTCAATTATCATAAGTTGTATTTTGGTTGACAAAATACATATCCGTACGCGGCATCCTAAATGATATTCTTCTACATTTGTCCACAAAAATGATTTTTGCTCGTCTAGCAATTGATGCGCAATCAATATTCGTTTCACTGCTACTGGTACTTGTAATTCACCCACATAACTTGTTCGTTCACACCATTCCGATTGACGATTAACATCTAACCACTCTTTATTACCAATCATCTGCAGTTTAACATACCAATTTTTCGACCACTCATATAGCCAAACCTGTGTTAGTAAATACCACTTTATTTTATCCTGATTACTAAATCCTTCATCAATAATTTTCAAAGTGCCACCTATTACTAAACTGTGAAGTTGACGTAATAGATTTTGGTTTAACTGGTTATCAGTCCAATCCAACCAACGCCCTAGATTTACACGATTAGCGTAAACATGTGAAGCTGTTAAACGTATGACTAATACTTTCATACTTATATCCTCAATATTATTTTATATTGATTATAAAGAGGATTACGGTAAAATAAAACGCCAGACACAGCTAATTTTTTACTAACTATCCTGACGATTCGTCTTTATTATTACTTGATTTGCCAATCATCCAGTGAATCCACCCAATGTGTAGGCTGTTGTTCTTCCTTTGCGACATCCGCTTTCTTCGAAACACCAGAATATACCAATAAAGTATCAATATCTGCGTTCAAGCCAGCTTTAATATCGGTATTATAATTGTCACCAACCATCAAAGCTTGACTACGCGTTATCTGTAATTTGTCCAATGCGCCTGTCATGATAATGTCCTGCGGTTTTCCAATCACAACTGGTGCTGGTTTCACAGCTGTTGCCAAAAATGAAACAACCGATCCTGCACCAGGTACTAAACCACGTTCGGTAGGTAAATTAGTATCAGGATTGGTTGCCACAAACTTAGCACCTTGTTGAATGGCTAAAGTTCCTTGAAGAATTTTCTCATATGTCACGTCACGGTCTAAACCAATTGCTACTGCATCAGCAGGTGCTTGCGACACTAATTCGAAGCCCTTTGCCAATAAAGCTTTTTCTAGCCCTTCTTCACCAATCATCAATACGCGATGAACATCATCAAATTTAGCCAAATAATCAGCTAAAGCCATACCTGATGTATAGACTTGATCAGCAGTTGTTGGAATTTGATGATTATTTGTCAAATTTTCTGCAACCGCTTCTGGCGTCTTAGTAGAATTATTCGTCACAAATAAATACTTTTGGTGACTATCAGCTAATCGCTGCACAAAACGTTGTCCACTCGGCATTTTTTCAGTACCTTTATAAATAGTACCGTCTAAATCAATTAAGTAACCATCGTAATGTTCTGTCATTGTCTTTTACTATCCTTTATCTTCATTTTTTGGTCGTTCACGAACCTGAAAGTGACGATGCTTTTTTGAACCAGTCGTTGCTACTGAATTAGAGCGTTTACCGACATGTTTTTCAGGTTGGTGAGCTGAATGCACCTTTTCTTTAATAACTGGTGTTTTCTTTCTTTTTTTATTGTCACGATGGTTCTGTGGTTTATTACCCTTATTACCTGCTTTATTTGGTGACTTACCACCCTGCTTATTATTAGCTTGCTTTTGCTTACTAACACCATTTTTATGCTGACGTCGACGTCTTTTAGGCTTTACATCTTCTTTTTCTTCTGCATCAATAACTTCATGCGGTGCTAAATTTTCTAGTACAAAGAATGGTGCACCAAAATTAGCTTGCTCATACAAAAAATCTTGTAATGCAGAGATTTGTTGGCTACGAGCAACACCTTTCGTACCATCCTTATAAAAGCCTTGCAAGCGTAATTGATCAGCAGCAATATCACCAACCAAATAATCATACTTCTCCAAAAAGTTACTGAAACGTGCTGCCATTTTTTGTTGGTCGTACGCTTCGCGATAATTTTTTACCAAGCGATAAGGCCGCTCATTAATAAAAATATCTTCTGGTGTTTCACCCGTCGTAATGGCGGTACTAGCTTGACGCTCAATAAATTGGGCGTCCGCTAACTCTTTCATTCGTTCTCGGTTCATTAATTTCTTCTCTCAATCACATTATGGTGCGAATTTTTTATGTAAATAATTGGCAAAATCTTCTCGCAAAACAGTATCATATGACATAGTATTTTGACCCATAATTTCAAAAGTTGGAAAATACGGAATAAAATAGTAATGATCTAAAGCGCCAATGGTGTAATGCGCTTCATAATCAATCGGCTGATTATGCACTAAAACATCCCCAGCGTCAGTTACCTCAATACCGTCCCAAACGACCGTGCCCCATAAATTACCGCGGAATCCCATACCTTTAACATGAGCACTCTGCAAGAAACGTTGATTTTTAATCACTTCTTGGACAAGACGCCATAAATCGGCGCCCTTTAAAATAGAACGCATTGGATGGACTGCATGTGGCAACAATGCATGTAAATCGTTTGCTGTTACAACACCAGCCGGTAAATCATGCAAAAACATCCCAGTTGACAGCATAGCAATATCCGTCTGTGTTCGTTCTTCTAACGCCGCCAACCCAAGATCAATCAACCTATGGTCAAAGTTCAAATCAATATGATAATCTTCTGGTAAATAGGCAACCACATTTTTTGTTAGTTGTTCTTCACCACTTGCCTGGTAGCCATTAATTTCTACCTCATCGTTACGCACTGCAGGTAAATCATCGGTCGTCAACGTTCGTGCTTGGATATTAAGCAATTTACCATCTTGTACTTCAAGATCAATTCGACCAATATGATCACCATAACGACCTGCTGCTGCGAGCATTGAATTCGCATGCTTTTCACCATACGCCAATAAATGATGCGTATGAGCACCAATAATCACTTGAAGTTCACTATAACGTTCTGCTAAATAGCGATCCATCTGTAATCCAAGATGTGACAACAAAACATTGATATCAGTCTTACCAGCTAATTGTGGCAATAACCTGGCCAAAGCATGATCAACATCTTCTGGCTGCCAACCTAATAGCGGGTATGTTAATTCAAAGGGAGCAGTAAATCCTAAGACACCAATTCGCGTTCCCTTTGGAGTAGTAATAATTTTATATGGTAATGCCCAGTCAGGCTGTTCTTGCGTCTGCTTATCTGTCATATTACCTAAAATAACTGAAAAATTAGCATGATCATATAAATGATTTAATTGTTCATGATTTAATCCCAAACCTTCATTATTACCAATTGTGACACCATCATAACCAATTTCATTCATTAAGTTAATATTAGCTTGACCATTGGTTGCCTCAGTTAAAGGATGTTGACGATCAATAAAATCACCAATATCAAACATCAAAACACTACGCTTATCACGGATCAATTGACGCTTACGTGTTAATAAATAACGGCGAATTTTAGGCCATCGTTCCAAATGTGAATGCAAATCATTGGTATGTAAAATTGATATTTTATCTGACATTTTTTACCTCCGTTTTGCAAAATCATCGTGTTTGCGTTGCATGATAGTGTCAATTTCTGTAAAGGTTAATGGGCTACCCCAAGTTGGTCGTTCTGCCACCGACAAATACTCTAAGTCAGCACTATCGACACCAACATTTATATTTTCAGGAATTGCCACCATATTATGATGAATATGACCGTGCAAATTAATGCTATTCTGACTTTTCCCAAAAATTAACGGATAGTGCGTTAAGAAAAACTGATGATGGTTTGCTTTCACAATACAACCCACATCTTCAAACGCATACTTAACCTGACCGTCACTTAACATTGGATTGTGGTTATTTAAATATTTAAACAATGAGCGTGAATCATGATTACCCTTAATTAGGGTAATATGACCATTAAGCTGTTCTAAAATTTCTGCCACTAATTCATTGGCATGTCTTTCAGGACGTACATGATTCATCATGGCTACATCTCCCAAATGATAAACCCGATCATGTTCAGTCACGCGTTCATTCCACGCTGCAATTAATCCCGCATGTTCATCATGGAGGTTATCGTACGGTCTTGGTGAAAAATGAAGACTAGTTAATAAGTCTTCATGATAAAAATGTGTATCTGCCGTAAAAAAATCCATCATCAACCTCGTTTCTTAACGTAATTTACCCTGGGCATAACTATTTAACCAACGCACTAATTGGTCAAAATTATCAGGAAATTCATTGTACCCAACAATTATTCGAGGCTCTTGGTCAGTCATTTTGATTGTTAAACCCCACTCTTCAACTGGACCAACTGGTTCTTTGGCGTAATCATCAGCCCAGTCTGCAGTAATCGCAAGTAGCTGACGTTCAACATTTGGCCATTGAAAAGTAATGTTTTGCCAAACATCCGAAAATGGCCGCAAATCTTTATCAATCGTAATCTGCAATCGATTTTTTTGCGAAAAATCAAATTTTTCGTCAGTCATATCCATAATATCTAAATCTAATTTTGCAGGCGCATTAACATAAAAGGCATGGTCATCCTTTTTTTTAGCATAAATATAATCAAAACCTGTTTCCAAATTTCCTTGATAAAAAGTTAAATATTCTAATCCCATATTATTTATCAATCACAATTAAATCAGTTGTGATCCCTTCAGTTAAGTTTTCGAAGCCATCAGCCGTCACAATAACATCATCTTCAATGCGGACACCACCAACGTTTGTTAAGTAAATTCCTGGTTCAATCGTTAGAATCATGCCTGCTTTAACCTGATCTTCTGCCGGCGCATTAACCGACAAAATTGGTCCTTCATGAATATCCAAGCCAACACCATGACCTGTTGAATGTGTATATTGCTCACCATAACCAGCATCCGTAATAATATCACGAGCAATTTTATCAAGCTGGCTAACTGCAACACCATCTTTAACCGCTGCAATCGTTGCTTTTTGTGCTTCTAAAGTAACGTCATAAATTTCTTGTAATTGATCATCAAGTGAACCAAACGCAATCGTACGCGTAATGTCTGACGTGTAACCATCAACATAGTAACCAAAATCAATGGTTACTAGTTCACCCTTTTCAATAGGCTTATCTGAGTATGTACCATGTGGTAAAGCACCACGGTAACCCGAAGCAACAATTGTATCGAATGATGGCTTATCAGCCCCATGTTGTTTCATTTTATAATCTAATAAGTTAGCAACATCGCGCTCAGTCATGCCGACATGTAGTTCTGATAACATATCATTAAATCCTGCCACTGCTACCTGGGCTGAACGACGAAGTTTTTCTAGCTCGGTTTCATCTTTAATCTCACGCAATGCTTCTATCAAATCTGGGACAGGCGCAATATCCGTACCAACAAAATTTTCATCAATATAGTCAAAATCTCTAAATGGCATTGAATCCTCAAAACCTAATTTATCAATCTTAAAACGACGAGCAGCTGCCATCGCAACACCCCAATAATTACGCGTCACTAATAACTCAACACCTTCTGGCAATCGATCACGATAGGCATCCTCATAACGTGAATCTGTAATCAAAGCAGCTTGATTAGAACCAACTAAGACAAGTCCATCCCCTGTACCACCAGTAAATCCAGTTAAGTACGCCATGTTCATACCATCAGCAACTAACAAACCATCAATTTTTAATGGTGTAAACACTTGTCGTACATTTTCAATTCTAGTTGTCATCTTTGTCCTCATTTCTATCCTAGTTTCATTATAACAAATTGTAACACTTGCCTATTGGTAAACAATTGGTTCGTGTATTAAACATTGTTTAATGGCCTGCCAATTTAAAGTAACGCCAATGCCATCCTGCAACGGTACTGGTAAATAGCCTTTCTTTACATAAGGTAAATTAGTCGCAATATCAGTCTCATAATAATGATCAAACTGTGCACTATCTGCCGGAATCGTATTCGCACCTGGCAAACTCGCCAAAATTAAATCAACCGCACGTCCTAAACCGGTACCTAACATGCCACCAATCCATGGTGTCATTTGTGCTTGATTAGCTAAACTAATCGCTTCTTTAGTCTGCGTAATACCCCCAAGTTTTCCCTGCTTAAGCGTTAATGCCGCTGTTGTTCGATTAGCAATCGCTTTTTTCACATCAGCAATGTCATTTAACGACTCATCCAAGCTTAACTTTAACCGTGTTAGTGCAGCTTGTCCACGCTGATGTTCTAACCATGCCGTCTCTGCATACGGTTGTTCAATGAGTGCCAACCCTGCTTCATCCAATAACTGTAAATCGGCTAATTTATCCCCACGCCAAGCAGCATTAGCATCTAATGAAAACATTTGATTTGGAAAAGCCTTTACCAACGCTGCGACTGTTTGTAAATCTGTCGTTTGATTAATTTTAATTTTTATCCGCTGATAACCTTGAGCAATTGCATCCAAAACTAATTGTTTCGTGGTCTCCCAATTTTCTTGTATTCCAATTGCTTGGCCGACTGCCACCTTATCTGTTTGACCACCTAACAATGCTGCTAAAGGTTGATGCATCTGCTTACCATATGCATCCCAAAGTGCCATTTCAATAGCAGATTTAGCAAACGATAACGGTGTTTTTGTTGCTAACCAATTTGCACCATCTTCTGGTCTAGCAAATATTTGTCCTATCAACAACTGACTTAAATTTTGTACCACTGCTAAAGATTGGTCATGTGTTTCATTCGCATATTGATTATCAGCAAATGATTGCACTTCGCCATAACCGACAACACCATTTGTTAATTGCATTGCAATCAAGGTAATTGGTCGTTGCTTAGTTGTCCCGTGAGCTGTCTTGAATGGCGCTTTTAGCGTCAATATTAATGGATAAAGCGTAATTTTCTGAATTTTCACTACAACAACCTCCAATAATGATATTAATCAGCTACTAAATGATTGAGAATATCCGTCACAAGCGCAGTTTGTTCAAAATGTACATTGTGCCCTGCGTTCACTACTTGGTGCCACGTTACTTGTGGTAATCTCTGCTTCATTTTTTGATTAATCATTGTAAATTTTTGATCATTCATCCCTGTTATTAATACAACCGGTACGTGAATCATTGTCAGTTGTCCCCAAAAATTAGGCATAGCTCCTGTCCCAAAATAGTATAAGGAGTTTGCAACGTTTTCAGCAGATTGACTAACCCGCTGCTCATGCATAAATTTTTGCTTTTCAATTGGTAACTGACGTTGGCTATTAAACAGTGGTAACTTTTCCCATTCGTCAATAAATTTCGCCATACCAAGAGCAACAACACGGGCCGCTTTTTTATTATCCGCAATAATACGTTTTTGTCGTAGGCCTTGCGTTGCTAGTCCTGCCGTACCACCCTCTAAAACAAGGTTATTAATTCGTTTAGGGAACCTTGTTGCATAGGTTAACGCTAATCTGGCACCCATTGAATAACCAACTAAGTTAACACTTTTCACCCCTAATTGATTCAATAGCTCATTCAAATCATTAATCTGTGCGTGCCATCTAAAGCGTTGAGCTGGTTGAACAACCTGCGCATTTGGACCAAAACCTAATAAATTTAAATAGATTCGTGTTCCTTGAGGTTTAACTTGCTGATATTCAGCCATGCTTCCCATAAAGCCATGCATAAATAACCATGTGGGTTGTCCCGAACCCTCAATCATAACTTCATATTGATAATTATTTACGATAATCGTTTTGTTCACAATAAAGCCTCTTTAATTGCTTGTGTCAGCTTGTCATGAGCAATGACATTTTGCTCACGATTACTCTTAACTTCAATAATTCGTAAACGTGTTGCAGGTCTATGAACTAACTCATATAACGTATTTAGATCATCCACTTGCTTATATTCTGCATCATAAAGTCGAGCTACACGCTCAATCACAATTGGAAGTGGCGTACCAAACATTGGCTCAAAATAAGCTTTTGCAGATGCTTGTGGTAGGAAAGAAAAAATTCCACCACCCTGATTGTTAACTACTACAATTGTCAATGGTGCATGCGCCTGATGGCTCAACATTAGACCATTCATGTCATGGAACAAAGTCAAATCACCAGTTAATAATGTCGTTGGCTTTCCTGTCATCGCCATACCAAAAGCTGATGAAATAGTACCATCAATTCCGTTAGCACCACGGTTAGCTGCAATTCGTACTGGGTGATTAGGCACATAGTAATTATCCATATCACGGATTGGCATTGAATTTGCAATAAACAATTGACCATTTTCAGGCAAATTTGCTAACGCAGCTGGAATTTGATATTCCGCACTTTGATCGTCCATTTTTGCAACTAAATTTAGTAATGTTGCTGATACTTTCTGCCATTGTTCCAAAAATGTAGATTTTTTAACACCTGGTTCAGCAAGTAAGTCTGCAACCACCGCATCAGCATCAGCAATCACTGTTGTATGAGCATGACGTGCATGATCATGTCCTGCATGTTCTTGACCAATTTGGACCACTGGAATTTTAGCATCACGTAACCAGGCTGTTACTTTAGCTGAAACTGGTGTACCACCAAAACGAATAACTATTTCTGGTTTTAGTTCGTCTTTTATAACATCTGCTGCTAACAAACTATCAATCCCACTAATCGCATATTCACTAGGTCTGAAATTGCTCAATACATCTGCTAAAACTGGTAATTGATAATGAGCTGCTAATTGTTTGAACTTATCAATATCCCAACCGATTTCATCCGGTCCCAATAACATCATTGCTTTGGGCTTACGTAACAAAGCTGCTAAAGCTTGCACGTTTTGCCAACTCATGCGCTGTTGTCCCACCAAAATTTGTTGTGTTGCTACTGTTGGCCATGCTTCACCTAACATTGGCATTAAAGGCTTACGTAACGGTAAGTTAATTTGAATTGGGCCAGCCGGCTTAGTCATCGTCAACCCAACTAACTCTTGTACCCGGTAATCAATATAATCCGTAACATCTTCATGGTCATCCTGTACAGATATTGTCGTAAAAGCTTTTGTATGTTCACCATATAAGTTTTCTTGATGAACCGTTTGTGGTGCTCCTATTTGTTGCAATTCTTGTGGACGATCGGTTGTTAGCGCAATTAATGGAATATGTGAAATACTTGCTTCCATAATTGCTGGCAAATAGTTTCCTGTTGCTGTTCCAGACGTTGCTAACAAAGCAACCGGTTGATGCATTGTTTTAGCAATTCCTAAAGCAAAAAAAGCAGCTGAACGTTCATCCACATCTACTGTAACGCGTACGTCATTGCGCACTTGCTGCATTTCTGCTAACAATAATGCAACAGGTGTTGTTCTTGAACCTGGCGATACAACGAAGTCATGAACTCCTTGTAATACAAGTGCGGTTAGTAAATGTTTAATATTAGTTGTTAAACTATCAGTCATGTAATGTTTGCTCCTTTAATACATTCATCATTGGTAATAATTTTAGGCCAGTCTCTTGATACTCCATCTGGGCATCAGAACCAGCTAAAATGCCAGCACCAGCAAATAAATTCACCATATTATTGCGATACCACATTGCCCGAATACCAACAATAAATTCACCATCACCGTCTGTCGTCATCACACCAACAGGCCCGCTAAATAATCCACGTGGATACTTTTCGATACTTGAAATAACAGACAAGGCCCATTCTCTTGGCTTACCACCTAAAGCAGGCGTTGGATGCAACTGCTTCACAATTCCTAACAAATTATTATCATCCGTTAGTTTACCCGTAATTGGCGTATACAAATGTTGTACTTGTGGATTCTTTAAAATTTGAGGTGTAGTCGGGAATTTTAAATCTGTAATATTAGCTGCCTGCAAATTTGCTTTGATTGTTTCGACAACGGTTTGATGTTCAATTCGATTTTTTTGGTCGTGCCATAATTCATCAGCCAATTTTTCATCATCAGACCGATTTTCACCACGTTTAATCGTACCCGCTACTGCAGCAGTCGCTACTTGACCATGAGCAACTTTAACCAATCGTTCCGGTGTTGCTGAAATAAATAGTTCACCACAATGTTTTAAAACAAAATGATAACTAGTTGGTTGGGTTTCCTGTAAACTTTTAATTAACTTGCCTTCATTTAAAGCCGACGACAATGTAATTTGTCGTTGACGTCCCAAAACAACTTTTTCATGCACTGAATTTTGTTGCATATCATCAATAGCAGCCTGAATTCTGGTAGGCCAATCTGTTTCATCTTTTGTCGTCAAAACTTCTGCACCACTTGGTTGTGTCTGGCGAACTAGATCAATATTTTGGCCAATTATTTCTTGTTTGACAACATCATAAACAACGGCCGGTTGAAAAAAATAACCATTCATCAATTCAGAATCATCAATTTGTTGATCATCAAACGCAAAGCCACCAAAAATTGGTTGTGGATTTGTTTGTTGTACTTTAACTAACCAATCTTGCACTTGGTCAAATGAACCGCCAATTAACTCGGCCTGCTTTCCAAATCCATAGTACTTAGTTTTTCCATCTGATGACGCAAAATACACCGCGTCATTTGCTAATTCAAATGACCATTGTAATTTTTCTTCAGTCGCAAACGTCACAATGCTACCTCCCTTATTTGATGTGTTTCATGTTTTTTATTTATTTATAACGTCTTTTTTACAATTTTTTTCATACTTATAGTATACAATACAGCTTAAATATACACTTGTTTTTGCTAATAAAAATTCAGCAAGAACAACATAAACAAAAAAAGACTTACTAATTAAATTAGTAAGTCTTTTTAACAGCTAATTACTTAGCAATAATTTCTTTGTATTCTTCACGAGATACAACTGATACTTGGCGCTTGTCACGGCCCATACGACCGAACTTTACAACACCATCAGTCAAAGCAAACAATGTATCATCGTTACCGCGCCCAACGTTCACACCTGGGTAGATGTGAGTACCACGTTGACGGTAAATGATTGATCCAGCTTTGATGTCTTGTCCGTCGGCACGCTTTGTACCTAGACGACGACCAGCTGAGTCACGACCGTTGGCTGATGAACCACCACCTTTGTGGTGAGCAAGCATCGTCAAGTTATTCAAATTTAATTGCATGATTTAAATCCTCCTATCCGATGGCTTAGGCAATTGAGTCAATGACAACCTTAGTATAAGGTTGGCGGTGACCTTGCTTAGCATGTGAGTGCTTCTTTGGCTTGTACTTGAAAGTAACAACTTTCTTTTCCTTACCTTGCTTCTCAACAGTTCCTGAAACAGTAACACCTTCAACATAAGGTGCACCTAATTTGCCATCAGCGAAGACAACTTTGTCAAAGACAACCTTGTCACCTTCTGCGGCGTCCATCTTTTCGACGTAAATTACGTCACCAGCAGAAACTTTGTATTGCTTTCCACCGTTCTCAATGATTGCATATGATGCCATGAGTCTGTAGACCTCCATAAAAAATTTTTGTAAAAACTTAGACTCACCAATACCCGCGGATCAAAATAATCACTTAATACAGGTCATGAGTGGTTGCAGTTTGTGAGATACCACAAACACAACATAAGATATTATAACCTAATGGCCAATGAAATTCAATCATAACATCGTAATTCATGGTATTAATATTTTTAATAATGCAGATGCTAAATAACCACATTAAGATTGCTTTTTAGCAGTTACATTCTCAAAACATTTTATTTTGTAACAAAATAAACTAGATTTATGTGCTATATTGTAATCAAATAATATTTTAGAGGATTATCATGAAAAAACATGTGAAACCAATATTTATCTTTTTAGTAGTTGCCATTTTTATTACTAGTCCGATTATATTAAATAAAACACCCGTCTTAGGTGTCGATGGGTACTTCCATTATGGTCGTCTATACGAAAGTGCAATGCAAATTAAACATTTAAACTTTTCAATGCTTAATTTATATTCATTCCAGCAATCCGGACGAATTGTCAATGCATTATATAGTCCCTTTCTAACCTACTTGTTGAGCATCATTTTATTAGTAGCCGGTTCTTGGTTAAAGTTTCAAATTATTATCAATATTTTAGTCTTATTTTTAGCCGGTTTAACAACCTACTATGTATCGACAAAAATTGGCTTTAATAAAAGTATAAGTATCGGTTTAGGCGTTATTTATTTAGCTTCCAATGCTATCGGATCTTTTCTTATTGTATCAGGTTGGCGATCAATTGGCTTGGCACTATTACCTTTAATTATTTTACCAATGATTGACATGTTACAAGGCAATGTTAAATTCAAAAATGCAATATTGCTAGCATTAGCTGTTAGCTTACAAGTTCAAGGACACCTGTTGAGTGCGTCATTTGCAATTCCTGTACTAATTGCGCCATTCATTATCGGTTTTATCAAAACCCAACACAAGATTGCAATGGTTAAGTATTTAATAACTGCCATTTTTACGGCAATTATTTTATGCTTAAATACCATCTTACCCTACATACAAATAGCAGGTCATAATACACTAGTTCCACCAACTTCAATTGATGTAACAGCCAACATTTTTAATCCATTTAATTTTCTATCAACTAGTGGTGTACCACTGCTTGGGAATCACATTTCAATAGTTGAAAACATTCTAGCTATTTTAGCTATTATTGGTCTAGGAATAATTATTTTATTTTGGAAACGTTTAAGTATCCTCAGCAGAATTCTGATTATTTCCGGTCTCGTCTACTTTACATTAGGTAGTGATTTAACACCTTGGTCATCAATTCAAGCACATTTGCCACAAATAATGAATTTCCTACAATTCTCGTTTCGATTTACATTGGTTGGTGAAATATTCATCCTATTAGGTACAACACTAGCTATTAAAGAATTAGTAACAACCGTTACCTTCAATGTAAATACTACTATGACATTTATTGTGACAATATTGGCAATAGCTAGCACTATCAGTCTAACTGGATCCGTATCAAACAACGTCATTATGAATACAAAAAATACAACAACACTTGCCCAAAGTGGTGCTATTAATCAAAAGGACTTAATATTGCATCCAATAAACGGGCACCCTGTTAATACTGTTGTTGATCTTATGCCGGCTTGGCACAATAAGGATTTAAGCCAGTTTATAAATACAGTTGATCGTACAACACCAGATTATTTACCGATTAATAAAGTTAATCATTATTTAGACTACTATAATTTATACACTGCTCAAGTTTCAGAAAAACATAGCCTCTTTACAAAGAAAGTCCTAACTCATGGCGTGCTAAGTATTTCTTGGCATCAAAACCAACGACATGATATTGAAATACCTGCTTTTGTCTATGAAAATACACAGGTACGATTTAATCACCAGCAATTAAAAGCAGCCACAATTGCCAAAACAGCAATTGGCACGATAAAGGTCCATGGCATTAAAGGTTACAATGAACTTACTTTACAATATGAATCAACTAAACTATCGACGTTATTAATTATATTCTCTGACTTGAGCTGGTTATTCTTAATAGTTTTCTTATTATCGATTACACTTCGCACGAAAAAATTAAATACTTACAATATTGATACGACAAAATAAAAAAAGTCCTATAAGCGCTGTTAATCAACGTTTATAGGACTTTTTTAATGCAACTGGTGGGAGTCGAACCCACAACCTCTCGGGTAGAAACCGAGTGCACTATCCAGTTGTGCTACAGTTGCATACACAATAGATACTACGAATATGCATCCGCCTTATCTATTGTACGTTTATTTTCATAATGAATCAAGCGTACTTGTCATTAAAATTTTTCGAACTGTCTTATCAATTGTATTTTGTGTCAATTGTAGCTCGACTAATCCTAATTTCAGAAAAGAACGCCAAGCATGTGAAAAGTCACCCTGTCGTTTTTGATGATAGCTATTCAATAGCATCGTTTTAATACCCATGTACTGATGTGCTAGATGACGTTGCGGAAATCTTTTAAATTGTGCAATATCCTCATCCGTCATAACCATTAAGTGGGTCCACTGTTGCTTTAAACTAATCGTCAAAAACTGAACCAATGCTTGTGCATACAAATCACTAATTTCATTCTCATCACGAGTTACAGATTCACTAGGCACATTAATCATAACTGCCTGAGTTGCCATAATCAGTTTACTTAATGTAACATCCAAATTCAAATAATCATTTAATAACACTTGCTTCGGTCCAATTGGCATCTCCCACTGATTACTAATGACATGCGACAGATCCCTAGCTTGCCTTAAATACTGTGCAATATCTAACTCTGGCATTTATGATAACTCCTCAGCTTGTTTAGGCATTAGCACCTCAGGTTTAACAGATTTAACGTTTTTTTCACTTTCAGCATGTGGTGTTGGCACACTTTCACTTATTTGTTCTTGAATTTGTTCTTGAAATACAAGCGGTTCACTTTCAATAGCCAAATAACGGCGTTCTCCGAGATACCACGCACCAATAAAATCATAATCCAACAAAACATCTAACCATGAAATCGCATCCTGTCCATCAACTACTTGGAAATGCCACCGTTGTGCATCTTGTACTGAAGGATCATTCACATAAAACACTCGTACCTCAACCCCATTATTTAATACAAGGCCTGCACCATTTGGAATAGCCTGTAAGAAATAATTTGAATCAGCTGACAAAACAAATAAGCGATCTAGCATACCTGCTGGCATCTCTTTTTGCTTTAACGGATACAAGAAATCATCTTGTGTTTCTAAAATATTGTAATCAACTTGATAACCAAACTCTGCTTCCATGTAGCGACCAAATGCTGTTAGTAAACTGGCAACTGGACGAATGCGGGCAGCAGTTGTCTTCTTACGGAAGTTTGCAACTAACAAATCCGTAATAGCATCAGCGCTGAAATAAATTTGACGACGCGTCAATGACCAGTAAAATAGACGATTACCTGTTCCTAATTCAGTAAAATAAGCCCCACCATTATCATCATGATTAACCTCAAATTCAAAAGTTGCTGGCTCATCTAAATCAGGAAATACTAACGTCAATTCTTCTCGTTCTGCTGGCGTCAAAATATCATAAGCCGCCACTCCAGCAAATCCTAATAAGCGATCAAAAGCAAGCATATACCAATCAGCTTGCGAATACTGACGTGGTGCAACAACCCACTCTGTATCCAAAGAAGCAGTCGTTAACTGCTGAGCTAATAAGTGAACTTTTTTAGGATTATCAGCACTTACCAACTCGTTAACTTGTGCCAATAACTCTTGAATACGACCAATATCATTTGCAAGCAAATTGACGTATGAATTAACACGTTGTTGTAGATGTTTTGTCATATTAAGCGCCTCCTTGCTCAGAAGTAGCTGCTAAATTTGATACATAACTTTCATATAAATTAACAACTGCTTGTTGGAAGCTATCAAAAGAACCAAACGCATCTGTAATAGCACGTTGCTCATAAATTAAAATTGTATCTTCCTTTGAGTAGTTCAAAATTTGTGCATTATTCTCAGCAATTAATGCAGGAACAGTTTGCGCCTTAGCATCGGCGGCATCCAAATCCTTTAACCTTTCTTTTAGCACTTCACGTTGTTCAGACTGACCACGGTTTCCAAATAGGCCACCGCGTTCTTCTTTACTAGACAACTGCGCTAATAACTGTGTTCGTTCAGCATCACGTTGATTTTGACCATCCACAATTTTTTGCAAAGTCTCATTTGCTCGTGTAGTATCTTCGATTACTTGAGCATTATAACGTTGTCCACGTTCAGCCAAACTAACTGCCTTGACCAGCTTTTCATATTCATCGTCATCAAAAATAAAATTAACAGCCAATGGATCTAAAATTCCGAAATGACGACGATCCCACCAATTTCCAAAATACAACTGAAAAACACCCAATTGTGTTTCTTCATAATAGAAAAATGGGAATGTCTTTGATAAGTAACTAATTAGTTTCTGTCCCAAATGATGACTTAGCTCATCTTTGATATCATCCACTAATGTTGATAGTTGTCGATTAGACTCTGTTTCTGATTCATGACGTACCTTTAAATCATACTTTTGATTATCAAGTAGTTCATAAATTTTGCGATCATCCCCCGATACAACCGCAGCTTGAATATCTGCTAAATAATCTAACTTTGTTTGTAACTTTTGTTGTAATGCGGATTGATCTGACGGTAAATCTGTCTGAATATATGGCGTACTTTCCATCTCAACCCCTCCTATTTTTATTATATTAATTATAAATGATGGCAAATAAAATACCACCTATTACTATCATACAACGATAATGCAAAAAACAACGCTACTTAAGACTAAGTTAGCGTTGTTTTATAAGTTTTTAAGAAATTTTAGTATTGTTCTAAGTAATTATCAATTTCCCATTGTGAAACTTCACGACGGTAAGCTTGATATTCAAGACGCTTAGCATCAACAAAAGTACGTGACATATGTTCACCGATAGCTTTTTGAATAGTCTCATCGTCTTGTAGTTTAGCAACAGCTTCTAGTAGTGTATCAGGCAAATCAGTGATGCCTGCACGACGACGCTCACCCTCATCCATCAAGTAGATGTTACGGTCAACTGCGTGATTTGGCTCCAACTTATGCTCGATACCATCAAGACCAGCAGCCAAAACTGCAGCAAAGGCCAAGTATGGGTTAGCAGTTGGATCAACAGAACGCAACTCCAAACGTGTTGAATTACCACGAGAAGCTGGCACGCGGACCATTGGTGAACGGTTTGAACCTGACCAAGCAACATATACAGGTGCCTCATAACCAGGTGTCAAACGCTTGTATGAGTTAACTGTTGGATTAGTAATAGCTGTGAAATTAGCAGCGTGTTCCAATACACCACCTAAGAAGTGGTAAGCTGTCTCTGAAAGTTGTAATTCACCATTCTCATCATAGAAAACATTACCTTCATCAGTAAACAATGACATATTAACGTGCATACCGTTACCGTTAATACCTGAAATAGGCTTTGGCAAGAATGTTGCATACAACCCATGCTTACGGGCAATTGTCTTAACAATTAACTTAAATGTTTGGATATTATCAGCTGCATCTAGAGCTTCGGCATACTTAAAATCAACTTCATGTTGTCCTGGAGCAACTTCGTGGTGAGCTGCCTCAACCTCAAAGCCCATCTTTTCCATTTCAAGGACGATTTCACGACGTGTGTTTTCACCCATGTCTAATGGTGCCAAGTCAAAGTAGCCACCCTTATCATTTAAGTTCATTGTTGGCTTACCATTCTCATCTAATTTAAGAAGGAAAAATTCAGGTTCAGTTCCAATATTAAACTTTGTAAAACCATCGTCAGTCATCTGCTTAAGCACACGCTTTAAATTACTACGTGGGTCACCAGCAAATGGTTCACGATCTACAGTGTAAATGTCGGCAATCAATCGTGCCACTTTACCACCGTGTTCATCAGTTGCCCATGGGAAAATCATGAAAGTTGCTAAATCAGGATATAGATACATATCTGATTCTTCAATACGTACAAACCCTTCAATTGATGAACCATCAAACATCAAATTATTTGATAGTACTTTTTCTAATTGTGAAACAGGTACTTCAACGTTCTTGATTGTTCCAAAAACATCTGAGAATTGCAAGCGCAAAAACTCAACATTTTCATCTGCGATTTTCTGTCGGATATCATCTTTTGTATATGCTCTACGTACCATTAAACTTACGTCTCCTTTATCCTGTATACCACTTTTAAAATTTCTGCTGTCCATTAAAACGGCCTATGTTCAATAGTTCATCTGCTAACATATGGCGTAAATTCTCTTCGGAAGGTGCCGTATTTTTTTGCTTACGAAGCTTTTTCTCATCAACTTCTCGAATTTCCGCTACTGTATAGCCTGCATCTAAATACTCAGCAATTTGGAGTAGACGATCAACATCATCTAAAGAAAATCGACGTTGTTTACCTGCACCTCTTTGTGGTTCAACTAAACCTTGCTGATCATAATAGCGAACTTGGCGATCTGTTAAACCCGTCAATTCACGTACAACACTCATCGGTAAGACAGCCAAATCACGTCGCAATTCTCGTCCACTCATATCACCGACCTCCCTATGATTAGCATAATACCACTATCGGTTACACAAATGAACTTTAATGTCAGCTATTCTGACATAAATTGGTTTAATTGGTACACAATTTGGTCTAGTTGGTCAGGTGTTTGTATCAAGTCGTACCAATTTATGTCAGTAAACTGATTATTAAACCAAGTCATCTGACGTTTAGCATACCGTCGTGAATTACGTTTTAACTTAGCAACCGCGTCCTCGTAGCTACCAGTCCCCGTCAAATAATCAAACAACTCCTTATAACCAATCGCTCGTTGCGCCGTAGTATCCGCCGGCAACGTTTGAACAAATCGTGCTTCATCTAAAATACCGGCCGTCATCATTAAGTCCACTCGTTTATTAATACGCTCATACAAAAGTTGACGTTCAGTCGTTAACCCAATAATTAGTGCATCATAACGTCTCTTAGGTTCCGGTTGTAATGATGAAAATGGTTTTCCAATATGTGTACTAATTAATAGTGCTCTCACCAAGCGACGAATTTGGCCTGGTAAAATTCGTGCTTCGCTAATTGCATCAACTTTTTTTAAAGCTGCTCGAACTTTTTCTTCACCTTGCTCATGGGCAACCTGCGTCCAATGTGATACAAAATCGGGGTCATCAATATCCGGCAACACTGCTAGCGGACGATCACCCAACAATGCCTGCACATAAAATCCAGTACCTCCGACTAAAATGGGTAATTTACCTCGATTAGCAATATCATCAATTGCTTTTTGTGCAGCCTCTACGAACTTTGCTGCCGAATAATTTTCAGTTGGGTCTGCAATGTCAATCAAATGATGTGGTACCTGTGCTTGCTCTTCTGGAGTTGCTTTAGCAGTACCAATATCTAACCCACGATATATTTGCATAGAATCGCCTGAAACAATTTCCCCATTATATTTTTGCGCAATTTTTAATGATAAAGCTGTTTTTCCAACAGCCGTAGGACCAACAATGACAACAAGTTTTTGCATAATTAATTTCCTTTTTGATATTTAACTGCTTGCTTAACATTATCTGTAATCACCGCTGCCACTGGTAAATGCATCAATATCCACGTTACAGTTGGACGATTAATTGTCCACCAATAGGTCGGTAACCACCACGGTACTAGAATGCGTAATGGCAAATACCGATAATCTAAATTGACCTGTTGTATGACATGTTCTTTAGCCAGTTGCCAACATTTACGATTAGGATAATGCCGTAAATAACCAATTGATATTTCTTTATCCAACACACGCCATTCACGTAATGGTCGTTCCCAAAATGATTGCAACATTACCGGATTAGGTAAATGACGTGTAATCAGTGCTTGATATAACTGCTGAGCTCCCTCAGCCCCTTTTAATTCAATTAATAAAAATCCTTGATATTTTGTTTGTTGAATTAACGTTAAAAAATCATCAAACGTTGGTAATTCTTCTGTTGATTCATCATTAATATCATGTTTCAGAACTAATCGATTATTACTTAATTGCACATCAATTTCCAAGCCATCCGCTTCAATATCAATAGCTCGTTGAAACGCTAAAATTGAATTTTCTGGTGTTCCATGATCATGCACACCACGATGAGCAATAACAGTCTTTTTTGGCAATTGCATTTTAATACCTCTATTTATTAAATGGTTGTAAATATGTTAAAATAATTTTAACAAATATTAGGAGGAGAATAACATGAACAAATTTGGGGCGGGACTTCTAACAGGCGTTATCGGTACAATTGCTGCCGCCGCAGCTACGGCAGTGACTTTCCACAAAGTCGCAGTTGAGCCAATTGAACAAGAGGAAGCAAAGTTTGAAGAAACTGAACGCAACTCTGCTCGTAAGGCTGCACAATCACACGGTAACCGTTTCTAATTACTACTTATATCATATCAAAAAACCAGCTAGATGAATCATTAAGCATAACTGCTTAACCCATCTAACTGGTTTTTCATTTATTATTGATTTGACTTTACTTTACCTTTGTAAGTGTTAAAGCCACCCTTTAATACATTCACTTGATTATAACCATCTTTGTGCAAAATCTTAGCAATACGAGCAACGAATTGCCCATTTTCATCATAAAGAAAAACAGGCTTATCTTTACGTAATGCAGCATGATTTTCTTTTAGTAACATATATTGAATGTTACGGGCACCAAAGATGTGCTTTGACTTAAACTTTGCTGGTTCGCGAATATCAACAATATCATGACCATGACTTTGTGACTCAAAATCCTCACTTGATAATACTGTCGCCGATTGTTTTAACATACTGTTAGTCCAAATACGACTACCAACGATCCACAATAGCCAAACTAAAATAATTACAAATAGCGTGATCCACATGCTTTAATTCCCCATTTCTTAATTCAATACTTATAATATCATACCAAAATTCAGTTAATAAATCTTTGAAAAAGCAAGATTTTGTAAGTGTTTTCTTTAAAATTAAAAAAATCAGAGATTAAGACTAGAAGTCATAATCTCTGAAAATGTTTTACCATCTATTAATCATTAACAAATAATTAGTGAATAAATGTCAAACCAGAAGCTGAGATTGTGCGAGTGTGGTATGCCATACCAGCATAGTTACCTTCTGAAATTGAAACTGAATCACCATTAACTGCATCTACAACTGCAACATGACCCAAAGCACCTGCTCCTGATTGACCTGGTGCAAAAACAACAACAGAACCAACAGCTGGTTGACCATTAACAACACGACCAGCAGCTGCAGCAGATGAAGCCCAGCCTGACGCATTTCCCCAGTTATTGCCGACCCATGACAATGCATTCTTTACAAACCAAGTGCATTGACCTGCTGGGTAAGAATTACCAGCTGTGCTATACGTTGGTGCAGCAACCTTTTGAGGGGCTGCTGCTTGCGTTGTAGCTGCAGTTTTCTCTGGCTGTGCTGCCGTAGTAGTAGCAGCAGTAGCCTTAACAGCTTCCTTTTCAGGAGTTGCTACTTGCGTCGTTTGCTTTTGTGCAACAGGTGCTTGTACTGCTGATTCCTTATCAGCACCATCAACATCTAACTTCAAAACTTCGCCGACACTAATCATATGAATATCTGACACACCATTTGCGGCAGCGATATCTTCAACTGACTCACCAGTGGCTTCTGAAATAGTTGAAAGTGTGTCGCCTGATTGTACTTGATATTCTTTACCAGCTGTCAACAAAACTGATTTAACATCATCAACAGTCTTAGCACGCCAAGAAGCGTGTTCATCACCATTCGCTTTTGTATCATCAGCTGATACTGTTGATGTTTGTGTCATAGGCAAGATAGCTGCGGCTGCTACAGTTGCAGCTGCTACAAGCCAATTCTTATTTGAACGTCGTGCATTTGAAGTCATTATTTTTTATTCCCCTTGAATTGTAGTTACTCTCTGAAAGATAATGAAATTATAACAATCTGATTTAACATATAAGTTACATTGATATAACAAGTTTTAATAAAATCTTAGACTTTGTTTATTAATCTTTCCATTTAGAATTACCAAGAATGCCCGTTTCAAGCCTTATATGTCAATTAATTCACTTTATTTGTGCTGAATATTAAAAAATGGTTTGTAACAAATTGTTACAAACCATTTCATAATCTATTTATTAAGCTTGTGCTTGTAATGCTAATGATGCGGCACCGTATGCCCCTGCATCATTTCCTAGTTCTGCTAACTTCAATTCAGTAACATCACGTGTCATCTTGAACGCAAAGTCATTATAGTTTTTCTTTACCTTACTCAACAAGAAGTCTCCTGCTGCAGACACACCACCACCGATTACAATAGCTGATGGATTTAACATGTTAGCAATATTAGCTGTTGCAAGGCCTAAGTAGAATGCCACCTTATCAACAACTTCGTTAGCCAAGTAGTCACCAGTTTGGGCTAAATCAAAGACAATCTTTGATGTGATTTCATCCCCATTTTCAACCATTGACTTCAACTTTGAATCACCTGCATAAGCATCTGCATAATCATGTGCAAGACGAACGATTCCAGTAGCTGAGGTATATTGCTCTAAACAACCATAGTTACCACACGTGCATAGATATCCACCTGGTTCAACAATCATATGACCAATTTCACCGGCAGCACCCTTAGCACCATGGACTAACTTACCTGAGTTGACAATACCGCCACCAACACCAGTACCTAAGGTAACAAAGACAACTTCTGGTTGGTTATTTCCAGCACCACGCCATTGTTCACCCAAAGCAGCAGCATTTGCATCATTATCAATTGCGACACTAAATCCTAAGCCTTCTTCCAGATCAGCTTTAACATTTTGTGGTTCTTTCCAGTTTAAATTAAAGGCACCTTGTACTGTACCAGTCTTTGCATCAACAGTTCCTGGTGTTCCCATACCTACACCAATGATGCGTTCTTTATCTAATTGGTAAAGATCTAAATGGTAATTAATTGAAGTAATAATATCAGGTACAATATGGCTACCTTCATCCATAATGTTTGTCTTAATAGACCACTTTTGTTGGATATCGCCAGTAGCAGTCATAATTGCAAATTTAATGGTCGTACCACCTAAATCAATACCGATTAATTTATCTTTAGCCATAGTTTAAATCCTCTTTTTAAAAAATATTGTGAAATAGTCAACGCTTTCTCTAACATTATACCGACAAATACCTAATTACACAACACGAATTGAAAACGGTTACAAGTTACTGCTTTGTTTCTTTTCTTCAGCTTCGTGTTCATTTCCTAACACTAATTTAATTTGTGCATATTGTTTATTATCTACCAAACCTGCTTTATATAAATTATCGACCTCAATGGCTGCTAATTCTATATCCCATAAACGATTTCCTAAATGGATATAAATATCATATTTCTTTAATAACTGTAGCACGTCTAAAAAAGTTTTCATTTTCTTATCCCCTAACACTAACGATTAAAAATTTTCATAACTAATATGCCAATATAAATAACCCAGGCCAACGTACCAACTAAAATCTGTTTATTAGTTGCATGTCCTTTTAATAAAATTGGTGTTAACAAAAAACCAGAAACCAAACCACCGATATGAGCTGTAATTGCAATGTTACTTCCGAAAAACACCGGGATTAGTGATAGAATCAAAAAAATCATTAACGTTTTAGCTTGTTCTAACCAATAGCCACCTTTATCTAGTATTCCCAGAATAAAGATCATCCCGAATAATCCAAAGATTGCACCCGATGCACCAGCTGAAATAGTATTTACGGCACCAAAAGCCAGACTAGTCAAACTACCAGTTAATAAAGCTAACAAATAGCTCACCGAAAATTTAATACTACCAAAATATTGTTCAAGTAAACGTCCCAAATAGTACAGTGTAATCATGTTTAACACTAAGTGCATTAATGTGACATGTAAAAAGCCAGCTGCTAGGAGGCGCCACCATTGCCCAAATAAAATAACTGCTGGTGTAAACAATGCTCCCATTTTATACAGAACTGGTGTTAGAACATCAATTTGACGACTAATAATTACTTCAATTGCATAAACAATTACCATGATAATCACAAGACTAACTGTCACAGGTGCTTGCCGCCAAGCCGTTTTAAAATTATTCATTTTCTATTTTCCTATCTAATACAATCACTTGATCAACCTTTTGATCAGTTACCTCAATTCGCCAAACCGGTGTGACAAACATATTAACTGCAATAGTCGCTGCAACTTTTTTTGCTGTCGTTTGAGGCAACCATCGATCATAATAACCACCACCAAAACCAATACGTTGACCATCATCTGTAAAAGCAACCCCTGGAACTAATACGAAATCAATTTCTTTGGGGTTCACAACACGACCACCAACAGGTTCCAACATACCAAATGGATGTCGTTCATAATGCGTGTCTTGGTTAATCGTCATAAAAGCCATTTGCTTTTTAGGCAATACACGTGGTAAAACAACCGTCTTATTTTGTAGCAGCGCTGTTTGAATTAATAAATCAGTTGGTAATTCATCTGCTTGTGATAATGTAAGTGCCACAGTCTCTGCCTTCTGCCAAGCAGATAACGAGGTTACTTTTTTAACCATCTCTTGCATAAAATAGGCACTTTGTTCGTCTGATAAGGCTGCTAAATTATCAATAGCCTTTTGTCGTACTGTTTGTTTTGTTATCATGTTCCCTCCACAAAATAAAAGCACTAAATGTCATATCCATATTTATTGGATTCATCTAGTGCTTTCATTATAAACTATTTATCATTTGCAGTTGAATGTTGGACATCTTTCCAGTAAGCGGCATAAATTGCCTTACCAATTTTTTGGTTTACGTTTTCAGATGATTGATCAACTCCTGGCACAACGACGGCCAAAGCAACATCAGAATTAGGGACAAATGAAATTAATGAACTAGTTACTGTCGATTGTCCATTAGTAAAGGTCTCAGCAGTACCTGTCTTAGCTGACACAGCCGGCTTTACATCCTTTAATCCAGTACCAGTCGCATAACTAGAGCTACTGTGCACCACTTCATTCATACCATCCCAAATCATTTGACGTTGGGCTGCATTCCAATTAACCGTTCCCATAACTTCAGTTGGAATTGTTGTTGTTACTTCCCGATTCTTATTATTACGACTAGTAATTGACTCTACAATATGTGGGCGAATACGATATCCACCGTTTGCGATTGTTGCAGCATACTGTGCTAATTGCATTGTCGTATACGTGTCATATTGACCGAACGATTCATCCAACGCCTTACCAATATCAGCACGGGTTGTTTTACCACGTAATCCAGTGATTTCACCAGGTAAGTCAATTCCTGTTTTAACACCCAGTCCAAAACGTGAAAAACCATCACGCATTGTTTGGAAAACATTTGTTGACAATGGTGCCAATGACATACCTTCATAGTAGTTTAAACCACCTAATTTCAACATGACTTGCATAACATACGTGTTAGAAGACATCATCAAGGCTTTATCTGCTGTCAATGGCATATTACCACTACCATTTTGATTCCACCATGATGTCTTTGGCGATGTACCAGCCACTCTAATCGGTTGATCTGTCAAAACACTATTTTGTGGCGTAATAACATTATTCATAAAACCAGTTGTAATTGTTGCAGGCTTAACAACTGACCCAACAACGTTAGCCTGATTAACCGTTGATAGCGCATCCGATGTCAAAGCACCTGTTGATGCATCACGATTAATACCTGAACTAGCATAAACACCACCTGTTTTAGGATTCAAAACAACCGCATAAGCACCCGTTGTATTACCACCTGGAATATTATCACGTAATATTTGTTCAACATCTTCTTGGAATTTATTATTAATGGTTAAATTCAAATTGCCGCCGGCTTGACCAGCATAAAGCTTTTCTTCTGTTGTTTTACCATCTTTATTAGTGGTTACTTTGACACGACCCTTTGATCCCTTCAAAGTATCTTCATATTGTTTTTCCAGATAAGACGTACCAACAATATCATCACGTGCATATCCCTTAGTTAACAATTCATTAACTGAATCTGATGGCAACCCACTCTTAGATGTCGACGTTGCCCCAATCAAAGATTTGATATCTTGACCACCCGGATAATCACGTGTGTAATAAATCCCGACACGAACACCAGGCATCTTTGACTGACGTTCTCCGATGTTAGCAATTTCTTCTTGAGTAACATCATTTTCCTTTAGATAAACTGTTGAAAGAGCATACGCATTAGACATTTTTTGGAAAATCTTTGCTTTGTTAAGTTGCTGATCAGTTAACGTAAACTGCTTCTTATGTTCTTCAACATAATTTGTTAAGTCATCAACATATTGATCAGTACCTGGTGCTGCTTGTGTACCTGATGCCTTAGCAACTGCCTTGGCACGTTTAGTTGATTGGATGTAGTACATTGCAAAGTTTGCAGTAGATATTTGTTCATCATCATCTAACTTTAAATATGAACCAACTTGATTGGCGATATTATACATACCTTTATCAGTGATTGTACGTGGTTTCGTATAAGTAATTGCTTGCGAACCTTTATTTGTCACTAACACTTTCCCAGTGCTGTCATAAATTAAACCTCGTTGTACAGTTGTTTTTTCAATACTAGATTCGGAACTGGTAACCTCTGTTTTATATTTGGCACTATCCGTGATTTGTAAATTCACTAATCGCCAGCCTAATGCCACTAGCATTAAAATCACAATACCCATCAAAACATTCAATCGGACTGGTATCCGTGACATTGAACCTTTTTTAATCTTTTGCCGGCCACCACGGCGTTTAGGAGATCGCATAATCTAAACCCTTTCCTTCTTACTCTAATTTACTAATTGTAGCATAAAAAAAGGCAATCATACCTTAACAACAAGCACGGATTACGAAATTTTTATCACACCATTATTATAAGTCGCGGTCGAGCCGTTGTCATTTTTATGTTTTAATAGAGATATTGATTTTATTTTGGAGAGCAATGTTATGTCTAAAAATTTTAACCCGCT
The DNA here is from genome assembly GCF_900094835.1 of Weissella bombi. Lineage (GTDB taxonomy): Bacteria > Bacillota > Bacilli > Lactobacillales > Lactobacillaceae > Weissella > Weissella bombi. Next base: position 29,350 of record NZ_FMAO01000006.1, on the reverse strand, counting down.
TAAATGGCGGGCATCAACCAAAGCTTTATGGGTTAGTTTTCTACTACCAATAATCATCATGGTAACTTATTTCGCCAGCCGCCACATGGCACCATTTGGCCCTAGTTCCATTTTAACTGTCGATCTAGGCCAACAATATATTGATTTTTATGCTGGGTTTCGGCAAACAATCCTACACAATCCACTGCAGATTTTTTACAATTTTGCCAAAGGATTGGGTGGTGAAACATATGGTGATTGGGCCTATTACTTATTAAGCCCAACTAACTTCTTATTGTTACCATTTTCAAATGTCCATTTACCAGCGGCTATTTTATTGCTAACTGTTTTAAAATACGGACTAGCTGGTTGGAGTTTTGCTTTCGCATTGCGAAAACTTCACTGGCAAACTGGCTGGCGTTTACCTTGGTTTGCAATTACCTACTCTATGATGGGCTGGTTTGTTGCCAATGATTTAAATATTCTTTGGCTAGATGCCGCCATTTTACTACCTTTAATCGTTGTTGGCTTAGAATACTACCTTACTCATAAAAGAGGATGGGGATTTATTCTGTCATTAACAGCCATTATTATCATTAATTATTATATGGCTTACATGATCGGTGTTTTCCTTATTCTATATTTTATTTGGCGTTTGACGTGGCAAGCTTATCCAATTAAAGAACGTCTTATTATGGTACGTCGCTTTGTTGTTGGTGGTCTTACTAGCATTGGGTTAGCAACAATTGTTTGGTTACCAACTGCCTTTACTTTAATGAATAGTAAAGGCCAACACATGCTTGATAACCTTAGCTGGAAGTTTGACTATCAACCTGCCGATATTCTTGGGAAATTATTTTTAGGTACTTTCAACTTTGATCAAATGCCAACTGGATTACCAAACATTTTTATTGGTAGCCTACCTATCATTATTCTATGGTTCTTCTTTACATATAAGCACATTCGCTGGCAAACACGTTTAACTGCATTCATCATTACTGCTATTTTAGTTATTTCTATGATGTATGCGCCATTAAACTTGTTATGGCATGGATTCCAATTTCCAGTTTGGTATCCTTACCGTTTTTCATATGTTTTTAGCTTTTGGATTTTATGGCTTGTTGGATCAGTTTGGTCGCCTGCACTCCGCCTTTCATGGCCACAATTTTTCTCACTACTAATTATCGCAGGTGGTGTAGTCATTTATCTAACAACTCGTTTAGACTCATTAAACTTTTTGACTGCAAACCAACTTTACATTGGTAGTGGTTTCTTCTTAGCTTTGTTATTGTTACATGTGACATCTACACAAATGCGTCTTTGGTTACCACTTGTTACATTAATAGTTATTGGTGAAATGACATTCAGTACCGTCATAACTCTTAATAATTTTAGTTATTTAACTAATACTGAATATCAAACGTATATTCGTAACTTAAATCAGATAACTAAGCACTTACCAAAAAGTAATCATGACTTTTACCGTGTTGCACAATCGTATCAACGAACCAAAGGTGATCCACTCCAAGCTAATTACAATGGTGCGTCAACTTTTAGTTCGGCATTGGAACACCAACAAAGTGATATTATGGCTGTCCTTGGTCAACCCGAGGGTGACAATTACATCGCTTATAGCAGTGGTACCTTACTATCTGATTCATTATTGGGAATGCGTTATCTTTTGCAACCAACTGGTAACGAACCTAACGTCAGCGGAACACCAACAAATATGCAAACCTTTGCACGTTCTGATACCAATGGTGAATATAAATTAGTTAAACAAACAAAGCACGCAATCCTATCACGCAATCCAAATGCATTGCCGCTAGGATTCGCCGCTAGTTCTAATGTTCGTAATATTAATTTCAAAGAAAACGATCCTTTACGTAATCAAAATGTTTTTTGGGAAAGTTTAAACGGTTATGAACAGCAACCTATTTTCGATAGCGTAAACTTCTCTAAGTCAAGCGCTGATAATGTTTCTTCGCCCACAACAATTACTGGTGCTTTTTTGAAAAAGCAAAACGTGGGCAATGCTGCTAGTCTGTCATTAACGTACACACCAACAACGGATGATCCTTACTACTTAACATTGGGAAGTTCCGTAACAAGTGACAACGTCGACATTCAATTAAATGGTCAGTCTTTGCCTGCTATTCCAAGTCATCGACATACGATCATCTTGCCATTACCTGCTTATACAAAGGGACAATCACAAGAAATAACCTTCTCATTGAAGAAAAAAGATGTTTGGTTACAAAATGTTTCCTTGTATCAAGGTCACGCAAAGCGCTTGAATAAACAAGCAAATCAGTTACAACAACACCCATATAATATTACAAAGCAGTCGCCAACTAAGATTACTGGAAACATTAACATCCCCAATAAGGATGACTTAATGATGACTACAATCCCTAATTCAACTGGATGGCAAGTCTTGGTAGATGGTAAACCAGTGAAGACTATTACTGTTGGTAAATTCTTCATCGGTGTTCCATTAACAACTGGTAATCATCAGGTAACCTTTAAATTCAAGACACCATTTTTCAAAATTGGCGCCATTATCTCCCTAGGTATGGTACTATTAATTACTGGAATAACATGGTCGGAAAGTAAAAAAAGGAAACATTCCTTGTCTTAAAACGTTTCAAATTACTTTACACACACAATTCTGCGTGGTAATGTATTTCTTGAAACTTTGGGGATACCATTAATCAAAACAAATTATTATATTTACAGGAGAACACGTCATGGCTGAAGAAAAAACATTTCCAATGACTCTCGAAGGAAAAGCCAAAATTGAAGAAGAATTGAACACACTAATCACAGAAACACGTTCTGAAATCACAGGCCGTATTCAATTAGCTCGTAGCTTCGGTGATCTATCTGAAAACTCAGAATACGCATCAGCAAAGGACGAACAAGCTTTCGTTGAAGGTCGCATCAAGACTTTGCAAAACATGCTAGACAATGCCGAAATTATTGATTCATCAGAAATTGCTGTTGATGAAGTAGCCGTCGGTAAGAAGGTTACTTTTAAGGAACTACCCGATGAAGAACCTGAAACTTACAGTATCGTTGGTGCCGTTGAAGCTAACCCTTCAGAAGGTAAGATTTCAAACGAATCACCAATTGCTGCTGCTTTAATTGGTCACGAAGTTGGTGAACGTGTAACTGTTTCACTACCAAACGGTTTTGACATGGAAGTTGAAATTCTTTCTGTCGAAGTAGCTTAATTAATAAAAATAAGCCGAGTAAGAAATGTCATGTACATTTCTTACTCGGCTTTTCTTTATTATTTTTCTATCCTTAATCGCTTACCATTCTTTTTATAAGCAATCAGCTAGCTTGTTTGCTTTTTAAATAGGTTCCCGTTTCAGCCTCAATATGAAATAGTGGCCGATGTTTAACTTCAGTAAATATTTTACCAATATATACCCCAACAACCGAAATTGCAGTAAGATTGATACCACCAAGTAACCAAATAGAGATCATTAACGATGACCAACCTGCTTCTGCATTGCCTAACATTTTCGCAAACAAAGTATAAATAATTTCAATGCCGGCGACACCTAAAATGAAAGCCCCAATACCAAATAAAATGCGAATTGGTTCAACACTGAAACTTGTAATACCATCAATCGCAAAACTAAGCATCTTCTTAAGTGGATACTTAGATGTTCCCGCTTGGCGTTCATGACGCTCATAAAATACTTTAGCTGACCGATAACCGACCAGCGGCACCATTGCTCTTAAAAATACATTTCGTTCTGGCATTTTAAGCAATTCTTTAACCGCAACACAACTCATTAAACGAAAGTCAGCATGATTTGGTACCATCTTAACTCCCAGCAAAGCTGCAATTTTATAAAATGCTAACGCTGTGTTTCGCTTAAACCATGTATCCTCGGTTCGACTCGAACGTACACCATAAACAATCTCGTTACCTTCATTGTATTTCATGATCATATTTTTAATGACGTCTGGACTATCTTGTAGGTCAGCATCTAACGTAATGATGATATCTGCCAATTTCACTGCTTCAGTCATACCAGCTAAGAGTGCGGATTGATGACCACAATTACGTGATAATTTCACACCAACTAATTCTACATGGATTAACTCCTGTTCTTGAATGATATGCCATGTTTCGTCGCTAGAACCATCGTCTACGACCAAAATAAAACTGTTTGCACTAATGAGTTTGTCTTTAATTAAATCTCGTTTGATATCATGTAATTTTGAAAGGGTTGTTGGCAAAACTTCCTGTTCATTATAAGCTGGCAACACCAACCCTAATCTTGGTTTTATTTTTCCTGATGCCATACGCAGAATCTCCCTTCTTATTGATAAATCGTCGACAAATCATACAAAGTTGCATTTTGTGATTGCATTCCTGCTGGTTGCATAAGGTTTGTCTCCTTAGTATTTGAACCGTTTTTTGTATTTGTTGATGTCGTCGAATATTTAACTGTCTGACCATTTTCCTTAACCCAGGTTAAGATCTTACTAATTTGACCACCAGTTGCTTTACTATTATTCCCCATAACAAAGTACTTTAATTGACCAGATTTTACTAACTGCTTGAATTCTGACAATGTCATTGTTGGATCGGTACCATTGTAACCACCAATCGCCATAACCGCCTTACCAGACTTAATAATATAACCAGAAGCAGAATTAGAATCAGTCGTTGCAAATAAGTACTTGGCATTTCCCTGATGCGTCTTCGTGTAGTTTAGTAATTGTGTATTAATTTCACCACCCATACTATTACCGCCACCCATTTGACTGAGTAGCGAAGGAGAAGCAGCAGGAATAGCAGATGAATCATGGGCTAATGTTGGTGTTAACGACCACCAACCAGCTAAAGTCATCACACTAATAACCGATAGTAGTACTTTAACTAGCTTGTTTTTACGTTGCGGTAATAACCACCAAATTGCCGTTAAAATTGCCACAATTATTAAAATGACACTAACTATTGGGTAATACGACCAGGCATAGTAGGCTTGTAAAGCAACAGTCGTAACAATACCCAAGCTAATTAAAATACGAGCAATGGCCGGTTTACGTCCATCTTCTTTTGCTAATTTCATCACTGCACCGATACCGATTGCAGTTAAGGCTGCAATTGCAGGCGCTAACATAATCGTATAATAAGGATGGAAGAAGCCAGCAACTGAGAAGAAACCATAAACAGGAACAAACCAACCAGCCCACAAGATGACATCTTGTTGTTCGTCTGAAATGTTATACCACTTGCTTTCTTTACGCCTAAAGCCAAATAATCCTGCTATCAAACCAAGAATAGCTAATGGTAAATACCAACCAATTTGTGAACCAAGATCTGACTGGAACAATCTAAATGGTCCCGCTGTACCAATAGCAAATGCACTATTTCCGCCACCTTGACCCATTTTACCGTTAGGCTTTCCAGTCATCTTTTGACCACCTGGTATTTGACTCTTTGTCATTTTGGTGCCTGACTTTTTACTTGGTTTCTGGCCGGGAGTACCTTGACCAGTCATTGCTTTGCGACTTTGTTTTTGACCATTCGTCCCTTTGGCAGCGCCACTTAGTTGCTGACCGTTCATACCGTTAGCAGTGCCGCCTGGTTGTTGCGCTGCACCACCCGCTGCCTGACCATTCTGAGGTTGACCAGTAGTTTTTTTACCATTAGCCATTTTACCGTTAGGCTGTCCACCAACCATACCTTTACCAGCACCTTTTTTGGTATTTCCCATACCAGGAAATGCACCACCGGTACCCGTTGATTGTCCTAACAACCTTTCCGTTCCGTTATAGCCGAATGCTAATTCTAACAAAGAATTTTTTTGTGAACTACCAATATATGGTCGACTTGTTTTGGTAACTGAATCAACAGCAACTGGATAAGCCAATGTAAATATTGCCAATGAAGCAACCGCAGCAAAAAGCCAAGCTACTTTCTTTTTCCAAGGTATTTTTATTGCAATCCAATAATAAACTAACATGGCTGGCAAAATCATAAATGCTTGTAACATCTTGATATTAAAGTCAACACCAACCAATGCAAAACTAAGCAATACGAGCCAAATGTTCTTTTTGTTAACTGCTTTTTGTAAAACATATACTGCTAATAGTAAACAGAATACCAAAATAGCATCCATGTTATTTGTCCGACTATTGGCAACAACCGTTGGTGTTAACGTCATGATCAACGCAGCAACACGTCCTGGCCACACACCAAACTTCGGAACAATTAGCTTGTACATTAAATAAACTGAACTAATCCCAGCGAGCACACTTGGCAAAACTACTGACCAACCATGCACACCAAAAATTTTAGCCGAAATTGCCATAAACCATAGAGCAACTGGTGGTTTATCAACAGTGATAAACCCGGCTGGATCAAACGCTCCGTACCAAAAATTTGACCAACTTTTCGTCATGGATGTAATGGCTGCCGTGTAATAACTATTTGCGCTACCAGCATCCCATATTCCCCAACCGTACAGGAAGGCACTTAGTACTAAAATCGCAACGAAGTACCCATCAATCTGATATTTTCCTTTTACCTTCAAAACTTCTACCTCTTATTTTCATAGCTCTAAACAAAAAAGTGCTTAAGAATAACTTAATTATAACTAACAGTAAATTTAATATTTCAAATAACCAAATTAGGTTAAAACATTTTTATAACAGCGTTTTAACCAGTTGTTTTTTATAACCTCCTAATTTGAATAGGCTTATTCTAAAAAAAAATTAATAGAATAAAGTTAAATAAAAGTTAATCCAACATTAAAAAAGTACACAAAACAATGTCAAAATAAAAGTCGAGCTACTTTTAGTTAGCTCGACAATCAATAATTATTCATCTTTCATCCGCATAATAACGCTTAGAACTTCCTGACCATATTTATCAGCCTTTGCCTGTCCTATTCCTGATATATCTAACAACTCAGACATCGTCGTTGGCTTCTGACGTGCCAAGGCAACTAAAGTACGATCATTAAAAATGATAAAAGATGGCACTTCTGTCTTTTTCGATAATTCTAAACGCCACTCACGTAATTTCTTGAACAGTTGTTGTTCAGTTTCATTCAAATCATCCTGGGTTAATGGTGAGTCAGCTGCTACACGTTCATCTAAATTCTGTACCGTCTGACGTTGCATAACCTTAATATCACCACGTAAGACTTGCAAACCCGTCTTAGAAACCGTTAAGCCTCGATATTCACCCGTTACTTGTAAGTATCCCGAAGCAAGTAAGAAATCAATTAAGGCAGCAATTCGTACTCGTGGTATGCCTTGCATTAAGCCAAACGTTGGTAATTTTTCAAAGTGAGCCCACTGAAACTTTTCAGGCACTCGTCCTCGTAAAGTTTCCGCTGTTACCATTTTACCGAAAGCATCTTTATTTTGACGTGAATTTCGCATACGTACAACATGGCTCAACACTTTTTGTGCGTTGGTCGTGATATCTGTTACTGCTCGCGTATCCAAGCAATTTGTACAATGCCCACAAGGTAGCGTTTCTTCACCAAAATAGCGGGTAATATATTGCTGTAAACAAACGGTTGTTGCGCCATAATTAGCCATCTCTTGAAGTTTTTGTTTTTGCAAACGTTGATATTCATCCGTTTGATTATCACTATTTTCAATAAAAAAACGCTGTGTTTGTAAATCTGCCGCGGAATACAATAAAATTGCTTCTGATGGCAATCCATCACGACCGGCACGGCCAATTTCTTGATAATAAGCTTCAATTGAACCCGGAATACTGTAATGAATTACAAAACGAACGTTTGATTTGTTAATCCCCATCCCAAAGGCATTCGTTGCAACAACTACGTTTGCACGATCAAATAAGAAATCATCTTGTGCTGTTGCACGTTCGTCATCTGACATCCCCGCATGATAACCAACTACTGACATACCATGACTTGCCAAATAGTCTGTCACACTTGTTACTAATTTTCGTGTTGGTACATAAATAATACCGGCATCTTCTGAATGCTTTTTCAAATAACGATATAAGTACGCATCCTTATCTTTCTTTTTTAACCCAGTTTCTAAACGAATCGTTAAATTGTCTCGTACAACACTTGTTCTGACGGTATGATCAATTGCTAAACGCGTCTCCAAATCTTCTTGGACCCGTTTAGTAGCTGTCGCAGTTAATGCCATAACACGTGGTGCTGACATTAAATTATTGATGAGATGCACCGCCTCTAGATAACTAGGACGAAAATCATGACCCCACTGTGACAATACGTGAACCTCATCAATTACTACTAACGAAATGTCTAACCGATTTAGTAATGCATAGGTTCCTTCACTCTTCAATCGTTCAGGCGCCAAATATAATAGCTTCGCCTGTCCGTTTAATAAATGGTTCATTGCATATCGATACGCCTCATCATCTTGTGTTGAATTTAAAGTCACTGCATCAATCCCGTTAGCAATTAGCTCATCAACCTGGTTTTTCATCAACGAAATCAAAGGAGAAATTACAACCGTTATGCCCGGTAACATTAATGCTGGAATTTGATAAGTTAGTGATTTACCACCACCTGTAGGCATAATGCCTAAAGTACGTTCTCCTGCCAACACGGCATCAATAATTTCTGCTTGCCCTTCACGAAAATTATCGTAACCAAAAGTTTTTTGTAATGTTTCAAGTGCTGATTGCATATTTCCTCCATTTTATTTATTAACAGAAAAAGTAGTAAGTTGCCAAAGCTGGCGGTAACTTACTACTTTTCAGGCTAGGACACTAACTTATATCCTAATTTTTTAATTATTGTCTGCGCTACCAACAGCATCATTAGTATCTTGCACATCACCAGTCTTACCTAAATGCTCATCGTAATTAGCAGAATAATAAACTTTACCAGTCTTCAAATTAGCAACGAAATATAGGTAGTGCTTATCACGATCAATTGGATTCAAAACTGCATCAATTGATTCCAATGATGGATTATTAAATGGTCCTGGACCATAACCTGAGTAACGATACAAATTGTATGGGTTCTTACTTTGAACATCCTTATTACTCAAGTTAGTCTTCTTGGTCTTCATGGCATACTTTGTCGCCACGTCAGATTGTAATGGCATCTTATCATCAACACGATTCAAAAATACACCCGCAATTGTCTGACGACTTGTTTGATCAACACCTTCACGCTCAACAAGTGAGGCAAGCGTCAACACTTCATGAACCGTCAAGCCTGATTCTTTAACGCTCTTGAAACGATCCTTTAATTGCAAATAAGATTGCGCAACCATTTGGTTAACTAATTCGCGAACGTTATTAGCATCCTTCCAGTTATATGTGGCTGGATACAAATATCCTTCCAAACGATAACGAATGTCCTTTACTTGCTTACTTGAAGCTTCTGAATCCAACAATCCAGGATAAGCTGCTTTCAAGCGATTAAAGAACGCTTTATCATTCACTGCTTTTAAGAAATCAGCCCTGCTAAACTTAGTTTTATTATTAACATCAGTTGCAATATCATCAATTGTTTCACCTTCGCGCACAGTAATCGTTGCTTGATTATTTAATGGTGCTGATGCACCACCATGCTGCAATGTCTTAACAATTTGTGCAACTGTATCAGATGGTGCAAACAAATAGTAACCTGACTTCAAATCAGAAATATTTTTAGCAGCAACATAATGTTTAAAAGCACTCTTTGAGCGCAATAACTTTGCATTATCTAATTTATCTGCAATTTCATCAACATTTGCATCATCTTTAATTTTAACTTGCTTACTTTTCTTATCTTGCGTATTTAATGCAGAATAATCACGACTATCCTGATAATGGATCACAAAGCTCACACCACCAGCCACAATGGCTAACAGAATGATAATCATCACTATAATTCGGCCAGTTCCACGCCGACTACGTTTTTGACGTCCCCGGTGATTACCGTTATTCATAATAATTTCTCCTAAAATATGTCTTTTAATCAACGACGAAAATAATCGCTATTACCTCAATTATATCAGTAATAGCGACTATTTAAAAAATGTTTAATTAATCTTAACGTATTTCAGCACCAAATTGCTCAGCTAAAGCGCCAGCAATATGATCAACCTTTTGGTTCGTTTCATCATCAAGCATCGTTTGTTCAGCATTCACAAATGTTAGCCCAACAGCAATTGACTTCATGTCACTTGGCACATTCTCACCAGTGTAAACATCAAAGATAACAATATCATGCAAGTTTTTACCACCAGCTTGCTTAATTGCTAATTCAATCTGTGCTGCTGGTACATTACGACTAACCAAAATTGCCAAATCACGTGAAACAGCTGGATAACGTGAAATTGTTTCGTAGCGACCCTCAACCTTATCCAAAGCAATGATAGCTGACAAATCTAGTTCAAAACCAAATGTCTCATTGATTCGATATTCTTTAGCAGTTAATGGGTGAATTTGACCAACAAATCCGATTAACGTATTACCAACATAAATGTCAGCTGTACGACCTGGATGCATATCTTCACGAGTTGTATTAGCAACAAATGCCACGTCATCAACAAATCCATAATTTGTTAATAGTTGCTCAACGATTCCCTTCATTGTAAAGAAATCAGCGGCTTGTGCTTTTTCTGCCCAAGTACGTTCTGTGACATTTCCAGTAATAACTCCTGCTAAGTGTTCAATTTCTTGTGGGCGCTTCGTTAAGTCACCATCAGAAACAAAGACACGACCTTGCTCATACAAGGCAACATCCGTTTGCTTACGAGCTTTATTGTAAGCAACATCATCTAGCAAACTCGTCAACAAGCTACTACGTGTTTGTTGACGGTCTTGTGACATTGGATAATCCAATTGCACTGGTTGACCATCATGCAATGCAAAACGGTTAGCTTTTTCTGGTGTTGTCAAAACGTAAGAAATTGCTTGGTTAAGACCAAGTCCTTCCAAAGCGTGTCGACTAGCACGTACCAAGCGTTGTTGTGCAGTCAACTTACCTGGTGTTGTATCACCAGTTGGTAGCGTCGTTGGTAAGTTATCATAACCATACAAACGAGCAATTTCTTCAATTAAATCAGCTGCAATTGTGATATCCCAACGACGAGCAGGTACAGTTACTGAAAATACATTGTCGTTAACTTCATAATCAAAGAACAAACGATCAAAGACAGTGGCAATTTCTGCGCTTGTAATTGTTGTACCTAATACATGGTTAACATGATCCACACTAACACTAACAACTGGTGCATCATAAGCAAAGTCTTGTGCAACAACACGACCAGTAGTTACCTGTCCACCAGCAAGTTCAGCAACTAGAGCAGCAGCATGATCCAAAGCAGTAAAGGTATCTTCGACATTTACACCACGTTCAAAACGCATTGATGCTTCAGAATGTAAGTTTTGGTCACGCGCCGTGTGACGAATTGACTTAGGGTCAAAAATAGCCCCTTCCAAAACAATATCTGTTGTTTGCTCTGTCACCTCAGTAGATTCACCACCCATGACACCAGCAAACATCAATGCTTCATCGCCTGATGCAATCACAATATCTTCAGCTGATGCTTCTCGTTCAACACCATCCAAGGTCTTAATTTGTTCTTTATCTGCTGCACGACGTACATGTACTTCTGCGGCTGGTAGTGCATTCAAGTCAAAGGCATGCATTGGTTGACCGTACATCAACAACATGTAATTTGTAATATCGACAATATTTGAAATAGGACGAATGCCCATTGTCCACAAACGACGTTGCAACCACAATGGTGAATCCTTAACTGTAACATTTTTAACAACACGAACACCGTATTTTGAAGCTAATTCTGCTGGTGCCGTTGCGCTAATTACATCACTAGTTTTTTCATCAACTTCATTAAGTTCAAAAGTTGGTAACGTTGGTTCTTCAGATAGAATAGCAGCTACTTCCCATGCAGTCCCATTCATTGAAAATAGGTCAGCACGGTTTGGGGTAATACCCGTTTCCAAAACATCATCATCAAGGCCTAGAACCTTTAATGCATCTTCACCAGGTGTTAGATTTGCAGCATCAACATCGTTAAATACCCAGATACCATCTTCAAAATCTTTTGGTGCAATTTTATCATCAAAGCCAATTTCTTGTAGTGCCGCTAACATACCGTTAGACTGCTCGCCACGTAATTTACCTTTACGGATTTTCTTATTGTCACCAATAACTGAACCATGCTTAGCTAAAACAACCATTTGGCCTTCAGCAACATTAGGTGCACCTGTTACAACTTGGATAGGTTCATCTTCACCCGCATCCAATTGTGTAATAACCATGTGATCTGAATCAGGATGAGGGACAACAGACAAAACCTTGGCAATCACGATTTTTTTCATGTTACCTTTTGGTTGGTATAATCCTTCTACTTCGACTGCTGTACGAGAAATTTTTTCTGATAATTGCGCCGCTGGCAATTCAATTGGTAAATAATCGCGTAACCAATTTACTGAAACTTTCATTTTGTCTTATCCTTTCTGATTAAATTGGGTTAAGAAACGTACATCATTTAAGTAGAAGTTACGAATATCCTCAACACCATACTTAAGCATTGCAAAACGATCAGGACCCAAGCCAAAGGCAAAACCACCATAGACTTCAGGGTCAATTCCTGACTTACGCAACACATTTGGATGCACCATACCAGCTCCTAGTACTTCAATCCATTCAATATCTTCTGGATTCATATCAGGTGTTACGGCATTCCATGAAATATCCACTTCAACGGATGGTTCCGTAAATGGGAAATATGATGGACGAAGGCGAATATCATGAGCTTCACCAAACAAATTATGTGCAACCGCTAATAGCGTTCCCTTTAAATCACCCATTGTAATGTGCTTATCAATCACTAACCCTTCCATTTGGTGGAATTGGTGTGAATGAGTAGCATCATCTGTATCACGACGATATACACGACCTGGAGAAACCATTTTTAATGGTCCTTGAGTAAAATCATGAGCTTCCATCGTACGAGCTTGAACTGGTGAAGTTTGCGTACGCATCAAAATATCAGGCGTAATATAGAACGTATCTTGCATATCACGTGCAGGGTGATCCTTTGGCAAATTCATACGCTCAAAGTTATATTGGTCCTCTTCAACTTCAGGTCCTTCAATAACTTGGAAGCCCATACCCATAAATTGATCTTCAAGATTCTCAATGATTTGTTGCAACACATGTGGTTGACCTTGCTTAACAGCACGACCTGGTAGTGTTACATCAATAGTCTCGGCTGCCAATTGTGCATCCAAAGCAATTGCTTCTAAATGAGTTTGACGCTCAGAAATTGCTGTCGTTAATACATCACGTACCTCGTTAGCTAGTGCACCAACAACTGGTCGCTCTTCAGGCGCTAGATTCTTCATGCCACGTAACACTTCAGTTAGTGGTCCCTTTTTACCTAACCAGTGTACACGAACCTGGTTTAATGCCTTAACATCCGCTGAATCATTAATTTGACCTAATGCTTCATCGCGCAATGTTGTGAGCTCATCTTGTAAACTCATATTCATTCTCCTTATACTCATAAACTTTAATAAATAAAAAAGTCCCTTCGATATTACTATCGAAGGGACGCTCATTAACGTGGTACCACCCAATTTTAGTAGTCTCAAAAGACTACCCTCGGTTATCTGTTAACGGTGATAAACCGCATCAATGTTTAACTGATGAACTCCTGACTGAAATTCTATGCTTCCATAGGCAGGCTCTCACCATCTCCTGCTCGCTAAACTATTGAATATCACATACTAGGTCATTCATTGTTTCTTGCTCTATTGTACAAACTTTAATTTAAATTTTCAAGTTTCTATTTATTAACTGTTTGCCACTTATCTGACCACTCATGAATTGCGGCCATCATATCACGCATTGATTCACCACGTGGGGTCAACGCATACTCAATTAATGCTGAATCAGCATATGTACGACGCTCAATAATATCAGCTGCTTCCAACTCTTTTAAGCGTTCGACTAAAACACGATCTGAGCACTTAGAAACAGATTCTGCTAAATCTTTAAAGCGGCGTGGTCCGTTAACCAATAACGTTTCAATAATCATGCCGTTCCACTTGCGTCCCAAAATATCAAACGTAGCGACAAACTTATCACACAATTTATTTTCAGCCATATCACCAGCTAATTTTTCAGTTGCTACTGTCATATGTTTTTCTCCTTCACAATCAAATTTTCTTTATCGTATAACCATTTTATGCTTTACTTACAAAAAATGCACGAGATAACTTTTAAATGTATTACTATTATTATACCGTCATAAGACTTACAACGAAAGCTAAATTTGACATAAGGTGTATACTAACTAAAGAAATTTTTTAAGAAAGAAAGGTATCCGCTCACGTCAAAACAAGACTCCGGTAGCATGTTAAATGCTACTTTTATTCAATTATTTATTATTCAAATTCTAAGTATGATGACTTTTTATAGTCTCTTTGTCATCATTGGTCCCTACTCAGTCCACACATACCATGTTAGTACAACAATGGCAGGCTTAATTACTGGTATGACCATCATTGGTACCATGGTAGCTCGTTTTGCTTCAGGTATCATGACTGCCAAATTTAGTGCTAAGACCTTAACCATTATGAGTATGGTAATATTAGTTCCTATTTTATTAGCTTACCAATATCAAGGCGGGATTGCTTTCTTACTACTTATCCGTTTTATTCAAGGACTAGCTGTTGGGTTAACCGGAACAGTTACAAATACAGCTGTTATTAATGTTATTCCAACAGCACGCCGAGCTGAGGGAATTGCTTATTTCTCGTTAGCGACAATACTTGGAACTGCTTTTGGTCCTTTCTTTGCACTATTAATTGAGCAACATGCTTCGTACACAGTACTATTTTGGATAGAATTTGTCGTTGGTATTATTGCCTTAATCGCTGCCATTTTAATTGATCCTAAGAAGGTTGTTATCAATGCAACACCAACTAAGCAAAAGTTTAGCTTACAAACATTGATTGAACCTAAGGTACTGGGAATATCATTAACGCTTGGTTTTGTTACCTTTGGTTATGCTGCTATTCAATCCGAGCTTGATTTTTATGCCAGTGATTTAAACTTAACAACTTTTGCTTCATACTTCTTCTTAGTTTATGCTTTTGCTGTTTTGATTTCACGACCAGTTGTTGGTCGCTTAATGGATAATAAGAACGAAAATTACGTCATTTATCCTGCCCTAATTATTTTAACTATCGGTTTGTTATTCTTAGCAAAGATGTCAAATGGTTGGATGATGATGATTGCTGCTATTCTAATTGGCTTTGGCTTTGGAAACTTCCAATCAGCTGTACAATCTACAACCACTCAAATGGTTCCTGCAGATCGTTTAACACAAACAACCGCCACATACTTTATTTGTTATGAATTCTCATTAGGATTCGGCCCATCAATTATTGGTTTTGTCCAACCTATGCTAGGTTACCAAAATCTATTTATTATCATGGCTGTCATTGCCGTTATCGGTATCGTGCTTTATTACTTTATTCATGGACGTAAAGTTTCTACACAGTAATTTTATATAAAAAATACCAGGACTTATTGGTTTACATCAATAAGTTCTGGTATTTATTTTTATCTTAAATTAAAGTTCTGCTAACTTAGAAATCAAGATGGCACCAATAACAACCATAATGGCACCGACAACAATGAAGCCCATTTGATGCTTCGTCTTCTTCTCTTTCAAGATGAAGATGGCACCAAACGTTCCAACAATAATACCTGTCTGTGACAATGTCGTTGCGGTTGCTTGACCAACATCAGGATTACCAGTTGAAATGAACATGAAGACATTTCCAAGTGCCCAAACCAAACCAGTCATAACTTGACGCCAAGTACCTGACTTGAACATATCACCTGTCTCCTTAAAGAAGAAGATAACAATTAGGATAGCACCTAAGATTTGTCCAAGTGACTGTGGTGCCACAATTGCAGTCATGTAATCCAAACCATTATTTTGGTTGTGAACTGCATCTGAGATGTAACCCCACTTGTTCAACAAGTTAGGAATAACAAAGTAAGCCATAAATCCAAGCGTTGAAATAATTACCGCAGTAATTCCACCCTTGAAATCACGTTCTGGATTCAAATCCTTTGGTGCGTTTTTATCACTAACCGTTGTAAACAAAGCACCAACTGTTACCAATGCAATTGACAAAATACCAAAGAACCACATCCGACCAGTATGCCATTCACCAAGGACGGCGGCTGCCATCAAGGCATTACCAACAATTTGACCAGAAGTTGATAATGGGTTACCAATTGATACCCCTAACTTCTTAAAGCCAATCAACTGACCAACTTGTCCAATAGCCCAAACCAATCCAGAGATAAATCCAACAACCCAAATTCTTGAGTTAAAAGCATAGTCTGCACCGGCATTTGGAATAACGAATGCAAATAAAGTACCAAATCCTAAAATAAGGGCACCGATGGTCATTCCCATAATACCTTGAGCAGCAGTTCCACCAGCTTTGGTGGTTACAATACCAACTGACCCCCAGGCCAGAGCAGGAACTAAAGCGATTAAAATCGACATTTTTCTTTCCTCCACAATCAAAAAATATATAAAATTCAACATAATTGAGAATACATCATTGTAACCGATTACACAAGCATTATTATTGCATTTTAATTGTAAAAGAGTTACTCAAATAACTTTATATACCGAATTAATCACCATCAGACCAGAATAGCAGTCGCTTTTATCATTTTTAAATAATAAAATTATTACTAATTTTTCATAAAAATAAAAAACGAATTAAGAGCTGTGTTAATCTCAATTCGTTTTCTATCTTTTATTAATTTGTATGAAATAGTCGTTTCATTCGTGCTGAAGCTGGTGAGAAAAATTCAGCTACTGCCAAATAATCATCAACCAAATCAACTAACAAACTTTCACGATAGTGTGGTAATTCACTAGTTGCTCCCCACATATGTTTTAGAATGATATCTTTTTCCATCGGTGATAGGTGCGTAATCTTTTCAGCATTACGTAACGCTACTCGGGGATGAATAAACGCATGCGAACCAAGTTCAAACTTTGTTTCACGCCAATCATAGAAAAACAAATCGTGTAAGATACCTGCACGAGCAACCGCCGTTGCATTAAGACCAAAACGTAGCGCTAATTTATAGCTGACATAAGACACAGTAATGCAATGTGTCAATCGATCTGAATGGTGATGCTGTGTATAGTTAGCCATTTCTTGTACTTGTGGATGTGCTAACAAATCTTTTACGATATCTTTATATACTTTATCTTTTTCCCAATCTAATACCATAGCGTTCTCCCCCTCGCACAAGTATAGATTACCTAATCAAACTTTAACGAGCCTTTAATGCAAACATTGCTACCCCAGCAGCAACTGCAACATTCAAAGACTCAGCTTGACCAGTAATCGGAATATATAGGTTTTGTGTTGTCATGCTAGCCAGTTCTTGTTGCATCCCCTGACCTTCGTTACCCATAATCAACGCAAACTGTGTTTGCGCTGGTATTGTAAATACATCTGCAGCTTGCGGATCCAACTGTGTACCATAAACATTCATGCCATTTTGCGTGAATGAAGCAGTCCACTGTGACAAATCACCCGTTGTTGTTACCAAGTGGAATTGTGACCCTTGCATAGCACGTAAAGCCTTGGGTGAATAAGGATCGACTGACCCTTGGCCAAAGACAACGCCAGTAAATCCTGCTGCGTCAGCTGTTCGAACCATGGTTCCAACGTTACCAGGGTCTTGAATACCATCTAAGAACAACCATGCGCCATCATGAATAAATTGTGGTTCACGTGTAGCTGATGGCAATGAGACTTCAGCAAAAATACCTTGTGGCGTTACCAAGTCAGATAACTTTTTTGCAATTTCATCGGTAATTTCAAATACAGGTACTCCTAATGGCAATTCCTCCTGATGCTCTGCCAATTGTTCGGTGGTACCCATAAGTGCATGTAATTTACCCTCATGATTAATTGCTTCTTGTACTAAATGCCAGCCATCAAGCAAATATGTTTGACTAGCTTGACGACCTTTTTTCGTTTGTAGCTTTTGCCATGTTTTGACACGGCCATTTTTTACTGATTTAATAGTTTCCATAAATATCATTATACGCTAAAACGAAGATGATTGCCTATGATATAATCTATTATGGGATTTGAATCACATTTTGTTGCTAAAGAAAGAAGGATAACATGCCAGTTTTAGATTTAAATGACACGGCTGCTGTCAAAAAATATGAAGAATTTGTACAAAGTTCACCCTACGGACAGGTTAATCAAGACCTAGGTTGGGCCAAAATTAAAAATAATTGGGAACCTCGTTATGCTTACGTGACCGATGAGTCAGGTCAGATTATCGCCGCCATTTCAATGCTACTAACTCAAACAAAGTTAGGAAAGAAATTTGCCTATGCTGCTAAGGGTCCAGTTATGGATGTCACAGACTTAGACTTATTAGATCAATTAATGGTCGAAGCTAAGAAAGCCCTTGCTGACGATGATGCTTATCTTTTGCGTATGGATCCAGAAGTTGCTTACTCTGACGAGCTTAACACTGCATTACAAGAGCATGGTTTCGAAACTCGTAATCGCAATGTTGCTGATGAGGGGATGCATGCAACAATTCAACCACGTTTAAACATGGTCTTAGACTTAACTGCTAAGCCTGATGCAAAAGAAACCTTTGACCTATACCCATCAAAAACAAAGTCAAAATTAAAGCGTCCAATTCGTGATGGCGTCACTGTTCGCTACGGTAGCGATGCTGAAGCAATGGATGCATTTTATGAGACCTATGTTAACATGGCTAACCGTCACGGTATTACTTACCGGCCAAAGGATTATTTCGAACGCATGCAAGCTGCCTTTGGCGATAACGGCATAATGCGTGTTTACATGGCTGAACGTGAAGGTGAATTACTTTCAACTGGTATCGGCTTTAAATACGGTCGCAAAATTTGGTACATGTATGCCGGATCAAATGATGGTCCAACTTATTATGCCCCTTACGCCGTCCAGACGGCCATGATTCAATGGGCATTAGATGAAGGTGTTGATTTGTATGATATGGGTGGTATCGCCTCACAATCAACCGATGACGGCCTTTACGTATTCAAGCACACTTTTATCAAAGCTGATCCTCGTGAATATATCGGTGAAATTGATTTAGTTCTAGATGAAGATGCCTATACAACATTAGTTCGTAAATAATTATATTATTAAAAAAAAGTTGGGACAATTTCTTTTGTTCCAACTTTTTTAGTTTAAAATGCATTAATTTAAGTCTATAAGTTTTATATCATAAACACGTTACATACCGTCTTCAAAACAACTTTTGTCTAGCTCTTGTTTTTATATTTTTATTCAGGATTTTGTTCAGACAATCGCCAACGCAAATAGGCATTTATAAACGGATCTAAATCACCATCCATCACGGCTTGCGGATTTCCAGATTCAAAGTTATTACGATGATCTTTTACCATTCGATATGGCTGGAAAACATATGAACGAATTTGTGATCCCCAACCATTCTCTAAATGATCACCCGCAATAGCTGCTCGTTCTTGTTCTTTTTTATCCATCTCTAACTGATACAATTTAGCTCGCAACATACCATATGCAGTATCCTTATTTTGAAACTGCGAACGCTGTTGTTGTGATGCAACAACGATTCCCGTTGGAATATGCGTTAAACGAACCGCTGAAGAAGTCTTATTGATATGCTGTCCTCCTGCCCCAGAAGCACGATAAACATCCATTTTAACATCAGCCGGATTAATATCAATATCAACTGAATCATCTAATTCTGGCATTACATCAATTGATACAAACGACGTATGGCGACGTCCAGCAGAATCAAACGGTGAAATACGTACAAAACGATGAACCCCACGTTCTGAACGTAAATATCCATAAGCATTATGTCCCGTAATTTTCAATGTTGCCGAATCAATACCAGCAACATCCCCAGGATGATAATCCATGATATCAACTTTAAAGCCATGTTGTTCTGCCCAGCGTGTATACATACGTTGTAAATTGGCCCCCCAATCGGCCGACTCCGTACCACCTGATCCAGGATGAATTTCTAAAATAGCATTATTCTTATCATATGGCTCATTTAGCAACTGTGCTAGTCGATAGGCAGACAAATCATCTGCTAATTGATTTAAATCATTTTCCATTTCTTGTGCCATATCTTCATCATAGATTTCATTTAATAGCTCTATGGCAGTTTCTACATTTTCAACACTATCCGTAAGCTTAAGATAGTCATCACGACGCCCTTTTAAAACGTTATTTTCATCAATAACTTTTTGTGCAGCAACGTTATCTTGCCAAAAATCTGGTGCAATCATCTTAGCTTCATTAGCTGCAATTTCATCATTTAAAGCATCTAAATCTAGCGATTCCCCAAATTTTTCAATCTCTGCCGCCATATCAGCTACTTTATGCCGTGCTTCAGCAATTTCCATACCTGCTCCTCCAATCATATTGAAAAATTGAGGTTGAGATATCCATCCCAACCTCAATCAATGCATTAAATCATAATGCTATTATTTACCGTACATTTTGACGAATTTCAGACTTCATAAATAGACGCATAACATCATATTCAACACCTGCAATCATGTCATTAAACATTCGGAAACCTTCATTTTGATACTCAATCAATGGATTCAATTGACCATAGCCACGTAATTGAATTGAATCACGTAATTGATTCATTGCTTCCATATGATCAGTCCATTGTGAATCAACAACACGTAAAATCACAACACGTGTAAATTGCAATAGACGCTCTTCGTCATCACCAAGGTCATGTAACTTTTCATCATACACAAGCTTTGCACGACGGTAGATTTCATCTGAAATGGCCTGTGGTGTCTTCTTATCTGCTAAATCATCAACTGTGATTGAACCAACTGGTACAATTGTTGATTGTGCAAAATCAACGATGGCTTCCAAATCCCAAGTCTTTGGCTTACCCTTAGTTTGGTTTTGCACAACACGGTCAATCGTACGCTTAACCATTGGTAGCAATACATCACGCAATGATTTATCTTCATCAATAACACGATTACGATCACGATAGAAAGCATTACGTTGTTGTGACATAACATCATCATATTGCAAAACGTGCTTACGTGAATCGTAATTATTTCCTTCAACACGCTTTTGTGCTGACTCAACTGAACGCGTAATCAATCGATTACGAATAACAGCATCCTCATCACCCATATTCATACTTTCCATCAACGTTTTAATACGTTCACCACCGAAACGAATCATCAAATCATCTTCCAATGACAAGAAGAATTGTGAATAACCAGCATCACCTTGACGTCCTGAACGACCACGTAATTGATTATCAATTCGACGTGACTCATGACGCTCAGTACCAATAACTGCTAGTCCACCCAAATCAGTAACACCAGGGCCTAGCTTAATATCAGTTCCACGACCAGCCATGTTAGTAGCGATAGTAACAGCACCACGTTGGCCAGCATTAGCGATAATCTCCGCCTCACGTGCGTGGTTCTTAGCGTTCAAAACATTATGCGGAATACCTGCATTATCTAACAATTGTGATAACAATTCTGACGTTTCAACGGCTACAGTACCAATCAAAATTGGTTGTCCCTTTTTATGTAACTCCGTCACTAGTTGCAACACTGCATTAAACTTTGACTTTAAGTTTGGATACAACAAATCTGGTTCATCAATACGTTGAATTGGCTTGTTAGTTGGGATTGTCGTGATTTCCATATTATAAATTTCACGGAATTCGTCAGCTTCGGTTTTAGCTGTACCAGTCATACCTGACAACTTATTATATTGACGGAACAAGTTTTGGTACGTAATCGAAGCCATCGCACGATTATCTTCTTGAATTTGCACTTGTTCTTTTGCTTCAAGTGCTTGATGAAGACCGTCAGAAAAACGACGTCCCTCTTGAATACGCCCAGAAAAGGCATCAACTAATACTACTTCTCCATCACGCACAACATAATCTTTGTTGTTAAACATCGTGTAATTTGCACGCAAAGCTTGATCAATGTGGTGTGTCAAAGCTGAATTACCAGGACCATAAAGATTGTCTAGGTTAAAGTACTTCTCACCTTTAGCAATCCCCTTATCGTTTAACAAAACAGATTTTGATTCATGATCAACCTTGAAATCCACGTCCTCAATCAATGATTTTGCAAATCGATCAGCACGAATGTACAACTGAGTACTTGTTTGCGCAGGTGCACCAGAAATAATCAATGGTGTACGCGCCTCATCAATTAGAATTGAGTCAGTCTCATCAACTAGGGCAAAATTCAAGCCACGTTGCACACGATCTTCTTTACGTGCAACCATGTTATCACGTAAGTAATCAAACCCAATTTCTGAGTTGGTTGTATATGTAATATCATCTAAATAAGCTTGACGTTTTTCATCAGGTGACAATTCAGTCAAATTAATACCTACAGTTAGACCTAACCACTTGTACAATTGTCCCATTTCTTCACCGTCTCGTTGTGATAGGTATTCATTAACCGTCACAACATGGACACCTTTTTGTGGTAAGGCATTTAAATAGACAGCCATCGTTGCTGTCAAAGTCTTACCTTCACCTGTCTTCATCTCGGCAATATTACCACCATGCAATACTGCTGATCCCATAATTTGTACACGGAATGGGTAAAGACCCAAGACACGCTTAGCTCCTTCACGTACAACTGCAAAGGCTTCTGGTAAAATGTCGTCTAAGGTACTACCTTTTTTCAATAATTCACGAAAATATGGTGTTTTCGCTTGTAACTCTTCATCAGACAAAGCCGCCATTTCGTCGGCATACGCTTCTACTTTATCGGCCACGCGACCCAAACGACGTAATGTCCCTTTATCACTTTCAATAATTTTACGTAATGGATTAGCCATTTATATCTTCCCTCTCATCGGTCATTATTAGCTTTTTCCGCTAATTATACTAAGTATCATTCTAACATACTGATAGCCATATGGTAACAGGCCTGACCACATAAAATAAAAGAGATGACGCTCATACAAATTGTAATAGCATCATCTCTTAATTTTAATTACAAGAATTCACGAATGTTTGCTAACGTTTGCTCACGTCCAAGTAGTTCAAGCAACTCTCCTAAATTAGGGCCTTGTTCCTCACGTGTTGTTGCAATACGCAATGGATTCCATAGGGCACGACCCTTAACGTCCAATTCAGATTGAATTTCACGAACAGCCTTCAAAACAGCCGTTGCTGTAAAGATTGGCATCTTTTCGATCTTATCAATAAACAAATTCAACATATCAGTCACGTTATCAGCATTCATCCATTCCTTAGCTGAATCAGGAATGTCACTAGCTGCTGGCATCTCAAAGAATACTGGCTTAATAAGTGGCACGATTTGGGCAGTATATGACACACCATCCATGTAGACATTCATAACTGAACGTAACCATTGCATCTTTTCAGCAGTTAGTTCTTCTGGCTTAACAACATCTGAATATACCAATTGTTCCATTAGCTTATCAAAGACCATATTTTGATCAGCAGTCTTAATCCATTGGTTGTTAACCCACTCTAGCTTTTTGTTATCAAACTTAGCTGGTGACTTTGACAAACGTGATTCGTCAAACAACTTTACCAATTGCTTCTTGTTAAAGATTTCCTTCTCACCAACTGGTGACCAACCTAACAAAACAATGAAGTTTAGCAAGGCTTCTGGTAAGTAACCCAATGCACGGTATTGTTCAATAAATTGCAAAACCGTTTCATCACGCTTTGATAACTTCTTACCAGTATCAGCATTAATGATCAACGTCATATGACCAAAAATTGGTGCTTCCCAACCAAAGGCCTCATAAATCATTAATTGCTTTGGTGTATTTGACACGTGGTCATCCCCACGCAAAACGTGAGAGATTTCCATCATATGGTCATCAACAACTACCGCAAAGTTATACGTAGGCATTCCATCAGCTTTTTGGATAACCCAATCACCACCAACTGTTGATGAATTAATTTCGATATGTCCCTTAACGATATCGTCCCAAGCATAGTCCTTATTCTCAGGTACACGGAAACGAACAACATAAGGCATTCCCTTAGCTTCTGCGTCTGCTTGGAACGCAGCAATTTCTTCGTCAGACATGCCTTCATATTCATAGACATAATGTGGTGCTTGCTTAGCAGCAACTTGTGCCTCACGCTCAGCAGCTAATTCTTCTGACGTTTTAAATGAACGATAAGCTAGACCACGATCCAACAATTCTTGAATCAATGGCTTATAAATTGACAAACGTTCAGATTGTCGGTAAGGTCCGTATTTTCCAGGGTTAGCTGGTGATTCATCCCAGTCCAATCCCAACCATGCTAGATTATCCAACTGTGACTTTTCACCGTCGGCAATATTACGAGTTTGGTCAGTATCTTCAATACGGATAATAAATTCACCCTTATGATGACGGGCAAATAACCAGTTAAATAATGCTGTACGGGCATTTCCTATGTGTAAATGTCCAGTTGGTGACGGTGCGTAACGCACACGAATCTTCTTTTCGGTAGTCTCAGCCATGCTAATCGACACTCCTCTTTTATCTTCTATTTATAATTATAGTACATCGTTTACTAATATACCGCGCTTTGCTTGATGTTTCAACGTGTTACCAAGAATAAATCATGTTTTTTTGAAATGCTTCTTATTTATCAATTACCGTTCCAAAAATCATTCGCCCTGCATCAGTTTGTAATGCTGATGTGACTTCTACGTCCACGGTTTCTTGCAAGTGGCGACGACCTTCTTCGGCAACAACCATTGTACCATCATCTAGATAACCGACTGCTTGTTGACGCTCCGTACCATTTTTAACCAATAATACTGATAAGTGATCACCAACGGCAACACGTGGACGTAATGCTCCCGCCAATTCGTTAATATTTAAGACTTTAACATTTTGGAACTTTGTAACTTTATTTAAATTAAAATCATTTGTGACAAGCGTACCGTTGATTTCTTCGGCAAGGCGAATTAGTTTTTCATCAACCTCTTTAATATCTTCATAATCACCTTCCCACATTTCTATCGGAACATAATTTTTTTCACGAAGTTCATTTAACACATCTAACCCACGCCGACCACGAACACGCTTCAACGATTCGCCAGCATCTGCAATGTATTGTAATTCATACAGTACAAAATTAGGTACCAACAACGTTCCTTCAACAAAACCAGTCTTGACTAAATCTATAATACGACCATCAATCAAAATGTTGGTATCCAATATCTTATAATGATGATAATTATCTTCCTTTTCAGTTAGTACATCACCTTGTTCAACATCATTTTGTGGACGAACTTTCTTCGTTCGGCTCGTCAAAATCGTTGGAATTAGTGTACGCCATTCGTCAATACGAGTTGTTCCTAGCTTATAACCTAGGTATCCCAGTAGAACCATCACAATCACAGGGACAACAGCACTTAAAAAGAAATTATCCATGTTTTGTAATGGTACAGTGATAACGACCGCAATAACTAAACCTATTAAAGTTGATAACGAACCAATCAACAATAACAACGGTGATTGCTTATTTAGATAAGTTTCAATCCGATGAATTGTATGATCAACTGGACGCCATAATGCAAAACTTAATAAATAAAAAATAATAGCACCAAAAATAAAGTCAAAAATAACATTATTAATCCATACATACTTAGTTAAATCTAAAATATTCCAAATAATTGGCATTAAGGTTAGTGCAATTGCACCACCAGCTAGGGTAAAAATACTTTGAATTATCCGTTTTCGTAACATAACTTTCTCCTTTCTATTATTAATTTAGCGCAACCTTCAAGGCTTCAGCCAATGTTTTTGCACCTATAATTTGAATGCCACTTATTTCTGTTAGCTGTTCAACGACATGTTGAGGCACAAAAACACGTTTAAAGCCTAGTTTTTTCGCTTCATTAACACGTTCAACCACATTAGGAACACGCCTAATTTCGCCCGTCAAGCCAATCTCGCCAACAAATGCATCCGTTGCTCGTGTTGGTATATCTTTGTAACTTGAAGCAATCGCAACCGCAACAGCCAAATCAATTGCTGGTTCATCTAATTTTACACCACCAGCAGCCCTAACATATGCATCCTGATTTTGTAATAGTAAATTAGCACGTTTTTCTAACACAGCCATTAATAATGAAACACGATTACGATCAATCCCCGCAGCAGTTCTTTGAGCATTACCAAATACAGTCGGCGTTACCAACGCCTGTACTTCTACAAGAATCGGACGAGTTCCTTCCATTGCAACAACAACAGCAGAACCACTAGCATCTGCTAAGCGCTCTTCTAAGAAGAGATCTGACGGATTTGTTACCTCCATCAAACCGCCATGCTGCATATCAAAAACACCCAATTCATTAGTTGACCCAAATCGATTTTTAACAGCCCGTAATAATCTGAAGCTCCGCTGGTTATCACCCTCAAAATACAGAACCGTATCAACCATATGTTCTAGAATCTTGGGACCGGCAATAGCACCTTCTTTGGTGACGTGACCAACGATAAACATCGTAATGTTATTAGTTTTAGCTATTTGCAACAATTCAGCCGTGGTCTCACGAATTTGTGAAACAGACCCCACAGAAGAAGTAACATCCGGTTCTTGCATTGTTTGGATAGAATCAATAACAACAAAATCAGGTTTAGTCTCATCAATTGCTTGTCTAATCTGTTTCATATCTGTCTCTGGGAAAAGCAAAAAGTCAGAATCACCACGAACCCCTAAACGTTCAGCTCGTAACTTAATTTGTGAAGCACTTTCTTCACCAGCTACATACAAAATTTTGCTACCCGCATTCGCCAATTGTCCTGATACTTGTAGTAGTAAGGTTGATTTTCCAATACCAGGATCACCACCAATTAAAACCATAGAACCCGGCACAATACCACCACCCAAGACACGATTAAATTCATCGTTTTCTGTTTTAATACGTGGTGTTTCTTCTATGTTAACCTCGTCTAGTCGCTCAACCTTTGCAACCTGACCCGCTAAATTAACGCGTGATTTACGGTCTACTTTTTCAGGTTGCATAACCTCTTCAACAAAAGTTCCCCACGCACCACAGTTGGCACAACGCCCCATATATCGTTGCGACACAAAACCACAATTAGAACAAACAAATTGGGTTTTAGTTTTCGCCATAATTTACCTCTTTCTATTTAACGCCTGAGCTACCAAAACCACCCTGACGTGTTTGTTTTACTTGTTGTTGATCATTATCAGTTACCAAAAATGGCATAAAAATTCCTTGACCAATACGTTCGCCTTTTTTAATTGTAATATCTTTAAGACCCCAATTGATCATCTGAATAAAAATTTCACCTTCATTTTTTGGATTATCTACATAATCGGCATCAATAATACCAACCCCATTTGGTAAAATCAATCCACGCTTTAATGGGTTTGATGAACGATTTGCAATCATCAGATATTCATTTTCACCCATATAAGCTTTAATTCCAGTAGGTACTAATAGTGGTTTTAAAATTTTAGTTGCTTGTTCATCATCTATTGGTGTAACAAGTTCATTATGCCTAATTTGCCATAAAACTTTCAAAAACGGTAAACGCCAAATCGATGGTAACGTAAAATCTTCTGCAGCTTGAAAATCATAACCAGCTGCACGTTGTGTTGCACGACTTGGTAAACTCAAATTATCATGTTCATACTTTTTTACGACCGCAAAACCTCGTTGCATATTCATATAAGTCCTCTCAAAAATGTTCTCTAAGTAAGTATATCCTAATTTTATGAAAATTAAAAAGCACTCGTTAAAATAACGTGTGCTTTCAACTAAACTTAATCTTTATAAGCTAACTTTTGATATTCTTCATTTCTAAAGAAAGCCTGCCGTGCATAAGTGCAGACTGGTTTTAATTGTACATCTGCCTTTTTTGCACGTTCAACAACTTCTGCCAACAACTGTCCCGCAATTCCTTGACCTCGTAAACTTGGATCAACATAAGTATGATCAATTGACCATACCTTACCACCTAAAATTGCTGGAAACAATATTTCAGCATCTACAATACCATCCGTTTCATGAAACAGACGACCAGGTTCATACGTAAAATTCATAGTAACCCCTCCTCTATTCATTATAACCAATATTGACTACTATTTGCTGAAAATAACTATCGAATAGCACCAACAAAATCTGGTAACCACTTTCTTGAAATATACTTTATGACAACTTTTTCAGATAATTTATCAACAGTTACATACTTACCACCACCAACATAAATTCCTGCAGTAGTTGGTAAATCAGCAGTTCCCCATACCAATAAATCACCTGGTCTTGTCTGATTGACTGGTAATTGTGCCACTGCTTTCATCTGTTTAGCTATTTCATTCGGAAAGCCAACTCCCTCAACTCGATTAAAAATATATTGAATTAATCCAGCAGTGTCAAAGCCATCTTCGAGTGTATTACCATCTTTTTGATATGGTACTCCCATTACATCGTCAACCACAGTTCGCAACGGCTCACAGATTTCTTCCATGATCATCTGCAACATTGTTCTTTGAACACGAGCACCCGTTACCTGTTGTGCAAACGTTGATGCTGTCACCTGTACCGGTTTATCTGCCAATGGGGGCTCAAATAATATTTCAGCATCAATCACTTCATAATCATTAAAATGAATGACACGTCCTGGTTCTATTTTAAAAGGCATTGTAATTCTCCTTAATTAAAGATATAAAAAAAGACTCGAAAGCGAGTCTCCTTAAATAATAGCTTTTTATTATTGGTGAATGAAACCTGAAACATTTGAAGTAGAAATTGTACGAGAATTGTACAACTTACCAGCGTAGTTTGCTTCAGAAATTGTAACAGTACCATCTGAATTTACAGAATCAACAACGGCAACGTGTCCATAACCACTAGCACCACCAACACCTGGTGCAAAGTAAGCAACGGCACCAACTGAAGCTGTTCCGTTTACAGTATGTCCGGCTGCAGTAGCTGATGATGCCCATGATGAAGCATTACCCCAGTTATTACCAACCCAGCTCAAATCACCCTTAACATACCACGTGCATTGTCCATATGGGTAAGTGTTACCAGCAATGTTTGCTGATGCAACTGACGTAGGCTTTGCAGTTGTAGCAGATGCAGTAGCTGCTACATGTTGTGGTTGTGCAGCAGCTTGAGAAGCTGCTGCTTGTGATGCTGCTGCTTGGCTTGCAGCGGCTTGTGATGCTGCAGCAGCTGATTGTGCGGCTGCTGATTGTGCAGCGGCCTTAGCATTTGCTTCTGACGTTGCTGCTGATTGTGC
>NZ_FMAO01000022.1 GCF_900094835.1 Weissella bombi | reverse complement strand
GTCCTGAAGCGTCCTTACTGCCCCATTATTTACAACCGTAGGTAAACCTACACTTGTAAAATCAACACCTTCAACATACATATCCTTGTATCGAGCAATCCAGAGACTAAATCTCTCTTTAATTCCCAAACCTTTATATAATTCACGAGCACTAACTAGTTGATCACCTTGTTCATTCGTTTGAACTTTGATTAATTCATTATTCATTTTTAATTCTCCCTTATTTATGGATAATTACGTTTCATTTACTAAGATACGGTAGAAATGATGGCGGTATGTCAGACCCTCCGGGATAATGAATAATTACCCTAAGGGTCTTTCTTTTTGCATCTTCCCACTCGTTCATAAATAGCCCTTCAAAACTTATTCTTTTAACAAACTGTAATGATTCACCATCAACAATGACTTTAGTTGTTCCATCTACTTCTGAAATAATTTCAACATTATGTTTTGTTAAATCGATTTCTATTTCTTCATATTTATTTTTGATTACTTTACTAATTTCTTCGTTCATGTATTATTACTTCTCCTTATAAGTCTGTAATATTAAACAATGTGAATATCTTCTTACGAATTGCCTTTGATTTAGGTGAAGTCTCACCATTGATTGCCCTATTCGTCTGACTAACACCTTCACCAATCATTTCGGCAAGGTCCCCCTGTCGGTCAATTCTTCGCTCCCACATCTCATCTTCGATACGCTTTTTTACTTTGCGCTTTAGAGCATCTTGCTCTTCTTCAATTGTTGTTGCCGTCATAAGCAACCTCCTTTGTTTATTTGTGATAATATTTATTTTGTGAGTGTCGCAACACTTCCCTACATTAATGAAAGGAGTTGTTAAAATGGTAAAATATACACTTGTCTTAAATGGAAGACACAATGGCCCTACCATTAATTTTCTTCCAATCGAACCTCAAGTTGGTCAACTCTTACATACTGCTGATCCCAAATCGCCTTATTATTTGATTGAATGTATTACGCAATCTATTGATGACGAATTTGTTGAATTACATGTTAAGAAGTTTGAAAACAAGCTCTCGGCCGTCAATAGAGTCAATGGTTTCTATTGATTCTTTATTGGATGGCATAAATTTTGCATCAATTTCTTCTAAATATTTCTGATTAACAAACACTGCTGTTTCACATAAAGCAATCTCTGACATTTCTTCATGATCGTTTGCATAAACCGTATAAGTTTTGATTGCTTTGCGAATCAGTAGTGTTTTTGTTTGCTCATATTCATCAACTACAACACCGATTAGTTGACCAGCTACATAAACTAAATCATTTACCATTTAAATCACCTCCCTTTCTGTTTATTTATTATCAAGTTATTGCATATTTTTACTCGATAGAGTAATATAAAGGCATAGAAAAACAAACACAGAACCCTTATTTATCAATATTTGCTCGCCAAAGCTTTGATTATTTTAGGTCTGTTTTTTGTTGCTCAATTACTTGATGAATTCATTATCACTCAATCGAATAAAAATGTCAACGCTAAATAACTCAATTGAATAAAATGAATTTAACAATCATGGAGAACCTCTTGATATGACAATATTTGAAAGAACAAAAGAAGCTGCAAAAACACGTGGAATGAGTTTGCAAGAAACTGCCACTGCTGCTGGAATTGGTATAAATTCTATCTATGGCTGGAAAAATAAAAAACCAAGCATAGACCGAATAAAAGCTGTTGCCGACGTCCTAGGTGTATCAATAGACTACCTTCTAGGTAATACTGATGAAATGCACCCTACTAAAAAAGATGGCGTGTTAGATCTACGAGAAGTATCGGATGATGAACGTTATGAGTTAGTTTCTGCAGGCGGTAGACCAATAACGGATGAAGATTGGGCTATTATCAAAGCTGTTCTAGCTAAATATCCTCGAAAAGAGGATTAGTTTATGGAAGAAATTCAAAAATGGATATTTGAGGATATCATTACTGAAATTAAAAAAATTGGTTTTTCAATTGAAGCTGCGCCCCTAGCCTATTTACATGCAATAACTAGCCCTAAATCAAAAGTGATTATTTGTAATCCAGATACGGTTTCCCTATTCGAACTTTCCGAAGAAAAAGTACATGCTGAATACAATCATCATAGAAGATTTAAAGAATATGATGTACTTAATCTTGATGAGCAAGAATCACATCAATTATCATTTCACTATTTATTGAACAGATGGCAATGGTATGAAGGCTGTCAAGATTGGTTAAAATTTGTGATGGCTACTGGAACGCCTAGTTACTTTAAAGATGAAATAATTACGGCATTTACTTAGTTTTTACTATACTAAAATAAAAATCCACCTTGCTGGTGGCATACATATATTTACGTGCAGAAAGGATTCACGTTAAAAGCTTTGGGGAAGTATGGATAAATGAATAGAATTACAAAAGCATATTTTGTTACGCTAACTTCGGGTTTAATGACCTTTGGGGCTACAAATATTGTTAATTTTTCTAATAATTCATCAAGTAGTGTATTTGCTGACAAAAATAAAGTCCAAAACATTGATATCAATGATTTAACATCTTCAGATAGTAATGGTAGTTTAAAGCCAGGATATTATAAAACTAATGTTGAATTTACTAATCAAAACACTTGGTTCTCAAAAAAGGGGCATAAAGTGGTAACAGTTAAAACATCAACAAATGATAATATGTCAATTCTTGCTACAAAAAAACAATTTAATAAGCTAAAAGACGGTACCCAAGCAACAGTTACGCTACAAGCAAAAAAGGAAAATATTGATGGTGCTAAAATAATTAACCTATATATTAAAAAGTTAAATATTATAAGTGGTGGAACTAGTGCCCATCAAAAAACTATTGATGCGTTGAACGCAAAAAAAGACGAGTTAAATCAATCAACTCAGCAATCTTCTGGTGTTGATATTATTGAGAGTTTTAATGAAGTTTCCCATAATATTTTTAATATCCAACTAGATAGTTCTGCTATTAATGGTACAAATATGGAGATAAAATCATTAATTAACAGCATTAATAAACAATTAGTTGATACTTATCAAAACACCACAGATGGTGCTCCTACTATGGAATACTATGTTGGTAATACTAAGATTGCAGTCAATAGAATTTTAGATCCTACTCAAGTTAAAATTGAAAACTAAGACAATAAAAAACACATATCCCCTTCTATCGCCAAACAGACAGGATATGTGCAATCTCATATTAACAAGCGTTTCGTGCGCTTTTACTTACAAGTTTAGTATAACAGAAAAAGATTATTTTTAGATAAAAGAGCCACTATGCTGGTGGTATGTGTGCAGAAAGGATTCACGCTAAGAAAACAATATGGATATGGAAGCATGAATAAAAGGAATACAAAATTTAACAGGTATCATAAATCAACCTTCAGTTGAACCGTCATATTATGTACAAATCACTCCATTAGGAGTTGATTTTATGAATTTTATTAGAACATATAAAAATAAGTATTAACAATGCTATAAAAATTACCACAATGGCTGAGCAACCAATCCAGTATTTAATAAAAAATTCAACAGTTGTTAAATGAATATAATCATTTAATATTTTAGATATTCCGTGCTCTTTTTTATACTATACAACGTATATTATTAGTAACTATATTATATCACGTTATAAAATCTTATAATCATAGTTGAAAGGAAGTGATGAATTATGATTATATTTGGAATAATTGGCTTTATTGCATTATTTTTTATTATCTTAGAAGGTCTCTGGGCTTTGATACCTTGGTTAATATTAGCTGTGATTATTACTAGTATCATCGGTTTTTTCTTAGATCATTTTATTATTGCTATACTCGCCATGTTAGTTATTTTAATAATTGCTGGTTACTTCATCAAGAAAAAAGAACATAAATAAAAAACACATATATTAAAGCATAAATAAAATTAAAATAGCTATCTGTAAAGATATGTACAAGGAACTATTGAGTAGTTATTATGAATAAAATTAAAATGAAATCAACCACGTTTAACCTTTTTAAAAAAGCCATTAATATTATATTTTTAATTTTAATGGCATTAATCTTTATCGGCGCAATTAGATCAACTCATTTAAATATAACTGCAGTATCACCAAAACTGTTCAAAATTATAATACTGTTCACACTATGTGTAATTATATATTTTGTATCAAACAGAGTTCAGTCATTAATTAATGATAAAGTAATTCCTGCGATATTGAACTACAAGTTAATTTTATTGTTCATTTGGTCACTTCTGTTAATAATAGGACAAATAATTTTCATAACTCAAACAACCACACCAATCGGATTTGATGTAGGCGGTGTTGTAGGCACAGTATTGCATAATGTTTCAATTCCCAATTATTTTAGCTATAATCCAAATAATTTACCACTTCTATTTTTAGAACGTTTTTGGGGAACTTACTTTGGGTCAAATTGGATTTCATTTAATATCATGTCGCTAATAAGTACTGATCTAGGCTTTATAATTACTATACTTACAGCTAGGTATATAAATAAAACTAGTATGTACACAACTTGGGTACTGTCCCTACTACTTTTGGGCTGTTTTCCTTACATAATCGTTCCGTATACTGACGTATTAGTATTACCTTTAGTTAGTTTGTCATTCTTAGGATACTTAGTTACTAAAAAAAACAATAATATATATGTGAAATTATTAGGTTCATTATTAACCGGAACATTTGGAGCACTATCCTTTTTACTTAAACCATCATCTATAATATTCATTGTCGCTATTATTCTTATTGAAATATTTTATTTATTATTAAAAAATAAAAAAATAAAAGTAGCTTATATTAGTTTAATCTTGTTAGTTAGTTTTGGTTCAGCTATTGGTGTTAAGCAAACATACAATACTTACCTACACAATCAAAAATATATTAAGGTTAATTCAAGCATGAGAAAGCCTCCAGAATTATTTCTTGCCATGGGCATGGTTGGTAATGGAGGATATAACTTACAGCTAACCACAGAAACCAATTCATTAAAAACACAAAAAGAAAAGAAAAAATATACAATAACTCATATAAAAGATACGCTGCATAATTATGGGCTTTGGGGTTATTTACAATTTGCACTTAAGAAAAATACCAACAATACATCAAATGGTTCTTTTGGATGGTTACAAGAAGGTAATTTTATACTTGCTCCTGCAACTAACAGGTTACAACAGCTTGTTTACCCAAATGGTTCACATTTACTTGATTATTTTTTTATTTCACAGATTGTATGGATCATCTTGCTCGTAATTTTAACCTTGGGATATAAATCACCCCAAAAATTAGAATCTATCATAATGATATTAAAATTATCAATTATTGGTTCATTAATGTATCTTCTACTCTTTGAAGGTGGCAGAAGTAGATATTTAATTCAATTCTTACCACAAATAATACTGTTATCTGGTATATATTTAAATGTTTATTTTACAGATAATATGTTCGTAAAAAATAGTGATTAATAAAAAAGCCACCCTACTGGTGGCATACATAAGAATAATCAAAAAAATTCAAATTTTGAAAGGAGACACTTAAATGACTAATACATGGAAAGATAAGGCCAAATTATTGGCCGATAAAGGACTAACCATGACAGAAATTGCAAATGAAGTAGGAATTACTTATAGTTCTGTTGCTAAATGGGTTAAAAAAAATAACATAAATGTTAAGTCTGGTGTCCATAAAGAATGGCATGAAACAGTTAAGAAATTAGCTACTACACACACATTAGCAGAATTATCAAAAATTGTTGATCAGTCAGAAAATAATATACAATCTTATCTTTTTAGATATGATATAAAGCCAAAACCTGTTATTGATAAATCAGAGAAGTTAAAGTGGCAATCTAGGGCACGAACACTAGCATCCGATCATACTGCTACAGAAATTGCAAAAATACTAGATATTCCTATAGCTAACTTACGTTATTTTTTCAAAACAAATAATATCAAGTGCCTTACTAAGAAAACAAGAGATACCCCTTGGCATAAAGAAGCTATTAAATTAGCACCTACTCACACTACATATGAAATTTCTAAAATGTTTAACGTATCACAAAAACAAGTTCAAGCTATTCTTCGAGAAAACAATATAATTGCAAAAAAAAATAACAAAAAGTTTTTTAAATCACTAACTAAAATAAATTCAAAAAATTTTGAAAATAATACTGATATGACAAAATATCTATATTCTCTAGGATTTACTGATTTAGAAATTTCACAAACATTAAATATTAGTAGGCAACGCGTTCAACAAATTAGAAATCAACATGCTCTGATAAAAAACAGTTCTGATCGAAAAAAGCAAGCCCTTTTAGATAAAAAAGAATTACTAATAGATGATATAAATTCCTTTGGAGTACAAAAAGTTGCAGATAAACACCATGTGTCAAAAGCATTTTTGATTGAATTAATTGGAAAAAATAATATACCTATTTCTCGAGGAACTGGTGCAAAAACAAATCGGACTTCTAAATGGTGGCAAGAGATGGCTGCACAACATACTGTTTATGAATTGTCTGATATTACTGGTCTCAAAATAACCTCAATACGTGCTATTTTAGGAAAATTACATATTTCCGCAAAAAAAGCGACAGGAGTTAGAAAAGGACAAATTCATGCCAAGTCACATTCTTATTTTGGAAAAACTTATGATGAATTAGTTAATTTAGGGGAAATCATACAATGAAAGAAATTGTGGCTATCATCAATAACGGTTCTGAAAATTCAATTAGAGCAGCATATAAACGAATGAAAATTCCTTATAAAAAAGTCTATTAATATTGTGTTGTGACCCAGACAAGTCAATAAACTGTCTAATTTTAAACAAGAAAGGTTAGGTTTAAACTAATGGCAAGTATTTATAAGCGTGGTAAAAGTTGGACTGCCAACGTTTTCGTATTGAAAGATGGTGAGCGCCGTAGAAAAACAAAATCCGGTTTCAAAACAAAATCAGCAGCACAGGGATGGGCCAACGAAATGGAGGTAGCAAAACAAAAACATGCACTTACATTTAATACAAAAACACCATTTCCCGTTTATTTTGATAAATGGTTTGAAATATATAAAAAACCATTCGTAACATATTCTACAGTCAGGTGGTATAAATTAACTAGCAAACATCTACACAATGCATTTGAAAATGTCACAATTGAAAATATGACTAGAGCTCGTTTTCAAAAATTTTTAAATGAAATGGGAGAAAAATATGCAATAGAGACAACTAAAAAAATAAAAATGCATGTTCATCAGATGGTTAATTCAGCTATTGCAGAGGATGTTATTATAAAAGATTTTACTAAAGGTACTAATACAACCGGGCTTGATGGAAAAGACAGAAATTTAAAATTTCTAGAAGCAGATACAATGAAGTCATTGGTTACTAATATAGTCTCTCGTCCCGTCGGAGAACGTCCAGTTACGGATATGATGATTTTAACAGGCCTTCACACAGGATGTCGTTACTCTGAAATTGCGGCGCTAGAATGGTCCGATATTAACTTTAATAACAGTATTATTTCAATTAATAAGACATGGGATAGTCCACGTAAATTATTTAAGCCAACTAAAACTAAAACATCAACTAGAAAAGTTGATGTTCCTGACGTGTTAATTAAAGATTTAACTGAATGGTATAACTTACATCAAAATACTACATTCGTATTTACTGGATCTAACAATTATCCTCCTACAAATGAAGCAGCTAATAAACAGCTGACACGTAATCTAAAAGAAATTAACTCTGATAAAATGATTACATTTCATGGACTTCGTCACACACACGCTAGTTGGTTATTATCTCAAGGTGTTGATGTAAAATATGTTTCTGAAAGACTTGGTCATTCGAGCATAGATATTACACTTTCAGTTTACACTCATTTGCTACAAACTCAAAGAAATGACCAAACAAACAAGTCAATGGAACTACTAAATAATCTTTAGTGCTACAAAAGTGCTACAAAACAAAAAAATACTCTTACAAATCCCTTGATATCAAGGGTTGTAAGAGTCATCGCATGCCGACTGGGGGATTCGAACCCTCGACCTACGGTTTACGATACCGTTGCTCTACCAACTGAGCTAAGTCGGCAATTACTCCGAATGTCGGGCTCGAACCGACGACAGCACGATTAACAGTCGTGTGCTCTACCAACTGAGCTAATTCGGAATGATATGCATCGCAA
>NZ_FMAO01000016.1 GCF_900094835.1 Weissella bombi | reverse complement strand
GCTAAGAGGTAGGTTACCCACGTGTTACTCACCCGTTCGCCACTCTTTGAAATCAAAAAATCAAATCAGAGCAAGCTCGTCATCTCAATTAAGCACAAAGCGTTCGACTTGCATGTATTAGGCACGCCGCCAGCGTTCATCCTGAGCCAGGATCAAACTCTCATTTTAAAAGTTTGAGTATAACTCAATTTTTGTTACTTTAATTGTTTAACAGAAGTTAAACGAATTTATTAGCGAATTGACTTCGCAAATGTTTTTTTGTTTCAAGCTTAATGCTTGAAGACCCTACACATTTGTTCTATCGAAACGATATTCAGTTTTCAATGATCAACGTCGTTGTCTTGCTGACAACTTAATCTATATTACAGAACTTAGAATCATTTGTCAACATGTTTTTAAAATAAACATTTAACGAATAAATCTAAATCAATATATCATTGTTGCCAACTCAATATATAATACACACATTAACAATTAAAGTCAATACTTTTTATTCATAAACAAATATGACAATGGTTGTTAAAAAACAGTGCTTTATTAATATACTGCTACTAACGCACCGCGTCAATAGTTTTATGTATTATTCAATATATTTACTTCAAGTATACAAAAAAGACTATCTGTATTAGTATTCGGACTAATACAGATAGTCTTTATAAACTTAATCTAAGTGCTTTGCTAAAATAGCTTCTAGTTGATGTGCAGGTGTAAAACCTGTTAGACGTTCAACTACTTCACCATCTTTTTTAACAAGCAAAGTTGGAATCGCCATAATTCCAAACTCTTGCGCTGTTGCTGGATTTTCATCAACATCCATCTTGGTAAATTTAACATTATCCATTTTCTCAGAAACTGTTTCAACAACAGGTGACTGCATACGGCAAGGACCGCACCAAGTTGCCCAAAAATCAGTTAGCGTTACGCCTGTATCTGTCTCTGATACAAAGTTGTTATCATTAATATCTACTACAGCCATTTATAACATCCCCATTTCTTCTAATTTATTGTAAGTATAAACCCATACGACCTATTTGTCGATATTTGTAACTTAGTTTAACTCCACATATGTCGCACCCTGATCTGGGCCGGTAAACTTAAACGACTGTACATGACTATTTGAACGCAAATATTCCTGTACACCTTTTCTAATTGCCCCTGTACCCTTACCATGAATAATTTCTACAGAAGACAAATTATTTAGCAAGGCCCTGTCAATGAAACGATCCAAATCCGCCATCGCAGGTTCATAACGTACACCTCTTAAATCAAGGGAAGCAGATGCTTCAGCACGATTCGTTGCTTTATTTGTGTTAACGTGTGTCTTTTTATTACGTTTTTTGTTAACTTGCTTAGGTTCCTTAACAGTAGTAGCCTGTTGTTTTTCAATTTCATCACTAGCTAAAACCATCTTCAAAATGCCTAATTGTACTTCGAACTTACCATCTTTCAAAATTCGAACGATGGTTCCCTGCTGACCATACTCCCGTACTAATACAGTATCTCCCACTGATAATGGTTCTTGTTTTGCTCGTTTAGCTTTACGTAAAATACGATTATTTGCCGCTGATGGTTCTTCATGCATCGCATTCAAAGCACCTTTAGCATCCATAATCTTGTTTTCCTTAATTGTTGCCCCATCACGAGCCATCTTATGCAAATCAGCAACAATTTTGTCCGTCTTCTTACGTGCAACAGCAACAATATGATTAGCTTCTTTTTTAGCATCCTCAATAGATTTTGCTCGCTGATCATCAATTGCCGCCAACTTCGCTTCATACTCATTCTTTAATTGACGATTTTCAATAACTTTTTGCGTCAATTCTACCTGCTGTGTCAAAACTGCATTACGACGAGATACCAAATCAGATATCATATCATTTAATTCTTGTGAATCATCACTAGTTAATGCTGCTGCACTATCAATAATTGATGTACTTAGTCCTAATCTCTTTGCAATTTCCAAAGCATTTGAGCGACCAGGTACCCCAATCATAAATTTATAAGTTGGACGTAACGTATCAATATCAAATTCCATTGATGCATTAACAGTATCTGAACGATTATAACCATAGACCTTTAATTCTGGATAATGGGTAGTTGCAACAGAGTATGCGCCCGTTTCTCCAACCGCATCCAAAATGGCCATGGCTAACGCTGCTCCTTCTTGTGGATCAGTTCCAGCTCCCAATTCATCAAACAAGACCAATGAATCTTTGTCCATCTTCTCTAAAATAGAAATAATATTTACCATATGAGATGAAAATGTTGATAATGATTGTTCAATTGATTGTTCATCCCCAATATCAGCAAATATTTCTTTAAAGATTCCAACCGTTGAATACTCATCTGCTGGAATAAACAAACCTGACTGTGCCATTAATTGCAATAGCCCTAAAGTCTTTAACGTGATTGTCTTTCCACCAGTATTAGGTCCAGTCACAATAATCGCTGAATAATCTTCACCAATTACAATGTCATTAGGAACAACTTTTTGAGGATCTAGCAATGGATGCCGTGCTTTTAGTAAACGAACATGGTTTTCAGGGCTAAACTCAGGCTCAATTGCCTTAATAGAAACTGCATAGCGTGACTTGGCATTTACAAAGTCCAGATGACCCAAGATTACAGCGTTATTCTGAATATTGTCCGCTTCAGGCTCAAGCATCGCAGATAATTCAATTAAAACGCGTTCTTCTTCTTGTCGTTCCTTCAAGTAATGCTCACGTAAACGATTATTCATATCAACCACATCAGCAGGTTCTATATACAATGTTTGCCCAGTTTGTGATTGATCATGAACAACACCACCAAATTTTTGACGATAAGTTGCCTTGACCGGTACAACATATCGATCATTACGAATTGTCACAATTGGCTCTGATAAATACTGTGCAGTCTTACCACGTGTATAATCCTGCATCTTTTGGCGAATTGCATTTTCAGTTCCCGTAATCGCTTGACGTACACGATGCAATTCGGGTGAAGCTTCATCAGTTAATCGACCGTCACCATCAATGGCAACATTAACACGTCTTGTCAAATCTGGTAACAAAACTAACCGATTATAATATTTTGCTAATGCAGGTAGCTCTTCACCACGATCAGCAACCAAATTTTCAAAAAAAGCTCGAATTTGGCCAGTTGTAAATAGTACACGACCAACTTGCGCCAATTCCGTTCCGCTTAAAGCAGCATTAATTCGCAAACGTTGCATGTGTGGTTTTACATCAGCCAGTTTAGGGATATTAATGCCACCTTGCCACCTTAAAACTTTTGCCGAATCTGCCGTCTCTGCCAACCATTGCTGCATCGTTGCGGCATCAGTCGCAGGCATCAATGCGGCCAATTCATATTCACCAGCTGCGGTTGATAAAAAAGGCTTGATTTGTGCCTTTACTCGCCCGTATTCCAGTGTTTTTAAAATTTTCTCATTCATTATTTTTAAACTACCTACTTTCATTTTCAACTGACTTATTTACATTAACCACCAATCATAAACAGCCTCTGAAAGGTAAGGTGTATCATTCAATATCGATTGTGCAAGGCTTGAATTTGCCATATTTTCGGTATACCAAGTAATGTCCAATGTTTGCGTAAGTTGCAAAACAAAAAATATTTCAACATAGACAACCAATCCAAACACTATTAGACCACCAATACGATTAACCGTACTTAACACAGGTATTTTACTGATAAAGCGTAAGCTACGTTCAATTGATTTTACAATCGACATCCCAATCACAACTATAATTGTGAATGCAATACCAGAAGCCAAGAATTCGCCTGGTTGATTAACCGCATTTGCCGGAACCTGTGTTGCCGTCCAATGAGCAGACAAGCCATTAATAAAAATATTATACAGCCATCCACCCAAACGATGAGCTAATAGAAGCGCAAAAACATAAACGACAACTCGGCCAACTAACATTGTTAAACTACGTACCAATCCTAGTCGATAACCGTGAATCATGGATAAAATCAATAAGCCAATGATAATCCAAGAAACAATTGTCATTATTTATTCTTATCCTTTTCAACTTGCATGTTCAATTGATCTGATAATGCATTAATTGCCAACAAAGTTAATAATTGATTTTCATCTAATTTTGGTGCTGCCAATTGCATTTGTTCTAACTGTGAATTAGCCAAATCAAAAACCGCTTTCATATGAGCCTGTGACTCACTTGCTGTGACGGTTAATTCTTTTCCCAAAATAGTTCCTTTAAAACGTGTTTTCTCAGCCATGTTATGAGCCTCCATTAATTTATCGTTAGTATCTAGTATAGCAAAAAAATAACGAGTATTCAGCTTAACCAATACAGTCTAATTAAATTACAAACAAAAACAGGCGGCTAGTTCTGAAATTCATCAAAAATAAACATTTTGATGGACCACATCTCCTAGTGCCTGTCTTTATATTATTCAAAATCAGCAGGATCAAAATCACTACCGTCTAACATGCGAGCTTCTAGCCAATCCCAAATATTGTCTTTACCATACTTAGTTTCAGCCGAAAAAATCTCAAAATCGGATACTTCAGCATTAAATTGTAGCTCACGCTTAATATCTACTTCAACTTTATTCCATTTACCACGTGAAATTTTATCAGCCTTTGTAGCAACTACTAACACTGGTAAACCAATATCGTCAGAAATTAACCAGTTATACATTTCGACATCTTCTCTTGAAGGCAAATGCCGTGCATCAACTAATTGGACAATTCCCTTCAATGGTTGACGCTTTCTCAAATATTCACCAATCATAATAGCAAATGATTCGCGAGCTTTTTTAGAAACTTTAGCATAACCATAACCAGGAACATCAACAAAGAATACTTCATTTTCTACTTTATAAAAATTCAATGTCTGTGTTTTACCCGGTTGCGAAGATGTTCGAGCAAAAGACTTACGATTAATCAATACATTCGTTAATGATGACTTACCAACATTTGAACGTCCCACAAAAGCAACTTCCGGTAATCCATCTGTTGGATATTGTGATTCACGTACTGCTGACATAACCATTTCAACTTGATGTACTTCCATCATTCTACCTCGCTTATTCCGTTACCAATTCTGGGTCTTCATGACGAAGTACAACACCTTCTGTAATAACTACACCCGTAATATCTTCTCTTGAAGGAACTTCAAACATAATATCACGCATAACTTCTTCAATAATTGAACGAAGACCACGAGCACCAGTTTCACGTTCAATAGCCAAGTGAGCCATTGCTTTCAAAGCAT
Source organism: Weissella bombi (assembly GCF_900094835.1). Lineage (GTDB taxonomy): Bacteria > Bacillota > Bacilli > Lactobacillales > Lactobacillaceae > Weissella > Weissella bombi. Next base: position 22,048 of record NZ_FMAO01000016.1, on the reverse strand, counting down.
CTTCATTAAACTGTAAATCAACAGATTCTAGAGCTAACAATGCTTGATACTGTTTTACCAAGGCATTCTTAGGTTCCGTCAAAATACGAACTAAGTCATCCTCAGTTAGTTCTTCTAAAGCTGTCAAAATTGGTAGACGACCAATAAATTCCGGAATCAATCCAAAATTCATTAAATCTTCTGGTAACACTTGTTGCATGATTGACTTATCAGAATTTTGTAATTCCTGCGTCTTCGCATCAGTACCAAAACCAATTACCTTAGCCCCTAAACGCTCCTTAACCATTTGTTCAATTCCAGCAAAGGCACCACCAACAATAAATAGAATATTTGTGGTGTCAATTTGAATAAACTCTTGGTTAGGATGCTTACGACCACCTTGAGGCGGAACATTAGCAAGTGTTCCTTCAAGCATCTTCAACAACGCTTGTTGGACACCCTCTCCAGACACATCACGTGTAATTGATACATTTTCGGCTTTCTTCGCAATTTTATCAATTTCGTCAATATAAATAATACCGGTCTCGGCACGTTCCACATCGTAGTCAGCTGCCTGCAATAACTTCAAAAGAATATTTTCGACATCTTCCCCAACATATCCAGCTTCAGTCAACGTAGTTGCATCGGCAATTGCAAATGGTACATTTAACAACTTAGCCATTGATTGCGCAATATATGTTTTACCTGAACCAGTTGGTCCAATTACTGCGATGTTTGACTTTTGAAGATCAACACCTTCAATACCTGTATCACCAGTTAATTTAGCATTTACACGCTTGTAATGATTATAAACGGCTACTGCTAAAGTATGTTTAGCATCATCCTGACCAATTACATATTCGTCCAAATTATCAACAATTTCACGAGGTGTCTTAAGCGTTAATGTACGTTCCATCGCATCTTGCTGCATATCTTCATTAATAATATCTTGCGCAAGCGCAACACATTCATTACAGATATAGACGCCTGGTCCGGCAATTAATTTTTTCACTTCAGTGGAAGGCTTACCACAAAACGAGCAGTACGCAACACCATTTGAGCCGTCAGTCGTATTAAACACTGTCCAACCTCCTATATTTTCTTTTATTAGATACAATACAATAAATATTGTATCAAAATTCTATGACAGGCAAAAGACAAAATGAGGCCGAGACAGGATTCTGTCTCAGCCTCATTTTTTTCAAAAGCACTCTAATTAGTCAAAGTACCCTTAAATTTAATTGTGCTAAAAACTTTAACATAACACCTAAGTTCTATATTAAAACTAATTATTAATGGCACATTTATTTTAAAGCTTTTTAGGCTTCAACTGCTGAATCAACAATCAAATCAACAACTGCCTTAATTGCAATGTCATGTGACAACATGTCATCTGACAAAGCATTACGTACAGCATCTTCAGCCATGTTGTAAGCATCTGCCAATGACTTAATTTCAGCAGCAATTTCTTCGTCAGAAGGCTTAATGTTTTCTGCCTTAACGATTGCTTCCAATACCAAGTTAGTCTTTACACGACGCTCAGCACCTTCTTCGTATTGCTTGTGAAGATCATCTTCAGTAGTACCAGTGATTTGGAAGTATAGTTCAGGTGAAATACCTTGTTGTTGCATTGAAGCAAACATTTGGTTCATTTGACGGTGAACATCTTCTTCAATCATTGATGCAGGAATTTCATCACCAACAACTTTAGCATTGTCAACAGCAGCAGCTACGGCAGCATCTTCTTTTGCTTCCTTAGCAGCAGCGGCTTTTTGATCTTCCAAACGAGCCTTAACTTTATCAGTTAATTCTGCTAACGTTTCAACTTCTTCGTCAACATCCTTAGCAAATTCATCGTCAAGTGCTGGAACTTCCTTAGACTTAACCTCGTGAACAGTTACTTCAAACAAAGCTTCCTTGCCTGCCAAATCAGTTGCTTGGTAGTCTTCAGGGAAAGTAACCTTTACATCAACCTTGTCTTCTGCCTTAGCACCAACTAATTGTTCTTCAAAACCAGGAATAAATGAGTTTGAACCCAATTCTAATGAGTAGTTGTCAGCTTGTCCACCATCAAAGTGAACACCATCAACAGATCCATCAAAATCAATAACAACAGTATCACCGTTCTTGGCAGGTTCATCAACTAATACAAGTTCAGATTGACCTTGTTGCATACGAGCAAGTTCTTCATCAACGTCTGCATCAGAAACTGATGTATCAGATGCTGGAACTTCAACACCCTTATATTGACCAAGTTCGATTTCTGGAGCCAATTCAACTTCAGCAGTCAAAACCCAAGCTTCGCCCTTGTTCATTGATTCTGCTTCAATCTTTGGTTGACCAACAGTAATTACATCTGCTTCTGCAACAGCATCACCATAAACATCTGGCAAAACCTTGTTCAAAGCATCTTGGTACAATGATTCTTCACCGTACATTTGGAAAAATACCTGCTTAGGCATCTTACCTTTACGGAAACCAGGAACACTGATTTGCTTCTTAACTTCGTTAAAAGCTGCGTCAATTCCTTTTTCGTATACGTCAACAGGAACTTCAAACTTGATTGTTCCCTTGTTGCCTTCACCCTTAGTGAAAACTGCATTTGCCATGTTTATTCCTCCAATAGTCGTTAAGTATTCACTACTTACGACATAAATATTATCTTTACATACCTAAACAGTATATCGGAAACACATTATTTTGACAATAAAATATTCCGTTTACCATAAAAGACTTCACATTAAATTATATAGGATTTTACATAAAAATTCAAAAAAAAGAGTTATGACATCAAAGATGAAATAACTCTTTTTTTGCATTTAAGCGATAACTAAATTACTAATTGTAAATTAGTCCAAGATTTCTGAAACAGTTCCGGCACCAACAGTACGGCCACCTTCACGAACAGTAAACTTCAATCCCTTTTCAATGGCAACTGGTGCGATCAATTCGATATCGAATGTTACGTTATCACCAGGCATAACCATTTCAACACCTTCAGGCAATTCAACTACACCAGTAACATCAGTTGTGTGGAAGTAGAATTGTGGACGGTAGTTAGTAAAGAATGGTGTGTGACGTCCACCTTCTTCTTTGGTCAAAACATAAACTTCGGCCAAGAACTTAGTGTGAGTTTGGATTGAACCAGGCTTAGCCAAAACTTGACCACGCTCGATTTCCTTACGGTCAACACCACGCAACAATGCACCAATGTTATCACCGGCTTCACCTTGTTGCATAGTCTTACGGAACATTTCGATACCAGTAACAACTGTCTTACGAACATCTTCCTTCAAACCAACAATTTCAACTTCGTCGTTCAACTTAACAGTTCCACGATCAACACGACCTGAAGCAACAGTTCCACGACCAGTAATAGTAAATACGTCTTCGACAGGCATCAAGAATGGCTTGTCAGTGTCACGAACTGGTGTTGGGATGTATGAGTCAACAGTATCCATCAACTCTTCAATAACCTTAACTTGTTCTGGATCACCTTCCAAGGCCTTCAATGCTGAACCACGAAGAACTGGAATATCATCCCCAGGGAAATCGTATTCTGACAACAATTCACGAACTTCCATCTCAACAAGATCAGTCAATTCGTCATCGTCAACAAGGTCAGTCTTGTTCAAGAATACTACTAGGTAGTCAACACCAACTTGGCGAGCCAACAAGATGTGCTCACGAGTTTGTGGCATAGGACCATCAGTTGCAGCAACAACCAAGATAGCACCGTCCATTTGGGCAGCACCAGTGATCATGTTCTTAACGTAGTCCGCGTGACCTGGGGCATCGATGTGGGCGTAGTGACGTGCTTCCGTCTCGTACTCGATGTGAGCAGTGTTAATCGTGATTCCACGTTCACGCTCTTCAGGAGCAGCATCGATTGCAGCAAAGTCTTCTTGCTTAGCCAATCCCTTATCTGATAGTACCTTTGAGATAGCGGCAGTCAACGTAGTCTTACCGTGGTCAACGTGTCCAATAGTTCCAATATTAACGTGCGGCTTAGTGCGCTCGTAATTTTCCTTAGCCAAAAGCTTGTCCTCCTATTATTCGCATGTTGATTAAAATCAACCTTATCGCTTAATATAAGTATACTACACATACCAAATAACTTAAACAATAAGATACGAAAATCTTTTTACTTCTCTTTAATGAGACTGAAATTATTATATATAATTTCCCTATTTTTGTAAATAATTTTTTCCTTATTTTCACTACTTATCTGTAAAAAACTTTAATTTAAAATATTTATCAAGGTTTTTTGTAGTTTTTGTCGCCAAATCATCTGTTTTTCTGATTCTTCTGGCATCGGCATACCAAATGTTTCTGCCACTAATCCTGCAACCCAACTTGTTGCATCCTCAACAACTAAAGTTAAATCTGGATAAGCTAACATCAATAATAATTTTATTTGTTCGCTTAAGCCATGAATCATATCTGGTCCTAATTCTTTTTCATAACTATTCAATTCATCAATGACCTTTTGATAAATTTTATCATGTGTAATATCCTGCAACTGATTTGGAATAACTGGTACAAGCGTTTCTGTCAAATTCATAAACATCACAGTTTCTGATACATTAATTCGCCGTAATTGATCCAAAATTGAAACTCGTGACATTTGTGATAAAAACGGATCACGTAAAATAAATTTAGCACCCACCACATATTCATCACGCGGTAATTTATTGGCCGCCATTAATCGTTTTTGCTGATCAGCCAACTCGCCATCACTTAGATGATAGAAATGTCGTGCTATCGTTTTAATTGTTTGTGCTTGTGTGGCACGATAACTATTTTCAGCTTTCTCAATTGATTTCGTAAAAGCTATCTGCCAATTTTCTGGTAACCATGTCAACAATTCCCATGCATTTAGAAAATAATGATTATGTAAAATCAACGATAGATACATCTGAACATCTTCTTGATTATCCAAATAACTATCTAAACATTCATCTGCATAGATTTGCGCTTCTTGATATTGGTTTTGTGCCATTAAAACTGTTACTAACAAATGATTAACTTCAATTGTTTGTTGTAGTTGATACGCCGACACAAGGCTATCCAATGCTTGATCAAGCATATTATCGTTAATTGCCTTTTTAGCTTTAACTACAAAATCATCGTAAGACAAATTCTTATTAAATTCTGCACTCATTACCGATACCCTTTCTCTTATCTTAACTAAAGAAATTCTCATTTATTTAACCATGTTAAACAAACGAGAATTTCTCCATTTCATCAAAATAATGCTTTATTTACTTTGTAGCGGTTTCAGCTTGCTTTGTTTGCTTATTCTGACCGTTATTTTTATTTTTTCTTGGGCGTCGATTCTTTCCTGGCTTTTGCTTTGTAGGATTTGAACCTGACTTTTTTTCTTGGTTGTTCTCAGCTTTGTTTTTATTACTCTGCTTCTTAACAGCCTTAGTACCATTGTTAGTTTTATTCTTATTATTTTTTTGTGACGAAGTCCTACGACGACGACGTCCATTTTGGTTAGCTTCCATAATAACAGGCAAAATAACTGGCTTACGTCGTGTTTTTTCAAACAAGAACTTTCCTAAAGCATCACGAACAGAGTTCTTTAAATTACCCCAGTCAAAATCCTTCGCATTTTTAACACCATCAGTAACCGTTTTTTCAACCAGTTCTGCTGCCTCTTGCATTAAATCACGTGAAGTTTTTACATACACAAATCCACGTGAATCAATCTTAGCTGGTGCAATAACTTTCTTTTTCTTACGATCAATTGTGATGACGGCAATAAATACACCATCTTCTGATAAAATGCGACGGTCATTCAGAACGATTGATCCAATATCACCAACGCCAGATCCATCAATCATAGTTGAAGTAACTTGAATAGAACCACCCAAATAGAACTTTTCGCCATCCCAACGCAACCGGTCACCCTTTGCAAGTAAGAAAGTATGATCATCATCATAACCAACTTGTTCAGCAGCTCGATAAGCTTCATTCAATACTCGATATTCACCTTGAATAGGGATAACATTTTGTGGCTTTAACAAGTTCAACAACAATTGGAAATCTTCCTTAGAAGCATGGCCTGAAGATTTCTTATCAGTTGAAATTTGTTTAACGGTTGCCCCTGCGCGGAACAACATGTCACGGGTTTTAGCAACATAGCCTTCCATAGCAGTTGAAGGCGTTGTTGTAATAAAAACTAAGTCGTTAGGTTGAATTTTAATATTGCGATCATCGCCGTGTGCAATTCGTTGTAAATGACGAATTGGCTCACCCATTCTACCAGTTTCTAAAATGACTGTCTCATCAGCTGGTAATTTGCCTAGATTTTTTAACGAAACAAACATTTCGTTTTCAGGAATTGGCAAGATCAACTTTTTTAGACGCAATGCAGTTCTAACAACACGTTCCAAATCATTTCCAGAAATAACAACTTTACGACCAACTTTATAGGCTGCATCAATGACCTGTTGAATACGTTGTATGTTTGACGCAACGGCTGCAACAATAATACGACCTTGTTTATGTAAATAAAAGTTTTCTAAAATATAATTTCCTAAATCAGATTCATGATCAGCCATACCAATGTTTGCCGTACCAGCAGCATCAGCCAATAGTGCAATCACACCTTTTTGACCAATTTCAGCTAAACGCATTAAATCAGTTCGATAATATGGCAATGCAGTCGTATCAAACTTAAAGTCACCAGTATAAACAATTTGACCTGCCTCAGTTTCAATCACAATTCCTAGTGATTCTGGAATTGTATGTGTCGTTTCAAAGAACGATACCGTCACATCACCGAAACTAACTTCTGAGTTTCCTCTTACTACATGATAGTCGTCATAATCTTTTAAACTTGGCTCATTGTGAATAGCCAGTTTGGCTAATTCAATTGTCAATTCAGAACCGAATACCGGTACACGTAAATCTGATAGCAAATAAGGTAAAGCCCCTATCGCATCTGCATGTCCATGTGTCAAAAAGACTCCTGCGACACTATCTGCATGTTCAACCAAATAAGCATAATCAGGAATAACAACATCTACTCCTAATAAATCGCTTTCAGGATATTTCAATCCTGCATCTAAAATAAATATCTCATCATTAACCGTGACAGCGTACATGTTCATTCCATTTTCACGCACACCACCAAACGGCATAATATCTAATGTAATTGCCATAATTTTCCTATTCTCGTTGTATTTCACGGGTTTTATATTTATACCCAACGTTTAAATGTTTAATACAATACTACCACATAAGTGCATAGTAGAAAATAGGTAAGTCATCGCAAAACTATCACAAATACACTTTAATATAAACAATTTAGCCTCGATTATTAGACACAAAAAAAGCTAGTAGCATGCGCTACTAGCTTTTTTACATTGTTTAATTTGTAATATCTTAAATTACTTGTTCAACAATGAAGCCAAACGTGACTTGTCACGTGAAGCCTTATTCTTAGCAATCAAGCCCTTTGATGCGGCACGATCAATAGCTGATGAAGCTGAGGCAAATAACTCTTGCAAGTTATCTTCACCGGCTTCTGCAGCATTACGGAACTTCTTAACTTCAGTACGGTATGCACTAAGTTGTGAGATGTTACGGTCGCGTTGCACCTTGTTTAAGCGGGCACGTTGGATTGATGACTCAATAATTGGCATCGCTTTTCCCTCCAATGATAAATATGTCAAATAAAAACGTAATTAATATAAATATTAACGACGCAAACCAAGCTTTTGGATCAACTCACGGTAGCGTTGTACATCGTTGTTACGTAGGTAACGTAGCAAGTTACGACGGTGACCGATTTTCTTCATCAAACCACGTTGTGAGTGAAAGTCATGCTTGTGCTCTGACATGTGACCGTTCAATTCGTTGATGTCAGCAGTCAATACTGCAACTTGAACTTCAACTGAACCAGTATCACCTTCGTGACGAGCGAACTCATTGATGATTTCATTTTTGCGTTCTGCAGAAATAGCCATTGTTGGATATCCACCTTTCATAAATATAATAGACGCCTTAAACCATGTATGACGACGGTGAACCGTCAAACATCGTAAAAGGTCATGTGCTTTAAGCACTTTTAAAATAGTAGCAAAAATTTATATATAATGCAAGCTTTTTCACTTAACCATTTCATGTTTATACTTCAAAACGAATAATTCAAACAGCAACTCGGGATCACGGCTAGTTGATTTTAACTGTTCTTCCATATTAACTAAGCCTAAATAAGCCCTAGCCAAACGCACATAATTAAATTGACGGACAATCTGTCTAGCTAGCTTAACACGGTACGGATGAACTTTTAAACTTGAAGCAGTTCCCTTTCCACTTTTATCACTAGTTTTAACTTGTAACAGTAATCTAAACTGACCAATTAAGGCACCATGTAACCGTAACGGCTCCTCACCATTCAATAATAATTCATGATACAAATTAACCGCCTGCGTTAATCTTCCCTTTAGAAGGCAATCAATCAAATCAAAAATATTTTCTGTTAACGTATGACTAACTAGCGCATTAACATCTGCAGTTTCAATTTTTTTCGTTGTTACAGTGTACAACATTAACTTATCAAGTTCCGTCATCATTTGTGTTAATGACGAATTAGTCAAACGCATTAGCGTCTGTTGTGCATCACGTGAAATTTGATAACCTGCACTTTTCAATTTTTCCGTCATAAAATTGTTGATGTCTTTCTCGTTCATGTTAACAAATGATAGGTAACTTGCTCGTTCCTTAACAAGTTTTGTTAATTTTTTTCGATTATCTAATTTTTCATAGGGAGCAAAAATAACCAATACAGTCTGTGGTTCTGGCTGTTGAATGTAATCCACTAAATCTTGGGTATGATGTTCTATATTGCTTTTATTTCGTTCACCCGTTAAAAAATATGGTTTATCGATCATTACCACACGTCGATCACCAAAAAAGGGAACCGATTTTGCATCATCAATCGCAACACCTAAGGGAGTTTCGGTTAAATCAAATTGCGCAAAATTAAGTGCACGATCTTCAGGTTGAATTACTTGCAGAAATTGTTGCCTAACCAAGTCTAATAAGTATTGATCTTGACCTTGCACAAAATAAATGGGCTTTAGTTGACCTGTTTGTACATCATTATTAATATCTGCTAATGTTATGTTCACAACAAAATCCCCTTTCATTTTTACTCTTCATAATAAGATACCACGTCTATCTTATTATGCCCATTGTTAATTTAATTGTAAAAATGACTTAATTCTGTACTTACGGAATATACCCCATTCAATTTTTACCATCCCCTTGTCTGCAGTATTGTAAACTTTTAAGTGATATTTTTTTGCAGTCATTAACGTTTCTATATTTGGATGATGATAGCGATTATTAACGCCTGCTGATACAATACCAACATCAGGTTGTAATTGGTTTACAAACTTATCGTCCGTACTCGTTTTTGATCCATGATGACCAAATTTTAAAATATCAACTTTGGGGAATTTGAAATGCTCAATTATTTTTTGTTCACCGCTTTTAGATAAATCACCAGTCATCATTAGACTTAGGTTCCCATAGTCGACGTACAAGCTGACTGAATCATCATTTTCTCCGTTTCCTTCAGCCATCGGATGACAAATTAATATATTGTTCGATAACTTTTTCCCTACTACAACTGGCATAACATGTAGTCCTTTTTCTAAATGTGGGTGTAGCAACTTTTTAAAAGTTGTTTGCTTTTCCATCCCCGATGGAACATAAACATTATCAACTTGGACAACATCTAAAAATGACGATAAATTACCGATGTGGTCAAAATCTTTATGTGTTAACACTAATCGATGGATTCGATTAATAGCATGACCTTTAAGAAAACGGGCCAATTCTTCAACTTGATAATTTTTAGCCGAATCATTAATATTTTGTTGCCTATTTTGTAGCATTTGGAATTGACCACCGACATCGACCATTGTGACATCATTATTTTTAGGTCGTAATATCGTTGCGTCTCCTTGACCTACATCAAAAAAAGCCACAAAGCCACCTGGAAATCCTTGAGGTATCCACCAGACTATTAAATATAAAAAACATATGACAATTGCTAACAAACGCTTACTATAAATCAACCAGCCTAACGTTAGTACCGTTATAAGTACGCACATTATCAATGGTGGCCTGCCAAATAACAACTCTCCTGGTATTTTTTCACCAAATCCAATGCAGCACTGTATGCCATTAATTAACATTTCACAAACGTCACGAACTAAAGTTAATTGCATACAACTAGCAGCAATCCCAATCAAAATAGTTGGTATTACTAACCAAGTAAACAATGGCACAATACAAAGATTGGCAACTAAACTAATTGGATGCCAGCTAAAAGTATGCCAAAGTAATATTGGTAAAATAAAAAAAGATAACCATATACTTTGATACCAACCAGGTCGATCAGATAACCAGAGTAACCCAAACGTTAATAAATAAGATAATTGTCCCCCTAAATTGTATAAAACGCCTGGTTCAATTAATAAACCGCCAATCAGTGAGATTCCCCACGCATCTTTGACATCAATTGTTAACCAATGCAATTCACGCCAAGCTTGAGAAATCCCCAATAAAATTGGACGCACCAATGATTGCACACCACCAGCAAACAACCATAAAATAACTAATAATACCTGAACAATAATCAATGAGTGCTCACGTTGTACACCACAACGTCGTGCAACATGACGCCATATTTGATAGATACCCGTCACTTGAAAACCAGAAATACTAAATAAATTCATTAACCCTAATAATTGAATACCTTCATTATCTGAATAAAAATCAGGTCTTGTATAACCTAATAATAAAGTCTCACCATAATCCCGTAATCCCGTCGGCAATTGTTCAAACCAATTAGTTAAAAAATAATGATAACTGTGCACAGTCCATTTAATTAATAATAAAAAATTATTTGGTTTAGCATATCCTAATACTTTCAATTTCTTAAATTTAACACGATGAACAATTCCACGGCTTCTCCAGTAGGAACGTGGATTAAATGAAAATTCATTGCGTGCCGTTTTTATTCGTTCTACCTCACCCATCCCCTGAATCAATATTGCTCTGGAGGTATTACTTGTAAAGTGAACCACATCATCTTGATTATCAAAAAAGATACGTACCGTTTCATTGCTTAATAACTGAGCCGTTCCAATTACTTTACCATCTTTAAATTGCACATCATCCGGATGGATAATCGCTTTTATTGCTACATTACCTAAAGGTTGTTCAATTAATTGATTAATTTTTACTTGCCAACACAAGAAATAAACAACCCCGCTAGCAATAATCATCGTACTTAAAAAAGGTTTTGAAAATTTAAAGTATAGTAATGCCAAAAACCATAATAAAAATGGTAGCAGCCACCAAACTTGAAACAATAAGATTAAATTAACAGCAGCTAAACACAAACTACTAACTAACAAATATCCTGACATCATACAGTCACTAATGGTTCCAATTTTGCAAACGTCTTTTCACCAATACCACTAACTTCCTGTAAATCAGTAACACTCTTAAAGCCACCTAAATTTTCACGTTCATTAATGATATCTTGCGCACGCTTTTCGCCAATGCCTGGTAAATTTTGTAAATCGGTAATACTCGCCGTATTCAAATTAATTTTCCCATCATTACTATCGGTTTTAGTAGCAGTACTGTCTCGTTCTTTTTGCACATTACCTGGTAATGGATATTCTGCTGGCTGCTGTTCGTTACCAATTGGAATGTACAAAACCTGACCATTAGTCAAACAAGCTGCTAAGTTAATACGTATACTATTCACAGTTGGCAACATACCACCCGCTTTACTGAGAACATCTGCAACAATCGGTTCTTTATGAAAATAGTAAACACCCGGTCGATGTACACCACCTTTTACATCAACAATAACTTGTTGAGTCTTTTGCTTTATAGCACTACCTTCACTTGCCGAACTTGCGTGTACCTCCTTTTTTTGATTAGCTGTAATTGTTGTAATATTCTTTGATTCTGTTGTGGTAATACTTTGAGCCATTTGCCACCAAATTAGCAAACCAATACCAAATAACACTAAACATAAACTAAACCATATTTGATTACGATAACGATAATACAACGCCTTAATTTGGATCATAAGCCACCTCTTTTTTATAAACAAAGACGCACTCATGACAAAATTGTGCAGAAAAAAAGTTCCAAAAAATAATTTTTTGGAACTTTTTGTATTACTGTAATTTTGGATCATTAAAAATTGTATTCATGACTTCTTCAACCATGTCATACTCTTCATCAGTCTCAAGTGGCTGTAACATTCCTTCTTCTGCATCTTTATCATAAATAAATGGAATAACATCCATATCTTCACCTTCATCAACAGACACAGGCTCTAGAATAATATATGATCGTGCAAAGTCTTTTGAATCAAACGAAAACAATTCCTTAAATTCACGTTCCGAACCATCATGATCAGTTAAAATAAAAATTTCTTCTTCAGCCATTTCATTTCTCCTATTTTAAAGAACAAGGACACCTACCCAAAAGTATTCGGATAGATGTCCTTTACTAGAAAATTAACCTTCTTGTTCCTCTAAATACTGATTAAGATGGTCTTCAACCATTGCCCATTCAGCATCATCTTCGATTGGTGTCAAGCCACCCTCAGTAGCTTCCTTTGTCTCTTCTGGATCAAAAATATATGCAAGCATTTCTACTTCTTCATCTTCACCTGATCCAGCTGGATATAGAATAATATATGACTTGCCATATTCTTCAGACTTAAAAGTAAATAATACCTCAAATAATTGTTCATCCCCATTATCATCAACTAACGTAATAATGTCTTGTTCTTCATCCATGTATATACCTCCTACTTTACTAGTGGTCCTTTACGATCCAAATAATTCTGTAAAATTAACCCAGCCGCAAGCTTATCAATAACTTTCTTACGCTTCTTACGTGAAGTATCTGCTTCTTCGATAAGCATTCGTTCAGCCTCAACCGTTGTTAAACGCTCATCTTGAAAGTCAATTGGTAACCCAAATGTTTCTTTCAACAATTCACCATAAGCTCGTGAAGCATCAACGCGTGGTCCAGATGTATTATTCATATTTTTAGGCAAACCCAATACAAAACCAGTTGGCTCGTACTTAGCTACTAGCTCTTTCATTCGGTCAATACCAAATTCTTCTTCATCTTCATTTATTTGGATAATCTCAACACCCTGAGCAGTCCAACCGAACAGATCAGATACTGCAACACCTACTGTGCGAGATCCAACATCCAAACCTAGAATACGTCCCATATTGACCTCTTCCTATGCCATTAACTTTACTTTGACAGATAATCGGTTACAAGTGCCTCAATAATCTCATCACGTTCAAATTTGCGAATCAAATTGCGTGCATCATTTACACGTGGAATATATGCTGGGTCATTTGAAATTAAATAACCAACAATTTGATTGATTGGATTATAACCCTTTGATTCTAGTGCTGCATAAACCACTTCCAACATCTTTCGAACGTCGTGTGGTTCATCCTTACCAAAGTTAAATACAGCTGTATTATCTAATGAACTCATTGTAACAACCTCCTTGTGAGGTTTCCCTCATATCAATAACTTATTACTTAGTTTGTAACCATTCAGCCGCAGCTTTGAAAGCATCTGCAATACCTGCTGGATTTTTACCACCAGCTTGTGCCATGTCAGGACGGCCACCACCGCCACCACCAATTGCTGGTGCGATAGCCTTAACTAATTCACCGGCTTTAATACCTTGCTTAACTGCCTCTGGGGCAACTGCAACTAACAAATTAACCTTTTCACCTAAATTAGCTGCTAATACCAAAACATCAGATGGTGTGCTTTGCTTCCAGTTATCAGCAGTTGAACGCAAAACATCCATTGACTCGACGGCCATTTCAGTTGCAATCAACGTGTAATTGTTAACTTGTTGTGGCTTGGCGAACGCATCATTTGCTGCTTGGTTAGCCAGCTTTTGTTCTAATGAAGCAACTTGACGTTCGGCATCCTTCAAAGCTGTTTGCAAACCAACAACTTTGTCATTAATTTCAGAAAGTTGTGGTGCCTTAACTTGAGTTGCAACATTATTTAACCACTCATCATGAAGCTTAAATAGACGCATAGCTCCGGCGCCAGTAACAGCTTCAATACGACGAACACCAGCACCAGTACCTTGTTCACTAACAATCTTAAACATGCCTAATTCTGCCGTACTATTAGCATGAGTACCACCATCAAATTCAGCATTGTAATCACCGATTGATACAACACGAACTGTCTCACCATATTTTTCAGTAAAGACAGCAACTGCGCCAAGTTTCTTTGCTGATTCAATATCTGTTTCAACCCAGGTTACTGGCAAGTTTTCAATAATCTTTTCATTGATTGTATCTTCAATTTCTTGCAACTTTTCTGCTGAAACAGGACCATTGTACGTGAAATCATAACGCAAAACATCAGCTGTGACAAGTGAACCAGCTTGTGTTGTATGCTCACCCAATAGATTACGCAAAGTTTGATCCAACAAATGAGTAGCTGTATGGTTCTTTGATACGGCTGCATGATAAGCACGATCGACATCTAACTTATACGTCTTACCAACAGTCATTGGTGCCAACACAGTTAATGTGTGTAAGTGTTGACCATTTGGTGCGTTTTGAACGTCCGTCACCTTAGCGACAACTTGACCATCCTCATCGTAAATATTACCCAAATCAGCTACTTGTCCACCCATTTCAGCATAAAATGGTGTTTTAGCAAAAATAGCTTGTGCTTCACCTTGAGTAACTTCATCAACAAGTTCATTATCAACAATTAAATTAGCCAAATTAGTATTATCAACCGTTAATTCAGACCAACCAACATAAGTTGATTCTGTCTTTAAACTCGTTAACAATTCATTTTGAACACCCATTGAAGCCTTGTTAGAACGTGCTGAACGTGCGCGATCTTGTTGTGCTTTCATTTGTGTATCAAAGCCTTCACGATCAACCGTCAATCCTTCATCAGTTGCATATTCATCTGTTAGTTCATATGGGAATCCATACGTGTCATATAACTTGAACGCAACTTCACCATCAATGACGCCATTGTCAGCCTTGGCTGCTGCAATAACATTATCTAGCAGTGACAAACCATCAGATAATGTTTTATTGAAACGTACTTCTTCAGCTTCAACAATTGAAGCAATGTACTCTTTGTTTTCTGATATTTCAGGATAATATGACACCATAATATCACCGACAACTGGTACTAAATCTTTTAGAAATACTTGACTAATACCTAATTTACGTCCATGTAATACGGCACGACGAAGCAAACGGCGAATAATGTAACCACGCCCTTCATTTGAAGGTAGCGCACCATCACCAATGGCGAACGTAACAGCACGAATGTGATCAGCAATTACTTTAAATGAAATATCTTTTGTGTCATCTTCACCATACTTATACTGTCCTGAAATTTCTTCAGTCTTGTGAATAAGTGGCAAGAACAAATCTGTTTCGAAGTTAGTCTTAGCATGTTGGAATACAGATACGACACGCTCTAATCCCATCCCCGTATCAATGTTCTTAGTAGGTAATTCTGGATAATCTTTATTGTCCGTTAAACCAGGCAAGTGATTATACTGTGAAAATACCAAATTCCAAATTTCTAAGTAACGTTCGTTTTCACCACCTGGATAATTTTCTGATTCATCGGCATCGTTAAATTCTTCACCGCGATCATAAAAAATTTCTGAATCTGGTCCTGAAGGTCCCTCACCAATATCCCAGAAATTATCTGGCTCATCGTATAAGTGGTCCTTAGGTAAGCCAACTTTATTCAACCAAATATCTTTTGCTTGGTCATCATTTGGATAAACTGTGACATATAATTTATCTGGATCCATACCAAACCATTCAGGACTAGTTAATAACTCCCAAGCCCAAGGAATTGCATCTTCCTTAAAATAGTCACCAATTGAAAAATTACCCATCATTTCAAATAATGTATGGTGTCGTGCTGTATGCCCAACATTTTCAATATCATTTGTTCGGATTGATTTTTGTGCATTTGTAATACGGTGGTTTTCAGGAACAACCGAACCGTCAAAATACTTTTTTAAAGTTGCAACACCTGAATTAATCCATAATAATGTTGGATCATCTTGTGGAATCAATGATTGAGAAGGTTCGATTTTGTGTCCCTTGCTTTCAAAAAAGCGTAGGAATAAGTCACGAACCTCAGCCGATGATAATTCTTTCATCTTTAATTTAAGCCTCATTTCAAAAAAATATTAATAAAAAACAGACAAACATTGCAATAACAGAGACGCTTAAACGCGGTACCACTCTGATTGCAATGATTGTCTGTATCATTACCTCTTAATCTGCTGATATCGCTAGCAAGCGGTCCACTTTCGTAGACTTTATAATTAAGGTAGCTTTAGATAACTCTCAGCGTTGCTTACATCTAACACAACGTTTCTATCTGCTCTAAGAAAAAAATCTAACATGTCCTTGAGCATATTATAGCATACCCTTGGTTATTTTTTCTCTTTTTTTAAGACTTTTGTTACCTTTTAAAAGCACGCTTATTTCTTATGTGCCTTCTTTTTTGCTTTTTTTGAAGCACGCAAAGACTCACGTTCTGCAACACGCTTCTTATATTTCTCATCACGCGCAATATTATTTTTAATACGACGCTTATAACCAGGCTTAATATTCTTCTTTTTCTTCTTAACCATTCCAATCATAGTTGGATCAAGTTTTGCAGTTGTCTTTGAACGCTGACGACGGCGACGACGATCATAACCAGGCTTTAATTCACCATGAGAAAAAGTCATTGGTTCAAACTTTACACCCATATTTTCGACCATTTGAACACGATCTTCTTCATCAGGATTGTAAATAGTAATAGCCGTTCCAGACATGCCGTTACGCCCAGTACGACCAACACGATGGATAAAGAACTCTAATTCTGTTGGAATACCATCATTAATAATCAAAGATACACCTGGAATATCAATACCACGTGCAGCCAAATCAGTTGCAACAACATATTGATAATCTAAATGTTGAATTTGTTGCATCGTACGCTTACGTTCACGTGGTTGAATACCACCATGAATTTCAGCTACTTTCAGACCACGTCCTCGTAAACTCTTAGTTAGTTCACGAGCTCTAGTTTTAGTATTAGTAAACACTAAAGCTAAATAAGGATTTCCCATTGTTAGCAAATTATAAATCAACGTATCCTTAGTTTCACCCTTTGTTCCAACCAAAATATTTTTAATAGTTGGCGCAATAACCGTTTCAGACGGAATTTCTTCTATAACTGGATTAGACATATACTTTTTCAAAAATGGTTGTAATTTTTGTGGTATTGTCGCTGAGAAAACCAACATCTTTAAGTCTTCCGGCATAGCACTAGCAATCGCATCAACGTCAGATAAAAATCCTAAATCAAGGGTCATATCGGCTTCATCTACAACTAATGTATTAGCGGTATGAATGTCTAGTGAACCTGCTTGATATAAGTCTTTAATACGTCCAGGTGTTCCAATAACAATTTGTGGTTGTTTGTTTTCTAATTGATGAATTTGACGTGCTTTATCCATTCCACCAACATATAAACCAATCCAAGGTTGCTTATCATCAGCAAAAGCACCTGCCATTTGTTTAGCAGCCTCATAAATTTGTTGTGCCAACTCACGTGAAGGTGTTGTAATAACCGCTTGAACACGATCATTATTCACATCATATTGTTGGAAAATTGGAATTAAGAATGTATGTGTCTTTCCTGAACCTGTTTGTGATTGTCCAACTACCGAGCGTCCTTGTAAAATTACTGGAATTAACCGTGATTGAACTGTTGTTGGTTCCGTAAAATGGATATCACTTAACGCTTGGTATATTTCTGGACGTAAATTATAATCAGTAAATTTCGCCATTATTTGTATGTTGCTCCTTTAATAAATTGTTTGCTTCATTAATGATGTCGTTAATTTCATCCATATTTTTAGCTGTAGCACCCGCTGCAAGTTCATGGCCGCCACCACCATGCCGTTTGGCAATTTCATTTATGACGACATTACGTGACCGTAGTCTTACTCTAAAGTAACCATCGTCTTGTTGTTCAAATACTGCCCATGCTTTGACCGTGTTAACTTTACCTAGCAATGGCACAATAAATGCTGTACCAAAGTCACCTAAATCAAATTTTTCAACAATATCATTAGTCAAAACAATATAGTTAAACCCATATTCAGTAGTTGTCATATGCTCATAAACATAACCTGAAGCCTTAGCCGCTGGCAATGAAATTGTATCCATCCGTTGATTAATAGCAACCCAATCAAATTTAAATTTCATTAATTCAGCAACAATATTCATTGTCGCCGAACTTGTGCCATATAAAAAGCGACCCGTATCCCCAACAATTCCAGCATACAAGTAAGAAGCCCCTTTATCAGAAAGCTTTAATTCATCTGAAAACTCTTGATAAAATGCAAAAATCATTGCTGACGTTGAAGATGCTTCTTCAATAACCCAAGTGTAATCACCATATGGTTCATCATTTGGATGGTGATCAATTTTTACCAACACTTTACCATAGTCAAAGCGCCGATCATCCACACGTGGCGAATTAGCTGTATCAGTCACAATTACCAATGCATCATCGTATAATCTATCAGGAATTTTTTCCATTTTTCCCATCCAACTCATGCTAGGAACTGGTTTTCCTACGACATGTACTTCTTTTTGTGGAAAAGATGTTTTAATTAATTCCGCTAGTCCAAACTGTGATCCAAAAGCATCCGGATCTGGACGTTGGTGTCGATGAATAATAATGGTTTGCGCAGCTTTTATTTGCGCCAAAATTGCGGTTTGTGCTGTCATATGTAAATCTCTATTCTTTTTAAAAATTTTTTTAATTGCACATTGGTGTTAACGATAAATATGAAACGGCAATATATGCTAGTATAGCAGAAATTCTGCGTAAAATGCTACTCATATAGGTTTAAGACAATGTTTTCAAATGTCATCGCAGCTAAATTAGTCATCGTTAATCCAAGTAAACGAATTGGTTGTTGATAACCACCTAAGCCTTCAAAAATGTCCTGAGCAATGCGATAAATTTCTTGCGAATCATTTGGTAAAAAATCATCCATAGTTTCACGTCTTGTTTCAGTGTTAAACTCACTATCCCTTAATTTTAACACTAAGGTTTTGCCATGAAGACGAGCTTTTATTAATGTATCAGTCAACTGTTGTGATAAACTTTTTAATTCATCTAAAACCGCTTGCTCTGTATCCAAAAATGGTCCATACGTTCGCTCTTTACCTAAAGACTTACGTTCTCTTTGCCACATAACTGGTCGATTATCAACACCACGAATACGCTCATAAAAAATATAACCACTCTTACCAAACTTGTTGGCCAAATCACTTTGTGACACTGCATATAAATCTGCACCTGTATTGATGCCGGATTGTATCATTTGTTCTGCCGTTTTTTTACCTACACCGCGAATATCTTGAATTGGTAATTCATCCAAAAATGGTCGAATGTCCTCTTCATTGATTACCGTAAATCCACTTGGTTTGTTATGTTCCGATGCTAATTTTGCTAAAAATTTATTAAAGGACACACCGACAGAACTCGTTAATCCAAGTTCATCATAAATAACCTGTTGTAGTTCATGTGCTAAAGCAACTGCCATTTCATGATTTTCACTAATGTCAGTGATATCCAGATACGCTTCATCAAAAGCTATCGGTTCAATTTTTTGCGTGTATCTTTTAAAAATTTGATGTAATTCTTGCGAAACACGACGATATTTTTGAAAATCAGGTGTCACAAATACGGCATGCGGTGCCAATTTTAAAGCTTCAGCAGCACTCATCGCAGAATGAACGCCTAACTCACGCGCTAAATAATTAGCCGTTGCAACAACACCGCGCCCACCTGTTTGTCTAGGATCATGCGCTAAAACTAGTGGAACCGTTCGATAAGCTGGATTATCACGCATTTCAATTTGTGCATAAAACGCATCCATGTCGATGTGCAAAATACGACGCTTAGTATTTAAATGTATTGGCATTTCCAATAAATCAGTCATTGGGTACCTCACTTTTTATCTACTTAATTAGAAGGCGCAATATAAAAAAATTCAGGAAGTTTACCAGCATGACTAGTTAACTTCCCAAAATTTTAGTATCTATCTAAATTAGCGTTATCGTAATTAAATTACTTATCTTCGCTATTTGTATCTTCTTCAATAGCCTTAGTTTCTGTCTCAGTTTCTGCTTTAGTATCAGGCGTTGTAACTGGCGCAACACTATTACCATCTTTAGAAACTTGGCGAATAGCAGATAGTTCAAATACTAAGACAATTCCTTCAGCATCCAATTCAAAAGTACGCGCTTCTTTATTTACTGAAGAAACAGTACCGTGTAATCCACCAATCGTAACAATTTCAGCACCTGGTTGTACATTACTAATCATAGCTTGGCGCTTTTTTTGTGCCTTTTGTTGTGGGCGAATCATGATAAAGTACATTGCAGCGATAAATACAATTAAAATTAAAATATTTGCGTTCATTATAAGTCTTACTCCTTAAGTATATTTCCTAGTTTTTAATTTAAAATAGTCGAGCATTCGGTTCAAAATAACCATACTTGCTTAATGTTTCCTCTCGGAATTCAAGTAAGCGATCCTCTGCGATAGCTTGACGTACATCTTCCATCAACTTTAACAAATAGCGTAAATTGTGGACTGACGCAATAGTCTGACCATACAATTCATTTGTCTTAAATAGATGATGTAGGTATGCTTTTGTAAAGTGTTGTGAACCATAATCTTCAGTTTCAGGGTCAATTAGAGAAAAATCATCTTTATACTTAGCATTTTTAATAACCACTCGACCATGAGATGTTAGCAAAGTTCCCTTACGACCAATTCTGGTAGGTAAGACACAGTCAAACATGTCAATTCCTCTTATTGAAGCGTCAATTAAAGAATCTGGGGCTGCAACACCCATTAAGTAACGTGGCTTATTTTCCGGTAAGAATGGCACTGTAAAGTCCAAAACACGATTCATTTCTGCTTTAGACTCACCAACTGATAACCCACCAATTGCGTAACCAGGTAAATCTAATGAAACTAAATCTTGCGCAGATTGCTTTCTTAGTTCACGGAAACCAGCTCCTTGAACTATCCCAAATAATGCTTGATCATTTGGTCGTTTATGTGCCTTTTGTGCACGTTCAGCCCAACGTGATGTACGTTCAACTGAATTCTTAACGTAGTCATACGTCTCAAAATATGGAATTGCTTCGTCAAGTTGCATCATAACATCTGAACCCAAATTATTTTGAATTCGCATTGCTACCTCTGGTGACAAGAACATTTTATCACCATTTAGATGATTTCTAAATGTTACACCGTCTTCAGTAATGCTGTTATGATCTGATAATGACCAAACCTGAAAGCCACCAGAGTCAGTTAAAATAGGACCATCCCAGTTCATAAACTTATGAAGACCACCAGCTTTTGCAATTAACTCATCTCCTGGTCTCAACCACAAATGATATGTATTTGATAAAATAAATTGTGAATTAATCTCTTTTAATTCACGTGGCGATACACCTTTAACTGTTGCTTGTGTACCTACGGGCATAAACATTGGCGTCATTACTTCCCCATGCGGTGTTGTAATCTTCCCTAATCTCGCACCCGTATGCTTCTCTACATGAAGTAATTCATACTTCACTGCATAATCCGACATATCATGTATCCTTTCACTTATTAGTATTATCGATAAATCTAGTTATCAATAATGAACTTAATATCCATTATATCAGAAACAACTGTATCATACTGCCCCGATTTTAAAGATAAATATAAAATAAAAAGGACACCAAGTAAGGTATCCTTTTTATTTAACTATCATTTTAATTATGGACGTTACAGGGATCGAACCTGTGACCCCCTGCTTGTAAGGCAGGTGCTCTCCCAGCTGAGCTAAACGTCCATGTTGCATCGCGACGTCCTA
>NZ_FMAO01000003.1 GCF_900094835.1 Weissella bombi | reverse complement strand
TCGTGAGACAGTTCGGTCCCTATCCGTCGCGGGCGTAGGAAATTTGAGAGGAGCTGCCCTTAGTACGAGAGGACCGGGGTGGACGTACCACTGGTGTATCAGTTGTTCCGCCAGGAGCATCGCTGAGTAGCTATGTACGGATGAGATAAACGCTGAAAGCATCTAAGTGTGAAACTCGCCTCGAGATGAGATTTCCCATTCAGTAATGAAGTAAGACCCCTTATAGATGATAAGGTAGATAGGCTAGAAGTGGCAGTACGGTGACGTATGGAGCGGACTAGTACTAATGGTTCGAGGACTTAACCAAGTAGCAAGTGGTGTAAGGCAATAAAAAAGTTTAAAAAGGTATTGACATTATGATTCAGTTTTGAGATAATTAATCTCGTGGTTGCTTTTAGTAACTATCGTGTCGTGATGATGGCACTGAGGTCACACCTGTTCCCATACCGAACACAGCAGTTAAGCTCAGTAGCGCCGAAAGTAGTTGGAGGATCGCCTCCTGCGAGGATAGGACATCGCGATGCATCAATGGACGTTTAGCTCAGCTGGGAGAGCACCTGCCTTACAAGCAGGGGGTCACAGGTTCGATCCCTGTAACGTCCATTGGGTCGTTAGCTCAGTTGGCAGAGCAGTGGACTTTTAATCCATGGGTCCTGGGTTCGAGCCCCAGACGACCCACTTTAATAATATGTATTCTATTTCGTCAAACTGGTAACATATATTTTGTTGCCGACTTAGCTCAGTTGGTAGAGCATCGCTCTTGTAAAGCGGAGGTCGAAGGTTCGAACCCTTTAGTCGGCATCATGCGAATATAGTTCAGCTGGTAGAACGCCACCTTGCCATGGTGGAGGTCGCGGGTCCGAATCCCGTTGTTCGCTTTGCCGGCTTGGCGGAATAGGCAGACGCACAGGACTTAAAATCCTGCGATGGAGACATCGTACCGGTTCGATCCCGGTAGCCGGCATATTATTTGCACCTATAGCGCAACTGGATAGAGTGTCTGACTACGAATCAGAAGGTTGAAGGTTCGAATCCTTCTAGGTGCATTGCAAACTTCGGTTTGCTGTTTATTAGTGCTAGTTAGCATGTTCGGGACGTAGCTCAGTTTGGTAGAGCACCTGGTTTGGGACCAGGGGGTCGCAGGTTCGAATCCTGTCGTCCCGATTATATGGCATGCAATTGCCATAGTTCGCGGTGTAGCTCAGCTGGCTAGAGCGTCCGGTTCATACCCGGGAGGTCGAGGGTTCGATTCCCCCCGCCGCGATTGGCTCAAATAACTTGGACCTTTAGCTCAGTTGGTTAGAGCAGACGGCTCATAACCGTCCGGTCGTTGGTTCGAGTCCAACAAGGTCCATTTAGGCCTTAGGTATTTATGGAGAATTACCCAAGTCTGGCTGAAGGGAACGGTCTTGAAAACCGTCAGGTCGGGAAACCGGCGCGTGGGTTCGAATCCCACATTCTCCTTTATCATTTATGTGAATGATATTTATTATTTATTATTTATTATAGCGGGTTGGAGCAGTCTGGTAGCTCGTCGGGCCCATAACCCGAAGGTCGTAGGTTCAAATCCTACACCCGCAATTAAATCGAATATTTATTTGATTTTTGGTCGCATGGTCTAGTTGGTTATGACGTTCGCCTGTCACGCGAAAGATCACGGGTTCGAATCCCGTTGTGACCGTTTATATTGGCGCGGTAGCTCAGTTGGTAGAGCATACGATTGAAGCTCGTAGTGTCGACGGTTCGATTCCGCCCCGCGCCATAACATTATAAATTAATGTTATGCGGATGTAGTACAATGGCTAGTGCTCCAGCCTTCCAAGCTGGGAATGCGGGTTCGATTCCCGTCGTCCGCTTTTGTTGTATGGGACTGTAGCTCAGCTGGTTAGAGCGCACCCCTGATAAGGGTGAGGTCGGAGGTTCGAGTCCTCTCAGTCCCATTTGTTAGAATGTTTATTTTGACATGGGGACATACTCAAGAGGCTGAAGAGGCGCCCCTGCTAAGGGTGTAGGTCGGGAAACCGGCGCGAGGGTTCGAATCCCTCTGTCTCCGTAATTAATTTGAAACGTGTGAATAGCTTTCCTTCGGGGAGGCTATTTTTTGTTATAAAGACACTAATAATACAACATAGAAGACATAGTGAATCTGGCACTATGTCTTTTTAAATTGTGCTGATAATAAATGTGTGAAACATGTGAGTTCAGTACAGTGTAATATGTATGATGATATTGTATGGGATCGCTATTGACTATTATTAAGTGTAACTAATTTGTTGGACACTTGTATAAAATTTAGCGACTTATTTTTTTATATAAAAAAAGTGCGATTTTCATTGGAGTCATAAATAAAAATGTAAAAATTAATTATTTAATGATTTATTTGCTATAAAGTATACGAAAAAAACAGATGTAACCAGGGATATAGCGTCGTTTTCTTTTATGAAAAATATCATAAAACATGTATTTAAACTATAATAGACCATAAAAGTTAATATAAAAACACTTGTTTATTATTGAATTAACATTTATGCTTATAAATATATTTTTGCCTTGGAGAACAAGAAATGAAATTATTAAAAGGTAGTTTAAAACGTCGTCGCGAACAATTAGGAATTTCACAAGCAGATGTTGCTGAAGGAATTTGTCATCAATCGTTATTATCCAGGATTGAACGAACCGATGAAATTTCTAATATCACTGTTTTACAGCAGCTATGTGCTCGTTTACAATTACGTGTATCAAATGTTGCTAAAATTAATGAGTTAACTATTACACCACTAACGGTAATTCGTTACTTTATAGATACAGATCAATGTGATCAAGCTGCTAATCGTCTAGAAAATTCGTCATTGTTACGTCGTTTACCGGCATTTGCTTTACCTGAATACAATTTGTTAAGAGCTAAAATTGCACTGTCACAAAATCAACCGACTGTTGCAATGCAGTTATTACAGATTGCCTTGGGAGATGCTGAAAAACATCAAATGGAGTTAATGATAGAAATATACACTGAGATGGGAGCAACTTGGACAAAACAAGGAGAATATGTTTATGCATCGGAATGTTATGAACGAGCCTGTGGATTGATTAAAGGTTATCGACCAGCTTTACAAGCAGAAATGGGTAATGTTATAGCGCATACTTATTACCATCAGAGTGCGCTATATTTAACGATTGGAGACCCTAAAAAAGCTAATGAACGAATCATACAAGCTTTAGAAATATTGCCAGCAAAAGATCAATTTCATCAAATTGTGAAATTACAAAAATTACGAGTGAAGTGTTGTGAAAAGTTGTCGCTATTAGAAGAAAAGCAGCAAGCACAAATGTTAATTTACGCAGCAGCAGAATTTTCAAAAGATGTTAATCTGAAAGATGATGTTAAAGCATATTTAAATAAAATTGAATAGTAAAATACCTCTCATTGTGTGTAATCATCAATGAGAGGTATTTTAGTTATAACGAAATTTATAAGGTATTAATATCCGGTTTTATAATTGACCACATTTACAGTTAAAGGCTCACCTGCAATAAAGCTAGGTAAATTCTTCATGAAAATAGTAAAGAGTTTTTCTGAATCACCGGCCCAAGTGGAATGTTGTGTTAACAATAAATTATTAGTTTGCCATAGTTTTGAATCATCAGGAATTGGTTCAACTTTGGTGACGTCAAGGGCGGCATGTTTGATGCTACCATCATTTAGTTTTTCAATTAAGTCGCTCTCATTAACCGTAGCACCACGACCAATGTTGATGAACAAAAATAATTTATTAAATAAATCTAGAGTATTTTGGTTGAAGAAGTTATTTGTTTGATCTGTACTAGGTAAAGTATCAACGACAATGGCAATATCATCTGGTAAATGGCTTAAATCATTGATTGCATATACTTTATCAAAATTGTTTACTGGATGACCAGAAGTATTAACACCGTATACTGGTGTATCAAAGGCCTGCAAATACTTTGCAATTTGTTGACCAATTTGACCAGTACCAAATATAACAACAGGCAATGATTGAAGAACAAATTGATTTATGAAAGGGTCCCAACTAGTTTGACTATGATATTTATTTAGCCCACGTGCAAAATAAAAAATATAGCTAAGCACACTTTGTGCGATAGGAACAGCACGTTGGCCACTTGCGTTTGTTAATATAATGTTTTGTTCCTTTAAAACGTCAAGAGGCATGTAGTCAACACCAGCAGAGTAGGCTTGAATCCATTTTAATTGATGATTAGGCGTTGCTAGGATATTATTAATAGTATCAGCATCCCAACCGAAACTAATATCAATGTTGTGATAATTTTCGGTTGTTAATTTATCTGGTGTGATAACCGTCACATCATAAGTTTTTAGAGTTTTAATGTCGTCATCTGTTAAAGGTGATATTGCTAGTAAGTTCATCGTCATGATACGTCCTCCAAAAAGTACATTTTACTTAATTCTAAGCAAAATAACGGAAAAGGTCTATGAAATAAAATCAATTTTATGACTAAAATGATAAAAATATTCTTAAGATGAAATGATTATAAAAAAATTCACAATTTAAGTATAATTTAGTAATTTAATGTAGTAAAAAATGACTAAAATAAGGTACAATAAAGATATATGAGCACTTATTGCGCTTAAAATTAAGTTATCAATTAGGAGGTTAGTTGTATGAACTTGGTAGCAGGTCTATCCATTTTGAACCTTGCACGCTTTCAGTTCGCAATGACAACGATTTTTCATTTTTTCTTCGTACCGTTGTCAATTGGTTTAGGTATTATTGTTGCGATAATGGAAACCTTGTATGTTATAAAAAAGGATGATCAGTATAAACGTATGACCAAATTCTGGGGTAAAATCTTTATGCTCAGTTTTGCGGTTGGAGTTGTAACGGGAATCATTCAAGAGTTCCAATTTGGTATGAATTGGTCTAGATATTCACGTTATGTGGGGGATATCTTCGGGCCAGCTTTGGCTGTTGAAGCGTTAGTAGCGTTCTTTTTGGAATCAACATTTTTGGGATTATGGTCATTTGGATGGGATCGCTTTAATAAGAAACTCCATCTAGTATTTATTTGGTTAACAACTTTGGGTTCTGCTTTTTCAGCACTATGGATCTTAGCTGCTAACTCATTTATGCAAAATCCAGTTGGATTTAAGGTTGATCACAAGTTCGACCGTGCTGTGTTGGTTGATTTCCCAGCTTTGCTACAGAACCACCAACTATGGTTGGAATTCCCACACGTCATCTTTGCAACGTTTATGGCCGGTTCTTTTGCTGTAATTGGTGTTTCAGCTTGGTCATTGTTGCGTCGTCCGAACCACGAATTAGACTTTTTTAAGAAGTCAGTTAAGGTAGGAGCGATTGTTGCTTTGGTTGGAACAGTTGGATTGCTATACACTGGTGATCGTCATTCATTATACTTACAAGACGATCAACCAATGAAGTTCGCTGCAACTGAAGCGCTTGATAAGAATGTCGGTGGTGATGATAAACAAGCACCATGGTCAGTTATCGCCGTTAGTGATCCACAAACCCATGAGGTTAAGTGGTCATTAGACGTTCCTTATATGTTATCAATTTTGGCACACCATTCATTAGTGGGTGGTAGTCAAGGTTGGCATGAATTAAATAAAGAATTACATGAAAAGTATGATGTTAAGTTTGGTCACGATATGAATTATTATTTGCCAAATAATACACTTTACTATAGTTTCCGTATCATGGCGGTTTCTGCAGGAGCATTTGGATTCCTTGCATTAGTTGCTTTATGGGCAGTACGTAAAAAGTCAAAAATTGATATTTCAAAGTACAAGTGGGTTCTTTGGATATTTGGATTATCAACATTCCTACCTTATGTTGCGATTACATCTGGTTGGTTGATTACTGAGCTTGGTCGTGCACCATGGGTTGTGTATGGTGTTCTTACAATGGCCGATGCAGTGTCACCAAATGTTTCAGTAACATCATTGTTAACTTCAAACATTTTGTACTTTGTAACGTTCTTAGTTTTGGGATTGATTATGATTATGCTTGCACGTCGTGTTATGATTGCGGGTCCTGAATCAGTTGATGAGGTTGTATCAGATGAAAATGTTGATCCATTTTCACCTGAAGCCTTCGCTAACGGAAAGGAGGCCTAAACAATGACAGGATTTCAAATGCTATGGTTTGTTTTGATTGCTGTTTTGTTTGCCGGGTTCTTCTTCTTAGAAGGATTTGACTTTGGAATTGGTATGTCATTGAGAACTTTGGCTAAAAGCGAGGCTGAAGAAGATGCTTTGATTAGATCGATTGGACCTCACTGGGATGGTAATGAAGTTTGGTTGATTACAGCTGGAGGTGCAATGTTTGCCGCGATGCCTTTCTGGTATGCTTCATTGTTCTCAGGGTTCTATCTAATCTTATTTGCTATTTTGATTTGCTTGATTTATCGTGGTGTTTCGTTTGAATTCCGCGAACAAATGAGAACAAATAAATTTAGAAATCTATGGACAACTATTTCAGCTGTGACATCAATGTTGGTGCCATTCTTGTTCGGTTTGTTATTTACCGATGTTGTTCAAGGAATGCCTCTAGATGCGCATGGTGATATGTCAGCTAATTTCTTGGATTATTTTAATATTTTCTCAGTAATTGGT
Source organism: Weissella bombi (assembly GCF_900094835.1). GTDB lineage: Bacteria > Bacillota > Bacilli > Lactobacillales > Lactobacillaceae > Weissella > Weissella bombi. The sequence goes on along the minus strand of NZ_FMAO01000003.1, from coordinate 122,885 downwards.
GGTGTTGCATTATCATTGCTTTCATATGTGCACGGTTTGAATTATGCACGTTTAAAGATTACGAGCGGTTCATTACATGAGCGTATTCAAAAGCAATTGAAGGTATTGTATCCAGTACTTTTGGTTGGTGAAGTTGCTTTTGCAGTTACATTGTTTGTTTATACTGATTTCTTTACTAAGAAACCAGTACTTACACTTGTTTTGTTAGCAGCAATTGTTGTACTAACGTTATTAGCATGGTCTGTCACTTTGAAGCAGAAAAATACGCTTGCATTTATTATGCTAGGGCTTGTTATTATTGTGTTGGTTGCGTTGTTGTTTACAGGATTGTTCCCACGCGTTATCGTTGGTAACGAAGCTGGTATGTCAATTCTTTTGAAGAATGCAACATCAACACCTTATACTTTGAAGTGGATGACTATCATTTCGTTTACGGCTTTGCCAATTGTATTAGCTTACCAAATTTGGAGCTTCTATGTTTTCCGTGATCGTATTCGTGTTGAGAAGATGTCTTATTAATTAAAGTATTAGCGTTTTAGTTGATACACTCAAAAAGGTTGGAACAGTAGCTGTCCCAACCTTTTTATACATATCTGATTTATTTTTAAAACGAAAGGAATTATATAAGGTAGTTATTTTATGTTAGATCCTAGATTATTTAAATTTCCTGGAGCAAAAAAGGCTTTAGGATTGTTATGTATACTAACGTTTATTCAAGCAATTACGATTGTCGGTCAAGGACGGGCATTGAGTATTGCGTTAACTAAGGTATGGGAGCACAAACAGTTACAGTCAGTTGCTATTATTATTTTAGTATTTATTAGCGCTTATGTTGTAAGACAACTTTTGGGTGTGCTTAAAGATTATGTTTTGGCACCTTTTGCTGACAAGACGACGGGGATGCTGCAAAGTGAGTTAACAAAACAGTATGCTCATTTAGGTCCAAGTAAAATTAGTGAATTAGGAACTGGAAAGTCAGTTACGCTAGCCGTTGAAGGTATTGATCAAGTACATGATTATTTTACGTTAGTGTTAGTGAAATTATTTGATATGATGGTAATTCCTTGGATTATTTTGGCCTATGTTTTTACAATTAATTGGAAACAAGCCGTATTCTTATTTTTTATCTATCCAGTTATTGTGTTATTTATGATTATCTTGGGATACGCTGCGCAAGCTAAGGCTGATCGTGAGTATGATACATTCAATCGTCTTTCAAATCATTTCGTTGATTCATTACGTGGATTAACAACGTTAAAGCAAGTAGGGTTATCAAAAAAGTATGCTGATAATATTTATGACGTTTCTGAAGATCATCGTAAGGCAACAATCAGTACATTAAAAATTGCGATATTATCAACTTTTGCTTTAGACTTTTTTACAACTTTATCTATTGCTATTGTTGCTTTATTCCTAGGTCTTGGTTTATTGAACGGGACAATGTCATTATTACCAGCTTTAACAATTTTGGTATTGGCACCTGAGTACTTTGAACCAATTAGAAATTTTGCGAATGATTATCATGCAACATTAAATGGTAAAAATTCGTTTGTAGATATTATGGATGTTCTTGATACTAAAACAGCTACAGATACTGATGTTTATCATAAGCAACAACAACGTTGGGAAGCTGATGATACGTTAGAAGTTGCTAATTTAAATTATCAGTATCCAAATGCTGACAGTATGACATTAAAAGATATTAATTTATCACTAAAAGGACATCAACGTGTGGCAATCGTTGGAACTTCTGGTTCAGGAAAATCTACTTTGTTGAACTTGTTAGGCGGTTTCTTAGTGGGTGAGGGTAACATTACAATTAATAATCAATCTCTACCACATTTACAACAAAAAGACTGGCAATCACAGTTACAGGTTTTGCCACAACAGCCTTATATTTTCCACGATACGTTACGAAACAACTTGGCCTTTTATGCCCATAATAAAATTGATGAAGATTTAGTTAATGCTATTCATGCAGTAGGGTTAGATGAGTGGTATTCATCATTAGATCAAGGATTAGACACTATTATTGGTGAAGGGGCTGTTCAAGCATCCGGTGGGCAAACTCAGCGTATTGGGTTAGCACGTATTTTGTTAGACCAAAATCGTCGTGTACTGTTGCTAGATGAACCAACGGCTCATTTAGATATTGAGACAGAAATTAAATTAAAAGAAACGATGTTGCCATTATTTGATGGTCGGTTAGTCATTTTTGCAACACATCGTTTGCACTGGTTAGAACAGATGGATCTTATTTTGGTAATGCGTGATGGTGAGATTGTTGAGCAAGGTTCATTAGCAGAGTTAAATGATAAGCAAGGATACTTTGTTGCTTTGCAGTCAGCAATGCGAGGTAGTAAATAATGAATAAGTTAATAACGTTAATAAAAAAAGATACGTGGGTTTTTCCATATTTAAAGTCATATAAAAAACTATTAGCTTTAATTTTATTTTTAGGCTTTATGACAATTTTCTGTGGGGCAGCTTTAATGTTTACCTCTGGTTTTTTAATTTCAAGATCAGCACAAATGCCTGAAAATATTTTAATGGTTTATGTACCAATTGTATTAACACGTGCTTTTGGAATTGGGCGACCTTCGTTTCGTTATGCAGAGCGATTAGTATCACATAATTGGGTTTTGCGTATTGTATCAAAGTTCCGTAAAAGACTTTATCAATTGGTCGAAGTCGGAACTAAGTCTGTGTATGCTAAATCACAAACAGGTGAGGTATTAGGTGTTTTAGATAATGATTTATTTAAAATTGAGAATTTCTATTTACGAACGTTATTTCCCACAGTGATTGGGCTAGTTGTTTACGTATTAATTACGATTGGAATCGGTGTGTTTGATTGGGGATTTGCCTTAGCCGTATTTTTGATGTTAGGAATGATCACAGTTTTAACGCCGATTATCACGATTGCAGTTAATGGTGCCCGTGATTTTAAGCAACAACAACTTGAAGGGCAGCTTTACACTGATTTAACTGATTCTGTAATGGGACTACAAGATTGGATCTTGTCAGGTCGTACAAGAGAGTTATTTGAACGCCAACAAAAAGATTTTAATGCCATTAATAAGATTAAAGCTAAGCAAGCACATTTTAATTGGTGGCGTGATATGTTTGGTGCTGTGGTAATTGGGGCAACAGCAATTATTTTATTGGTTTTTGCCACTAATCGTTTTGGTGGTGATAGCTTTGGTGTCAACTGGATAGCTGCTTTTGTGTTAGCGATTTTCCCTGTACAGGATGCTTTAACATCAATTAGTACTGGAATTGGAGAATGGCCTCGTTACCAAGACTCAATTCAACGGTTAAATCAAATGGATACAAAAGCAAAAGTTGAGTTACAAGAGAAAGTACCGCAAGAAGTTGTAGAAATCACACAACCAGAAATTAAGTTTAATAAAGTTAATTTTGGGTATAATGATAATATGGTGTTGGAGAATTTAAATTTGACCATTAAAAATGGTGAAAAATTAGCCATTTTAGGTCAATCCGGCGCTGGTAAAACAACTTTTCTAAAACTGTTATTGGGTGATGAACAACCTAATAATGGGACAGTTACGATTAATAATTATGATGTGAAAACATTACAACAAGAGCGTTCAAAAATTATTTCAGTATTAGACCAACAACCATATTTATTTGCTAGTTCAGTTGCTAATAATTTACGTTTAGGTAATCTACAAGCAACTGATGAAGAATTATGGCAGGTTTTACGACAGGTATCTTTAGGTGACCTTGTGGGCAGTTTACCAGAAGGCTTAGAGACGCCAATGACTGAAATGGGAAATCGTTTCTCAGGTGGTGAAAAGCAACGATTCGCATTGGCACGTGTCTTATTACAAGATACACCAATCGTTATTTTGGACGAACCAACAGTTGCGTTGGATCCAATTACTGAGTTAAATGTTTTAAATACGATTTTTGAGGTGTTAAGTGACCGCACAATTATTTGGGTAACGCACCACTTAACAGGGATTGAATTGGTTGATGAATTAATCTTTATTGAGGATAAAAAGATTTCAATGCAAGGGACACCACAACAATTAATGGTGACTGAACCAAGATTTAAAAAGTTGTTAGAATTGGATCATGGACATTTAACTGAGAAATAAGAGGGTGATTTTCTGGCTAAAAGGAAGAAAAAGCAAAGTATACAAAAGTTCTTCGTTACAAAGGGTAAGCTAAATCGGGGACGCCTTTTGATATTTGTCATCATTATTCTAGCTTTTGGTATTTGGCAAACGGATATTCATTGGCAGAAAAGTAAACCGACTGAAGAGGTACCAACAGTGGAAATGACACACAAAGCGTTTATAAAAAAAATAGCTCCTGAAGCACAACAACTTGAACAGGAATATGGTATATTATCTTCTATTAGTATTGCGCAAGCTGCATTAGAGTCAAATTGGGGAGATTCTGAGTTATCTAAAAAATATAATAATTTTTTTGGTGTTAAGGCGGTGTCAGGTCAACCAAGCGTATCGTTGGCTACTAAAGAATATGAAAACAATCAATGGGTGACTGTTGATGCATCATTTCGGGTTTATGATAGTTGGCAAACATCAATGCTAGACCATGCGAAATTATTAGTAAATGGGACAACTGATAATCCGCAGCGATATGCAACAGTTGTTCAAGCAACCGATTATAAAACTGCTGCTAAAGGTTTAGTATCAGGTGGTTATGCAACTGATCCGGCATATACAGAAAAAATAATTCAAATGATTGAAACATATCATTTAGATAAGTATGATAATAAGTAAATTTGGATTGAAAAGGGTGAGATAAAATGAGTTATGAAGTTTTACCAGGAACAACAATTGGTATCATTGGGGATGGTATTACAAGCCGGTATTTAGCACAAGCTGCTCATAATACAGGTTATCAAGTCGCTGGTTATAGTAATTATGAAGATTCAGTTCTTTTAAAAGAGGCTGATTATCGTTTTTTGGGTAAAGAAGATAATGATGATGAAATCGAAAGCTTTGTGGCTTTATCAGATATTATTACTTATACTTCGGCGTGGTTACCCGTGCAAATCACTAGTCAATTGAGTAACCAAGTAGTCCCACAAGGAACTAATATTTTAGATATTACTGATGATCATGCTTTAGCTAAAGCTTTTTATGAAAGTGAATCGTTAAATATTTTACCTTACGAAACAGGAAGCTCATTAGATGAGATTGCACAAGCTGGAACAAAATTAGGTTACCCATTAATTGTAAAACCAGTCTTTAAGCATAAAAACATTGATGATCAAGTCATTTTACGTGGCGAGTGGGATTTAGGATTGGTTGCACCCATGATTGATGGCAGTACCTTGTTAATTGAACCTTGGTTAGATAACACGCAGTCATTTGTGATGACAGCTGTACGTGGTGCTAATAATGAAATTGCTTTATATCCATTACGACAAGTGAAGGCAATGTCATCTAATTTGACTAGTGCATGGACTGTTGGAAATATTGCCGATGCCGTTGTTGATGAAATAACTAAAGTTACTGAAAAACTAGGAGCAGCATTAAATTATGTAGGTGCTTATGATGTGACATTTTTGTTATCAGAACATGGTACTTTGTATTTACGTAATGTTATTCCAGGGCTATCTAAGACAACGGTTCTATATGACGCTTCTGTTAATATAAGTGTTGCTAATCAGCATTTGCGTGCGATTACAGGGCAAAAATTAACTGATGTTGTATTTGATCAGTCGGCGGTCTATTTACCAATTACAGAAAAAGAAGAGCCATTGTTATATCGTCATTGGCAAATTCAATCACATTGGCAAATCGCAACTTATCATTATGGTAATTTATTACCACAAACAGGTCATGTTTTAGCTTCTGGTACAAGTTCTGAACAATTATTAAATCAATTGCAGGTTGCTGGTATTTGGCAGTTTAATAATTAATAGAAAAAGAGACATTCGTATTGGGAGATTTTTAATTCTCCGGACACGAATGTCTCTTTTTAGTAGTTGTTTTAGAAAGAAACCTGCAATAATGTAATAAAAACACTAGCAAATGATAGAATTAACATAAATATAACAAATGTTTGGATGATTTTTTGCATTGTTGACTTTTTCTTTTTATTTTTCTTTTGCATGTTGATACCTCGAATATATTTCGTTTAGTCCATTGTATCAAAAAAATAAGATAACGTACCACAGAGTGAATAATTAAAGGTATAATAAATAGATTAATACATTTGAGGAGGCAGTAATGCTGACATTATTTAATTGGCCAGTAACGGTTTTCATTGCATTAATTACATTAGTAATTATTTGGATTATAAAACAAGTCTTTCTGAAAAGTTCTTGGCCAAAAAATTTAAAGACGACGGATATAGCTGTTTTTATTGCATGGTGGAGCATTGCTACCACAACATTTGAAGTTTGGCATATAACATTATTAGTACCGATGTTTTTGATGTTTGTTATATGGGGAATTGCTTTGGCACTTTATCAAGGATTTATACGTGAAGATTTTTCAACACGTCGTTTTTGGTTGATTTGGTGGCGTATTAGCACATTAACTAGTTATATTATTTTAATTGGTATTGCAATTTATGCTTATATTGTGACAAGTGGTAGATAATAAAGGAGTGAGCAAATGGAAAAAATTAGTGGGATTGTAAAGACATGGCAATCAGATAAAGGTTTTGGCTTTATTGAGTTAAAGGGCGAGGATGACGTCTTTGTTCATTTTTCAGCTATTCAAACACCACGTGTACGTGATTTAGTAGTTGGTCAAGAAGTTAAGCTGGTTGTTGTTCAAGGCGTAAGAGGTCCGCAAGCGGCTGCAGTTGAAGTTGTAGAGTAAATATTGGAGGAGATAGAATGATTAATATATCAGAGGATACCGAAAAATTTGCAGAAAAAGTTTTAGATGAAACGACGAAGTATGATGGTCATATCATTCGGGCAACTGAACAGACAGTTCAGTTGCCTGATGGGCGACAAACAAAGCGTGATATTGTGTATCATGCGGATGCAATCGCAATTCTGGCTTTAACAAAAGATAATAAGATGATTTTGGAAAAGCAGTGGCGAGCACCTGTACAGCAATTAACGTTGGAAATTCCTGCTGGTAAGATAGATAACCGGGATCAAAATCCACTTGATGCAGTTAATCGTGAATTGAATGAAGAAACACGGTTATCAGCGAATAAGATTGAAGAAATTACGGGATTTTACTCATCAATTGGTTTTTCGAACGAATATATGACTTTATATTTAGCAAGTGATTTAGAACCAGTTACTATGGAGCTGCCACAAGATGATGATGAGCAAATTGATCTGATTTATGTTGATTATGAGCAGGCAACAGAGTTATTTAACAGCGGTCAATTGAAGGATGCTAAAACAAATATGGCATATCTATATTGGCGTACGTTACAATAATAGGTAGATGTTATGTTATTTAAAAAAAGATTACGTAATAATAAGAATGAGTCAGTTAATAATGATACCCCAAATTTTGATGATGTGAATGACAATCAAAGTCAAGGTACAACGTTATTAACACGTGAAGAACATCGATTAACACGACATGGTCGTTATGAGTTGGATCCACAGACACGCAAGTTAACAAGCGATGGTAAAACGACGCGTCTAAAGCATCGTTTAAATATAGCGATTGTTGTTTTGATTGGGTTAATTGTATTAACTTATATCATCTTATTTTTTTTGTAGTAGATTAAGGAGAGATAAATAAATGCGATATGGTGTAATAAATGCAATGGCAGAGGAAAAGGCAGCGCTAGTTGAGGCAATGTCTGATGAAAAGCAATCAACTATTGCAGGAAAGCTATTCCATCATGGTAAAATTGGTAAGGTTGATGTTGTTGTTGTAGAATCTGGTATTGGTAAGGTTGCCTCGGCATTAACGACAACATTGTTAATTACTAATTTTGCAGTTGATGCTGTTATTAATTCTGGATCAGCTGGTGCGGTCGGTGCTGATTTACGTATTGGGGATGTTGTGATTGCTGATGAATTAGCTTATGCTGACGCGGATGCTCGCGCATTTGGCTATGAGTATGGTCAAGTACCGCAACAACCAGCACGCTTTAAAGCAGATGTTGATTTAGCGGAAGGACTATCAAAAGCGTATGCAACTGTAACAGACGCTCGCTTAGTTAACGGCCTAATTGTAACAAGTGATTCATTTATTGCCAGTGATGAACAAAAGCAGAATATTTTGGCACACTTTAAAGATGCACAATCTGCTGAAATGGAAGGTGCTTCAATCGCTCAAGCAGCTCACTACTTTGATGTACCATTTGCTGTGGTTCGTGCAATTTCTGACAACGCCAATGGTGAAGCAGGCATGACGTTCGATGAATTTATTATTGAAGCTGGTAAGCAGTCAGCACAAGTACTAATTAACTTCTTCAAGGCGCAAGCTTAAAAATTAGACCAGAGTATAAGGAGAATAACATGGCATTTGAAACTACCGTTAAGGTAACAGGTGATAATGTTGTTTATCAGTTTAATCCACAGTTAAAGCAATATGCTTTAGGTGATACTGGCTTTGTTAAAAATAATGCTGGTTCATATGTAATGAAACGATCATTAGAGCCAGAAAAAGGCTTGGATAACGCTATTAAGTTAAAAGTTGTAGTCGATAAGGCGTTAACAGGTATTAAAATTAAGACGGTTAATCCTAGTGGTAATGCGACAGTTAATATTTTTAAGCATAAGCAACACGAAGAGTTAGAAAAAATGTATCGCTTTTACTTAAATGAATTAGTTGAGCGTGAAATTATAACTATAAAATAGATTAAAAGCAGATTGGTGGTTACACCAATTTGCTTTTTTTATGCCCAAAAAGTAAATAAAAAAGATTTTAGTTAACTTTAACAATGTTACATTTTCGTAATTAATAAAAGGTTTTAAAGCTTGAATACGACTTTATTAACTTTCATTGCAAATAATTAAATTAATATTTTTCTTATTTAACTGGTTAAGTATTATTTTGAAAAGTTATTATAGCAGGCTTTTAGGCGATTCTGACCTTTGATATTACAGTAAAATTTCTCACAAATTCTTGTTTGTGATACAGGTGTAACGCTCTGTCGCACCATTGTAACGAATATAGTTGTGAGATTGTTAAACTAATATCTGTTGTTAAAAGCATGAGTTCCCAACGCAGTGAGTAAAATCCGTGTTGAAGTGGACTAAGAAAAGCGTCAATGCCTATATAGGTAAACATCAAGGAGAGATATTTATAATGAATAAGAAAGTATTAACTGCATTAGCTGTCGCTGGTATTGCAACTGCTGCAATGGCCACAGATGTATCAGCCGATACATACACTATTAAGTCAGGAGACACTTTGTCATCAATCGCTACTAACCACAACACAACTGTTGATCGTATTCTTAGCGTTAACAAGATTTCAGATGCTAACTTGATTTTTGCTGGTGAGCAAGTTGAGTTAGATGATCAAGCTGTTGCTGCACCTGCACAACAAGTAGCACCTGTTCAACAACAAGCAGCTGTTGCTCCTGTACAACAAGTAGCACCTGTTCAACAACAAGTTTCAGCATCTGCACAACAAGCAGCTCCTGTACAACAAACTGCAACACAAACGCAAGCTGCATCAACTAGTTCAAATACTTCAACTAGTTCAAATGCCTCAACTGCATCTGCATCAGGTTCAACTTATGACCAATTTATTGCTGCTGGTGGTACTTCAGCATTGTGGCAATCAGTAGTTATGCCTGAATCAGGTGGAAATGTTAATGCATCAAACGGTCAATACCATGGTTTAGGTCAAACTAACCAATCATGGGGACATGGATCAGTAGCTACACAAACTGCCGGTATGCTAAACTATGCTAACGAACGTTATGGATCAATTGATAACGCTATTTCATTCCGTGCAGCTAACGGTTGGTGGTAAAAAAATCTCACCTTGTGAGTTAAATTAATAAAAAGCTGTATCTAGTCAGTCGTTGACAAATATGTTTGTACGACGCTGGATACAGCTTTTTTATTTATAATTTATGGTAATTAGTTTCAGTTGGAAATGAATTTATTGTCGGGTTAATAGGCCATAGCCAGTAATTATCATTGGCTAGTAACTGTGTTTGCTTGGTGTGTAAAGCCATCATATCAGTCACCGTTGTATGCGTATCTTTGGATGAAACAGGTGTTTGTAAGTCATAAACTTGCGAAACTAAGGCTCGTTGGTCATCGACGAGTAATGCGTAGGTTGTCGTCTCAGAGGGGGCAGTGTATAACGTAGTCATATTGTTCTCCTTGTTGGTTAAATATCACGAAAAATTTCTTGCCAAGCATTTTTACTAAGCTTGGCTCTTTTTTTGTGTGTACGAGGCTTTTTAACGTAAGTAGCTTTTTTGTATTTACGGACAATGTCGTCTTGAATATCGCGATCAGGGGGTAAATTATTGCTGATGAAGTCAGCTGTGTGAGCGGGAGCATCAGGAAATAAATCTTGATGGCTTAAAAACCAACGTTGCATGTCTGTATTTAGACCAGCATGGCGACGAACACGTTGTAACAACTCATCTAATCCAAAATTTAAATGATGAATCTCAGCTTGTAATTGACGAGCAACTTGCTCAGGAATGCCAATATGGTCAGCAAAGTGGGTAATGCCTAGTTTGATTTCATCACCTAAATCATTAACGAGAATATATTGATGTTTTAGGCGACGGCCACAATCGCAATATAATTGTGGTCCAAGTTGTGTGTCATAATTCAAATTTTCTCGATAATCAGTTAAAGACCAGTGGCGCCCGTGGCCCACTAATTCGTAATTCATAAATAGGGAAGTCTGTTGATAACGAATATGACGTCGAATAGCAAGTTGTTGCTCAGACGAAAGTTGTGCCCAAGTTTCTTGCCGCCGCTGTTTTGTTAAAGAGACTTTTTTTGATTTTGGATATTTTGAAACCATAATTCAGTCCTTTATTGATGATTGTATTCATTAAAGCGTTGCTTAATTTGGTCATAAATACGAGCAACATCTTGTTTGTTACCTCGTAATTCATAATTACCAATGAGCGGTGCGTTAAATGTTACGGCGTATCGGCGAGCAGTTAAGATATATTGTGCATTAAAATTTTTATTACCACTACCAATAATGCCAATTAGGTTTTGAGTATTTTCTGGTATTTCTAATTGTTCGCCTAAAGCATCGGTCATTATTTCAATAATACCGTTACCGATACCATTGCCTCCGTCTAAATAGGTTGGAACGAGAACAAAGAAAGGACTATCCATAATAACATCTGGTGTTGCATCGGATATTTCAATTGGTTCAAAAGAAATATCACCTTTCTCTTGGGCAAAAGTCGTTAATTTTTTAACAAACGAACGTGTGTTTCCTGAGATAGAGATGTATAAGAGTTTAATTGGCATCGTAAGATCCTCCATTAATTATTGACAACAATACTAAGTCTAGAAAAAAATAACGAATTTGGCAATTAGGTAACTAACAGAATGTTATTATTTAATCATTTTGTAATAATCGCTTTAAAGGCTTTCGCACTGCGAAAAAGCCTGTGTCAAGCCTTTTTTTAGTTAATTTAATCTCTTGCAAATAGGTAGCATAGTAGTTTATACTCAACTTCATATTAACAAAGCGTTAGGTTAAATAAATATAGAAAGTTTAGGTGGAAATATGCAAAATGTTACGGTATATACGAAAAATAATTGTATCCAATGCTTGATGACAAAGAAGACGTTAACACAATATGGCATCAGTTATTCAGAAAAAAATGTCGAAAATGATGCAGAAGCTTTGGCATTTTTGAAGGATAAGGGTTATCAGTCAGTTCCTGTTGTCTTTTCAGGAGATATGGAACCGGTTCATGGGTTCAGACCAGATTTGCTTGCAAAGTTAAACCAAGCAATGTAATTAAATAAAAGTAGTGATACCTATATGTCGGTGCAACCAAATAGTGGTTCCGCTTTACAATAGGTACATCCGTGGGGGAAGTATATGTCATTAGCAACACTTGATTTGGATAAGGTAACTTATTTTGATTTGAATAATCAATTAAACATTCCAAAAAATAACAGTATTCAATTACAGAAGGACCAAGAAGCATTACAGGCATTTATAAAAGAAAATGTTGAACCAAATACATTGCACTTTGATACTATTCAAGAGCGCTTTGATTACCTTATTAAGAATGATTATGTTGATCAGAAGATGATTAACAAATACTCAATGTCATTTATTGAATCTCTATATGCTTACTTAAAAACACAAGATTTTCATTTTAAGTCATTTATGGCAGCATATAAGTTTTATGCACAGTATGCCTTGAAAACTAATAACGGTGATTATTATATTGAGAATTATAATGATCGTGTTGTTATGAACGTGCTATTTTATGCTAATGGTAGCGAAGAATTGGCAATGAATTTAGCAGATGAAATGATTCATCAACGTTATCAACCAGCGACGCCTTCATTTTTAAACGCAGGTCGTTCAAGACGTGGTGAATTAGTATCATGCTTTATTTTACAAGCAACTGATGATATGAATTCAATTGGACGTGTGGTTAATTCTGCATTACAACTATCAAAAATTGGTGGTGGTGTTGGGATTGTTTTGTCCAACTTGAGAGAAGCTGGTGCACCAATTAAAGGGATTGCAAATGCTGCTTCTGGTGTTGTGCCAGTTATGAAGTTATTAGAGGACTCATTTTCGTATTCTAATCAAATGGGTCAGCGAAATGGTGCCGGTGTTACGTATTTATCTGTATTCCATCCAGATATTATGAATTTCTTGGCAACCAAAAAAGAGAATGCCGATGAAAAAATTCGCGTGAAAACATTGTCACTAGGATTAACCGTGCCGGATAAGTTCTATGATTTGGTTAAATCAAATGCGGATATGTACTTATTCTCACCTTATGATGTAGAAAAGGTTTATGGTAAACCATTTAATTATATTGATATTACTGCTGAGTATGATGCAATGGTTTCTAATGCTGATATTCATAAGAAAAAAATTCGTGCACGTGATTTAGAGACTGAAATTTCTAAGTTACAGCAGGAGTCAGGCTATCCTTACATTATTAACATTGATACAGTTAACAAAGCTAATCCAATTTCTGGTAAGGTAATTTCATCAAACTTATGTTCTGAAATATTACAGGTGCAAAAACCTTCACGTATTAATAATGAGCAAACTTTTGATGAACTTGGAACTGATGTTTCATGTAATTTAGGGTCTACTAACATTGTTAATATGATGGCAACGAAAGATTTTGGTAAGTCTGTTGATGCAATGATTCGAGCTTTGACGTTTGTATCGGATCAAACCGACTTAGATATCGTGCCATCAGTACGATTGGGAAATGAACAAACTCATGCAATTGGTTTGGGGGCAATGGGCTTACATGCATTCTTTGCTAAAAATCATATGTATTATGGCGATGAAGAGGCAATCGATTTTACTAATGCTTATTTCTTGATGCTAAACTACTATAGCTTAGTTGCATCAAACAACCTAGCTAAAGAACGCCAGACGAGTTTTTATGAGTTTGAAAAATCAGATTATGCTAATGGTTCTTATTTTGATAAATATATTAATCAAGATTGGTCACCTAAGACGGATAAGGTTAAAGAAATCTTTTCAGTCCATCATTTTCCAACTCAAGCGGATTGGGTAGAACTAGCAGAGTCAGTCAAGCAATATGGTTTGTATAATGCTTATCGTATGGCTATTGCACCAACTGGTTCAATTTCATACGTTAATGACGCGACAGCTTCATTACATCCTATTATTAACCGTATTGAGGAACGCCAAGAAAAGAAAATTGGTAAGATTTATTATCCTGCACCATACTTGGACACAGATACGTTACCATATTATGAATCAGCTTATAACATGGATATGCGACGTGTTATTGATGTGTACGCAGCGGCGCAACAGCATATTGATCAGGGGATGGCATTAACGTTATTTATGCGCTCAACAATGCCAGATGATTTGTATGATTGGAAAGAAAACCATACAAATAAAATGACAACTCGTGATTTAAATATTCTGCGTTTGTATGCTCATAATCGGGGTATTAAGTCTATTTATTATATTCGTACTTATACTGATGATATGGAAGAATTCGGTGTTAATGAATGCGAGAGTTGTTCAATTTAGAACACTGTGCAGATAAAAGGTAGGATAGATAAATGGCAAAAGCATACGAAGCGATTAATTGGAACGAAATTGAAGATAATATTGATAAGGCAACTTGGGAAAAATTAACAGAGCAATTCTGGCTTGATACGAGAATTCCTTTATCTAATGATTTAGATGACTGGCGCAAGATGACTGAAGAAGAACACTATTTAGTCGGCCATGTTTTCGGTGGGCTAACTTTGTTAGATACGTTGCAATCACAAGATGGTATGGCATCATTGAAGCAGTCGACGAGGACACAGCATGAATTAGCGGTGTTGAATAACATTGAATTTATGGAATCTGTTCACGCTAAGTCATATTCATCAATTTTTGAAACGTTGCATACGCCTGCTGAAATTAATGAAATTTTTGATTGGACAAATACAAATGAATTTTTGCAATACAAAGCCAATCGAATTAATCAGATTTATCAAGAAGGTACGCAGTTACAGCGTAAAGTAGCGTCAGTATTTTTAGAAACATTCTTGTTTTATTCTGGTTTTTATACACCACTTTGGTATTTAGGTCATAATAAGATGAACAATGTTGCAGAAATTATTAAACTAATTCTGCGCGATGAATCAGTCCATGGTACTTATATTGGTTATAAATTCCAATTAGGATTTAATGAGCTTAGTGAAGATGAGCAAGGTAAGTTAAAGATGTGGTTATATGACTTACTCTTGGACTTATATAGTAATGAAGAAAATTACACAAAATTACTTTATGATGAGATAGGTTGGACTGACTCTGTATTAACATTCTTGCGTTACAATGCTAATAAGGCATTGATGAATTTGGGACAGGATCCATTATTCCCCGATGGTGCGGAAGATGTTAATCCAATTGTTATGAATGGTATTTCAACCACAACTTCAAATCATGACTTTTTCTCACAAGTTGGAAATGGTTATCGATTAGGTCAGGTAGAAGCTATGTCTGATGATGATTACAATATTGAATGGTAATATTGCATAAGTGAGAGCAAAGTGCTATTATTATGAAAATGATATACAAGGTGGTAATTAGTTATGAGTAATTTTGTTTTAAAATTTAATGGTTGGTGGCGCAGATAGTGCGTACGAACTATGGCAAAACATAGATTCAGTACGTAGTTCCTTTGGGAGCAGATGTATTGAGTCTGTGCTAACTAATTTCCGAAATAATTGGAAAGGGTTGCATGACTTATCGTGCAGTTCTTTTCATGTGAAACACGAGAAGATGCTGTTGTGTCTGCTCGTGTTTTTTATTTTGTATAACAATAGTCGAGGATAGGTAAATGAATAAAAAAATATGGGGCACAATTGGTGTATTAACCCTTTTCACAGTATTTGCAGGTGTACATGAGTCAGTTCAAACAAGTCAGCATAAAGCGATGCCTAAAGTGGCAATTTTACAATTTATGAAGCATCCAGCATTAGATGATATTAATAAAGGTATTTATGAAGGCTTATCGCAGGCAGGGTATCACGAAGGTAAGAACGTTAAAATAATGTATGAAAATGCACAAGGTGATCAGTCTAATTTAAAGACGATGGCTTCTAAATTTGAAAATGCTAATGCTGATGTTTCGGTTGGAATAGCTACGCCAGCAGCTGTATCTTTGGCAAATACAATTACTGACAAGGCTGTTGTTTTTGCGGCATCAACGACACCAATTCAATCAAAGTTAGTAAAAAGTTATAACCACCCAGGTGGTAATGTTACTGGTGTGTCGGATCAGGCCCCACTAGCCGCTCAATTAAAGATGATGAAAAAATTTGTACCTAATTTGAAGAATTTAGGCGTAATCTATACTTCTTCAGATGATTCGGCATCAATTCAAGCTAAACAAATGATGAATTTAGCTAAAAAAGCTGGTTTGCAAGTTAAACCTTATACGATTTCTTCTTCGAACGATTTAAATCAAACAGCTAAACAAATGGTTGCTAATAGTCAAGTTGACGCAGTTTTTGTACCTACTGATAATACGATTGCCGGGGCGATGCCAACGTTGATCGATAGTACAAATGCTGCCGGTGTACCTGTATTTCCAACTGTTGACACGATGGTAAAAGATGGTGGCTTAGCTGCTGAATCAATTAATCAAAAGAAGTTAGGTGTTCAAACTGGTAAACAAGTTGCTAGAATTTTAGATGGTAAACAACCGAAAGATATTCCAGTTGGCTTTATCAAAAAGGGCGACTTGGTGGTGAATAAGGCGCAATTATCACGTCTTGGATTGACGTTACCAAAAGAATATAATCAAGCAAAATTTGTAAAGTGAGGCAATTATGGGTATTTTAATATCAGCCATTGGTCAGGGCTTAATCTGGGCAACCTTGGGATTTGGATTATATCTAACTTTTCGAATTTTGGATGTTGCGGATATGACCGTTGAAGGGACGTTTCCACTAGGGGCTGCAACTGCAGTAACTTTAATTTCAAATGGTATGTCGCCAATTATTGCAACGTTAGTAGCAACTTTAGCAGGAAGCCTAGCAGGATTGGTTACTGGTTTGCTATATACTAAAGGAAAAATTCCAATTTTATTAGCAGGTATTTTAACCATGACTGCAGTTTATTCGGTTAATTTACGTATCATGGGTCAAGCTAATCGTTCTTTATTAGGAAAGACAAATTTATTTTCATATAATTTTTTGAAGGGATTACCACAAAACTTTCCAGTCATTGTTGTTGGTGTTGTCATTATAATTTTAATTACAATTTGTTTAGCACAGTTTTTAAAGACAGAATTGGGGCAAGCATTTATTGTAACGGGTGATAATCCTAAAATGGCAAGGTCTTTAGGAATCAATACTGATAGTATGACAATTTTAGGGTTGATGGTAGCTAATGGACTAATTGGACTTGGTGGCGCGTTGGTTGCACAAAATAATGGTTTTGCGGACGTTAATATGGGGGTTGGTACTATTGTGGTCGCCCTTGCTTCAATTATTATTGGTGAGGTGATTTTTACTGATACACTAACCTTACCTGAACGTTTGATTACAATTATTATTGGTTCAATTTTCTATCGCTTTGTATTAGTAATTGTCTTGTACATTGGCTTTAATGCTGATGACTTGAAGTTAGTTAGTGCTATTATTCTTGGATTGGCACTTATGTTACCTAGATTACGCTCAAAGTTACGGTTGAGTACGTTTTTAAAGCGAGGATGATGGAATATGGTAGAGACAAAATTAAGATTAGATCATGCAACTGTCATTGTTAATCAGGGACAACCAGGTGAGAAGACAATTTTAGATGATGTGTCATTAACATTAATGCCGGAAGATTTTGTGACAGTTTTAGGATCGAATGGGGCAGGAAAGTCAACGTTATTTAATGTTATCGCTGGATCATTACCATTAACGAGTGGTAGCCTTTTTTTAGGTGAACATGATGTGACACATTTGAATGAAGCACAACGAACAAAGTTTTTAGCGCGTGTTTTTCAGGATCCTAAACTGGGCACGGCACCTCGGATGACAGTTGTAGAGAACATGTTATTGGCTGAACGCCGTGGATTGCGCCGTCGATTAAAAAATCGTGGCTTAACTGAAGCTAAGAGAGCGGAATATGCCAAAGTAACGGCTACGATGGGAAATGGTTTATCAGATCGCTTAGACATGGCTGCTGGTGATTTATCTGGTGGGCAACGACAGGCTTTGTCATTTTTGATGGCAACGCAGCTACGTCCAGAAGTTTTATTGTTAGATGAGCATACTGCGGCATTAGATCCCAAAACTAGTACGCAATTGATGCAGGTATCAGATCGACGCATTCACGAAGAAAAACTAACAGCATTGATGATTACGCATCATTTAGAAGATGCAATTGAATATGGTAATCGATTGATCATTATGTCAGAAGGTAAAATTTCATTAGATGTTAGTGGTGAAGAAAAGAAAAAATTGACGGTTACCGATTTATTAAATTATTTCAACCGTTATTAATAGGTATGTGATATGAGTAGAAAACAATTATTGTTAGAAATTTTAGCAGTTGGTAGTGGTGGCTTTATAGGTGGTGCATTACGAGCAAGTATGATGATGTTGTTTCACAACAATGCATTTCCTTGGGAAACCGTTATTGTCAATTTGAGTGGTACGTTTGTTTCAGCATTACTAGTTGTTTTGTTTAGTAAAATTGTAAACCTGAAGCAAGTAACTTCTGATTTTATTATGGTTGGTATTTTGGGTGCGTATACGACGTATTCAACGGCGTTATCAGATATGGTACATTTGTCAGTATTAATGGCGCTGATTTATATTGTTATTAGTGTTGTAGGTGGTGTGTTGATGGTAATTTTGAGTCGTTATCTAGGAAATAAGCTGGTATTGAGATGGCAGAAATAATTTTAACAGGTATTGGGGCCGTAATAGGATCATTAATTCGTTTTGGATTGTTGACGGTTGCACCCCGTTGGTTTGGTAATTTATCTGAATTAATGGTTGTCGTTATCAATTTATTGGCAGCGTTTTTTATGGGGATGACTTTGGTTATGGTTGCACCGGAATGGCTGCATACATTTTTAGCACCTGGTATTTTAGGTGGATTGTCAACATTTTCGGCACCGATTGTCGATATTGCAGATGCAATTCAAAAGCATACAGGTGACAAACGATTATTGTTGGTTAAAACATTGTTGACATTTGTCGGTGGCTTGGTTGTTTTGTGGTTTGGAACTTGTGTCGGTACGTGGTTACTATAAAGTAATTTGTGATACTTTTTTAAAATAATCTTTGTTGAATGGATACCCCCCAAATGTTAAACTCATTAATATAGGTTTATGAGAAATGTAAGGGGATAGTCATATGAGTTTAATTGATCGTGATCGGATTAATGCCATTCGTCAAGCTAATGACATTCCGGTTCGTGAGCTAGCCAATATTGGTATTAGTCGTAATCGATACTATCGCTATTTGAATGATGAGAATGATTTGCCAGCTGAAGGATTTATCTCATTGATGAGTCATTTATTACTGACTGGAAATGAAGTGAATACAGAACTGGTAAATGCCTTGGATACTGTTGAGGGATTAATTAATGCACTACAAGAGGCTGATAAAAGTCATGATGCAAGTAAGATAAAAGATATTAGTCGTCGTGGTTATCATTTGTTCCGTAATACGATGGCGCGAGGGTATTTACGGGTTGCCAGTTTGGCAGACGTATTACATGCCCAAATAATTCCTAATGAACATTCACAAATTGCTAAAAAGATATTGATTGACTCTTTTGAGGCGGTAGCAATTTGGCGAGAGATGGATGTTGCATTGTTAGCACCTGTTATTACTGATTTACCAATTCAAAAGGCTGCGGATTATTTGACGGTTATTTGGGCCAAAAAATGGTCACATCATACAATGGAAATTGTTAATACGATGTCTGCACAGTTTTTGGTTATGTTGTTAAATGAGCCTAGTCGTCCACAAGAAATTTTTGAGGAAGTTGCTGCTTGGATGATTGAACAACCGCGTGATGCAATGGGTTTTGCATGGTGGTCTAATTTGGTTGAACAATTAGTTAATCAAAATTGGGATGCTGCCCATGAGGCAGTTATGATGGCTAAGCAGTTACAAATGCAGAATATGTTTGAGTATGGCGATACTTTAGCTACTGTGTGGCAAAAGAAGATATAATTTAAAAAAGGGCATCAGGCTAAATTTAGCCTTGATGTCCTTTTGGTTATATTATGTAAAATATAGTAACTAATTTATTTGTTAGCAATAACTTCAATATGGTTACCATCAATATCATCGATGTGGAAAACAATGTGACGACTATCTTCACTTTCAGTTGCAGGTTTTGCTTGTTTTACTTCGTAATTAATGAAGTGGTTGATGACAGTATCTTTGTGGTCACGAACTACGACTTGTACAGTAATAGGGTCAGCATCTGGCGCCTCATTAAAGACAATTGACTGCTTATTAAAATATAAATGACGAGCCTCATTGATGCCGAATTCGGTTGGTAAATCGAAGACTTCACGATAAAAACGGACAGTGTTAGGTACGTTATTTGCTGGAATTTGTAGGGGACTGAATTTTCTAACTCGCATGTTATGCTACCTCATTTTCAATAAATTATTCAGTTATCTATTATACGCCAAGAAATACAACAATGATGATAAAAATTGGTGGTACTGCGTCTTTATTGGCGGAGGTAAACTATGACGATTAAAATTACATCAGTTGGGCAGTTAGGAGATTTATTATTAGAACGGTATGCACAATCACCTCAGGAAAGTTGTTGGGTAATTGCGCTGACGACACAAATGACAATTATTGATATTTATCAAGTTGCATTAGGGACATTAGACAGTGTTAATATTCATCCACGAGATGTATTTCGGCACTTGGTAGCAAAAAATGCGTATGGTTTTATTTTATGTCATAATCATCCCAGTGGTAATTTAACTGCATCAAAAGCTGATTGCCTAGCGATGTCTCAAATGGCAATGTGCGGGCAGTTGATGCAGTTTCATTTTTTGGATTTTATGATTATTTCACCCCAAGGTTATCGCAGCTATCGTAGTGAAAATTTATTGCCAAAAGTGGACCTAGAAACACTGATTGATTTATGGACTAAGTTTGATAACATGTGATAAAATTAATAAGAAATTATATGGTACTTTGTTAAAAGTACGTTTAGTAGAATTATCAAAATAAATAAAGAAAAGGGAAATGCTGTGTTTTCATTTGGAACTCGAAATGTTGGAATAGATTTAGGAACAGCTAATACGTTGGTCTATATTGAAGGTAAAGGAATTGTGCTTCGTGAGCCCTCAGTTGTTGCGCGTAATACGAAGACAAATGAGGTTGTTGCGGTTGGAACTGCTGCTAAGGAAATGCTAGGGCGAACACCTGGCTCAATTACAGCTATTCGGCCAATGCGTGATGGTGTTATCGCAGACTACGAAACGACTGTTGCCATGCTTAAGTACTATCTAGGTAAGGCGTTAGGTGCTCGTGGTGCAAAACCTTACGTTACGATCGGTGTACCATCAGGTGTAACGGCAGTTGAGCGTCGAGCTGTAATTGATGCTGCTCGTGTTGCTGGTGCTCGTGACGCTTATGTTATTGAAGAACCATTTGCAGCAGCAGTCGGTGCTGGGTTGCCAGTTATGGAGCCTACTGGATCAATGGTCGTTGATTTAGGTGGTGGAACGACTGACGTTGCAACTATCTCATTGGGTGGTATTGTATCTTCTCGTTCAATTCGAATGGCTGGAGATAAGATTGATGAAGCGATTATGACATACGTTCGTCAAAAGTATTCAGTCTTGATTGGTGAGCAGACTGCAGAACGTTTAAAGATGGCTGTTGGTTCGGCTGATGTTGATGCTGCCGAGGATATGGAAGGTACAACTGCCCGTGGACGCGATTTAGTCACAGGCTTACCTAAGACAATTGATATCAAAGCTAGTGATGTTGCTGATGCAATTAAGGATGTAGTTGCTGAAGTCATTGTTGCAATCAAAGAAACTTTGGAAGAAACGTCACCTGAGATTGCAGCTGACGTAATTGATCGCGGTATCGTTTTGACAGGTGGTGGGGCACAACTTGCTCATTTGGATGAAGTGATTGCTGAAGCCACTAAAGTGCCAGTATTTGTTGCACCAGAACCATTAGATGCAGTAGTTATTGGTACCGGTGAGGCACTAAAGTCTATTGATGTTTTAAAGAATAATTAGGCTACAAGTGGTAAATTACGATTAACTGTTGTAAAAAGATATGTTGATTTATATTTTCAATCTTTATTACAGCATATTTAAGCCCCGTATTATAAATCATAATGCGGGGAGTTTATTATAAGTTAAAATCAAACGGGACTACGACTTGTTAGCATAATGAAGTAAGAGAAACGAAGGGCAATTTTAAGATGAAAAATATCTTTACGTCACGTCGATTAGTAATTGGTGTAATTGTTGTTATTGCGACAATTGGGGTAATTCTATTGGGCGCTAAGGCCCACAATTCACAAGAAGAGCCATCCTTACCAGTTCGAGTTGTATCGGATGTGTCAGGTTGGACTTCTAAAGTTGTGAATGCACCACTAAAGCTGGTTCATGGTGGTTATGATTCAATTGGTAAATTAACAAATACTTATCAAGAGAATGAGCGCTTAACTAAGAAAGTCGATGATTTAGCACAAACAAAAGTTCAATTACAGGTACTACAACAGGAAAATCGTGCGTTGAAAGATCAATTAAAGATTAGCAATACGTTGACAGATTACAAAGTTGTAAATGCTGTTGTGACATCACGTTCTCCAAGCAATTGGCAAAGTCAACTTATCTTGGATAAGGGAACTAATGCTGGTTTGAAGAAAGGCTTGTCTGTTATGGGTTCTGGTGGTTTGATTGGTAGAATCACCGAAGTTAATACAACTAATGCTAAAGTTGAGTTGTTATCGGATAATAATCAAGTAGCTGATCGCTTTGCTATTCGTATTCAAAATAGTGCTGGCGAGTCAGTTGATGGTATTATTACTAGTTTTAATCAGTCAGATAATCTAATTGTGATGGGACAAATTACGTCTGATATTTCAGTTAAAAAGGGTGACTTGGTAACTACTAGTGGTTTGGGTGGTGTGACTCCTTCTGGTTTGTATGTTGGTAAAGTTGAGCGGGTTGGTAGTGATAACTATGGTTTATCAAAGAAGATTTATATTAAGCCGGCTACGGACTTTAATAACATCCCAGTTGTTAGTGTTGCAATACCTTAAAGTAAAAAAGAGCGAAACACAACTTTCAGTTTTTAACTGATAGCAATGTTTCGTTCTTTTTTATAAGTTATTTAGTTTGATGAAATAATTGGTCGATCATTTAAAGCTTGTAAATCACGATTGTTGTGTGAATAGAAAGTTTTCAAATGATTAATTTGTTCAGTTGATAATGTAACGGGTTGCTTTAAAACATACCATTCAACGTTCTCAG
Source organism: Weissella bombi (assembly GCF_900094835.1). Taxonomy (GTDB): domain Bacteria; phylum Bacillota; class Bacilli; order Lactobacillales; family Lactobacillaceae; genus Weissella; species Weissella bombi. The sequence goes on along the minus strand of NZ_FMAO01000003.1, from coordinate 99,776 downwards.
TTAGTGGTGGTGTTGTTAATGAACCGATATAATGATAGTATGCTTTGTTTTCAGGCATAATATCATCAACTGGAATATCGAATGTTTCCTTTTGGTTCATGTGTGCTAGAACAGCATCATAAGTTTGACTAGCAGCACCACTTTGTACTAGTACGGCAACAACGGCTAAACGACCATCGCTGGCTTCGTGTACGAAATGAATTTCAGCTTCGTATGATTTATCGTTAACTGTATGCTCACTAGGTGTGTGAATATGGAATTGATTTAAACTAAATGGTCGATTGCCAATGTTTGCGGTTCCATGTAAACCAACTTCAATACCAGCGCCAGTATCACGAACGTAGCTAGCAGTGTGGTCGTAATTAAATGATAAAGTAGTTTCAAAATCATTTTTAACAGCTAATGAATCTGATAAAGCAACTGGTGACTGTTTATCACCTGATACGCGTGTCCATGCTGCTTGATTTGAATAGTCTAAATGCTCCATTGATATTCTCCTTATAAAATGTCATATATCTAGTGTATCAGTCAAAACGCATTATGGTAGAATTTTTTTGGAAAATCAGTTGACGGGGGTATTCAAAACGGGCTACTATTATGTAGTTACCAATTTTGTAACATTTTACGGAGAATAATTATGCTCAAATATATTAGTACAACATGGATCCATTTTATTTTAGTGGTTATTGCTATCATGCTTGATGGTGGTATATCGCTATATTTGGCACCCATTCTATTTAAACTACCGATGGCAGCAACACCGTTGTTATCATTGATAGTTGTTATGATGCCGGTAATGACAGGGCATGCAAAACAGATTAATCCTTATTGGCTTTATGCGATTGCATTTTTCGCAGGTTTAGTTATTGATATTTTTTATACAGGTATTATTGGGCCATCAGCAATTGGCTTTTTATTAATTTTGAAATTAACGGAATTTATACAAAGTTATTTGGATTATAGTTGGATATCAACATTAGCTGTTTGGTTTGTATCAACAACTGTTTATATGATTTATGATTATGCTGTTTTTGGTATTATTAGTTTAGTTAATTTAAGTATTACGAATTTTATTATGTTCCGCTTATTTCCAACAATCATTGTTAACTTAATGTTGTTGATTGTTGTGTATGAACTTATCATGTATTTGTATAATGCCACAAAGAAGCCAGATATTTCATCTTATGATGTTGCACCAAGAGATTTGAATGGTCGTATCATTTTAGATTCACGTACGCAAAGAAATATGAAAAGATGAGATTGACTTATCGGCTGTTTTAATCTATATTATTGTAAACAGTAATTATAAAAAGATTTGATTGGAAGAGTAGTCTAACTATTTTGTTTAGAGAGTTACGCTGAAGCTGAGAAGTAACCAAAATATTAGATGAACCACACCCAAGATTATCGGAGCCTAATAGTTCCCGTGTCATGACGTTATCCATGAATCCCTTTTGATGCTACATAAGGGATTAGAGTGCTAATTAGTAATAATTAGCTAAACTGAGGTGGAACCACGATTAATCGTCCTCAAGCAATTCATGTAATTGCTTGAGGGCTTTTTTATTTAATTTTAAGGAGACGACATATGGATTATATGATGCAGATTTTGCCAAGTTTATTAAACGGGTTAAAAATGACAATTGGCGTGTTTGTACTAACACTAATCGGATCAGTGCCATTAGGAATGTTAATTTCCTTGGCCTTGCGTTCAGATATTTATCTATTGAAGTGGGTAATGAACGCATATGTATGGGTAATGCGTGGAACACCGCTATTATTGCAAATTGTTTTTGTATACTACGGATTAAGTCTTGCAAATATTATGACGTTGCCTCGATTCGAAGCGGCAGTTATTACATTTATTCTTAATTATGCTGCTTATTTCGCTGAAATATTCCGTGGTGGTATTCAGAGTATTCCACAGGGACAATACGATGGGGCTCAAGTTTTGGGACTAAGTAAATTTCAAACGATGTGGAAAATTATTTTTCCACAGGTTACAAAAATCGTTATGCCTTCAGTTGGAAATGAAGTTGTTAACTTAGTAAAAGACTCATCATTAGTTTATGTTATTGGTCTAGGTGACTTAATGCGCGCTGGTAATATTGCAGCTTCGCGTGATGTGACGTTAGTTCCGTATTTGTTGGTTGGGTTAATCTATTTGATTTTAATTGCTCTAGCAACGCTTATTCAACGTCGCATGGAGAAAAAGATGAACTTTTATCGTTAAGGGGTGAAAATATGTTAGAAATTAAAAATTTAGCTAAAGTATTTGGCGAACGTGTTATTTTTAAAGAAATGGACCTAACGATAAATGATGGTGAGGTTTTAAGTATTGTGGGTCCATCTGGGATTGGAAAAACAACATTTTTACGTATTTTGGCAGGGTTATTACCGGCAGATCAAGGTGAGCTAATTTTAGATAATGAGTCATTAGATATTACCGGTAATCGTCAAGGAGCACAGGTTGGTGTAATTTTTCAAGATTTTAATTTATTTCCTCATTATACGGTTAAACAAAATGTTGCTTTGGCACCGCAATTGGTAAAAAAAGTGGCTAAAAAGGAAGCTGAAAAAGAGGCTGAAGAATTGTTGAAGAACCTGGGATTAGTTGAACAAATGAATCAATATCCATTCCAATTGTCAGGTGGTCAAAAACAACGTGTTGCTATTGCAAGAGCATTAGCAATGAAACCAGGAATTTTAGCTTATGATGAACCAACATCAGGATTAGATGCGGAATCAACTAAGCGAGTTATTAAAGTCATTCAGCAGTTAAAAACACAAGGGGTTACGCAATTAATTGTGACACACGATTTACCATTTGCGCAGGCAGTTGCTGATCAAACATTCGACTTTGGAGTTGATGTTGATCGAGGAGGAAGTCTATGATTAAACCGAAGATAAATTGGCGTCGTCAGATAATTGGTAATGGCTTGGTACTTCTTGTTATTGCTCTGATTGGTGGCTTTTTCTGGTATCGAACAGCTCATAGTCAAGATACATGGCGGCAAGTTACGGCCGATAAAACAGTAGTTGTTGGTATTGATGATACATTCGTACCAATGGGTTTCCGCAATAAAGATGGTAAATTAGTTGGTTATGATGTTGAATTGGCCCGTCAGAGTTTGAAAAAGATTGGTTTGAAAGCTAAGTTCCAAGTGATTGATTGGTCGATGAAGGAAACGGAATTGAAGACCGGACACATTGACATGATTTGGAATGGTTATACAAAGAATGCAGACCGTGCTAAAAAAGTTGCGTTTTCAAATTCTTATCACCATGATAAACAAGTTATTGTATCGATGAAAAATCAACAAATTAATCGTTTGAGTGATTTGAAAGGTAAGAAACTAGGTGCTCAAACTGGTTCTTCAGGGCTATTAACTTATGATCAAAAAGGAAATAAGTTGAAAAAAATAGTCGGTTCTGATGCGCAGCCATATGATACCTTTGATAAGGCTTTGAACGATTTACAAGTAGGTCGTTTAAATGCGGTATTAATTGATGCTGATTATGCTGGTTACTATATTGCTCATGAAAAAGATCCACAAGCATTTAAGACTATCGATACTAATTTTGGTCAAGATTCTTACGGAGTTGGTATGCGTAAAGGTGATGTGACATTAATTAAGAAAGTTAATGAAGCACTAGCTAAGTCTAAAGCAGATGGTACCATCGATAAACTATCACAAAAGTATTTTGGGGTAGATAATAAGTAGTTAGAAAAGTCTATTAATGGGATTACATCTCATTAATAGACTTTTTATTATTCAGATGGGATAAAGAAAGATTGAAAATGATATAATGATTAAAATAATACGATGAGGGTAGAGGAACGCAATGAAAACAGATATTGAAATTGCACAAGCTGCTGATATTTGGCCGATTGAAAAAATTGCCGATGAAATAGGGTTAAACACAGAAGAGTGGGAGCCATATGGTCGTGACAAGGCAAAAATTAAATTGAGTGATCAAACAAAACAACATGATTTGGGAAAGTTAATTTTAGTTACTTCGATTAATCCAACTCCGGCAGGTGAGGGGAAATCAACTGTAACTGTTGGACTTGCTGATGCCTTGGCTTCACAAAATCATAAAACAATGGTTGCATTGCGTGAACCTTCTTTAGGACCAGTAATGGGACTAAAAGGTGGTGCAACCGGTGGTGGTTATTCACAAGTTGTACCGATGGCGGATATTAATATGCACTTTACTGGTGATTTTCATGCATTAACTAGTGCACATAATACGTTGGCAGCTTTAATTGATAATAGTATCTATCAAGGAAATCCGTTAAATTTGGATCTACGTCGTATGCTTTGGAAGCGTGCTTTGGATGTTAATGATCGTGCCTTACGTCATGTTACGATTGGCTTGGGTGGACCAACGTCTGGTGTGCCGCGTGAAGATGGATTTGATATTACAGTTGCGTCTGAATTGATGGCAATCTTGACTTTGTCAAAAGATTTGGCGGATATGAAAGCGCGTATTTCACGGATTGTTGTGGGTTATAACTATGACAAGGAACCTGTAACTGTAGCCGATTTAGGATTTGAAGGGGCCATTACAACTTTATTAAAGGATGCTATTAAGCCTAATTTGGTACAGACTTTGGCGCATACACCAGCATTAATTCATGGGGGTCCCTTTGCAAATATTGCACAGGGAACGAATTCCATTTTAGCAACTAAGTCGGCATTGCAACTAGCTGATTATGTTGTTACAGAAGCCGGCTTTGGTGCTGATTTAGGTGGCGAAAAATTCCTAGATTTTAAGGTGCCTTTGCTAGGAAAAGTACCTGATACAATTGTGATTGTTGCGACTGTTCGTGCACTTAAAATGCATGGTGGTGAAGATAAGAAAAATTTGACTACACCAAATATTGAGGCTTTACAAAAAGGATTGCCTAATTTAGGACGTCACTTAAATAGTATGAAACGCTATGGTGTCCCCGTTGTTGTTGCCATTAATCAATTCACTTCGGATACAACTGAAGAACTAAATTTGGTCAAAGAGTATGCCGCTAGTTTCGATGTATCAGCGTATGTAGCGGATGTCTGGGGTCAAGGTGGGGATGGTGCTCAGTCGCTAGCTACTGGAGTTGTTGCAGCAACTGATGAATCAAAAGATTTTCAGCCACTTTATCAGGCAGATGATGAGGCAATGACTAAAATTAATAATATTGTCCATGATATCTATGGGGGTCGTGGTGTTGAACTTTCAGATAAGGCTACTAAACAATTACAAACGTTTAAAAAGTATGGTTGGGATAAATTGCCAGTAATTATGGCAAAAACACAGTATTCACTATCTGATGATGCTAAGAAAATTGGAGCACCTGATAATTTTGATATTCATATCCGTGAGTTTATACCTAAATTAGGGGCAGGTTTTCTAGTGGCGTTAACTGGTTCAGTCTTAACAATGCCTGGATTACCAAAGCATCCTGCAGCATTGGATATTGATATTGATAATGATGGTCACATCGTTGGGTTAAATTAGTTTAACACTAATAAAATAAGCTGGGACGCGTTTAACGTCTCAGCTTATTTTTTAATTATTAAATTAATACCATGAATTACTAAATCCTTTTCGGCGATAAAAGTCCGGTGCATAGACACGATAACCATTTTCAGAAAACTGTAACCAAACAAGTGCTAGTAACCAGCCCGCAAGCGCTGAGGCCAGGTTGTGATTTGGTAACAATAATGTTGTGGTAAAAGTAGCCACCCAACCTAATATTAAAATAGTTTGTAACAGGAATTGTAAGCTACCACGATAAATTTCAGGGACAATAATCAATAAGAAATATGAAATTAAAAGGGTCATATAAAATGTTGATTTTGCAGGGTACAAGATTTGTGTACCATTAATTGTGTGCTTAAATAGGAGAGAAGCAATGTTAATGATTAACCACCCACCAATGCTCGTAATTAATATCCAAGTTGCCGGAATTTTAAATTTAAAACCCCATAGAAAGAAAATAATTAAAAATGTGATAAAGAATAAGCCAAAGCCATGACTAAAAAAATAGAAGGGCTTCATGAAATTTTCTAACCAATTTGGAATAACCGTTTGAGCAATAGAATGATCTAATTGCATAAGCGCATTTAAAAAGCCACTATTGTGGTATGTCAGAATTGAAATGATTATAAAAAAGACTAGACTAGCCACCATCGTTAAAAAACGGGTTCGCGATTTAGCAATAATCATAAGCGATACTCCTTTTTGTATCCTTGGTAATCTAAGATACTTATTGCGTTTATTTATTTAAGTTTAACACGAAGGTATACAAAACACATATTTGCGTAAGATATTTAAGAACTTTTTTAGTTTATTCTCATTTATTTGAACTGATACTTGACATGTTATATATGAATAAAGTAAAATTAGTTTCGAAATTAAATAATACATAGAGGTTGCAATCAACAAAAGTCGTTTAACGGAGCTGGTAAGTTAGGATGTTAGATAAAAGGGGCGATTGCCGAAATGATGGTTATGACAGTAATCATTGTTGGTGTGTACATGAATAATGGGCAGACTGTCGCGACAAAAATAGTCGGTCGCGGAGAGCTATCGACAATACTAAAGACTAATCAGTTCCTAGTTTATACGATAGATGTGTAAACTAGGATTTTTTGTTTTTATAATGCGTTAGGCCTTTTTTAGGAGGAATTATGACTGAGAATCAACAAGAGACGGGTCATCTGAAAAGAACGATGAAAACTCGTCACCTCTCAATGATTGCTTTGGGAGGAACTATTGGAACTGGTTTGTTTGTTGCTTCAGGAGCAACAATTTCACAAGCTGGACCATTCGGAGCATTAACAGCATATGCTGTGATTGGTGTTATGGTCTACTTTTTAATGACCAGTTTAGGTGAAATGGCAACTTATATGCCAGTTTCCGGATCATTTTCGGTTTATGCTGACCGTTTCGTTGATCCAGCGTTTGGTTTTGCGATGGGGTGGAATTATTGGTTTAACTGGGCAATTACTGTTGCCGTTGAAGCTGCAACGGTTGGCGTTGTCATGGGATTTTGGTTACCAAACGTCCCAAGTTGGATTTGGTCTGCAGCGGTATTAGTTCTAATTACAACTATTAACTTGTTGTCAGCACGAGCATATGCCGAAACTGAATTCTGGATGGCAATGATTAAAATTATTGCAGTTATCGCCTTTTTGTTAGTTGGTCTATTAACTATTTTGGGAATTTTCTTCCATCAACCAGACGTTGCGCACAATTTGTCTGCCGGTGGTCACCATGGATTCATTGGTGGATTTGGTGGTATCTTAGCTGTCTTTATGGTAGCTGGTTTTTCATTCCAGGGAACTGAAATGGTTGGTATTACGGCTGGTGAATCTGAAACACCAGAAAAGTCAGTGCCTGCAGCTGTAAAGCAAATTTTCTGGCGTATTTTGTTATTCTATATTCTATCTATTTTCATTATTGGAGCAATTATTTATTACAAGGATCCGAACTTATTGCGTTCTAGTGAAACAAATGTTGCGGTATCACCATTTACGTTGGTATTTAAGTCTGCTGGATTAGCAGCCGCAGCTTCAGTAATGAATGCAGTTATCTTAACTGCTGTTGTTTCATCTGCTAACTCAGGTCTTTATGCTTCAACGCGTATGCTTTATGCGATGGCTGTTGATGGCATGGCCCCTAAGATTTTCAAGAAGGTTAATCCTAAGTCGGGAATTCCAGTTCCTGCTGTTATTGCAACTGTTGTTGTTGGGTTGCTAACTTTTGTAACATCGATTTTTGGTCAAGGATTGTACTATTACTTGGTAGCTGCATCTGGATTAACTGGCTTTATCGCATGGATTGGAATTGCTATTTCACATTACCGTTTCCGTCGTGCATTTGTGGCACAAAATCGTGATGTTAACAAGTTACGTTACAAGGCAAAGTGGTTCCCGGTTGGACCATTGCTTGCATTGGCATTGTCAATTATTGTTGTTATTGGTCAGGATACGACTTCATTCAAGGGTGCCATTCTTGATTGGAATTGGCCAGGGATTGTGACAACTTATATGGCAATTCCATTGTTTGTTGTTTTGTACTTAGGTTATAAGATTAAACATCATACAAAGTTACGTAAGTTAACTGAAATTGATTTAGATTCTGATACACGACCATTGAAATAAATGAATTGTTATTAAAAGATTAGGACATTTTGTTCTAATCTTTTTTATATGCCATTCTGTACAAAAATAATTCTATTTTATGATAGCGCTTTAATTGTGATAACAAGTGCATTTTATTTTTTTAAAAAAGCTAACTGTTCTAACAATGCAACAAATGATAAGTTGAACTAGTATACAAAGATAGTGATAAATAGTACAATAATTGCAGATAGTAGAAATACCAATATCTTTTACTAAGGAGAAATTTTTAATCATGAAGAAGACCAAGATTGTTTCAACGCTTGGACCAGCCAGCTCTGATGTGGAGACGATTACTAAGATAATCGAATCTGGCGCAAATGTTGTCCGTTTCAACTTTTCACATGGTGATCATGAGGAACACTTAGGACGAATGAATGCCGTACATGAGGCTGAAAAAGCTGCTGGCAAGAAGGTTGGTTTCTTGTTGGATACAAAGGGTGCGGAAATCCGTACTACTGTACAAGAGCCAGGTAAGATTGAATTTAACATTGGTGATGTTGTTCGTATTTCAATGGACGATACAATTGAAGGAACTAAAGAGAAGATTGCCGTAACTTACCCAGGATTGTACGATGATGTTCACGTTGGTGGTCACATTTTGTTTGATGATGGTAAGTTGGATATGGTCATCACTGAAAAGGATGATGCCAACAAAGAATTGGTAACTGAAGTACAAAATCATGGTATTTTGGGATCACGTAAGGGTGTTAACGCACCAGGTGTTTCAATTAACTTGCCAGGTATTACTGAAAAAGATGCCGATGACATTCGCTTCGGTTTGAAGAGTGGTATTCAATATATTGCCGCTTCATTCGTACGTAAGGCTGCTGACGTTCTTGAAATTCGTGAATTGCTAACTGAAGCAGATCACGAAGAAGTTATGATTTTCCCAAAGATTGAATCACAAGAAGGAATCGATAATTTTGATGAAATTCTAGAAGTTTCTGATGGATTGATGATTGCTCGTGGTGATATGGGTGTTGAGATTCCAGCTGAAAATGTGCCTTTGGTACAAAAGAACTTGATTCGTAAGATGAATGCTGCTGGTAAGCCAGTTATTACTGCTACTGACATGCTTGACTCAATGCAAGAGAATCCACGCCCAACACGTGCTGAAGCATCTGACGTTGCTAACGCTGTGTTTGATGGTACTGATGCAACAATGCTATCAGGAGAGTCAGCTAATGGTGCATACCCTGTTGAAGCGGTTGCTACTATGGCTCGTATTGATGAAAAAGCAGAAACTTCATTGGTTATGAATGGTCGTCATGACGATCACTTCGATGCAACTGATGTAACTGAATCAGTTGCAGCTGCTGTTGCAACTGCTGCTGGTAATTTGAACATCAAGGCTATCGTTGCTGCTACTAACTCTGGTTATACCGCAAAGATGATTTCTAAGTACCGTCCAAATGCTGATATTTTGGCATTAACATTTACAGAAGATGTTGAACGTATGTTAAGCATCTACTGGGGTGTACAACCAATGATCACTGAACCAATGGGCAACACTGATGATATGATCGATATGGCTAAGTCAGAAGCTGTTAAGTCAGGACTAGCAAGCAAGGGTGATACAATCATCGTTACTGCTGGAATTCCTGTTACAACTTCAGGTACAACTAACTTGATGACTATCGTTACAATCGATTAATTTTAAAATAAAAACATTCATGGTTTTAGGTAACTTATAACGTAATGATTGACGGTAAACGTCTAGTGATTAAAGTTTGATTATCTAAGGGTATGGGTGTTTTTTTATTGCCAATAATATTGGGCGATGATATCAATTTGTGGTATTCTTAACTAAATTAATATAATTGGAGAAAGATCATGAGTTGGCAAAAAATTATTGTGGAAACACAAACAGAATCAATTGAAGCAATTAGTAATATCTTAATGACTAATGGCGCAGAAGGTGTTGAGATTGATGATTCTGCTGAATTAGCTCATTATCAGCCGGCTGATGCAACGGTGATGGTTAAAGAGGAAGAGATTGTTCATCGTATAGAGGGAGCTGCGGTAAGTGGCTATTTTGCTAACGAAGCAGATTTAGCATTAATAACAAGTAAAATAAAGACGTCAGTAGAAGAATTAGGCAATTTTGGTCTAGATGCTCATCCTGGGACAGTGACAGTTCAAGCAGTTGCTGATGACGATTGGGCAACTGAATGGCAAAAATATTATCATCCAGTACGTGTTACAAGACATATTACAGTTGTACCAAAGTGGGAGGTTTATGAGCCAGAACAAGATGATGAACAAGTAATCGTCTTGGATCCGGGGATGGCTTTCGGTACTGGAACACATCCAACTACTAAGTTAATGATTCAGGCTTTAGAAGTAGTTGTACGCGGTGGTGAAACGGTAATTGATGTGGGAACAGGTTCTGGTGTATTAGGAATTGCAGCACGTTTGTTAGGTGCAGGCGATATCTTGGGAACTGATATTGATGATGTTGCTGTAGCGTCAGCACAAGGTAACGTCGATCTTAATCCGAAAGCTGCAGATATGCAGCTTATTGTTAGTGACTTGTTAAAAGATGTTCCTAATAAAAAATATGACATCGTAATTGCTAATATGTTGGCGGAAGTGCTAGATTTATTAATTCCAGAAGTTGGTAATATTTTACAACCTAAGGGACATTTGTTGTTATCTGGTATTTACTACGATAAGCGTGATAAAATGATTGCTGATTTAGAAGCAAATGGTATGATTGTTGAGCAATCAATGAAATTAGGCGATTGGTATGGTATTATTGCTAAATTTGATAGCGAGGATGACTAATGCAAAGATATTTTTTAGACGAAACGCCACTTGGTGAACAGTTTGAATTACCTGAGACAGTAGCACATCACTTTATAACGGTTTTGCGTAGTCGTGAAGGTGCAAAAGCTGAGTTTGTCTTACCAAATAGTCAAGATGTAGTGACTGCTGAAATAACGGAATTACATGATGAACAGGTAGTTATGACAATTTTATCTCGGCAAACCTTGGCGGTTGAATTACCAGTAGATACAACAATTATAATTGGGTTAGCTAAGGGTGATAAATCAGAATTTGTTGTACAAAAAGCAACAGAACTTGGTGCGCATCATATTATTATTGTTGAAACAAATTGGTCGGTGGCGCATTGGGGACAAAAAGCGTCTAAAAAAATATTACGTTTAAATAAGATAGCAGCTGCAGCAGCAGAGCAATCACATCGTTTAAAAGTACCGGATGTTACATACGTGCCTAAATTGTCGGATTTGTCACTACCCAAAGACATGACTAAAATAGTGGCATGGGAAGAGAGTGCGAAAAAAGGTGAAGCTAGTCGTTTAGTGCAACAATTACAAGAATTACAACCTAATGATGCAGTTTGTTTCTTGTTTGGTCCTGAAGGTGGACTAGCCCCAGAAGAAATTGATAGTTTAGTTTCGGATGGATTTGTACCTACTGGGTTGGGGCCGCGAATTTTACGAGCAGAAACAGCACCAATGTATGCGTTAAGTGCCTTAAGTTACGTTATGGAATTAAATAAATAATGAATATCGAGGTCTTTAAATGAAAAAATTTAATAAAACTTTTGATTGGCGATTTTGGATTTTGATGCCAATCTTGGGCATAATGTTGCCCTATATTGTTAATAAAACGGCATTGACGGTGAATTTTAAAATAATTTTTTCTTTATTCATCGTTAATATGCTGTTTAGTGTATTGGCAGGAATTTTCTTACGTAAAACTGGATCAAATTGGGCACTATTATTAGTATGGCCGATTGTTTATTTGATATCAGTTTGGTTACAAATTAATTCAGCTTTTTATGGTTATTACTTGGCAGTTCTTTATTTAGTTATTGAAATTTTTGCTTTTACAAGTGGTCAAGAAGAAGAATTAGATGTTGAAAAACAAATACCAGTTGATGGTGGCTTTCGCGAAGTTTAATTTATATTTTCTATAAGCGTAATCGGATTTTCTGATTACGCTTTTTTTACGCTTTTGTTTTGAAAAATACCTATAATTGTAAGAATTATGTTAAAAAAACGATTACGTCCCGACATATCAATATTTATGTAGGTGAATCTATTGAAAATAGTGGTGGATAATGGTGGGGAAAGGTGGTTGAAAGTGGGATATTGTGGTAAATTAAGAGTATTGAATTGTTAAATAAAGTGGTGAACTGAATTCATTAATAATACAGATTTTTATAAAGGAGGATTGGCTGATGTTCATGGGAACTTTCCAACATGTGTTAGATACTAAAAATCGGCTAATTATTCCGGCTAAATTTCGTAATCAATTAGGTGAATCTTTTGTGATTACACGTTGGATGGATCACTCATTACGTGCCTATACCCTTGAAGGATGGCAGAACTTTTCAAAAAAAATTAATGCATTACCTGAAACAAATGCTAAGGCACGACAATTTAAGCGTTTCGTTTTTGGGGGTGCTGTTGAAGTTGAATTTGATAAACAAGGACGTATCAATCTTTCACCAACACTGCGTAGTTATGCCAAAATTGAAAAAAGTGTAACGGTCTTTGGAATGGGTGATGATATCTTCGAATTGTGGAGTACTGAAAAGTGGCAAGAATATGAAGATAACACTGCAGAAAATTTTGATGATATTGCAGATGGATTGGAAGAACTGGGGTTTTAACACTAGTTTAAAAAGGTTTGAAGGGAATAAGAAAAGCCAATGACAGAGTTTAAACACGTGACAGTGTTATTAAAAGAAGCAATTGATGCGTTGAACGTAAAACCAGATGGTGTGTATGTAGATGCAACACTGGGTGGTGGCGGTCACTCACAATTATTAGCAAGTAAATTAACAACGGGTAAGTTGTGGTCTTTTGATCAAGATGAAACAGCAATTACCTTTAATCGCGATCATCTTTCAACGGAGTTAGCGGAAGGTAAAGTTGATTTCATTCAGACTAATTTCCGTAACCTTCATGATGCATTAATTGAAAATGGCGTATCATCCTTTGATGGTATTGTTTATGATTTGGGCGTTTCATCTCCACAATTTGATGATGGGCAACGTGGCTTTTCATATAATTATGACGCTCCACTTGATATGCGTATGGACCAGTCACAAGAATTAACGGCTCGAACAGTGGTTAATGAATGGTCATTTCATGAGCTATTACGTATCTTTTCACGTTATGGTGAAGAAAAGTTTGCTAAGCAGATTGCTCGTAAAATAGAGCATGAACGTGAAATTAAACCAATTGAAACAACGTTTGAATTGGTAGATATTATTAAAGCATCTATTCCCGCTGCAGCACGTCGAAAGGGTGGACACCCTGCAAAAAGAACTTTTCAAGCAATTCGAATTGCTGTTAATGATGAATTAGGAGCAGTGGAAGACTCACTAGCACAAGCACTTGAAATGTTAAACGTTAATGGTCGGATTGCAGTGATTACTTTTCACTCCTTAGAGGATCGTTTAGTTAAAACGATGTTTAAAGAAAAAGTTACTATTCCAGATTTACCGTCTGGTTTACCAATTATTCCAGAAGAAATGCAACCTGATTTTAAATTAGTCGTACGGAAGCCGATTGTTCCCTCTGAAGAAGAGTTAGCGATGAATCGCCGAGCACATTCTGCGAAGTTACGTGTTATTGAAAGAATCAAGTAAAAAGTGATAGAGGAAGGCTTATTATGGATGGACTGCCAAAATACCGTAATGACTACAATAATAATGTGGTTAGTAAACCAATTAATCAACCAAAAATCAAAACCAATAACCGTAGTAGAGTTAGGAAAATAAAGTTAACTAAACCAAAGTGGAATGCTATGGATTTGGCAATGGTGGGTGCCGTAACAATTACAATTATTGCAGCGTTATTTATTGTGATTTTTATGGCTAATAAAAGTACAACAGCGAATACACAATTAGCAGCAACTTCAGCACAATTAGAACAAGTACGTAATAAAAACAACACATTGAAACAACAAGTTAGTGATTTATCAAGTCCTAAACGATTAAATGATATTGCAGATAAAAGTGGGCTAACACTTAAGAATAAGAATATAAGGAACGTAAAGTAGCATGGTAAAAAAACAACGGATGCCAAAACGTAACCAAGCGGATAAAAATAGTCGCAATACAGGTAAACTTTTGCTTATATTGATGATAGGTGTGTTGGTTGTGTTAGGAATCCGTTTTTCTAGTATCTCAATCACAAAAGAGGTGAAGGGCCATAAGTTAGGCCAAGCAGCTCAATTAATCTATCAAAGTCAAAATGATATTCCTGCAAAACGAGGCGAAATTTTTGATTCGGTGGGGAATCCATTGGCAGAATCGTCGACCACTTATACATTGGCGGCTGTATTAGATAAAAACCAAAAGTCAGCAAAAGGAAAGCCAATGTATGTTAAGAAAAGTCAGGAGGCTAAAGTTAGCAAGAAATTAGCTGAAGTACTTGGTGGTAAGGCAAGCTTTTATGAAACATCCATAAAAAATGGTAGAAAAAGTAAGTTACAACAGGTTCAATTTGGAACAGCCGGATCTAACTTGAGTGTTGACAAGTATAAGCAGTTAAAGGCTTTGAATATTGCAGGATTAACTTTTACAAGTAGCGAATCAAGAATGTATCCAAATGGGACGTTTGCGTCAGACTTGATTGGTATTACTAAAAAAGAGCATAGTGATGGTGCACAGACAATTTCTGGTGTATCAGGTATTGAACAATCTTGGAATAAAAAATTGACAGGTCGTAATGGTGTTAAAACAACTTCAACCGATACAACTGACCATAGTGTGTCAAAGAAAAATTTGGCTGTTAAAAATGGATATGATATTTATACGACCATTAATATGAAATTACAGTCAACACTTGAAAAAAGTATGCAGAAGTTATCAGATGATATGAAGCCAAAGGCGGCTATTGCTGTTGTAATGGATACTAAAACGGGTAAGATTGTTGCGACAACGCAACGACCAAGTTTTAATGCATCAACAGGTGAAGGGCTGGGTGATTTGTGGACAAATCAATTATATGGTACGGCTTTTGAACCTGGTTCTGTTCTTAAAGGAATTACGTTAGCCGCTGCGATTGATACCGATAATTGGAATCCAGATGCCCTTTATAAATCAGGAACTCTTAAAATTGGTAATAAAAAGGTTACTGATTGGAATAATGGTCAAGGATGGGGAAATATCACTTATGCCCGCGGAATTGCTGAATCTTCCAACGTCGCAATGGCCTTGACTGAACAAAAAATGGGAGCCAAAACGTGGCAAAAATATATAAATAAATTCCAGTTTTTAAAGTCAACTAATTCAGGATTCCAGGATGAAGCAGTTGGAAATATGCAATTTCAGTATCCCATTGAACAAGCTAATACGGCATTTGGACAGGGAATTTCAGTAACACCTTTGCAGATGATGCAAGCTTATTCAGCCATTGCAAATAATGGTAAGGAATTGAAACCACAAATTATTGAAAAAATTGTTGATCCAAATACAAAGAAAGTTATTTCACAATCAAAGGCTGATGTTATCAGTAAGCCAATTAGTAAGGCGACGGCTAAGGCGACACGTAAACAATTGGAAGATGTTATTTATTCACAACATGGTCTAGGAAAAGATTATGCTATTCCGAATGTTAGAACAACAGGAAAGTCGGGTACTGCCCAAATTGCAACTGCACTTGGTTATTCGGCACCCGGTGAGAATAGTAATGAAATTCATTCATGGATGGGAATGGCGCCTTCTAATAATCCACGTTATCTAATGTATATTGTTACAAAACAGCCGCAAAAGAATACTGAAAATATCTCAACAGATATGTCGGAAGTATTTAAGACGAATATGGAACAAGCTTTAGAAATGTCAGACAGTGATAATAAAGTTGTTGTAAGTAAAAATCAACAAGTTAAAGTACCGACTGTTGTGGGTGGTTCAGTAAGTGATGCACGTAAGGAAATTAAAGCTAATCGTCTAAACCCTGTTATTATGGGTGATGGTGATACAGTGAAGGAACAGTCGTTAACGGCTGGTGATGAATCAATAGTTAACCAACGTATCTTTTTGAATACGGGTAAAAATATTCAAGTACCAGATATGCATGGTTGGGCAAAGAGCGATGTATTAGCTTGGGCACAAATGGCGCATGTTAAGGCAGTTATTAAAGGTAACGGTTTTGTTACAACTCAGTCGTTAAATAAAGGAACGTCGTTGTCTGACGGATATCACGATATTACAGTTGAATTTAAAAAGCCAAATGAATAAATAAAGAAATACATGTGAGTGAGAGGAGTAGTCGAATGTCGACTTTTTTACTAGGACTAGCTTTTAGTCTGATTGTTACGGTGCTGGTAGTACCACGGTTACGCGATTGGTTTAAGAAAATCAAAGTTGCGCAAATGGTGATGCGAACAGGGGATCATGAACCTGATCATGCTGCGAAAGCAGGAACCCCAACAATGGGTGGGGCTGCCTTTATCCCAGTAGTGGTAATCGGTTTTGTTTTATTATCGTTAGTTACTAAAAATGCTGCACCAACAGGTTGGGCAACTTTGATTGCAATTATTGTGTTTGCAATCGTTGGTGCTTTTGATGATAGTATTAAAGTTTTTAATCACCGTGATGAAGGGCTACGTTTCTTACCTAAACTATTTTCTGAAATTTCTGCTGCAATCTTAGGTGTAATTGTATTGGCAGTTGGTAAGTTTGACTTTTTCTTAACACTACCATTTGGGTTGGGAGAATGGCACAATGTAGTTGCCTACACGCTATTTACGATTTTTTGGTTAGTTGGTTGGTCAAACGCAACTAATCTAACCGATGGATTAGATGGTCTTGCCTCAGGAACAGCAATTATTGCCTATGTTGCATACTTAGTAATTGCAGTCGTTCAGGGTGATACAACAATGGTTCTGTTAGATGCCTTGATGATTGGGGCCTTACTAGGATTCCTATTTTTCAATCATTACCCAGCAACCATTTTTATGGGCGATACTGGTTCGTTAGCGTTAGGTGCTGGCTTAGCTATGAATTCATTGGTATTGCATCATGAGTGGTCGTTATTGATTATTGGGTTTGTTTTCATGATGGAAACATTAAGTGTCATTATTCAGGTTACAAGTTTTCATTTCTTTAAGAAGCGTGTATTTTTGATGACACCAATTCATCATAGCTTTGAAAAAGGTGGACTAACCGGTAATACAGATAAGCCTTGGAATGAATGGCAAGTTAATTTCTTCTTTTGGGGAATTGGGTTAGTGATGGCCGCTATTTACCTTCTTATTTGGTTCTATTAAACACATAATAAAATAACATGGGGATTTTCCCCATATACATATCTAAAAAGGGGTTCTAAATAATGAATAAAAATGTATTAATTATTGGATTTGCTCGTTCTGGTGCAGCAGCTGCAACTTTGTTACTAAAAGAAGGGGCGCACGTAACTGTTTCAGATCCTAAGTTAGATGATAGTGATGCTAAAGTTGTTGCATTAAAACAACAAGGTGTTGAATTTACAACCGAACAATCTGATGAACTTTTAGTAGGCATTGATTTAGTTGTTAAAAACCCTGGTATTCCTTATACCATTCCGGTCTTGGTTGCGGCAAAGGAACAACAAATTCCAATTGTTGTTGAAGTTGCATTAGCTCAAAAATATATTTCAGATAATTGGGTAGCTGTGACTGGTTCTAATGGTAAAACAACAACTACTGAAATGATTGCTGCTGTATTACGGAAAAAGTCTAATGAAAACAGTCATGTGCTAGTTGCTGGTAACATTGGTGTACCCGTTAGTGAAGTAGCACCTAAGATGACACAAGATGATGTTATGGTTACAGAATTGTCATCATTTCAGTTGATGGGGATGTCACAACCTAAGCCGCATATAGCTGTTTTGACGAATATTTTTTCATCACATTTGGATTTTCATGGTAGTAGAGAAAATTATATTGCTGCTAAAATGAATATTACAAAACATCAAATGCCTTCAGACTATTTTGTTGTTAATTATGATACAGAAGAGTGGCGTCAATTAGCAAAACAGACAGAAGCACAAGTGGTACCATTCTCACGTGAAGGGAATAGCCAAGAAGGTGCATATCTTAAAGAAGGTAACTTGTATTACCAACAAGAACGTATTATGAGTGCAGCCCAGTTGGGTGTTCCTGGTGAACATAATATTGATAATGCTTTGGCAGCAATTGCTGTTGGTAAGTTGATGTCAGTACCTACGGCTGATATCGCCCAAACACTAAGCGCTTTTTCGGGGGTTGAACACCGACTACAATATATTGGTAATTTTGATGGCCGAAAAGTGTATAATGATTCCAAAGCAACGGATATTGAAGCGACTGAAATGGCTTTATCTGGGTTTAATGAGCCGGTTGTATTATTAGCTGGTGGATTAGATCGTGGTGATGATCAAATGCGTTTATTACCAGCTTTGAAAAAACATGTAAAATCTTTAATTGTTTTTGGTGAGACGGCGGATAAACTAGCACAAGTTGGTAAGCAGTTGAATATTCCCGTTACCTATGCTGAAGATGCCCCTCATGCTGTGAAACCTGCATTTTTGCAGAGTGAACCTGATGACGTAATTTTGTTGTCACCTGCAGCAGCATCTTGGGATCAATTCCCTAATTTTGAAACACGTGGTAATTTGTTTGTTGATGCCGTTAAAAAAGTGGCACATTCACAAGAAAAAGACTAGGAGGATTCAACATGCGTATTATTGTATCTGGTGGTGGAACTGGCGGTCATATTTATCCTGCCTTGGCAACGGTTAAGCGTTTGAAGGCGTTAGAACCCGATACTAAAGTGTTGTATATCGGTAGTGAGCGTGGCCTTGAAGGAAACATTGTTCCGGAAGCTGGTTTTGATTTTAAGTCTTTGCGTGTGCAAGGCTTTCACCGTTCACTATCACTTGATAACTTCAAGACTATTTACTTATTTTTAAAAGCAACTCGTGAGGCTAAGAAGTATTTAGAAGTTTTTAAACCTGATGTTGTTGTTGGAACTGGTGGTTATGTCTCAGGTCCTGTGTTATATGCAGCGCAACAGATGGGAATTCCAACAGTTATACATGAGCAAAATTCAGTTGTTGGTGTAACGAATAAGTTTTTGGCTCGTAAAGTTACAAAGGTGGGTGTTGCTTTTCCAGCGGCTTTGCCTGCTTTTAAAGATAACTTAGCAACTGTTGTTGGTAATCCTAGGGCACAAGAAGTTGTGGATGGTCAAGGTAGCTTTAATTGGGATGAACTTGGCCTAAGTGCTAATGTACCAACAGTATTAGTGTTCGGTGGGTCACAAGGGGCCATTAAGATTAATGATTCAATGGTCGCTACGTTAAATGATTTTGCTGAGAAGCCTTACCAAGTTATTTTTGTAACAGGAGCTAAGCGTTATGAGGATGTCAAACAACAAATGATTGACCGTAAGATTAACGTTGCTAAAAATATTGCTGTCGTACCATATATCAGCAATATGCCACAACTAATGCCTAGAGTATCCTTAGTTGTCGGTCGCGCGGGAGCAACAAGTTTAGCTGAACAGACTGCTTTGGGAAAGCCAATGATTTTAATTCCTAGTCCGTATGTTACTAATGATCATCAAACTAAAAATGCGCGTAGCTTGGCTAGTGCAGGTGCAGCGGAGATGATTACGGAAGATTCATTGTCTGGAACGACACTATTTGCAACTATTGATCAATTAATGACTGATGAGAATAAACGCCAAATTATGGCTAATGCAGCGATGAAGATGGGGGTTCCTGATGCCGCTGATCAATTTATTGCCTTAATCAAAAGTGTTATTAAGTAGACTGAATGTGGAATATTGTAGGAGATTGCGATGACTGAGAAAAAGGAAAATCCGCATAATGAACAAGACAATGCGAATTCTTCAGATATTCAAGCTCATTTAAATGAACTGTTATCTGGGGACGGCAAGTCATCGAAGCCTAAGTTGTCAAAAAAGACTAGTAAAGTCAAAAAGCCGTCAAAAAGGGCACGTATTAAAGCGGATAAAAAGAGGCCGGTTGAATCAGCTGATAAAAAAGCGTTATCGACTGAAGAGAAAACAGATAAAAATCAAAACGTTGGTAAAAAATCTGGTAGTCATTGGTTGATTGGATGGAAACAATTATTATTTCCACACGAATGGCGGGCGGTTAAGGCAATTATTGTATTACTAATTGTAGCGGCTGGCTTAATTTATTTAATTTCACCAGCTAGTCAGGTGCAGAAATATGATGTTGTTGGTACCCAAGAATTATCTAATAAAGCAGTTTTAAAAGCAGCAGGTTTACAAAAAGGACAACCTCTTTTAACAACTTTGTATCAAAGTGATTATTTTAGTAAGGAAGCTAAAAGTAAAAATCCACAAATTAATCATTTAAAATTAACTTTAAAGTCAGATAATACATTACAAGTTAAAGTTGATGAAATTGTTAAAGTTGGCTATGTAAAAGCAGGTAATCAGTATTATCCCATTTTAGAAAATGGTGATATGCTAAATCACGAAGTGAGTGACCAGCAGATAGGTGGTTTGCCCCTTTATGATGGCTTTACATCTGCAAAACAATTACATAAGGCATTGTCCGAATTTGGTAAATTATCAACGCCTTTGCGTCACGCTGTTTCTGAAATTGTTTGGTCACCAACAAAACAGAATAATCAACGTTTATTAATTTATATGAACGATGGTAATGAAGTTTTGATTAGTGCAAATGAATTATCGAAAAAAATGAAGTATTATCCAGGAATGGTGGCGCAATTAAAGCAAACCGGGCAAGCAGATTTACAAGTTGGTGCTTATTTTAGGCCATATAAGTAATAAAACTAAGCCCAGGTCTGGAAGATTGACCCTAAAGTATGGTATTATTCTTAAAGAATTGTTTATTAAAATGAACATTTTGTATGGTAGTCAAAAGGAGGAATTAAGATGGCCAACCATGGATTAATTGTTGGTCTTGATGTGGGGACTAACACCATTAAAGTGCTTGCAGCAGATGTTAGAGATCAACAGGCTAATATTGTAGCGGTTGGTCGTTCTGTTTCACACGGTGTCAAGAAGGGTGTTGTTGTTGATATTGATGCAACAGCAACTGATATTCGTCAAGCAGTGGCACAAATAAATGAGCAAACTGAACAGCCAATTACAGAAGTGGTTGCAAGTTTACCCGCAAGTAATATTCAAATTCAACATGTTAAAGGAACTGTAACCGTTAAGGATAGTCAACATATTTCATATGAAGATGTTGCTAACACTGTTCAAGAAGCAGTGAAAATCCAATTACCTGCAGATCGTGAAGTTGTTGAGTTAATTCCAACGGAATTTGTCGTTGATGATTTTGATGGTATTCAAGATCCAAATGATATGGTGGGGATGCGTCTTGCGATGAATGGTATCGCATATACTGCACCACGGAATGTTATGGGAAACTTACGTCTTGCAATTAGTAAGGCGGGACTAAGACTACGTGATTTCGTTTTGGCACCATTAGCATACAGTAAAACATTGTTAGATGATGGTCAGCAAGAATTTGGTACGATTATACTGGATATGGGAGCTGGTCAAACGTCGGCAACAGTCGTTCATGAACACCAATTGAAATTCTTATCATCTTTCCCAGCTGGAAGTGATAACATTTCACGTGATATTAGTGCAGTTCTTGAATTAGGTTTACATGATGCTGATATGCTAAAACTAGATTCTGGTTTTGCACTTTCAGAGTTATCACAAGAAGACAATCAATTAGTAATTAAGAAAATTAGTGCAGAGGAGCCTGAACAAATTTCAGAGCAACTTCTAGCACAAATTATTGAAGCACGAGTTATGCAAATATTAGGTAAGCTTGGTGAGAAGCTTGATATGGTCGGAGCTTTTCAAATGCCAGGTGGTGTGATTGTAACCGGTGGTGGTGCCGCATTGCGTGGTATTCCGGAAGCAATCCATTCAACCTATAAAGTACAAACAAGGTTGTTTGCACCTGATGATATTGGCTTACGTCATCCGGGTTATGCTGGTTCATGGGCGTTAGTTCATTATGCAGCACAACAAACACCTATCCAATTGATTGTTAAGCAAGCTTTGTATGGTTTGCCATTAGTTGTTTTGGGACAACAAAATCAAGCCCCAGCAATGACTAATGAAAACGCAGTTGAGAAACCAAAGCCAAGGTTACGACAACAAAAACAACAACAGAAGGTCGTAAAGCAACCTGATTCTCAAGTTGAGAATGAAGCGGCTGAACCGACTGAGTTTACTGATGAAGAACAACCTAAGAAGGAAAATCGAATTAAGACTTTCTTTAAGGATTTCTTTGACTAATTCATAAATTAATAAAAAAGGAGTTCAATATGGATTTTCAAATGGACATGAACCAAGAATACGGTGCAACAATTAAAGTTATCGGAGTTGGTGGCGGTGGTGGTAATGCCGTTAACCAAATGGTGACTGATGGCGTAGAAGGCGTTGAATTTATCGTTGCCAACACTGATGCACAAGCTCTTGAGCGTTCTTCAGCAGAAAACAAGATTCAAATCGGATCAAAAGCTACTCGTGGATTGGGTGCTGGTGCTCGTCCTGAAGTTGGAGAAGCTGCAGCTAAGGAAAGCGAACAAGAATTGACTGAAGCCTTGCAAGGGGCTGATATGGTCTTTGTTACTGCTGGTATGGGTGGTGGAACAGGAACTGGTGCAGCTCCTGTTATTGCAAAAATTGCTAAAGATTCTGGTGCGTTGACAATTGGTGTTGTGACTCGTCCATTTTCTTTTGAAGGTCCTCGCCGTGGTAAATCAGCTAGTGAAGGATTAGCAAAGTTAAAGGAAAATGTTGATACATTAATCGTTATTGCCAACAACAACTTGTTACAAATTGTTGATAAGAAGGCTCCGATTATGGAAGCCTTTAAGATGGTTGATGATGTCTTGGAGCAAGGAGTTTCAGGTATTTCTGATTTGATTACCAAGCCAGGAATTATTAACTTGGACTTTGCCGATGTTAAGACAGCCATGGCCGGACAAGGTACAGCCTTGATGGGAATTGGTTCTGCATCTGGTGAAAACCGTGCTGCTGAGGCGACTCGTAAGGCAATTGCATCACCATTGTTGGAAGCTAAAATTGAAGGCGCAACAAACGTCTTGCTATCTGTTAAGGGTGGCGCAGACATGTCATTGTTTGAGGCACAAGAAGCTTCAGAGACTATTGCGCAAGCTTCAGGTACTGATGTTGACATTATCTTTGGTACGACAATTGATATGGAAATGGACGGGGACCTTGTGGTTACAGTTATTGCAACTGGCATTGACCGTCCAGAAACACCACGTCCAGAGATTAACTTGGGATCAACACAACAAGCTAGCCCATTTCAGTCTGTAGCACCTGAGCAACCTGTTCAACAACAACCAAAGGCGCAACAACCAATTGTTAATAATGACCCATTTGCTGACTGGGGTACACCAAACGACAAGGTACAACCTCAACAAAGTGCACCTGTTCAATCAGCTGCGCCATCACAACAACCTGCACAACAGTCAACCCCTGCCCAATCAAGTTCAGCTGATGAAGAGATTGAACGTCCAGCTTACTTTAATTGGATGAAACGTGGTGACAAGTAAGGAGTCTGGTTATGGCATTTAAATTTAAAGATTATATTTTTGGTGGTGACGATAGTTACTACTATGAAGACGAAGAGTCTGAAGAGGGCCAAGAAGAACAAAAGTCTAACGCTACTGAATCTAATAACAATGCCACTCGTCCAACTAACGAACGTCGGGCAAATGTTATTAAAATGGATGGTTCAAGAGGTGAGCCAGCTAAAATTGCTTTGTATGAACCACGTACATATGCTGATGCGCAAACAATTGCAACGCAATTACTTGGTGGTGAAGCGGTTATTGTTAACTTAGGTTCAATTGATGAAAATACTGGTAAGCGTATTTTGGACTATTTAGGTGGTACAGCGTTTGCAGTGGACGGAACTATCGAGCGTGTTGGTGAACGTATCTTTTTAGCAACACCACATAATTTTGAGATTTCAGGTACTATTTCTCAGAATCTTGGCCAGCAATTTAATTAATAGGTGGTAATATGGCAACAATCCTTGGATTATTGAATTTGCTACTTCGAGCATTAGAATTTGTGATTGTGATTTGGGTGTTGATGTCTTGGTTACCTGGGGCACAACAATCGTCATTTGGTCAACTACTAGGAAAGATTGCCGGATTAGTGTTAAACCCGTTGCGTCGTTTCATTCCAGCAGTTGGTATAATTGATTTTACCCCTTTGGTAGGATTGATTTTACTACAAGCAGCTGAAATGGGATTGCGAGCTATTGCTCAGACAATGATATAGAGAGATTTATGGTTGATAATGTAGCACAACATTTCCGCCCTAATGAAACCACGTTTCTTAACTTAGCGGAGGGTTTGGTTCGTCAGGTATTGGATGAGTATCGTCCAGTTCTGACGAATTTTTTGAACCCAAGAGAAATTTATATTGTAAAAACACTCGTTAATCAGCAAGATGATCTTAAAACTTTTGAATTTGGTGGATATTCTGGTGCAGAAAATAAACGTTTATTAATTGCACCTAGTTATTATCAACCGGATATGGATGATTTTGAACTGATGTTGATTCAAATTAAGTATCCTGAAAAATTTACTGTGTTGCATCATAGTACAATTTTGGGTACTTTTATGCATAATGGTATTGCGCGCCAAAGCATAGGTGATATCATTAAAGGTGAGTCTGAGAAGTGGTATTTTAGTACTACTAAAACGATGGGAACTTTCATCTTGAGTCATTTAGATCGTATTGGCAAAACAAAAGTACGTTTTCAAGAAGTTGCTGAAAATGATATGACAGTTCTTGATGATGAATGGGTGATAATTAATACAACAGTTAGCTCTTTGCGACTAGATAGTATTGTCGCAAATGGGTATAATATTTCTAGAAGCCATGCTAAAGAAATGATTGAACATGATTTAATTAAAGTTAATTGGGCAACAATTAATAAGCCAGATTATGTTTTAGCAGTTAATGATTTAGTTTCTGTGCGACATTATGGACGATTAAAGCTTGATGAACTTAATGGTTTAACAAAAAAAGATAAATGGCGTTTAACAATGGCAGTAATTAAAAAATAGATTGGAGACATCTCATGACATTAACCCCACAGGAAATTCATGCAAAAGAATTTACGACTAGTCGTAACAAATGGTATGACAAAGCGGAAGTTACAGACTTTTTAGATCGTATTGTGGATGATTTTGATTCTTTGTTGCAAGAGAATCAAACTTTGAAAACACAATTAGCTGAAGCCGATGCAAATGCAAAGCAAGTTGAAGAAATGAAACAATCAGTTAATTCATCAATCTTGATTGCACAAGAAGCTGCAGATCGTTTGAAGAAGCAAACAGAAGCAGAAGCTGAGGCTGCTTTGCAACAAGCACAAGCAGAAGCACAAAAAATTGTGATGGAAGCTAACGCAAAAGCAAATGCACTATTGACAGATTCACAAACTAAAAATGAAACATTAGTTGCTGAAAAAGAAGGTTTGGATCAAGAAATGGGTGCCTTTAAAGCTAAAATCGAGGGCTTGCTACGTGCGCAATTAGATATGGTACAAACGGATGAATGGAACGCTTTCCAAACACCAGCAGCATATCAAGAGCCATCAGCAGCAGCTGTTTCAGAACAAGCAGAAGAAGAACCAGCGCCTGAAGAGGTAAGCCAAGATACTGAAACGGTTGTTATTTTCCCTGAAGATGACGAAGATTCAGAAAATTTCTTGAATAAAGATAAGTAATTAGCTATTATAGATAACATAAAGTTTCTGATCAAACTGTATAATTTATTCTAACCAGCGACTTAGGATGTGGTGAAAGCCTAAGATAGTAACGAATTATATTTATCAGCAGAAAATTAGTACACATATTTTGAAGAGGCAGTTTAGATTGTTAAACTGTAAATTCGGGTGGTACCACGTAAAAAACGTCCCGCACTAGTTATTTTGACTAATGTAGGACGTTTTTTATTACAGTAATAATTTATAGCAAAAAATATTGTGCAATAGAAAGGAAAGGAAATAATTATGAAAATCAAGAAGACACTAAATCTTGGTAAGACTAAGTTTCCAATGCGTGGTAATTTACCACAAACAGAATTACAACGCGAAAATATTTGGTTTGAAAATAAAGTATATGAGCGTCGCCAAAAATTAAATGAAGGAAAGCCCTCATTTATGCTTCATGATGGACCTCCATATGCAAATGGAAATATCCATATTGGTCATGCGATGAACAAAATTTCAAAAGATATTATTGTTCGTTATAAGTCAATGAATGGTTTTTATGCACCTTATGTACCTGGATGGGATACTCATGGGTTGCCAATTGAACAACAATTGACCAAAGCAGGTAAGGATCGTAAAAAGGTTGGACCAGTTATTTGGCGTAAAATGGCTGATGAATTTGCTCATAAACAAGTTAAGAAGCAAATGGCTGATTTTAAGCGTTTAGGTGTTTCAGCAGATTGGGATAATCCTTATCTAACGTTACAACCTGAGTTTGAGGCAGCACAACTACGTGTATTCGGAAGTATGGCCAAGCGTCAATTGATTTATCGTGGTAAGAAGCCTGTCTTTTGGTCATGGTCTTCAGAATCTGCTTTGGCAATGGCCGAAATTGAATATCATGATGTTACTTCAGAGTCTGCTTTTATTACTGAGCAAGTAAAGGATGGTAAAGGCTTACTTGATGAAGACACGTACATGATTGCTTGGACAACGACACCATGGACGGTACCAGCTTCACAAGCACTTGCTGTACATCCTGATTTTAAGTATGTTCAAGTTCAACCTAATGGTTCAGAAAAGAAGTACTTAATTGCTGAATCATTGTTACCTTCACTTTCTGAAAAGTTTGGTTGGGAAGGCGTTAATGTCTTGGCAACGTTTGAAGGTAAAGACCTAGAATATATGGTTACTAAGCATCCATATATGGATCGTGATATTTTAGTTGTTTTGGCTGACTATGTTACTGATGACACTGGAACTGGTTTGGTTCACACAGCCCCAGGATTTGGTGAAGATGACTTTATGACTGGTCAACGTTATGATATCAAGCCAATTATGAATGTTGATGATCGTGGATATTTGACGGCTGAAGCAGGTCCAGATTTCGAAGGTGTCTTTTATGATGATGCCAATGAAATTTCTTTGCAAAAATTGCGTGACGTAGATGCTTTGGTTAAATCAGAACCAATTACACACAGTTACCCATTTGATTGGCGTACTAAAAAGCCAGTTATTTTCCGTGCTGTGCCACAATGGTTTGCTTCTATTGATAATTTCCGTCAAGAAATTTTGGATGCCTTAGATGATGTAACATTTAAGCCAGAATGGGGTAAGAAGCGTCTTTACAACATGATTCGTGATCGCGGTGATTGGGTTATTTCTCGTCAACGTGTATGGGGTGTACCACTACCAATTTTTTACGCTGAAGATGGAACAGCTATTGTTGATCCAGAAATTATTGATCATGTCGCTGATTTAGTTGCTGAGCATGGTTCAACTGTTTGGTTTGAACGTGATGCTAAGGAATTGTTACCTGATGGTTATACAAATGAGCATTCACCAAATGGTGAGTTTACTAAAGAAACAGACATTATGGATGTTTGGTTTGATTCAGGAACTTCTCATCAAGGTGTTATGGCAACGCGTCCGGAGTTAGAATTCCCCGAAACATTAGTTTTGGAAGGTTCTGACCAATATCGTGGTTGGTTTAATTCATCACTAATTACATCTGTTGCTGTTACTGGTAAGGCACCATATAAGCAAGTTGTCTCACAAGGATTTACTTTGGATGGTAATGGTGAGAAGATGTCAAAATCAATTGGTAATACAATTGAGCCAAATGAAGTTATTAAGCAAATGGGTGCTGAAATTATTCGTTTGTGGGTCTCAGCTGTTGATACATCAGCTGATGTACGTGTTTCGATGGATATTTTGTCACAAACTTCAGAAACTTACCGTAAGATTCGTAATACGATGCGCTTCTTGTTGGCAAATACTTCGGATTTCAATCCTAATGAAAATGCAGTCGCTTATGACGATATGACGGCTGTTGATCAATATTTCTATGCACGTTTCAATCAATTAATTGGTGAATTTAAAGCAGCTTATGATGAGTATGACTTCCAAACCGTTCACAAGTTATTGATTAACTTTATTAATGTTGATTTGTCAGCGTTCTATTTGGACTTCGCAAAGGATATTTTGTACGTTGAAGCACCAGATGGTCACTTGCGTCGTTCATTGCAAACAGTTTTGTACAAGATTGTTGTTGCACTGGATAAATTGATTTTGCCAATCTTGCCACACACAGCAGAAGAAATTTTTGAGTATCTTCCATACGAAACTGAAGACTTTGCTTATCTAACTGATATGCCTGAAGTGGAAGACTTGGGAGATAATACGGAATTGTTTGCTAATTGGGATGCCTTTATGACACTTCGTGATGCAGCTAACAAGGCATTAGAAGTAGCTCGTAATGCTAAGTTAATTGGTAAGCCTGCTGAAGCCGCTTTGACGTTATACTTGACTGATGAGCAAGCTAAGATGGTTGAATCACTAAATCAAGATATTCGTGTCTTGTTGCTTGTATCTCAATTACATCTAGAAAATGTTGCTGATGCACCAGCAGATTCAGAAAATTATAATGGTTACCAAATGAAGGTTGAACATGCAGTTGGTGAGGTATCTCCTCGTGACCGTATGTATCACACTGATTTAGGTACAGATAAAGATTTCCCTATGTTATCAGCTCACGAAGCACAAATTGTGCGTGAGAACTTCCCTGAAGCATTAACAGAAGGATTAGAATAAATTATAAGTAAAACGATTAGAACTTTTTTGTTTCTAATCGTTTTTTTTATTATAATGGAAGATAATAACCTAAAATTTGATTGGAGAATCACTGCATGACGAAACTATATTTTATCCGCCACGGAAAGACCGTCTGGAATGCTGAAGGACGTTTTCAAGGATCTGGCGGCGATTCACCATTGTTACCAGAATCAATTCATCAAATTGAACAGTTGGGCAAACACTTGCGCCATATTGAATTCGAACACGCATTTACGAGTCCTATTAAACGTGCAGTTGATACTGCTGAACAAACATTAGGCTACTTGGATCACAAACCTGAATTAACAGTACAAGAAGGATTAAAAGAATTCTCCTTTGGTGTGTGGGAAGGTAAAACTTTTTCAGAAGTTAAGCAACACTGGGGAGATATGTATGAAGCTTCACGACATCATCCAGAAAAATTTGATGCATCTTTAGTTCCAGGTGCTGAAACTTTTCCAGAAGTGCAAATACGCTTTAAAAAAGCGGTGCAAGAAGCCGTTAATATGTATGGCGGGGAAGATGTGAACCTAATTTTCTTTAGTCATGGATCAGCGTTAACCACGGGAATGGGTGGCCTATTAAATATTCCGCTTGCTCATTTGCGTGACCGCGGTGGGTTAGGTAATACTAGTACTTCAATTTTGGAGACGACAGATGGTGAGCACTTTACTGAATTGTTGCGTAATGATACGGAATATTTAGATGAGTTAGCTGATGAATCAAACACAATTTAATTGATTGGAGAAAACAAATGTCTAAGGTAGATGATAAGGTACAACAAGATATAAAAGATTTAGTTCAAGATATTTCTAAAAATCCGGATCATTGGCAGGCATATGTTGATTTGATAAGTTTACTAACGGTTGCTGGTGAATTAGTATTAGCTGAAGATTTAGCACTAAAAAGCCTATCGTTATTTAAAGATAATGATCACGCACAACAAGAATTGTTATATGCAACAGGTAATGTCTATTACGTTGCAGCTGACTATGGTCGTGCGGCAACTTTTTTTGATAAAATTACAGATACAAAATTGAAATATGATGCTATTGTAATGCAAGCACAAAGTTTTTATGCGCAAAATAAATTTAAACAAGCTTTGGTGTTTGCGTTAACTGCCGTACAACAAAATCATGAAGATGTGAAAGCTCAAGTCTTATTGGGTAATATTTGGTTAAGTTTGGGAGACCTAGTAAAAGCTAAGTCTGCATTTAATGCTGCTATTAAGTTAGATGACCAAGACTATGCAGCTAATTTTGGCCGAGGCTTGATTGAACAAGTTAGTGCTCCTAAAAATAATCCATGGTTAATGAAAGCCAAGCAAGTTAATAGCAAACAATATCAAACAGATGCTGCTCGTTTAGATGATTTAATTGCAGTTATGTTAGGGGGACAAGATAATGGATCCGAGTCAGAATGATTTCTGGGAAGATGATGTGAACCTAACACCTCAAGTAATTGGTCAGATTCAAACAATTTTGTTTTCGGCATCAGATTCGTTTTATAAAGTGTTACGAATTGAAATTATTGATAAGAATTTTGAATTTAATGAGGATGAAATAACGGTTACTGGGAGTTTCGGAGATATTCAAATTGGTTCTAGTTATGAGTTTACAGGTCAATTAAAGGAACATCCCCGCTATGGGCTACAATTTATTGCACATAACTATCATCGTCAGGCAACAAGTACAACATCAGGGCTCGTAAAATATCTTGCTAGTGATAACTTTCCAGGTGTCGGAAAAACTACTGCGACTAAAATTGTCGACGAACTTGGAATTAATGCCATTGAGTTGATTTTAGATAATGCTGAAGTATTAAACAATCTAAATATTTCTCAGGCATTGCAACAGGTTATTGTTGATAAATTATCTAAAGCTGATGGTATGGAACGTGCAATTATTGCCTTGAATGATTTTGGCTTTGGGTCAACATTATCAATGGCAATATATCAAAAGTATCAAAAGAGCACTTTACAAATATTAAAGGATAACCCGTATCAATTGGTGATTGATATTGAAGGGGTATCTTTTAAGCGGATTGATCAATTCGCATTACAAGAAGGTATTGATGTTTTAGATGAACGACGGATTAAAGCTGGCGTTATTGAAACTATCAATAATCAAACGTTTAATTCGGGTGATACTTATATGGTGTTACCTGATTTAATGCGTGATGCGAAAGCCTTGTTAGAAAAAGGTCAACGCGCTGTTGTAACTGATGTCATGATTAAAAAAGCTTTACTGACATTAACGAGTGAAGGTGTTGTGGTTGTTGATGGTAGTTATTTTTATATTCAAGAAATTTATGAAGCAGAAAATCAAATTGCCGAACGGTTAATTAATTTAACCCAACAAAGTAAGGCAACGTATTCTCGTAAGCAAGTTGTAAATGTATTGGATGAAGTGGAAAAAGCTAATGATTTCACCTATGATGCAACCCAAAAAGACGCTATTATTGCAGCATTAACAAATCAATTATTTATTTTAACTGGTGGTCCTGGAACTGGTAAAACAACAATTATCAGTGGTGTTGTTGCTACTTTGAAGAAATTATTACGAGCTGATGGTTTAAAATCAGACCAGATTGATGATAGTATTCATTTAGCAGCACCAACAGGACGTGCTGCTAAAAGATTACAAGAATCAACGGGAATGTTAGCAACGACAATTCATCATTTGTTAGGTATTACCGGACGTGAAGCTAATATTAATGACGTTGACATTGAAGAGGTGACGGGTCATTTATTGGTAATTGATGAAATGTCGATGGTTGATACACAGTTATTTGCAACATTATTATCCGCTGTTCAGGCTGATATGCAAATAATTCTGGTGGGTGACAAAGATCAACTTCCTTCAGTTGGTCCAGGTCGTGTTTTTTATGACTTATTAGCAAGTGGCTTATTAAATTATCGTGAATTAGAGACAATTCATCGTCAGGGAAAAGGGTCAACTATTATTTCATTAGCAAATGAAGTAAAAAATGGTCGTTTACCAGCAGATTTTACTGAGCAACAAATTGATCGTTCATTTTTCCCTGCTAATGTAAATACTGTGCCAAAACTGGTTGAAAAAATTGCAGAAAGCTGGAAAAATAAAGGAAATTCAGTTGCTGATATGCAAATATTGGCACCAATGTATCGTACGCCTGCTGGTGTTAATCATTTAAATGAGATCGTCCAAAATATTTTTAATCCAGCTACGAGTAAGAAAAAATCTATCACCATTAAAAAAGATAAACAAGCATTTAACTATCGTGTTGGGGATAAGGTAATGCAGACGGCTAATGACCCTGAAAATAATGTGTTTAATGGTGATATTGGTTATATTACAAGTGTCTTATTAGCCAAGGATAAATCAAATACTGATAAAAAAGATAAAATTGTGGTTGATTTTGATACAGGCGAGGTCATTTATACACGTGAAAATTGGCAAAATATTACATTAGCTTATGCAACCACGATTCATAAAGCACAAGGGACAGAATATAAACTAGTCATTATGCCGTTAGTGGATGCTTTTTCAAGAATGTTGCAGCGTAATTTATTGTATACAGGTCTTACACGGGCAAGTGAGTCATTGGTGTTGATTGGACAATTGAGCGCTTATCAAACTGCTGTTGTGACTTTGGGTGTTAACCGACACACCAATTTGCAGGCACGTATTTTACAATATGCGACTGGTAAAGCACCAGATAATCAATCTAAGAAGCTCGCACAACAGGAAACATTACAAATGAATGAACCGGCTCCAGATACGGTTGAAAATCCGCAGCAAGAGCAAGAAACGGTTATCCAAAAAGAGGCTGCACCGTTAGAAACAGTATTGACGATGGATTTAATTGCACAGGGTAGTATTGATCCAAATATTGGTTTAGAAGGTGTCACACCATACGATTTTATGCCTGATAGTCATGGAAAACTGGCGAACACTTAAAATATATGGTAAAATAAGACGATAAATTTTCGATAGAAAAGGGGTTTCTGAAATGTCAGGACATAGTAAATGGCATAACATCCAAGGACGTAAGAACGCCCAAGATGCGAAGCGTGGTAAGATTTTCCAAAAGTTAGCTCGTGATTTGTACACGGCAGCTAAAGCAGGTGGCGTTGATCCAGATTCAAACTCAGGTTTGCGTTTGGTTATCGATAAAGCAAAGGCAGCTAATATGCCTAAGGATAACATCCAACGTGCTCTAGATAAGGCTTCTGGTGCAAATGGTGCTAACTATCAAGAATTAACTTATGAAGGTTACGGACCAGCTGGTATTGCTGTTTTGGTTGAAGCCTTGACAGACAACACTAACCGTACAGCTTCATCAGTACGTTCTTCTTTCAAGCACTACGGTGGTGAATTAGGAACATCAGGATCAGTATCGTTCCAATTTGATCGCAAGGGATACCTTGAAATTGAACGTGATGAAGATACTGAAATTGATGAAGATCAATTGTTTGAAGATATGTTAGATGCTGGTGCAGATGACATGAAGACATTTGATGATCAATTCGAAATCTATACTGAACCAAAGGCTTTCCCAGAAGTGCGTGATGCATTACTAGAAAAGGGTTATGTATTCAGTATCGACGAAGTTACAATGGTTGCACAAAACCCAATGGCAGTGCCTGAGGATAAGCAAGAATCATTGGCAGGCTTGGTTGCAGAGCTTGAAGAAAATGATGACGTTCAAGCTGTATTTACAACAGCTGAATAATTTAAAAAGAACTTGCTATTAGAGCAAGTTCTTTTTTATTTTTCTAAAATAGATTGACTATTTGCTAAATTAGATATATCGTTAAAACTATTTGAATAGAGTCGTTAACGTGTTTTGCCACAGACTTCAACATAAGAGAGTAGTAGATAAATGTATTATGATACAGCTGTCTATATTAAGAGCTTTTAGTTGGTTGGGTCATGTTTGCGAATTACGTTAACATGATTTTTTAGGGAGAAAAACTTATTATGTTGGAACGTTTCTTTAAGTTGTCGGAAAACAACACAACAGTACGTACCGAGATTATTGCGGGTATTACGACTTTTGTGGCGATGGCTTACATTATTTTTCTAAATCCATCAGTGCTTGCCTTGACGGGAATGCCTAATCAGGGTGTTTTCTTGGCAACGATTTTGACGGCCGTAACGGGTACGTTGATTACAGGATTGTTTGCTAATTTGCCTTATGCTTTAGCTCCTTCAATTGGTATGCAAGCCATGTTTACTTATACAGTAGTGTTTGGCTTGGGATATACTTGGCAGCAAGCATTGGGGATGGTGTTTTTAGTTGGTTTGGTTGATGTTATTATCACGCTAACAAAAGTACGTTCCTTAATTGTTAAATCGATTCCGGTGCAATTAAAGCATGCTATTGCTGCTGGTATTGGTTTATATATTGCTTATATTGGCTTAAAAAATGCCGGCTTCATTAACTTTTTAGTTGATGGCCAAAATATTATTTCTTTGAACAATAAGCCATTTAATGGCGGTGGGGCAAAGGTAGTTGAAACCTTAACGGCTAATGGTAGTACAACCCCAGAACTAACGACATTTACTAGTCCGTCTGTTCTGTTGGCATTAATTGGTTTAATTTTATTGGTTTTGCTGGTTATCGCTAATGTACCAGGTTCATTTTTGATTTCAG
The DNA here is from genome assembly GCF_900094835.1 of Weissella bombi. GTDB lineage: Bacteria > Bacillota > Bacilli > Lactobacillales > Lactobacillaceae > Weissella > Weissella bombi. The sequence goes on along the minus strand of NZ_FMAO01000003.1, from coordinate 65,083 downwards.
TGTTTGTAACAACTTTAATCGGTATACCAATGGGTGTTACGAATATACATATTAGTGGTATGTCAGCATTTTCAACAACTTTCCATGATTTTGGTTCGATTTTTGGTCAAGCCTTAGGAACCCATGGATTATGGTCAATGTTTACATCACCAAAAGATATTTTAATTGTTGTTCTAACGGTATTCTCAATGGGACTTTCAGGGTTGTTTGATGCAATTGGAACCTTTATTGGAACTGGTATTTCAACGGGTATCTTTTCAGCAGCAGATCAAAAGGAATTCTACGAGAACAAAGGCTTTAAATCAAAGATGGATCGCGGTTTAGTTGCTGATACTTTTGCAACGATGTTTGCTGGTATTTTTGGAACTTCAAATACAACGACCTTTATTGAAGCTTCAATTGGAATTAAAGCCGGTGGTCGTACTGGACTAACAGCGGTAGTTGTTGCAATTGGTTTCCTATGCTCAATTGTGGCTGCACCATTGGTTAATGTAATTCCAAGTGCGGCAACGGCACCGATTTTAGTTGTTGTTGGAATTATGATGATGAATGAGTTTAAGTTGATTGATTGGGATGATATTGAAATTGCTATTCCAGCTTTCTTCACGGCAGCATTTATGGCATTTTCATATTCAATTTCATATGGTATTGCCGCTGGATTTATTTTCTTTGTTTTGATCAAGAGTGTTAAGCGTAAGTTTAACGAAATTAGTATTATTTTGTGGTTCGTCTCAATATTATTCATTTTGAATTTTGTTGTATTGGCGCTAAATTAAATAGTTTTGTAATTTCTCAAAGGTGTAAAAGCCTTTGAGAAATTTTTTTTGGACATTTTTATTAGCCTAACGTCTTTGTATGTGTTAGGAGGTTAAGAAGCGTGCAAATTCAACAGACATTTTATAGCATACTTGAACAAGCAGCCAAGGCTCGCGTTAGTGATATTTATATTTTGCCTATTCAAAATGGATTTCAGATATTAACTTATGCCGTTAGCGGATTAAAAAATATTGGTCAATTAGAGAATGAACGTGGTGAAGCGTTAATTAGGCATATCAAGTTTTCAGCTTGCATGGATATTAGTGAAATTCGACGACCACAGTTAGGACGTTGGCATTATTTATTGGATGAGCAATCATTATATTTACGAATTTCTAGTGTAGCAGATTTTTTAAATCGTGAATCAGTTGTTATTCGCTTAATTTATAATATAAAAGACGATATTTTAAAATGGCAACCGGCAGAAGCGTTTGCAGAATTAGGCGAGCTAATACAACATAAACAAGGATTAATATTGTTGGCGGGCCAAATGGGTTCTGGGAAAACAACCACAATGTATCACGCAGCGACAAAACATTTGAAAAATAAGATGGTTTTAACAATTGAGGATCCTGTTGAATTAGTGGAACCACATTTTTTACAACTACAAGTTAATGACGCAGCCGATATGAGTTATGAACAATTATTGAAGTTAGCTTTACGACATCATCCAGATGTCATAATTATCGGTGAAATTCGTGATGCTAAGACCGCTAAAATTGTTGCACAAGCGGCATTGAGTGGTCACCTAATTTTGAGTACAGTTCACGCTATGTCAATTGTTGGTATTTGGTATCGATTGCGTTCATTTGGTATTGCAGCAGATATTCTACAGCAAATTTTAATTGGATTAGGTTACCAAAAAATGGTTTATCAAGCAGCAACGCCTTATGTTGCATTAGAAATATCTAGCGGGCAAGAAATGAATCGATTACTAACGGAGTTAAAGCATGAAGAAGAAAGTAATGTGGTCTCGTAAGCATCAAGCGGATTTCTTTGAAAATTTAAGTTATTTATTATCCGTCGGGTATGATTTAGAAAATGCACTTAAAATGGTGCAGCTATTATTAAAATTACCGAACCAACAAATGATGAGTATTTTAGCGGCACTAGAATCAGGTGCTACTTTTTCAAAGGTAATGACACCGTATGTCAGGGAAGAGTTAATTCAACAGCTAGATTTTGCTACTGTACACGGTAGGTTGGTCAACTTATTAGAAGCGTTAGGTAAACGTGAACGAGAACGTTTGTTTCAATATCGTAAATTACGACAAGTGTTGTTATACCCAGTTGTCTTATTAATTTTATTGGGGTTCATGTTAGTTGGCTTTTTGGTCTTTTTATTACCAGAATTACGCCAATTGGGTGTCAATTTACAATTATTAGACGCTAAGATTAGTTGGTATTATTTACTTGTTTTTGTGTTAATTGTTATTGTGGGAGGCTGTTATTATCTAAAAAAACAATCGTGGTATAAACGCTTAAAACTGCTAATGAAAGTGCCGTTAATTGGTAAAATAGTTAAACTAAGTATTGAATATTACATTTGTTTACAGCTTGGTTTATTGTTGACCAGCGGTGTTGAATTATCAACAATCGTTCAGCGAGCACGTCAGTCAACGCAGGATAAGTTAACGGCTTATATCGGAAACAAGGCGTGGAAAGCATTGAATAATGGACGAACAATCGATCAATTTATTATGGATTTAGAATTGCTTCCGAAAGAATGTACGCTGTTGTTTACACGTGGTCAGCCACAACATAAGGTTGGCGAAGAATTTCAGATATTAGCACAACGTAAATTTCAAGTACTTGATGAACTAATTCAAAAGTATATGACGTTCATTCAGCCAATTTGTTTTGCTGTAATTGGGGTGGTAGTGATTGGTATGTATTATTTAACACTTGTACCAATGTATCAAAATATGGGAGATATCATTCAATGATTAAAAAAAACCGTAATGTACGTAAGCGCAAGGGATTTACATTAATTGAAGTTGTTACAACATTATTTATTGTCGGGCTATTAGTAGTTTTGATTTATCCAAATGTTTTTAGTATTCGTAAAATGGCTGAAGAAAAGCAACAAACGGTATTATTTAATACACTGCAAAATCAGGTGAATATGTATCGTATTGCCCACGATGAAGCAAGGCAACAGGAAATTACAATTTCAAGTTTAATGAATAATGGTTTTTTAACTACTACGCAAGCACAACAAATGGCGCGCGCACATTTTGAAATAAAAGGTGATCGAGTAATTCAAGGTAAGTAAAATGATTCGTAAAGGGATAACTTTACTAGAAACAATGGTCGTTTTAATAATAGGATTAGTAATTTCAATGCCATTTACACTCACGCATGAGGACTCGGAGCGTGATTGGCAAAAGGTGAAAAATGAGTTCCAACAAAAATACTTATTAAAACAACAACAGGTTAATTTAGGATATTTTTCCGAATTCACTATACGCGGTTGGCAACAATCAATTTATGTTGGTGATGAAGAGGTTGTGCTACCTGCTGATTGGCAAGCGTGTAATTATGGCAATATTCGGTGGCAGAAATCATACGTCACTGCTGGTACCATTCGATTTGTGAATATAAAGACGCGGGAAAAAGCTAGTTTGATTTTCCAATTAGGGGGTGGCACATATCGCTTTACGACGTAAAGGTTTTTTGTTAGTGGAGGCGATGGTTGGTCTGACGATTGTTGTGGGGATGGTTACGATTTTATTAGGCATCATTGAAGCAGTTCAACAACAAAGTCATCAGAATGAAGAAAGTATTGCTCAAGTTAAACAAAAATACTATCGGGAACAAAAGGCATGGTTAAACGGCGAGGATTTACACTAGTAGAGTGTATGGTTGCTTTAGTTGTTTTTAGTGGTATTTTGCTCGCCTTTGCTATTTCATCGCAAGGGTTGCAACGTGTTAAACAACAGCAAGAAAATGATACGCAAGTAATTTTAGTTAATCAGTTTATAAAGCGCTTAGAAAATGATGCCCATCATTATCGCGTAACAGGGGTTAGCGAGGATGCATTAGCAATATTTAATACTAGGACTAACAAACATTATTTACTAGGTTTGAAAGGATACTGTTTATGTTTGTATCGTTCAGATGGTAAATTTATATCTTACTTATTGCGTGTTAAGTATCTTAATTTTAAGGAAATCGCGCCGCATTTATATCAAATAACGCTAAAATTCACTAATGAAGCAGTATTCAAGGAAGAAATATATATTAATGAATAAACAACGTCGGGCATTTATTCTTAGTCAAATTGTAGTGTTAAGCTTTGGACTGCTTGGTGCAACAATGCTTTGGATGGGTAGTCAGGTACACTATCAGACGATGCAAAAGCGTGAGTATCTCTTTTGGTTACGTAAATCGCAAGCTGTTCATTACGTACGAACTACTAAAAATTTGAAAGTTGATAGGCAGGGAAAGACCTTTCCAAGGGTCATTAGGATTGAGGATAAAGGTTATTATGTCAGGGTTAGTGAATATCAAATTGTAAGAGTGCCAAAATTAAGTAATTAATGTACCTTGTCAGCCCGTGAGAAACTAGCTAAACTAGTCTCTGTATGAAAGATGAGGTAATTTAAATGTATGAAGCAATTGAAAATAGCGTAAAGAGCTTGCAAACTGCGCAACAAAAAATAATAGAGTTTATTGATGGTGCATCAATCGAAGCTTTAATTATCTTGTTTGAAATTATGTTAGGTCAAACTGATGAAGATGTAGAAAGTTTGACAGATGAACAAAAGCAAAGTGTATTAGCTGATATCAAAATGGCCGATTTTGATACATTGAGTAAAACAGACAAACGACAAGTTTTACAATTTTTACTTGTAGGTACAATCCATCAAGATGGGTTGCAAGCTAATTATCAGGTAACGCCAGATGCTATTGGCATGTGGGTAACATTCATTACAAATGCTTTTGTTGGCCAAAAAGACAATATTCGCATTAAAGATTTAGCTCTTGGAACTGGAAATTTGGTGGCAACGGTTAGCCAAGCATTGCAAGAAAATAATAAGAATATAGAAGTCGTTGGTTTTGAAAACGATGATACAATGCTGACGGTTGCCAGTGGTGTTGCTGCATTATTAGAAGAAGATTGGCATATTACATTAGCTGATAGTGTTGCAACATCAATGCAAGACGATGCTGATGTCGTTATTGGTGATTTACCAATTGGATATTATCCAAAAACTGCTTCTGAAAAATTTGAAACGAGTGTTACTGAGGGATTAACATTTGTCCATCATTTGTTAATTGAGCAAAGTATTGCTGCAGTGAAGCCGGATGGTTTAGTTATTTTAACTGTGCCTACTAATTTATTTGAAAGTGATCAGAGTAAATCTTTGTTACGTTATTTACAAACTGACAATGTGTATTTCCAAGCATTAATTCAACTACCAAGTAATCTATTTAAAGATCCTAAAATGGGTAAAGTAATATTGGTATTGCAACGGTCGGGTGAAAATTCACGTCAAGCTAAACCTGTCATGTTAGCTAAAGCACCATCACTATCTGAGAGTGCAGAAAATAAAAACTTTGTGACAGAATTGACAGCTTGGATGAAAGCAAATCATCTCTACATGCACTAGTAACAGGGTTTTCTGTTAATGTTATTCTTAACGAATTGGGTAATTTTATGATATACTCAATATAAGATAATTATGAGTTCCGTTAGGGAAGAGGAGATAACTGTACATGGTTAAGACAATGGCGATTAATGCTGGATCATCATCACTAAAGTTTCAATTATTTGAAATGCCAGAAGAAAATGTGATTGCAAAAGGACAAGTAGAGCGTATCGGTATGAGCGATGCAATCTTTACTTTGAAGTATAATGGAGAAAAATTTGAACTTGTGCAAGATATTGCGGATCATGAAGCTGCAATCAATCTTTTGCTTGCTCAATTGAAAGAACACGAAGTTATTGCAGACCTTGCAGAAATCACTGGTGTTGGTCACCGTATCGTTGCAGGTGGGGAATGGTTTAACAAGTCAGTTGTTGTTGATGACGAGGTTCTTAACAAGATTGAGCGTTTAGCTGATTATGCACCTTTGCACAATGCTTCTGAAGCACTTGGAATCCGCGTATTCCAAAAGTTGTTGCCTAATGCATTGTCAGTTGCTGTATTTGACACAGCATTCCACCAATCAATGCCAAAGAAGAACTACCTTTACTCATTGCCATATGAGTACTACACAAAGTATGGAGCACGTAAGTACGGTGCACACGGAACATCACATAAGTATGTTGCACAACGTACAGCTGATCTTCTTGGTAAGAAGTTAGAAGACCTAAAGCTTATCACACTACACTTGGGTGCTGGTGCATCAGTAACAGCAATTAAAGATGGTAAGTCATTTGATACTTCAATGGGATTCACACCATTGGCCGGTGTAACTATGGCTACTCGTACGGGTGATATTGATCCTTCTCTTGTTTACTATATTCAAAACCGTGAAGGACTATCAAACGATGAAATGCTTGATATTTTGAATAAGAAGTCAGGTTTGCTAGGTATTTCAACAATTTCTTCAGATATGCGTGATTTGGAAGAAGTTGAAGATACTAATGATCATGCTGCACTTGCCATTGAAATGTTTATCGATCGTGTTGTTCGTTACATTGGTCAATACTATGTTGAATTGGGTGGTGTTGATGCTTTGACATTTACTGCTGGTATTGGTGAGAACGCAGCTAACGTTCGTGAAGCAATTATTGATCGTTTGGCATTTATGGGTATTAAGTTAGATGCTGAGCAAAATGAATTACGTGATGATGAAGTAATTATTTCATCTGAAGATTCAACTGCAAAGGTTTTGAAGGTTGCTACTAACGAAGAATTGATGATTGCTCGTGATGTACAAGCACTACAAGCAAAATAAGTAGATAATTTATAAACAATTAAAGCTAGAACTGAAAAGTTCTGGCTTTTTATTTGGGGTATTTAAAAGCCATGACATCAATAATTCTGGTAAAATGAAGTATGTGATTTTCTTTTGAGTCAGTTATTTTTAGGAAAGGAGACTATCTATGTATGCGCAAGTAATTGTTGATGTGCCAACAATGCAAACCAATCGACCATATACTTATCGTGTACCCGCAGCCATGAAAGAAATATTACAACGTGGTATGCGCGTGGTTGTTCCCTTTGGTAAAGGTAATCGATTGGTGCAAGGATTTGTTGTTGCTATTAAAGAAAATGCAGAGCAAGTAGAAAAATTAAAAGAAGTTATTCAAGTAGTTGAGATTGAACCAGTATTGAATGAAGAGTTATTGCAATTAGGAGCGTGGTTGGCTGATTATAATTTTGCTTTTCAAATTAGTGTACTGCAAACGATGTTACCAAATGTTATGCGAGCAAAATATGGCAAAGTGTTACGTGTATTAGAGCCTGAAAAATTACGTGATTGGCCACAAGTGGCATTAATGTTTGCTGATCGTAAGGAAGTTCCTTTTGATAATGATAATGTCGATCATGAGTTACTACCTCAATTATTGAAATTACAAAAACAAAATGTAATTGAAATTGGTTATTTGGTTAAAAATCGAGCCAAAGTAAAGATGGTAAATGTTTTAAAATCAATTAAGGACATGAGTTTTTACCAAGAACAACTACAAAAATTACGTTCTTCGGCTGTTAAACAAGCCCGATTATTATCCTTTTTGATGCATGCACCATCAAAATTTGTACCTGTAAAAGATGTTATTAAACGTTATAATTTGGATTATGCGGTTATTAATCAGGCTGAGACTAAAGGATGGTTGGTGCAGGATCAGATGGAATCATATCGTATTCCTAAATTGCAGACACCTGTTCAACCTAGTCAACCGCTAGAATTAAATGCTGAACAACAAAAGGCATATGATGCCATTACAGCAAATATCGTTGAACCAGAGAAACGAACATTTTTATTAGAGGGTGTTACTGGATCTGGTAAAACTGAAGTTTATTTACAAGCTATTGCGAAGGCGTTATCGATTGGAAAAACAGCTTTGATGCTAGTTCCTGAAATTACCTTAACGCCTCAGATGGTACGTCGCGTGAAAAGTCGTTTTGGCGATGATGTTGCTGTTATGCATTCTGGTTTATCTGATGGCGAACGTTATGATGAATGGCGTCGCATTCAACGTCAAGAAGTACACGTTGTTGTGGGGGCTCGTTCGGCAGTTTTCGCACCACTTATAAATATAGGCTTGATTATTATCGATGAAGAACATGAAACTTCATATAAACAAGATGATAATCCAAGATATCATGCGCGGGATGTTGCTCAATGGCGGTCAGACTATCATAATGCTACTTTGTTGTTGGGTTCAGCAACACCATCATTAGAAAGTCGTGCACGTGCGCAAAAGGGTGTTTACCAACTTTTGACACTTACGCAACGTGCGACACGAGGGGCTTTACCAACAACTGAAATTGTGGATATGCGTGAGGCAATAAAATATAATAACGATGATGTGTTGTCACCGCAATTATTAACTAGTATGCAGGAACGATTAGCACGCCAAGAACAAATTGTGTTGATGTTAAATCGTCGCGGTTATGCAAATTTTATTATTTGTCGTGATTGCGGTTATACGCCGCGATGTGTCAATTGTGATGTTGCATTAACCGTTCACAAAGATGTCGGTCGATTGGTTTGCCATTATTGTGGCTACAGTGAAACTATTCCACGACAATGTAAAATTTGTGGATCTAAGCGGATTCGTCAATTTGGAACAGGTACTCAAAAAGTTGTTGAGCATTTGAATGAAATTTTACCTGAAGCTCGCGTGCTAAGAATGGATGTAGATACGACACGTAAAAAGGGGTCTGTTGATAAGTTATTGACAGCATTTGGCGACCATAAAGCTGATATCTTGTTGGGAACGCAAATGATTGCAAAAGGACTGGATTTTCCAAATGTAACTTTAGTTGGTATCCTTAATGCTGATACAACTTTGACATTGCCTGATTTCAGAGCTTCTGAACGAACTTTTCAGTTATTAACGCAAGTTTCAGGCCGTGCAGGTCGTGCGGACAAGCCTGGTAATGTGATTTTGCAAACCTTTAATCCAGAGCACTATGCTATTCAGTTAGCAAAGGATCAAGATTATGAAGCATTTTATCGTCAGGAAATGTCGCTTAGACATGCTTGGCGTTATACACCATACTATTTCACTGTACAAATAAAATTTGCTCATGAGCAGGTTAATGAGGCGGCAAAAATTGCTTTTGAAACGACTAACTGGTTGAAGAATATTGTAGATAAAGAAACTATTATGCTTGGACCAGCGCCTAGTACGATTTCACGAATCAAAAATAAATATTATTATCGTGTCGTTATTAAGTATCGTTATGACCAGAATTTAATGCAGGCGTTGACTGAATTAATGCATAAAGGGCAACAATTACAGCGACAAGGCGTAACACTTATGATTGACCGTGAACCAACTAATTTTATGTAAGTAAAAATAAGGTAATACGCATTAATGAAATGGTATTATCATACATATAACAGAGGAGTTTAAAAAATGACAAGTATTGTTTTTATGGGAACACCTGATTTTTCAGCCCCAATTTTACAAAGCCTAGTAGATCATGCTGAATATGATGTGAAGGCAGTATTAACACAGCCAGATCGACCAGTGGGACGTAAGCACGTTTTGACACCAACACCCGTAAAAGAAGTTGCTGTAAAAGCGGGTATTCCTGTTTTGCAACCTAATAAACTATCTGGTTCAGAAGAAATGCAGCAAATTATTGATTTGGCACCTGATTTAATTATTACTGCTGCTTATGGTCAATTCTTACCAACTAAATTGTTGAATGCTGCTCAGATTGGGGCAATCAATGTACACGCATCGTTATTACCAAAGTACCGTGGTGGGGCACCTATTCATTACGCTGTCTTAAATGGTGATGAGAAGACAGGTGTCACGATTATGTATATGGTTAAGGCAATGGATGCTGGTGATATTATCTCGCAAAGAGAGTTACCAATTTTAGCAGATGATAATACAGGAACATTATTTGATAAGTTGAGTATTGTTGGTCGTGATTTACTATTAGAAACTTTGCCTGATTTGATTGCTGGTAAAATTAAACCAATCGCACAAAACCCAGATGAAGTTACATTTTCACCTAATATTAAACCTGAAGAGGAAGTGCTGGACTTTACCAAGTCTGCACAGACAATTCATAACCATGTTCGTGGATTGAATCCATTTCCAATTGCACATACAACGATTAACGGTGTCCGAACAAAAATTCAACAAACACATTTGGTAGATGAGACGACGTCAGCTATACCAGGCACGGTGGTTAAAAAAGGTAAACATGAATTATGGTTAGCTGCAGGGGATGGTAAAGTAATTGCTATCGATGAACTTCAACCAGCGGGTAAACCTAAAATGACAATTACAGCTTATTTAAATGGGCATGCTAAATTTGCACAAGGAGATCAAGTAATTACACATGAGTAAGAAAACTAACCAAAAAATCGCGAACTGGGAGCAAACGAATCCCCGCGCTTTAGCTGTTCGTGTACTAGAAAAGGTTCGTAACGGTGCTTATTCTAATTTACAATTAAATAGCGTTATCAAGCAATCTAGTCTATCAGAGAAGAATGTTAATTTGATGACGACAATGGTTTATGGTGTGATTCAGCACCGTTTAACCATTGAATATTGGTTGACACCTTTTGTTAAACGTCCGCAAAAGTTAGAGCCTTGGGTGCGCGAATTGTTGTTTATTTCTTTGTACCAATTGCAATATTTAGATAAAATTCCAGACCATGCTATTTTTGATGAAGCAATTAATATTGCCAAGCGTCGTGGTCACGATGGTATTCGTAAGTTTGTCACGGGTGTTCTACATACTGTTCAACGACAAGGTTTGTCGTTAGATTTTAAAGAGATTGATAATCCGGTTGAACAATTGTCAGTGCAATCATCATTGCCAACATGGCTTGTTCAGACGTTACAAGATCAGCTGGGTTGGGAGAAAACTGTCTCAATTGCTAAGTCAGTTAATGAAGCACCTGCACAATCAGTTCGTGTTAACAAGGCAGTTACGACAGTTGATGATGTTACAAGTCAATTAACAGATGCAGGTTTTACTGTAGTGCCATCGCAGGTTACGCCAGACGCATTATTGGTGTCAGGTGGGCATGTTGCAAGTTCACAATTATTTAAAGATGGGTTGTTAACCTTGCAAGATGAATCAGCTATGTTAATGGTACCTAGCTTGGCATTAGAGCCATTTAATCAAGTATTAGATGCAGCGGCTGCACCTGGTGGTAAAACAACGCAAATTGCAACGTATTTAGATAACTCACAGGGTGGTAAGGTAACGGCCTTAGATATTCATGATCACAAGGCAAAGTTGATTAGAGAGAATGCTGAGCGATTACATGTTATTAATCGGGTTGAAACTCAAGTTTTGGATGCAAGAAAAGTTGATGAAAAATTTACTGATGAAACTTTTGATCGTATTTTAGTAGATGCACCATGTTCAGGATTTGGTTTGCTAAGACGAAAGCCTGAAATTAGATATGAAAAATCACTAAATGATAGTTATCAGTTACAAAAAATACAAAAGGATATTTTAGATGCCGTTGCAAGTAAACTAAAAAAAGATGGTCGTTTAGTATACGGTACATGTACAATACTGAAGACTGAAAACGAAGATGTTATTGATGCGTTTTTAGCAGATCATGATGATTTTAAATTAGTGCCAACGCAAACATCATTTGACTTGGACGTACTAGATGCTCGTGGTATGTTGCACATCTATCCAGATGATTTTGGTTCTGATGGCTTTTTCGTTGCAACATTAGTTAAGCAATAATGATGATGGTTAGTGTATTTACGAAGGGATGATAAAATATGAAAATAGCTTATGCATCTGATACTGGGCGTATGCGTACCGACAACCAAGATTATGTCAGTGTTTTTATTAATCAATCTGGAACACAACTAGCAATTGTTGCTGATGGTGTTGGTGGTCAAAATGGCGGTGATGTTGCCGCTACGATGGCGGTATCACATATTGGTAATCAATGGGAACAGTCAAGCATCAATTCAGTAGATGACGTCAAGCAGTGGTTGGTAGATCATATTAATAGTGAAAATGATACAATCGTTCAAACGGCCAATCGCTATCGTACTTTAAATGGCATGGCGACTACTTTAGTCGTAGCTGTTATCTTTGCTAATGAAATGGTAGTTGCCAATATTGGTGATTCGAGAGCTTATGTAATTCGTCAGCATCAAATGCGGCAGTTAACAGTTGATCATAATTTAGCTAATGAACTGTTACAAGAAGGAGCGATTACGCCGGATGAAGCTATTACTCATCCAGGACGCCATTTGATTACAAGACAGCTAGGTGTAACTGATGACTCAAAAGCAGATTTATTTGCGATTAACATTTATCCGGGGGATTATATTTTAATGACAACGGATGGCATGCCAAAGCATATTCGAGATGAGAAAATCTTGCAAACAATATTATCAGCACCGGATATTTCACAGGCTGTATCTCAATTAATTACGCTTACTAATGAAGCTGGTGGGTCAGATAATGTCACTGTGCTTATTGGTCATCAAGAAAGTGAGGATAACTAATGCGAAATGGTCAGTTAATTGGTGAACGGTATCGCATTATTGAACCACTTGGTGAAGGTGGCATGGCTAATGTATATCGCGCACATGATATTATTTTGGATCGTGATGTTTCTTTGAAATTGATGCGTTTCGACATGCGTGATGATGAAAAGACGCGTCGTCGCTTTAGTAATGAAATTGCTGCGACTTCGTCAATTTTACATCCTAATATTATTGAAGTTTATGATTATGGTGAAGAAGGCGGCTCACAGTATCTAGTTACTGAATTTGTTGAGGGTATGGATTTAAAGCGCTATATCGCGCAAAATTGGCCTATTCCGGTAAGCCGGATAATTGATATTATGCGTGAAATCTTAGCTGGAATAGCTGTTGCACATCAGGCAGGTATTATTCATCGTGATTTAAAACCACAGAATATTTTGATTAGTACCGATGGTGAAGCCAAAGTTTCTGATTTTGGAATTGCTCGTGCTCAAAGTTCGTTTGGGATGACCCAGACAAATACAGCGATTGGGTCTGTTCATTATATGGCGCCAGAACAAGTACGTGGAGATTCTGCTTCAAATCGTAGTGATATTTATTCATTAGGAATTATGTTGTTTGAAATGATTACGGGGCATGTACCATTTGATGGTGAAACGGCCGTTGCGATTGCAGTTAAGCATACACAGAGTCCAATGCCATCAGTACGTGACGTTGATCCACGTGTACCGCAAGCTTTAGAAAATGTTATTTTTAAAGCAACGGCTAAAAATCCAATGAGTCGTTATGCATCTGCAGAAGCAATGTCAGAAGATTTAGCAACGGCATTGTCTGCAAATCGGATTAACGAACCTCGTTGGCATGATTCAAACGTTGCCGCAGAAGATAATACGGCAACAAAGGTTATTCCATTAGCAGATATACAAGCAATGGCTGATCAACGCCCTGCTGAAACAAGTGAGTCTGATTTAAGCACGACGGCTCAGCAGAAACCAGTGAAGTCACAAGCAACGCTAGCTGAGACTACACCAAAGCCCAAAAAAGGTAAGAAAAAGCGACGCTATTTGATTGCAGCGATTGTTGCTGTTTTAGCATTATTAGTAGGATTTTTTGTTTACGGGGCTATGCAACCAGATATGGTACATGTTTCTGACGTAACAGGGATGTCGCAAGCTAATGCTAAAAAAACTATTCGTGAAGATGGTTTAAAGGTTGGTGAAGTCACTGAGACACGTTCTGATACGATTGAGCAAGGAAAAGTTGTTAAAACTGACCCTAAGCGAAATAAATCTGTACCAACTGATACAGTGATTAATTTAGTTGTTTCTAAAGGCTCGGCTAAAGTTCGTTTTGGCGATTATGTAAATGAGAAGTATAGCTCTGTTCGTGAGCAATTGCGTGACAAGGGGTATAAGGTATCACAAAAGAAAGTTGCTGATGATACTGTCCCTAAGGGCTATATTGTTGAACAAAATGTTAATGCAGAAGATCGTGTTGTGCCGGGTAAAACAAAGGTTAAGTTTAGTGTCTCAAAAGGTCCTAAAAAGCATACCGTTCCTGACTTTACTGGTAAATCACAAAATGCAGTTTTGGTATGGGCCCAAAATAATGGTGTGATGATTAATTTTGATACTGTCAATTCTAATAGCATCCCAAGTGGTAACGTTGTTTCTCAATCAATTGAGCCAGGCGCTAAGGTAGCTAAAAATGAGACGATGTTGGTTACCTTATCGCAAGGACCTGTGGCAGCACCAAGTTCAGAACAAGAAAAGCCTTCAGAATCTGAGGGTGGACATTCATCAACGTCAAAGCCATCTTCAACAAGTTCTGATGATGACGATGATGATGAGGAAAAGCCATCAGAGTCAAGCGAATCTTCACAAAGCAGTGAAACGTCATCTGAAGCTGAACAAGACAGCACATCGACATCATCAGCCTCACAATCGTCTAGTTCTACTGAAAAAGATGATGATTAAAAGTATTTAGAATAGGAGAATTGATGGCACAATACCATGGACAAATTCAGTTAGCATTAGCTGGCTTTTATGATGTTTTAACAACTGATGGTAAACTATTTCGAACACGAGCACGAGGTAATTTTCGAAAAAAAGATTTAAAACCTTTAGTTGGTGACTGGGTTACTTTTAGTGCTGATACCCCTAATGAGGGTTATATTTTGTCAATTGAACAACGCAAAAATAGTATTGTAAGACCACCTGTTGCAAACGTGGATCAAGTGATTGTTGTGACGGCAGTTAAAATGCCAGATTGGTCAAGCAATTTGTTAGATCGTCAATTAGTTGCTTTGGAAGAAAAAAATATCGAGCCTGTTATCTATTTTACGAAGACAGATTTATTAACGGAAGCAGAGTCTAACTATTTTTCAGATATAGTTGCTGGCTATCGAGAAATTGGCTATCAAGTTATTTGGCCAGAGAAAGCATTTGATGATGAAAGCTTAGATGCTATTAAAAGTCAATTAGCAGATAAATTGACGGTTTTGATGGGACAGACTGGTGCTGGTAAAAGTACGCTTTTGAATCATATTTCACCATCACTTAATTTAGAAACGGGTGAAGTGTCACAAGCTTTAAGTCGTGGAAAACATACTACTCGACAGGTATCCTTAATTGATTTGTACGGCGGTCTAGTTGCCGATACGCCTGGATTTTCTGCTTTTGAGGTATTTGATATGCCTGCACGTGAGTTAGGTCAATATTTCCGAGAAATAAATGATTACGCCAGTGATTGTCGTTTCAGAGGATGTGTTCATTTAAATGAACCTAACTGCGCTGTTAAGGAAGCTGTGGCACAAGAAAAAATAATGCCATCACGTTATGAAAATTATAAATTGTTTTATGATTTGATTGCAGGTCGTCGCCCGGTTTATAATAAACATGATAAAAAACATTAAACAATAAGTTAAAGAGGGAATTAGTTATGACAATTAAGGTAGCGCCATCAATTTTAGCTGCAGATTATTTAAACTTGGAACGTGATGTCCATACAGTTGAAGAAGCTGGGGCAGAATTGTTACATATTGATGTTATGGACGGATTGTTTGTGCCATCAATTGCATATGGTCCTAATTGGGTAAAAGCATTACGTCCAAAAACTAATTTGGTATTAGACGTTCATTTAATGGCTGTTGATCCTGAACGCTATATCGATGAATTTGCTGAAGCTGGAGCAGATATTATCGGTGTTCACTATGAAGCAACTAATCATATCCATCGTGCATTACAACAAATCAAAGGACATGGTGTTAAGGCTGAAGTTGTTATTAACCCAGGTACATCTGTTGCGTTGATTGAGCCGGTATTGCACATGGTTGACCAAGTGTTAGTTATGACTGTTAATCCAGGCTTTGGTGGTCAAAAATTCTTGCCTGAAACAGTTGCTAAGATTGCTGAATTAGCAAAGATTAAGGCTGAAAAAGGTTATGATTTTGATATTGAAATTGATGGTGGCGCCAATGATGAGACTACTAAGCTAGCCTATGATGCTGGTGCAACTGTTGCAGTGGCTGGTTCATATGTTTACGATAAGGTTGATCCAGCAGCTAAAATTGCCCGTTTAAAGGAAGTTACAACTGATTAATGGAACGTGTGCGTTTATTAGTTGGTGGTCCAATTTCTGAATGGCCTGATGACTTAAAAAATGGTCAATTAGATGGCCCATGGGCGGCCGCAGATCGAGGTTCATTACGATTATTGGCTTTGGGGCAAACGCCAATTTTGACAGTCGGTGATTTCGATTCTGTTACGCCAAAGGAACGTCAGGATGTGATAGAAAAATTGTCAAATATTGTTAGTGTTAAACCAGAAAAGGATGATACGGATACTGAATTATTACTAACTTTGATTCAAGAACAATATAATCCTGACAAAATTGAAATTTATGGCGCTACTGGGGGCCGTATTGATCAACTATTATCTAATATTTGGATTTTTACGCAACCTAGATTTAGAGACATCGTTCAGAAGGTAACGATTATAGATCGTATTAATCGTATTGACTTTTATCTACCAGGCATGCATAAAATTGTTAAAGATAAGACTATGAAGTATCTCGGCTTTATGCCATTAACACCTGTTACCGGTTTAACTTTAATTGATGAAAAATATCACTTAAAGGATTGGTCAGGTAACCCATTTTCATTTTCATCTAATGAATTTGTAGGGGAAGAGAATCATTTTTCTTTTCAAAGTGGTATTGTTGCTGCAATACAAAGTCGGGACTTAATTGGTCAGACAGCTGAGCAATAAAAAGTGTAAAGTAAAAATACTTTACACAAAACCCTTGCTTATTGTGTGAGGGTTTGGTATTATTATTCAAGTAAATAAAAGCACTGAATTAAAAGAGCTTAAGATTGGAGGGTAAACATATGGCAGTTGATGCAGTCAATGGAAAGCGTACTCGTTTCGGTAACCAACGTTCACACGCCCTTAACTCAAGTCGTCGTAGCTGGAAGCCAAACTTGCAAAAAGTGACGGTTAAGATTAATGGTTCAGCACCTAAGAAGGTGTACCTATCAGCTCGTACTTTGAAGGCTGGTTTGAAGAACGGTTCAATTGAGCGTGTATAAGAATTTAAAGCTACCGGTTGGTGGCTTTTTTCTTTTATATAGCCTTTATATTATGTAAGAAACATGATTAGCAAACAAATTTTGGCGCGCAGCATGTGGTAGAATGGTATATAGCTTAATGTGGAGGTCATTCTAATGACAGTAAAGATCCAAACAGCACAGGGTGCAATTGAAATTGAAAATGATGTTATCGCAACGATTGTTGGCGGAGCAGTAACTGATAATTATGGTGTTGTTGGTATGGCTAGTCAAAATCCGTTACGTGACGGTGTAAATCAAATATTAAATGGTGATAGCTTCTCAAAGGGTGTTGTTGTTCGTCAACAAGATGGTGGCGTCACAGTAGATGTTCATATTATTGTTGGGTATGGCATGAAGATTTCCGAAATTTCAAAGAGTGTACAGGCACGAGTGAAAAATGACTTGAACGTGATGTTAGGTATTGTTGCTAGCAGTGTTAATGTAACCGTTCAAGGCGTGCGTATGCTAGGAGATTAGCCTGGTTATAAGGAGTTGAATACAGTGGAAGTTGTAACGACAATTACCAATGTTGAATTTGGTAAAATGATTAACGCAGCAGCTGATGCGTTAAAAAGTAATGCGGAAAAAATTAATAAACTAAATGTTTTCCCGGTTCCCGATGGTGATACCGGTACAAATATGACTTTGTCAATGGCAAGTGGTGCTGAATATGAGCGTAATGAAGTTAATACGCACATTGGTGAATTAGCTAAGGCAACTGCTAAAGGATTGTTAATGGGCGCCCGTGGTAATTCTGGTGTTATTTTGTCACAGATTTTCCGTGGCTTTGCTGCTAAAATTGCCGATAAAGAAAATTTGTCAGCACGTGATTTAGCAGATGCATTAATGGGTGGTGCTGAAACAGCATATAAAGCAGTTATGAAGCCTACTGAAGGAACTATTTTAACAGTTATTCGTGAGGCTGCTGCTGCGGCAAATCGTACAGCCAAAAAAACTGATGATGCAACTCAAGTTATGGCAGATGCTTTGGAAGCTGCTGAAAAGGCATTGGCATCTACACCTGATTTATTGCCTGTATTAAAAGAGGTTGGCGTTGTTGATTCAGGTGGTCAAGGACTAGTTATTGTTTTAAGTGCTTTTTATGCTGTTCTATCAGGACAAGAAGTTAAAACGGAACTAGATAATGCTAACTTAGATGCCATGGTTTTGTCATTGCACAATGCAGGTGTCCAGGGTGAATTGAATCCTGATGATATTAAGTATGGTTACTGTACTGAAATCATGGTAGATATTGCTAAAGGAACAACCTATACGCAAAAATTTGATTATGATACTTTCTATGATCATTTAGCTAAATTAGGTGATTCTTTGCTTGTCATTAATGATGACGATGTCGTTAAGGTGCACGTGCATACTGAAGACCCAGGTAATGTTATTAACTGGGGAACGCAATTCGGTTCACTTCGTAAAGTAAAAGTTGATAATATGCGTAATCAACAAGCAGAAGCTGCAACTGTTGCTGCTGAGCAAAAAGCACAAAATGGTGATGATGCAAAAGCAACAAAGTCAGCACCAGAGGTAGCTGTTATTACGACAGCTGCTGGTGAAGGTATTAAAGAAATTTTTGCTTCTACTGGTGCAACCGTAGTTATCGATAGTAGTCAACAAGCGCCTTCAACGCAGGATTTACTAAAGGCAGTTACTGATAGCCACGCATCTTCGGCAATTATTCTACCTAACGATGGTAATATCGTAATGGCGGCGGAACAAGCTGTTGAGCTAGCTGACGTACCAGTAAAGGTTGTTAAAACTAAGACAATTCAGCAAGGACTAACGGCATTAGTTCTAGGATATGATCAAATGAAGTCACTTGATGATAATGTTTCCGCAATGGGTTCAGTATTGGCTGACGTTAAGTCAGGATCTGTGACGACTTCAGTCCGTAGCACAACAATTAATGGTCTTGCTATTCAAGCAGGGGATGCTATCGGTTTGTTAGATGGTGAAATTGTGGTTGCTGTTCCAGATGCTAACGTTAATCAAGCAGCAGCGGAATTGCTTGGCAAGATGACAGATGAAGATTCAGAACTTGTCACAATTTACTATGGTCAAGATGCTACTGTTGCAGATGCTGAAGCATTACAACAAGTTGGTGAGTCATTGGATGATGAATTAGAATTTGAAATTCATGATGGTGGACAACCACTATATCCAATTTTGATTTCAGTTGAATAAAAGTTCTAACGTGGGTTAGCACATTGACATAAATGAGCTACAAAAGTATGTCAGAATTATGAAAAGGTCTTTAGTGCTTAGCTACTAGAGACCTTTTATTAAGTTATAAGTGATTGGAGGGAAAGTATGCCTAGTTTACTTGATAGTATTGCAGAATTATCAGGTGTTGGTCCAAAACGAGAACAAGCCTTAAATAAATTAGGCGTCTTTACTGTTGGTGATTTACTAACTTATTATCCACGTCGTTACAATGATTTAGCACAAAAATTACCTTCACAAACATTAGATGGTGAGAAGGTTACTTTTAAGGGATTGGTAACATCCCCACCTGTAATTAGTCGTATGGGTTTCAAAAAAACTCGTTTAAATTTTAGATTAACCGTTGAACATGACACAATTCAAGTTTCCTTTTTCAATCAACCATGGCTCGGTAAAAATATTGAAGTAGGTAATGAAGTTGCGATTTATGGTACATATAGTAAAATGCGACAGAGCTTAGCTGCCATTAAGATGATGCCTAAAAATAGTGAAGATGAGTTAGAGGCAATCTATCCATCTTCTAAAGAAATTAAGGCGGGCACGATTAAGGATTTAATTTTACAAGCCTTGGGTAAATATAAAGATGCATTATCACAAGAAATTATTCCTGAAGACATTCGGCGACGTTATCGTTTAATGAATTATCATGATACTATTTTTGGTATGCATGCACCTGCTGATGAGCAAGTGGCTGCAGCCGCAAGAAGAACGGCATCATTTATGGAATTTTTCATTTTTCAAATGCGTTTGCAGGTAATTAAACAAATGGATCGACATAATCAGGGACGTGCAATTACTTATGATAACGATCAATTAAAAGCGTTTATTAAGAAGTTACCGTTTGAATTAACGAATGCGCAAAAGAAAGTTGTTAATGAAATTGTTCGTGATATGCGTCGACCGGTTCACATGAATCGTTTACTCCAAGGAGATGTGGGGTCTGGTAAAACTGTTGTAGCGGTTTTAGCGATGTATGCTGCTATTACAGCAGGTATGCAAGCAACACTGATGGCACCAACTGAGATTTTGGCACAACAACATGCCCAAACAATCGGTAATTTTTTTGATCCAAATGAAGTTCGAGTGGAGATTCTAACGGGTTCTACTAAGGCAGCAGCACGTCGGCAAATATTAGCGGATTTGGTGGCGGGTGATATTGATATTATCATTGGGACACATGCGTTAATTCAACCTGATATTGCTTTTCATAATTTGGGATTAGCAGTTATCGATGAGCAACATCGTTTTGGTGTCCAACAACGTGCAGCATTACGACAAGTTGGTATGAATCCAGATATCTTAGCGATGACAGCAACACCAATACCAAGAACCTTAGCAATTACAGCGTATGGTGAAATGGATGTTTCAATTATTGATCAGTTGCCTGCGGGACGTAAACAAGTTAAGACGTATTGGTTACGCCATAATCAATTTGAAAAAGCGATTGATTTTGTTAAAAAACAACTAACAAGTGGTGTTCAAGCATATGTGGTTACGCCATTAATTGAAGAATCCGAAACGTTAGACGTTCAAAATGCGCAAGCTGTTTATGAAGAGTTGTCAGCATATTTTGCGCCTGATTTTAAAGTTGGTTTGTTACATGGGCGTCTTTCAAATGATGAAAAAGATAGTATCATGACAGCGTTCAAAGCAAATGAATTTCAGGTGTTGGTGGCAACGACAGTAATCGAGGTTGGTGTGGATGTTCCTAACGCAACGGCAATGATGATTTTAGACGCTGATCGTTTTGGCTTGTCACAGCTTCACCAGTTACGTGGTCGAGTTGGTAGAGGATCTCGCCAAGCATATACTTTCTTGGTTAGTGATCCAAAAACGCAATATGGTATTGATCGTATGGAAGCAATGGTGGCGACAACAGATGGATTTGTGCTAGCGCAAAAAGATTTGGAACTACGTGGTGCGGGTGATGTCTTAGGAAATCGGCAGTCAGGTGTACCAGAATTTAGAGTGGGTGATCCGGTCGCTGATTTAACAATGATGAATATTGCACAGGAAGAGGCTATTGAAATTGTTGATACGCCAGATTGGGACAAAACACCTGAAATGGCAGGATTGGCAGAAATGTTGTCTGAAACCATGGATCGTTATCGTAATTTTGATTAAAATGACAGATAAGTTTTTACCAAATTGCTAAAATGTGTTACATTTTATAGTATTGCAATTATAGAAAAAGTTTAAAAAATCCGTAAGGGAGTTAATTATGTATAAGATTGCTGTTGATGCAATGGGTGGCGATAACGCCCCAGAAGCGATTGTAGCTGGTATTGAACAGGCACGCGATAATATGCCTGATACTGAATTTTTACTATTTGGTCAACTTGATAAAGTAAAGCCATTAGTAAAAGATACAACACGCTTAACTTTAATCCAATCTGATGAAGTAGTTGAAATGGGTGAAGAACCAGTTAAAGCTATTCGTCGTAAAAAGCAAAGTTCATTAGTAATGGCAGCTCAAGCAGTTAAAGACGGCGAAGCAGATGCAATTTTCTCAGCTGGAAATACTGGTGCATTGTTAGCAGTTGGTATTTTTACTGTAGGACGTATTCGTGGTATTGATCGTCCGGCTTTGTTGACTGTTTTGCCTGCTTTAGATGGTCCGCATGATGCTTTTGCAATGATGGACGTTGGTGCTAATGCTGAAAGCAGATCAACACATCTATATCAATACGGTATCTTAGGGTCATTTTATGCCCAAGAAGTTCTTGGCTATGAAAGTCCACGTGTTGGATTGCTAAATAACGGTACTGAAGAAGATAAAGGTGACCCAGTTCACAAGGAAGCTCATCAGTTGTTAAAGCAGGGTGGTGAGAAGAAGTACGTTAACTTCATTGGTAATGTTGAATCTCGTGACATTTTACAAGGACCAGCTGATGTGGTTGTTGCAGATGGCTTTTCAGGTAATGCAGCATTAAAGGCCACTGAAGGAACTGCTTTGTCAATGCTACGCTTGGTTAAGCACACAATTCTAGATGGTAATATCAAAACAAAGTTAGCTGGGTTAATGCTAAAGCCAGCTATGAAGGATATTCAATCACGTCTAGATTATTCTCAACACGGTGGTGCTGTTGTTATTGGTGTTAAGGCACCTGTTGTTAAGACACACGGTTCAGCCGGAGCAAGCGCTGTTGCTAATACAATGAAGCAGATTCATACAATGTTAGAGACTAACTTGGTTGCGAAGACGGAAGCGTTCGTTGCCGAACATAAAGCTGATTTGTCAAAGTCGGCTGACTAAATTAATTATTTAAAGTTATCATTTTTAGAAGAGGAAGTTAGATAGTTATGGAACGACAAGAAATTTTGGATAAAGTTATTACACTAGTTGCAGATCATTTTGAATTAGATCCAGCCAAGGTTACAGGTGAAACAAACCTTACCAAAGATATTGATGCCGATTCAATTGATTTTGTTGAGTTAGTACTTGAGATGGAAGATGAATTTGGTGCTGAAATCTCAGACGAAGATGCTGAAAAATTGATTACAGTTAATAATACTGTTGATTATATTGCTTCACATACTAAGTAAAAAAGAGCAGGGCGTGACAAAAGTCGTTTTGGAATGCGTTTATGCTACAAAACTTGTAAGTTTATAATAAAAAAGAGGATGGGATATTTTTTGTCCATCCTCTTTTTTTAATATTATCCTAAAAACTAATATAGAAGGATAATGGTCTGGTATAATAGATTAGTGTATACAAAAAAGAAGGTAGGAATATGTTTAAACAACTACAACAAGATTTAGAAGCGGATCATCATATCCACTTTAATAATATAAAACTGTTAGAAGAAGCTTTAACGCAGGCTAATTATATCAATGAACATCCTGGCTATACCGGTAATGATTATCAACGGCTTGAGTTTTTAGGGGATGCGGTTATGCAACAGTCAACCGCTGTTTATTTATTTAAACGTTTTCCAAATTGGGATGAAGGTCGATTGACAGAGTTGAGAATTTCAATGGTCCAGACACGAGCATTCGCAGCTTTGTCACGTGAGTTGCATCTAGATCGATATGTGCAATTAGGACGTGGAGAAGAATTATCTGGTGCACGTAATCGTGATTCGTTGTTAGAAGATTTGTGGGAAGCATTTATTGGTGCCCTATTCTTGGATCAAGGTCAAGACACGGTTATGCGCTTTTTGGAAGATATCATGTTTGTAAAAATTGATGAAGGCTTCTATGATCAATTTATCGATTATAAGTCAAAATTACAAGAATATTTGCAACGAGATGGTTCTGTTAAGATTACTTATACTAAGTTAGATGAGCAGCCTGTTTCAAATAATGAACAAATCTTTACAGTTCAAGTGGCTGTTGATAGCGAACCGTTGGCAACTGGTACTGGTAAGTCTACCAAAGATGCAGAAAAAATGGCTGCACGTAAAGCTTACCAATCTTTAATGAACGATTAGGAATATAAAATGAAATTAAAAACTTTGGAAATAACTGGCTTTAAGTCGTTTGCCGAACGAACAAAAATTGAATTTATGCCAGGTATTACCGGGGTTGTTGGTCCCAATGGATCAGGAAAGTCAAACATTATTGAGGCAATTCGCTGGGTTATGGGTGAACAGTCAGCCAAGGGGCTTCGTGGTGATAAAATGGCTGATGTCATTTTTGGTGGTACGACACAGCGAGCACCATTAAATCGAGCTGAAGTGTCAATAACATTTGATAATACTGATCATTACTTGCATTCAGACTATTCAGAAATCACAATTACTCGGCGCCTGTATCGAAATGGTGATTCAAATTACCAGATTAATGGTGTTAATGTCAGACTAAAAGATGTACATGAATTGTTTATGGATTCTGGTTTAGGTCGTGAAAGTTTTTCAATTATTTCGCAAGGCCGGGTAGAGAGTATTTTTAGTGAAAAACCGGTTGAACGACGCAGCATCATTGAAGACGTTGCGGGTGTTTATAAGTATAAACAAAATAAAGACAAAGCCAAAAAAGAATTGGTTGATGTTCATGATAATTTAACTCGTGTAGCTGATATTTTATATGAATTGCAGGGACGTGTGGAACCATTAGCCCAAGAATCTGCTAAGGCGCAGGACTACATTTCAACTAAAGCGTCGTATGATAAATTAGATCAATCTCGAATTGTATTAGAGTTGTTAGATTGGTATCAGGAAAAAGAATCTTTAGCTACTAAAATAACAGACAATCAAGCAAATTATGACCAACAAAAAAAGCTCGTGCGTGATAAGAATGAAGCGATTGAGCAGTTGAGGCAACAACAGATTGCTTTAAATCAAGAACAGCAAACAACGCAAGCAGATTTGTTAAATCATATTCAGCAAGTTGAACAATTGACAGGTAAGCAAAATCTACAAGTTGAGCGGCATAAAAATCGGGCTGAAACAACTAAAGATTTGCAAGAACGTTTGGCAATATCAACTGAACGATTAGCTAATATTGATAAAGCTTATGAGCAATGCTTACATGAATTATCAGTTCAAAAAGCAGAATATAAGCATTATCAAGAGGTAATTAAAGAAGCAACCGAGACACATCCCCGTACAAAATTAAATGGTCTTGATTCGGATATAGAACAAAAACGACAAGCCTTGATTGAAACGATGCAGGCATTGACGAGTGCTAAAAATGAAAAAAATTATTTGGCACAAGAAAGTGAACGTAGTGATGCGGAATCATTACGACTAAACAAACGCGCTGCGCAACTTAAACAACGTTTGGCAGAATTAACAGCCCAAGTTGATGAGAAAAAGCATCTAGCCACAGAAAGTGAGCAGGCTTTACAAGAAGCACAGCAATCTTTTGAAAAGGCTAAGCAAACAGGCCAAAAATTAGAGCAACAACGTCATGATGCTAGGGAAACTTGGTTTACCAAGATGGCGCAGGAACAACGCTTGACTACCCGTTTGCAATCATTACAACATGTTGCTGAAAATTATGATGGGTATTATCAAGGTGTTAAAAACCTGATGAAGGCACAGAATAATTTTTCTGGTATTCAAGGTGTTGTCGCTAATTTAATTACAGTGCAAGAGCAACATAAGATTGCCATTGAGACGGCTTTGGGTGCTGCCTTGCAGCATGTTGTTGTTACCAATGAGCAAGTCGCGAAAAAAGCAATTACTTATTTAGCGCAACATCGATTGGGTAGAGTTACCTTTTTACCACAATCGACAATTAAAGGACGTCATTTATCAGACTATCAGTTAGCAACGCTATCAGATATAGATGGTGTGGTAGGAGTTGCTAAAGATTTGGTAACCACTGATGCTGAGTATCAAAATATCGTCGCAAATTTGTTAGGAACTACTGTAATTGTAACGGACATGAACGCAGCAATTTTTATTGCTAAGCAGCTGCAACATCGGGTTCGTTTGGTAACGTTAGATGGTCAGGTGATGAACGCCGGCGGGTCAATGACAGGTGGTGCTAATCGGCAACATGGTAACGGCTTGCTGTCACAAAAAACGGAGATTGATAAATTAACGCACCAAGAAAAAGAGTTGCATCAAGAAGTGCTAACATTAGAGCTTCAAGTTAAGCAAATCGATCAAAGTTTAGAATCAGCAACTACGACATTTAATGACTACCAGCAGCAAGTACTAACATTGAATGAGCAAGCACAAACACAAAGAGCCAATTTGCAATTGGCTCAAGCAAATCTTGAACAGTTAAATAAAGAGCAAACTGCGCTACAATATGATTATCATCTAGCTGCTGATCAACAAGATAAACAAACTATGGTTGCAGAAAATGAGCAAGCAATTGTTGATTTGACTGACAAACAGCAACGTTTGCAGCAACAACTAGATGATGCTTTAGCAGAGCAAACGCATTTGCAATCTGAAATTAGTCAAGCAGACCAGCAATTGAGTGATGATAAATCTGCGCTATCTAAGGCGGAGGCGTTGTTATCTTCATTACAGGTACGTGAAAAAGATTTATTGGCGCAAAAGAATGCAGAGCAAAAGCAGATAGCTGACTTTAAGCAACAACTTGAAGATTTTACCCAAGATGAGGATGATGTAAAACAACGTTTGGTCGAACAAATCAATTCACATCAGGAAAAGAAGCAAGCCGCTGAACAGAGACTAGCTAATATTCAAGCAGAATTACAACGTGTTGAGTCAACGCAAACTGATTTAAATGATGATTTAAATACCATCCAAGATACTTTGAATGATGCTATGACGACAGTTTCACAACTTAATGGTCGTTTAGGTGAATTAAAGTCGTTAATTAATAATAATGAACATGTTTTGGAAACGACTTACGATACATCATTTGAATTTGCTAAGTCAGAACTACTTAATTTGGATATCACGACTATTCGCACTAAGCTAAAATTATTGAAGCAAGGCTTAGCTGAGATTGGCCATGTTAACATACATGCGATTGAGGAATACCAAGATGTTAAAGAACGCTATGACTTCTTAACACGGCAA
This sequence comes from Weissella bombi, assembly GCF_900094835.1. Taxonomy (GTDB): domain Bacteria; phylum Bacillota; class Bacilli; order Lactobacillales; family Lactobacillaceae; genus Weissella; species Weissella bombi. The sequence continues at coordinate 38,349 of NZ_FMAO01000003.1, read as the reverse complement.
CAAAATGATTTAATTGCTGCTAAAGATAATCTGCAAGAGACAATGTCTGAAATGGATACGGAAGTTGCAACACGCTTTAAAACGACTTTTGATGCAATTGCAGAGCAATTTTCAAAAATATTTGTCAAAATGTTTGGTGGTGGAAGGGCCTCATTAGTTTTAACAGATCCTGACAATTTGTTAACTAGTGGAATAGATATTCAGGCACAACCGCCTGGCAAAAAATTCCAACAAATGAGTTTGCTTTCAGGTGGTGAAAAGGCGTTAACAGCAATAAGTTTGTTATTTGCAATTTTAGCTGTTCGTCCGGTTCCGTTTGCGATTTTGGACGAGACAGAAGCGGCGTTGGATGAAGCAAATGTTGATCGTTTTGCTAATTATTTGCATGAAGTTAACCAGCGAACACAGTTTATTGTGATTACGCACCGTAAGGGAACAATGACGCATGCAGATGTTCTCTATGGTGTGACAATGCAAGAACCAGGGGTTTCGAAAATGGTGTCAGTTAATTTAACCGACTTGGATGAAACACTCATAGAAAATTAAGGGGAGACAAGTATGGGTTTATTTGATTTTTTTAAAAAGAAGTCTGTTGAGGAGACAGTTGAGGTTGAAGTATTATACCCAAGTAGCTGGGAAAATGGTGTGCCACCAATCAAAGTGGTTACCGTTGAAGTTTTGCAACCAACACCTGGTCAAGCAATTGACATTGTCTTGCCAAGCCGCGATACTTTAGAAACAGAAACAGAAACAGAAACAGAAACAGAAACAGAAACAGAAACAGAAACAGAAACAGAAACAGAAACAGAGGATGCTAGTCAAAAATTAGATTCAGGTCTAACTAAAACGAAGAAGACGTGGTCAGAGCGTTGGAATTCATTTATGGCTAACTTCCGTTCCGTTGATGAAGACTTCTTTGATGACTTAGAAGAAACTTTGATTGGCGCTGATGTTGGTGCTCAGACGGCTATTCAGCTAACAGAAGAATTGCGTGATGAGGTTAAGTTAAAAAACGCTAAAAACAAGCAAGAAATTTCAAAGGTTATTGTTGATAAGTTAGTTGAGTTGTATCGCAGCCAAGGAATTGATGAAGATGCTTCAATGCATTTTGCAGAACAAGGACCAACGGTTATTTTGCTTGTTGGTGTAAACGGTGTTGGTAAGACAACAACGATTGGTAAATTATCAGCTTATTATAAAAATGCTGGTAAGAAAGTAGTTTTGGCTGCTGCTGATACGTTTAGAGCGGGAGCTACTGAGCAATTAGTTGCTTGGGGTGAACGTAATGATGTGCCAGTTGTAACAGGTGCTGCAAAGGCCGATCCTGCTTCAGTTGTATTTGATGGTGTTAAAACAGCTATCGACACAGAAGCTGATATCTTGTTTGTTGATACAGCTGGTCGTTTGCAAAACAACGTCAACTTGATGCAAGAGTTAGCAAAGATGAAGCGTGTTATTACGCGTGAGTTGCCAAATGAACCACAGGAAGTTTTGCTGGCACTTGATGCAACTACAGGTCAGAACGCGGTTCAGCAAGCTAAACTGTTCAAGGATTCAACGGATGTCACTGGTATTATTTTGACTAAGTTGGATGGTACTGCTAAGGGTGGTATTATTTTGCCTATTCGTAATGAACTTCATTTACCAGTTAAGTGGGTTGGATTAGGTGAAAAGGTAACTGACATTCAACCATTTGAGGCAAATGATTTTGCCAAGAGTTTGTTTGGTAGTTTATTAACGGAGTAATATCATGGAATTAGAAAAAAGCATGCGTTTGAATATGCTGTGTGATTTTTATGAACCGTTATTAACAGCAAAACAAAATGATTACTTACAGTTGTACTATGCTGATGATTATTCTTTAGGTGAAATTGCCGAAGAACATCAGGTTTCACGCCAAGCTGTTTATGATAATATTAAAAGAAGTACGCAACTTTTAGAAAGTTATGAAGAAAAATTGCACCTTTATGATGATTATCAAAATAGGCAGCAAGCGGCTGATCGTTTAAATACGTATATTCAAAAAACATATCCTAATGACGATAAATTAATTCGTTTAGCAACGCATTTAGTCACATTAGAAGAGGAGTAAAGCAATGGCCTTTGAAGGTTTAACAGATCGACTACAGAAAGCCTTAAGTGGTTTACGACGTAAAGGAAAAGTTACAGATGCTGATTTGCGCGAAACGATGCGTGAAATTCGTTTGGCATTACTAGAAGCCGACGTTAATTTTAAAGTTGTAAAAGACTTTGTGCGCAATGTTCGTGAAAAAGCAGCAGGTGCTAAGGTACTGGATGGCTTGAATCCAGCCCAACAAATTGTGTCAATTGTTAATGATGAATTGACAGAAATGATGGGGGAGTCAGATGCACCATTAAATAAATCACCTAAAATTCCAACTGTTATTATGATGGTTGGTCTTCAAGGTGCTGGTAAAACAACGACTGCTGGTAAATTAGCACTTAAGTTGAAGAATGAACAAAATGCTCGTCCTTTGATGATTGCGGCCGACGTTTATCGTCCAGCAGCCATTGAGCAATTGAAAACATTAGGTGAGCAAATTGATGTTCCTGTTTTTGAAATGGGAACGGATGTCAATCCACGTGATATCGTTAAGGCCGGAATGGAAAAAGCGGCTGAATTAAAGTCGGATTACGTCTTTATTGATGCGGCTGGACGTTTACAAATTGACGAAGAGCTAATGCAAGAATTAGCTGATGTTAAAGCCATTGCTCACCCTGACGAAATCTTGTTGGTTGTTGATGCAATGACCGGACAAAACGCGGTGGAGACAGCAGAAGGATTCAATGATCGCCTTGATATTACGGGTGTCGTTTTGACTAAGTTAGATGGTGACACACGTGGTGGAGCTGCTTTGTCAATTCGTGCTGTAACCGGTAAGCCAATCAAGTTTGTTGGTCAAGGTGAAAAAATGACCGATTTGGATATCTTCTATCCAGATCGTATGGCTAGTCGTATTCTTGGTATGGGTGACCTATTGACTTTGATCGAAAAAGCCCAAAAAGATTATGATGAAAAACAAGCCGCTGAAACCATGGAAAAGATGAAATCAAATACCTTTGATTTCAACGACTTTATTGATCAGATGGATCAATTGCAAAATATGGGGCCAATGGAAGAAATCATGAAGATGATTCCGGGGATGGCTAATAATCCAGCTTTGAAGAACGTTAAAATTGATCCTAAAGATATGGCACATATTAAGGCAATCGTCATGTCAATGACACCCGCTGAACGTGAAAATCCAGATATTTTGAATCCTTCACGTAAGCGTCGTCTAGCTGCAGGAGCCGGTCGTCCAATTGTTGAAGTTAATCGCATGGTTAAGCAATTTAATCAAATGAAGAAGATGATGAGCGGTGTGATGAACGGTAACATGGCTGGCATGGAGCAAATGATGAATGCTATGGGTGGCGGCAGTGGTGCTGGCTTCCCTGGTGGCGGCATGAAGGGTAAAATGGCTAATGTTGCCATGAAGCAGATGGCCCGTAAAATGCGAAAAAACAAAAAGAAGAGACGTTAATTGTAAAGTGTAAAGGGAAAACACTTTACAGCAATTGAATAGTTTGTTATAGTAATACATGTAGAAATCGACTGGAGGAATTATAAAAATATGGCAGTTAAAATTCGCTTAAAGCGCATGGGTTCAAAGAAGCACCCTGTATACCGTATCGTTGTTGCAGACTCACGTTCACCACGTGATGGTCGTTTTATTGAAACTGTGGGAACTTACAACCCACTAGTACAACCATCAGAAGTAAAGCTAGATGAAGAACTAGTTTTGTCATGGTTGAACAATGGTGCACAACCATCAGATACTGTTAAGAACTTGTTGTCAAACGCTGGCATCATGGAAAAGTACCATACTGCAAAGTACTCAAAGTAATTTGATAGTAAAAAAAGGAATCCATTATTGGATTCCTTTTTTATTACCAGAAAGTTGTTAAATCATTAAACGCTTTTAACTCCAATTGGTTATCCGTTAGTTGCCAAAGATTTACGGAACCATTTTTAGGCTCTGATTGGGAAGCTGTCAGTTGGGCAAAATGTTGCCCTAAAATACTAAGCAGTTGTCCATGAGCAATCAATAAAACATTGTCGCCGTCATTATTTTCTTGAGCAATAGTAGCAAAACCGTGCATTAAACGTTGCCAAAAAATGTCTGCTGATTCAGCATCCCCAGTCGGATCAACATCATGAATAGCATCCATTAAAGCGAATGGTGACATCGTGTCGGAAATTTCATTAAATGTTATGTCAGCCGGTAGCTGGCGATCCTTAGCAATGGCGTTAGCTGCAACACTATTTGATATACCGTCAAAGTAGCCAAAGAAAAATTCACGAAAATCGGTTAAAGTCTGTAATTGGGCAGTGCTATCATTATGAGTTAATATGATATTAGCGGTTTCAACAGCACGTGCTAAATCGGAACTGTAGACGTTATTGAAGGTAAGATTAGCTAAGCGCTCACCAGCCTGTTCGCCATCGTTAATTCCCTTAGGTGTTAATGGTGCGTTTGTCCAGCCCTGAACACGATCATACTTATTGATGTAAGTTTGACCATGTCGCACAATGTATAAATTAATGCTCATAAAGTTTTCTCCTATATGCGAATTGTTATACGTTAAATTTTATCAGATAACAATATGAAAACCTATTTAGTTGCCTTTATTTTACTGGTATACTTACAATTAATATAATAAATGAGAAGGAAGAAAACATGCCCCTTTATAAAGTTGGTAAAATTGTGAATACTCATGGTATTCGAGGTGAAGTGCGAGTTGTACCTACAACTGATTTTCCTATGGAACGCTTCAAAAAAAATAATAAGTTAATTATTGCGGCAAAGCCTAGCAATATTGAAGTTCAAATCGCTACCGTACGTGAGCATAAGCAATTCATTTTAATAAGTTTTGTTAATATGCAAAATATTAATGATGTTGAGCAGTTTAAAGGCTGTGAGTTAATGGTTGCCGATGACTTACAACAAGAGTTACCTAATGACGAATTCTATTACCATGATATTATTGGATTACAAATTGTTGATAATGCAACGCAAGAAATTATTGGTAAAGTTAGTGAAATCTTACCAATGCCTGCCAATGATGTTTGGGTAATTAAAGCTAAAGGTCATGACGATATTTTATTGCCATTTATTGAAGATGTGGTAGTTGAAGTTGATTTAGAACAAGGTATTGCAAAAGTTAATTTGTTAGAGGAAATTTAAAATATGCGAATTGATGTATTGAGTCTTTTTCCTAATATGTTTGCGCCCATGCGTGAATCAATTATTGGTAAAACTGTTGAACGTGGTTTGGTAGATTTTAATGTTACCGACTTTCGAGATTATACGGAAAATAAACATCATAAAGTGGATGACGAAATTTATGGTGGTGGTCAAGGAATGCTTTTGATGCCACAACCATTATTTGATGCAATGGATGCTGTTGAAAAAGAGGCAGGTAATCGTGGTCGGGTCATTTTAATGGATCCAGCTGGTAAGACTTTTAATCAGCCAATGGCTGAGGAGTTAGCAAAAGAAGAACATTTAACGATTATTGCAGGACATTATGAAGGATACGATGAACGTATTCGCTCATTAGTTGATGATGAAATTTCATTAGGAGACTTCGTGTTAACTGGTGGTGAATTAGGGGCAATGGTAGTTGTTGATGCGACAGTTCGTTTACTTGATGAAGCATTGGGTGATGATCGTTCTGCAGTTGATGAATCATTCTCGACTGGTTTGTTAGAGTATCCACAATATACGCGACCTGCTGACTTTAGAGGTTTGAAAGTACCGGACGTCTTGTTATCAGGTCATCATGCCAATATTGCTACTTGGAAACAAAAAGAGGCCTTACGCCGTACCTATCAACGCCGACCTGATTTGTTAAAAAATTATGAATTCACTGCGGATGAGCGGAAATTGTTAAAAGAAGTTGAGCAAGAAGAAAGAGAAAATAACTTGTGATACGCGTGATATTGTGTTAATATACTGTTTAGTGCCCAAGGGTACTAAATAAAATCCGATAATCCGCTGGCCGAGTGGTGAATTGATTGTCGACGAGGAGAATTAATTATGCGTCAAAACGCTTTGCTAGAAAAATTGGTTGCTGACCAATTACGTACAGATATTCCAGAATTCCGTGCCGGAGATTCAGTTCGTGTTCACGCACGTATCGTCGAAGGTTCACGCGAACGTATCCAAATCTTCGAAGGTGTTGTAATTAAGCGTAAGGGTACTGGTATCCAAGCTACTTACACTGTTCGTAAGATGTCAAGTGGTGTTGGTGTGGAACGTACATTCCCATTGCACTCACCACGTGTTGATAAAATTGAAGTAATCCGTCATGGTCGTGTACGTCGCGCTAAGTTGTACTACTTGCGTGCATTGCACGGTAAGGCTGCTCGTATCCAAGAAGCACGCCGCTAACAAGGGTAAACTGTTAGTAAAAAGCCAACCGCTCATAGGAGCGGTTGGCTTTTTTATTGTATATAAATAATTTTTAGGGGGCATTTTAAAAATGAGTTCGGTTAGTCAGACCAGTAAGCAAAAGCATAGACTTAGTTTAGGTTGGCAAATTGTTATTGGATTAATTGTGGGTATTATCCTTGGGGTTATTTTCTATAAAAATAAAATGGCCATTACAGCAATGCAAAATATTGGAACCATGTTTATTGGCTTAATCCAAATGATTGTTTTACCAATTGTAATTTCTAGTTTGACAGTTGGTATTGCAAAGATGGGTGATATGCGTAAATTGGGTCGAGTTGGGTTAAAAACACTGATTTATTTTGAAATTTTATCAACTATTGCGATTGTTTTAGGTATGATTGCAGGTAACGTTTTTGAACCAGGAGCGCATGTTAATATTCATAATCTTCAGGCAACTAATATTAGTAGTTATCTTTCAACTGCTAAGTCTGCTGGTACAGGTAGCCTTTGGGAAACGGTTATGGACATTGTACCAACAAATATATTTTCTTCATTGTCTGAGAATAAAATGTTGCAAGTTATTTTGTTTTCAGTGTTCTTTGGTTTAGGAACAGCTGCCATTGGACCTAAAGGACAGGTCATCATTGATTTGCTAGATGCTATTGCAGAAGTAATGTTTAAAGTAACTAATTGGGTCATGCGTCTAGCACCAATTGGCGTTGGTGCCCTAATTGGTGCCACTGTTGCTCAAATGGGATTAGGTTCATTAAAGTCATTAGGTTATTTTATTTTCGTGGCATATTTGACAATGATTATTTTTATCGTGGTTATTTTGGGAATTGTGTTAAAGATTTATCATACTAATATTTTTGATCTATTTAGAGTTTTACGTGAAGAAATTATCTTGGCGTTTACAACAGCTTCTTCTGAAGCAACGTTGCCTCGAATTGTTAGCAAAATGGAAAAATTTGGTGTAAGCCAAGGAGTTGTATCATTTGTTGTCCCAACTGGATATACGTTTAATTTGGATGGTTCAGCAATTTACCAAGCAATTGGTGCTTTATTTATGGCGCAAGCTTATAATATTCATTTATCATTGGCACAACAAATAACCCTTTTGGTAGTGTTAATGATTACTTCTAAGGGAATGGCTGGTGTGCCAGGAGCCTCATTCGTGGTTCTGTTAGCAACGGTTGCCACAATTGGTGTTCCTGCACAAGGACTGGCTTTCATTGCAGGTGTTGATCGTTTGGTAGATATGGGACGTACTGTTGTTAATGTTGTGGGAAATTCAACGGCATCGATTGTCATTGCGAAATCCGAGCATGACTTTGATGATAGCAAAAATACAGCATATTTAAAAAGTATTAAATAATTAAGCTCACATAATGGTTGTGTATAGATAGTAATTAATATCGATATGCGACCATTATTTTATAAAATAAGTAAAGAAACATTTGAAATTTTGAATTTATATAGAATAATATTTTTGTTTATGTGATAATAATAAAATGATTTTGGATTGGGATTGGAGGCATGAATGTTGGCAATGGAGCGAGTAAAGGAATATAGTATCAAAACGATTGTGTTCGTTATAGCAGCTGTCTTAGTAGCTATTTCGATGAATAACTTTTTTATTCCTAATAATATTTTTTCTGGTGGATTTAACGGGGTAGCCCAGTTAATTAGTTTGTTTTTTGATTCAGTTTTTGGGTTACACGTTGAAGTCGGTGCCATCATTATGGCTAGTAATATTCCATTAGCAATAGCTGGTTGGATATATGCTGGACGTGAGTTTACAATTTTGTCTTTTCTAAATAATTTTGCGGCATCATTCATGCAAATTATTTTACCTAAAACAACGCTAGTGACTCATGAACCAATTTTGGCTGGATTATTTGGTGGTTTATTGTTAGGAATATCGATAGGATTAACATTTAAAGTTGGATTTTCAACAGGTGGTATGGATATTGTTGCGATGATCGTCCAAAAAACTACGGGTAAGTCAATTGGCTCGATTAACATGTTTATCAATGTCTTTATCGTGGTCGTTGCAGGGGCCTTTATTGGTTGGCAAAATGCAATGTACACAATCATTGGTATCTATGCAACTTCAGCAGCGGTGGATGCAATCCATACACGCCATCAGAAGCTAACAGCCTTTATTGTGACGACACATCCTGATGAAGTGATTCAGGCATTACAGGAAGCTTTGGTACGTGGTATTACGGTTTTGCCTTCACGTGGTGCCTTTACACAGGAACCCAATACGACGTTAATGATGGTATTGTCACGTTATGAATTGACGGAAATGCAAAATTTGGTTAAGTCAGTTGATAAAGATTCATTCATTAATATTGTCAGCACAATTGAAGTATCTAATAATTTTTGGAATGAAGATTTACAGTCACAAATTAAACGTGAACGTGTGGTTGCAAAGAACCAAATTATTGATGCGTTGAATATCGATGCAGAAGCTGATAAAATTGATATAAGTAAAGAAGAAAAAAAGTGAGGAAACTAAAATGCCATTAGTTCATATTGATTTAGTAGCTGGCCGTAGTGATGAGCAATTGAAGGCGATGATGACGGATGTCACAACAGCTCTTGAAAAGCACATCGGTGTGCCACGTGAAAATGTTAAAGTGGTTGTTAATGAAATGGAACCTAATCGTTTTATGGACGGCGGCGTTCTACGTTCTGAAAAATAGTTTTGCATGAGAGGGATGGAGCAATTGACGTTCCGTCTTTTTTTGTATCAAATCTTGAGTATTATCGGGCATAAATTGATAATATTCAAAATATAATAGTGGGAGTTTATGGAGAAACATGACTGATCAATATGTAATGGCGCTTGATCAAGGAACAACAAGTACGCGTGCCATGTTGTTCGATGAAAAAGGGCAAGTTGTAGCAACTGCGCAAAAGGAATTGCCACAAATTTTTAAGCATCCGGGTTGGGTAGAACATGATGCGATGGCTATATGGGATGATGCACGTCAACTTATTTCACAAGTAGTTATACAAGCAAATATACCCCCTTATAAGGTTGTTAGCATTGGTTTGACTAACCAGCGTGAAACGACAATTATTTGGGATCGTGAAACGGGTGAACCAATTGCACCAGCTGTAGTGTGGCAGTCTAAACAGAGTGATAAGATTGCAGAAAATCTACAAAAGAAAGGGTTAACCAGTTATATTTATGAAAAAACTGGTTTGTGGATTGACGCTTATTTTTCGGCAACGAAGATTATGTGGTTACTAGACAATGTTCCTGGTGCCCGCGAGCGGGCTGAAAAAGGAGAATTGTTGTTTGGTACGGTTGATAGTTGGCTATTGTATAAATTAACCAACGGTCAAGTGCATGCGACAGATTATTCAAATGCATCACGTACGATGCTCTTTAATATCCATACGCAAGAATGGGATAAGGATTTACTGGCTGAATTTAATATTCCAGCTTCCTTACTGCCTGAAGTGCGCGATTCATCTGGTATATTTGGATATACAGCTGAATATGCTTTCTTTGGATTACAAGTACCTATTGCTGGAATTGCAGGTGATCAACAAGCAGCTTTAATTGGACACCAAGCATTTAATAAGGGTGATGTTAAAAATACTTATGGTACTGGTTCATTTATTGTTATGAATACAGGACAGGATATTTCACGTTCAACCAATGGCTTATTAACGACAATTGCGTATAGTATTGATGGTCAGGTGACATATGCTTTAGAGGGGTCTGTTTTCGTGGCAGGCGCAGCTATTCAATGGCTAAGAGATGGATTACAATTAATTAATAATGCCAAAGAAACAGCACAGATTGCGACAATTGCACGTGAACAACATATTGAACCTGTTTATCTAGTACCAGCGTTTACGGGATTAGGTGCACCCTATTGGGATCAAAATGCTCGCGGAGCGATGTTTGGCTTAACACGTGCCACAACTAAAGGCGATTTAGTACGTGCTACACTAGAATCGATTGCTTATCAAACGCGTGATGTACTTGAGGCCATGCAAGATGATACAAATATTGAAGTTACAAGTCTAGTTATTGATGGTGGTGCTGCTGCTAATGATTATATTCATCAATTCCAGGCTGATTTAATTAATCAACCGGTTAAGCGACCTCAGCAATTAGAGACTACAGCTTTAGGTGCCGCATACTTAGCAGGATTGGGTGTTGGCTTCTGGTCAGATTTGGCTAGTTTGCCAGCAGCAAATAATTTGGAAGTAAAGCAACCAATTACGCAACATCGTGAACAAGTACAAAAAGCTTATAAGGGATGGCAACGTGCAGTGAAAGCAACACGTCTTTTTCCGTTAAATGAAGCGTAGTTCAATACTTGAAATCAAAAAATAGAGATCAAAATATTATTGATAAATTAGCTAATTTTATTAGTGTTATTTTGATTTTTTGTTTTATTTTAAAAAAGAACGTACGTTCCCCTAAAAATTTAGATAAATATAAGGTATGATATAACTGTTAAGTTCATTTAAATATAAATTGGGGAATGTGTATTTAGATTAGCTTTTAACAAGTATAATTTGAGAGGAGTTGGACCTATGGTAAAGGCTTCAACTAAGTTGTTTTTCACTGGTATTGCTGGTGCAGCAGGAGTCGTGGCAACAACACAAATCCCTGATGTGCAAGCCGCTGTTAATGCAGCAGTTAATGTAACACCTAATGGAAAGCAAGTTGGGAAATTTTCTAATGTCGCAACGTTTATTCATAATAAGTCTAGCGAAGTAACACTTAAATCAGATATTCTACGTGAAAAGCACACGAAGGATTCAAAGTTGGCAACTTTTAAAGAAGACACGAAACGAGAAAAAAAGTCTAAGGGTGATATTAATACCGTTGCGTCTAATGCAATGACAGACGCTATTAGTGCATCGAATGTGCAGTCAGATGCTACAGAAGAGACATCTGCATATTATGATGATTCTGCTACATCAGCAGATACTGATAAGTCTTCTACACCTGCTGAGGATGCAGTTGTTTCTGAATCAGACGCAGCTAATAAGAATGATGATGCAATGAGCGCATACACCATTAAAGATGGTGATACATTAGCGACTGTTGCAGCTAATACGGGGGTCTCAGTGGCTGATTTGCAGGCTGCTAACCCCAATGCTGATACAACAATGTTGACTATTGGTCAGTCATTGTCGATACCTGGTGGTGGATACGTTAATACGGATACGACAACTACGGATACAGTGGCTGCTGACACAACAACAAGTGCTGATGCAACAACTGCTGTGCCTGACCAAAATTATACTGATCAGACGCCGCAGACTTTTGACGGTACAGCAACGTATGCTACTGATAGTAATAGTGTGGCTGATCAGTCGATTGCTAGTGAACCTGTACAACAATCTTTTAGTGATACAACGGTGGGAATGCAGGATGCTACTTTGAATCGTGCAACTGGTAAAGCAACCGTTAAGTCATTGGGCACTGCAGTACCTAAGCAGGACTCGCAGGCAACGATAATGTCTAATGGGGATGTTGTTTTAAATTCATTGGATGATACGGTAGTGCAAAACAATAACAACTCAGCGGATAAGACTAATTCTGATACACAAAAAGTTGTTCAAACTAAGACAGCAACGTCATTAACGGCTGACCAGCGTGCTGGTATTGTTTCGTCTGCCCAAAAGTATGCAACGCAACAAGTTCCATATGTATCGGGTGGTAAGAACGTTACTGGTTTGGATGCTTCTGGTTTGGCTGCCAGAGTATACCATGATGCAGGCGTTAATATTCCAAGATATACTGTTTCGCAAGAAGCACATATGACAACAACAGATGTTCAATCGGATGCTGATGTCATGCAAGTAGCACAGCCTGGAGACTTGCTTTTCTGGGGTGGTCATGGTGCATCTTGGCAAGTTGCTATATATATTGGTAATGATCAATATGCAATCGCTTCGCAAGCTGATCAACGAACAGAAATCATGTCTCTTTCGGACACTGATGTTTTGCCTAATTTTGTTGGTGAGTATAGTTTCAAATAATTACACAAAAAAGTCGAGAAGCAATTTTAATTGTTCCTCGACTTTTTTATATACTAATAAAATTATTATTCAGATAAGCTTGCTAAGCGGTCATCAATTTGCTGTAGGACAATTTTACGACTCTCAGCATCTTCTAAATCATACTTTTGTAGATCAATAGTCATCTTAGGTGATGCATCGTATTCTTCGTACCATTTTTGATAAGCTGACCACATCTTAAAGTAGTATTGACGTAGTTCAGCGTTATCTTCGAACTGCTCATAATCACGGCCGCGTTTTTTAATACGATATAGAATCGTATCAAAGTCTGCGTTAGCAAAGACCATCAAATCAGGACGTCCTTTTTTCATTGTTTGAATTTCAGACATCATATTGTCTAGTAAAGTCATATAAACTTTTAATTCAGCATCAGAAATATTACCTTCACGATGGTTTTCTTGTGTAAATAAAGCATCTTCGTAGATTGAACGATCCAATACGTTGTTATCGTCAGATAAAGCTTTCTTTATCATGGCGAAACGCTTATTTAAAAAGTAAATTTGTAATAGGAAACCATATTGCTTGGGATCCGCATAATAAAGGGGTAACACGGGATTTTCACCAACAGGTTCAAAAAAGGCCTGCGTGTTAAGATGTTTTGCAATCAAATCAGTTAGTGTTGTCTTTCCAACACCGATCATACCAGCTGTGATAATCACCATGGTAGTCCTTCTTCCTTCAGGATTATATTTTCTCTAAATACTCATCTTATAAAGTACATGAGTGAGCTTATCAGCTGATAACTATATTAGCCAATATCGGGAATAAATTCAACGGTTGACAAAATAAAAAGAACGTACTTATTCAAACAAATGCTGATATAAGTGCGTTCTTTTTACCTAATAAATACAGATAATTAATTTTTCTTTTCAGCCAAGGCATCACGAATTTCTTGTAGGACAACCAATTCAGTTTCAGGAACTGCTTCTTCTTCAGCATCCTTGTGCACAATAGTTTGTGCTTTATGAATGGCCTTAATAATTATGAAAATGGCAAGGCTAGTCAACAAGAATGTGATTAAACTACCAATAAATGCACCGACTTTAATGTTTGCTGAACCAACATGCCAGACGATATTAGAAAATGAAATTGACCCCGTAACAATACCAATTAATGGCATAATCAAGTCATCAACAACTGATTTAACAACAGTTTGGAAAGCAGCCCCCATAATGAAAGCAACTGCAAGATCCATTACATTACCGCGCATGATAAAATCACGGAATTCATTTATAAAACTACGCATAAAACTATCTCCTTTATTAAACTTGTATATATACTGACATAGGTTACTAATGAAGTCAAAACATAAGAAATAGATGCAAAACAATTTAAAAAAAATATAATTATTGGTTAGATAAGCTTTTCTGTTAAAATAAAGACAACATGCATAAAAGAAGGGGAAACCAATGACTTATAAAATGTTAGTATCAGATTTAGATGAAACATTTTTAAATGATGATGGAACGATTCATGAAGAAAATGTTCAAATGGTAAAAAGAGCCGTGGCCCAAGGATTTAAATTTGTACCAAATACGGGGCGTTCGTTTGAATCTGTGCAGGAAATGTTAAAGAAACTGGACTTATATAATCAGGCTGGCCAATATGTTATTTCGTTTAACGGTTCAGCAATTGTTGAGAATAAAAATAATCGTGTTATTGCAACGCAAGATATGCCAATATCCCTGGCAAAGCAGATCTTTGCAGCTGGATTGATTAATGATGCTGTTGATGTGCATATTTACACCCTTAATCAATTATTTATTTATAATGTCAGTGATTCAGATAAAAAATATTTAGAAACACGTGGGGCTACTTATGAGAATCTAAGGTCTGATGATTTATCGTTTTTAGATACGGCACAACCCATTATGAAGGTTATTTTTGAACATCCGGATATGCAAGTACGTCATCAAATTCATGATGCTGTTATTGCTAGTGTGGGCGCTGATCAAGTCGAAGCAACCTATTCTTCTGATCGATATGTTGAATTTAATTTCAAGGGTGTTGATAAAGGAACTGCTTCATTATTGTTAGGTGAAAAACTAGGCATCACACAAGACGAGATTATGGCTATCGGCGATAATAATAATGATTTAAAGATGATACAGGCCGCAGGACTTGGCATTAGTGTTGCCAATGGTATTCCCGCAATAAAAGAGGCAGCTGATGTGGTTACAGCGCGTACAAACAATGAAGGTGCGATAGCTGAGGTATTAAACCAATTTGTATTGATGGGTGAATGATAAAATGCGGTTTGTAATTCAAATTGGTGCTAGCGTAATTGTTATATTTATTTTTGTTGGTTTTGTTTGGCTTGCTAAAATTGCTAATTGGCCAACATGGTTGACTTACGGTGCACTGTTTATATTATTTATATTAGCAACTGGATTGATAACGGCTTTATCCTTAGCCTTACAAAATAAAAAGCGGGAGGATGAAGATGAAGAAGATTGAAGGAATTAGTACGTTTATAATGGGAATTATCTGGATAATAGTTGGTATAATTTTAGATTTTATTATTCAATTAGCTAGTACCTATAGTAAACAAGGCGTAGTAAACTGGTTACACGTTGACCGTAATAATCCATTAGGAATTATTACAATGGTTGTTGTTGCAGCGATATTAACTATTTTGACGGTAAAAATATTAGTTTATGCTGTCAGAAAAAAATCTCCTAAAACGGGTTTACATCCTTTCCGAGCAGATAAATTAGTTTGGGTAGGTTATGGATATTTGATGATATTAGGGGCAGGATTATTGACGTTAGCGTTACAGACGCTTATAACACATCAATCAATGACCGCTAGTAATCAAGCAGAATTGGAAGAGATGGCTGGTAAAGGTGGTGCAGCATTAGTATTTGTTGTTGTATTAGCGGTATTCGTTGCACCATTAGTAGAAGAACTTATTTTTAGAGGGGTTGTGCTTAATTACTTTTTTAAGAAGGGGCCTTGGTGGCTAAATGTGATATTGTCTGGCCTTTTGTTTGGGTATTTCCATGTATTTCAAGAATTTCAATGGTTTGCACTTTTGCAGTATTCATTGATGGGAGTCGCCTTGGCAATCGTTTATAAAAAGACTAAGCAAATTCAGTATTCAATGGCTCTACATATGCTAAATAATGGTATTGCAGCAATTGGACTGATTAATATTGCACTAGGAGCATAATTGATTAATTTTTTTGATACTAACGTTTAGAAATGTCATATAATAAATGATGACAGGGGGAAATTATCATGACTGAGTATATACACGAAACTTTTGGATCTCGAGCAGTGCTACAGAATATTAGGAATCAAAATTTACAACGGGAATTATTGCTGATGCGTGATGATGCAGATCGTCAACGATATGAGTTATTGGAAAAAACAACGGATGAACAATCAGTTTTTGCAATGCCAACTACTTATAAAATACTTTCAAGTCATGGCGAAACTGAGGAATTGCGTGGATGGATGAACTTTACTTCGCTTACTTTAAATGATTTAGAGCGAGATAACTTCTTACGTCGCTATAATAATGAAACATTTGCTATTGGTACGCAAGGTTTCATTAGTTCGTATGTTTTACAACGAGCTGATAATAATCATGAAATTGTTATCTTATCAACGTGGCAATTAAAGAAAAATTGGACCGATTGGCAAGCAAATAGTAACTTTTCATTAAAGCGTTATGAACATAGTCAATACAATCTAAGAACAAAGCAATTAAGTTTTGCTGCTTTTACAAAACAAAACATTTAATTTAGATTTTAATCAAACTTTTCTGATATAATTAAGGCAGTTGGAAGTTGATATTAGTATCAACTGAGATGGATTGCTATAAATGACATCTTGATGACTCTAGTACCCTAACATAAAGGACACTAGAGTTTTTGTTTGGTCAGGATTGTAGTAGTACAAAACGCTGGTGTTTGATCGTATAAAATAATAAACAACGGGGGTTGTGCAATGAAAAATAATCATCTTGAAAAGAGTTATAATGTCGTGTTAGGTGCAGGGATGTTAGTACTGGGCATTATTATGTTTGGCTTTTTTTTGAAAGACGTATGGCAGTTAGCGCAATTACTGTGGACAGCCAATCTAACAGATAATTTTTATGCCATCACACGTTTAATTCTGGAAACTTTTTTGTTTTTTGAATTTGTTGTTTTGACACAGGAATATTTTTTGAAAAACCATATTTCATTAGAAAATTTTATGTATATTGGTATTACAGCGATGTTACGTAACCTGTTGGTTTATCATGATGATACTATTGGTATACTGATTCAATCTGTTGCTATTGGATTGATGATTTTAGTTTTGATTGCATATCGTTGGTCACGTCGTCATTTGGCAGATTTAGAGCATCAAGAAGAGCGAACAGAATATATATTTGCTGAAGAACATGCAATAAGTAAAAAGATAGATAACGACTAAACCGTTATCAGTAATTGGTAAAGCAAAGATAGAAAATAACCCAGTGTTATTGGGTTAAATAGCATAAGGTGTGGGGGTTAAGTATGTTGGAAAAACATTCCTCACCAATAAAAGATGGGGCTGTTAGTTATAAAAATTTAACACCTAAAGAACGGGTTAAAGCGTTGGAGTTAGCACAATATTTAGATGTTGATAATCAAAAAACAATATCGGTATATGGGCTTATAACACAGCAGAAATTATTTCGTTTTTATCAAGAAATCCTAGAACATAGTCAAGTAGAAGAGATTAGAGCGGCAGTTAATGACACGTTAAATGCATTAAAGCCAACCTTGGAACAGGTCAATCCGGATAAGTTAATACCTGTTCAGCAGAACCGGTTTGCCCATATTTTTAATAATATGCAGTCAATGATTGAAAATCTTACTGCTAATTATCAACAAGTAAGTGGTGAAATCGCAGAACTTTCGGACCAACTACAAGATTTACGTGAAACTTTAATTAAGGAAAATAAATGGCTGTATAATCTATCACAAAAAAACGAATTATTTTTTCAAGAAATGAGTATGTATCAAGCCGGTGCGAATATGAAATTAGCAGATGTTGAAAAAAGAGAATTACCACTCGCTGTTAAAGTGACTGGTGTTTCACAAGATCAGGTTAAAATTCAAAATTTAGCACAATTTAAACAGTTACTCTTTTCAAGAGTGAAGGACTTAGAGTTAACGGAAAATGTAATTATGTGGCAAGAAGATAACTTACAGTCGTTACGAATTAATAATCAAAATTTGATTGATGAAATTAACGTTAATATTAATACTGGCTTGGCTGCATGGCAGAATCAATTTATTTTAACGTTAACAACGTTTAATCGAAAACAAACAGGGCGTGTTCATAAAAAAGATGCTTTGATACAAGTATCTGAAGGTATAGAAAATGTTAAGCAACTGCAACAGATACAACAGCATTTGTTAGCAATTATTTCAGCTGTGTTACTTGATCAAAGAAATAGTAATAAAAAGCGAAAATTAATCAAAAGAAAAATGCATGATTTGAATGAACAACTAAATGAAATGATAAATAATAATACTATTGATGCATAGTTTGTCTGTTATAATGAGATTTTTTTAATTTATTACAGGAATTTAACAAAAAAGGGTTACATGTTGAGGGTGATACCGTTATAATAGGTCTATAAGGAATAGTCGAATCATTGTAGTGCCGAGAGGAGGCCATTATGGTAACGTTATATACATCACCTAGTTGTACCTCATGCCGAAAGGCCCGTGCATGGCTAAAAGAAAATGGAATTTCTTATCAAGAACGAAATATCTTTAAAGAGCCATTAACACGAGATGAAATTAAGAATATTTTACGGATGACTGAGGACGGAACGGAAGAAATCATTTCGACGCGATCGAAGTTGTTTACTAAATTAGACGTTAAATTAGACGATATGTCATTAAGTGTGTTAATTGATTTATTACATGAAGAGCCTGCATTGTTGAAGCGACCATTGATTATGGATGAAAAGCGGATGCAAGTTGGTTATAATGAAGACGAAATTCGTCGTTTCTTACCACACGAAATGCGCCAAGAAGAATTGGCCCGTGTCACTGCTATGGTTGATTTATAGTAAACACGTTATTTTATAATATATGATAATAATTTAGGATAAAGTTGATGTAATAATAAATACATCAACTTTTTTCTAATGTATTAAACTAAAATAGTGAGAATTTGGTATAATGTCTTATTAGGAAGTGTTCTCATCTTAGTGAGAAGAAAGGGGTGCCCATTATGGAAATGGAACGAATAAATGATGATACAATCCGAGTTGTGGTCACCAATGATGATTTAGCAGAGCGGGATATTTCAATTGTTGATTTGTTGGGCAACCAAGATAAAATTGAGGAATTCTTTTATAGCATTTTAGAAGAAATTGATATTGAGGGTGACTTTGAAAATAATGAAGCAGTAACTTTCCAGGTGTTACCTAATCAAAATGGTTTAGAATTGTTTATTTCTAAAAATATTGATGATAAATCAGTTATGGAGGGAATGCTTAATTCAGTTTTGGGGAAACGTGATGTAAGTGATGCTGAGGATGATGTATCAGATGATATTCTAGATGCATTGTTAGACAACGATGATTCTAAATCACGTAATACGCAAAAATTGACGAATGGAGAGGCACAGTCAATTAAAGCTACACAACAACAAAATCTTTCTGATTCTGCGGGCTTTGTAAAAACGCCGGCTGATCAAAGTTTAGTTTTGCAGTTTGATGATTTTGAAGCTGTTATTCAGTTTTCATTAAGCATGTCAAAACAACAATTTGCGCTTGATAGTAAATTAGTTAAGTATCAAGGTAAGTTTTTCTACATTGTCAATATTGATGGCAATTTCTTGGAATATAACTATACAATGGCGGATTTAAAGGCAATGGCTTATGAATTTGCCCAAGCTGCTGATATTTCACCTGATGTTTTGATCGAACATGGTCAGATGATTTTTAAGAATGATGCAATGACTAATGTTGTTACTTATTTTGGCTAATATATTTATAAAGAATCGTAAATTCGACATAATTTTGTCGGATTTACGATTTTTTTGATGCGTATAAAAGTAGTTTCGCATATTAGTATCTTTTGGACATAATGGTTATTTAAATACTCTTTATTGTATGGAGGTTTTTGAAGATGTTTATTGCCAAAACTAAAGAGGATAACCACTTAATTGAAGCAACACAAGCAAACCATTTACAAAGCTATTATTGTCCGGCTTGCAATGAGCGTGTGCGTTTAAAAAAAGGTGAGATTAATGTTCCGCACTTTGCACATATAGTTGGAAGCTTCTGTAGTGCTAGTTCAGAAGGGGAAACAAGCATTCATTTGCAAGGCAAATTAGCATTATTTGAGTTATTTAGGAAACAATATGATGAGGTTAGGCTAGAACCATGGCTGTCTAAAATTAAGCAACGACCAGACTTAATGCTCAGAAAAGGAAATCAGTGGTTTGTTATTGAATTTCAATGTGCAACTATTTCAATAAAGAACGTTCAGAAACGTACAAAAGGGTATCAACAGTTAAAACTTAAAGTTATTTGGATTTTGGGTGAACCTTATCAAAAAAAGCGGCTGCAGGCGGGAACGCTTGCTAAATTTGCAGTCATACGCGAACGACAGCTACAAATTGCTTTTTGGCAACAAGAAAAAGGCATTATCTGGCATGCTTGGTGGCAAATTGATGGTAAAACGAAACTTTTAAAGCGACAAGTAATTCATAATCAAGAGCAACAATTATTGAAATTACAACAAGCGATTATACAATCAAAACCAGAAATTCGTGTAATTCAGAATGAACTTTATCATATGAAACGATTTGTTATTGGTATACCATGGGCGTGTCACCCACAATATCCGTTACCTGGAGGGTTGAAATGTGCACAATGGCAAGTTATTGTTTATATTTTGTTAGCACTAGAAAAACAACCATTAACCATCGCACAATTGATAATAATTTTAACGAAGCAGACTTGGCGACAATTTGGTTGTGTTTCAATTCAGGCAGTGCAAGAAATGTGGTTAAACTACTTATTAGCTGATTTGATGTCAAACAAGTTGTTAAAGAAAGTAGCCGATAAAATGGTATTAGTTAAACCTCTGGAATGGTATGAGACATATCAAGAAAAATTACAATTAAAACCATAACTTACTAGTACAGTAAGTGAATAGTATGAAATTTTCTGATAACGTGCTAGAAATATGTTAAAATGAAGAACATATTAGACTGAAATGAGGAAAAATGATGGCAAAAGAATTACCTTTACGCGATGACTTACCAGAATCAGCCACTTGGGATTTATCAAAAATTTTCGCAAGTGATGCCGATTGGCAAGCAGCGTATGATGAGTTAAATGAACGACTAGTAACTGCTGATTTTTTTGCACAAACTGCAATCAATTCAGGTAAAGAACTTTATAATGCATTGCAATATGGTTTAGGTCTTATGCGTGACTTAGAGACTTTATACGTGTATGCATCGATGAAATCAGATCAGGATACGGCAAATGGCTTTTATCAAGGTCTAAATAACAAAGCGGAATCATTGGCAGCTAAGGTATCTGCTGCAATCGCTTTTTTTGATCCTGCTGTTTTGTCACTTTCTGAAGAGCAATTAAAGGCCTTTTTCGAGGAAGAACCACGTTTGCAAGAATATAAGCACTATTTTGAAGATATTCTAACGCAAAAGGGACACGTTTTGTCAGAAGATCAGGAGAAACTTTTGGCTGCAGCTGGTGATATTTTTGGTGCATCTGAACGTACTTTTGGTATGTTAGATAATGCTGATATTACTTTTGATGCAGTGGAAAATGACGAGGGCGAATTAGAAACATTATCAGATGGTGTTTATTCACGTTTGTTAGAGTCTGTTAAACCTGAAGTTCGAAAGAATGCATTTAAGACATTTTATGCATCATACATGGCTTTAGATAATACGTTTGCTTCTTTGATTGGTAGTCATGTTAAAGGACATAACTATTTAGCAAATGTACATCATTATGATTCAGCAAGACAAGCAGCATTAGCAGCTAATAATGTACCAGAGGTAGTGTATGATACATTGGTTGAAGAGGTAAATAAGGCCTTGCCATTGTTGCATCGTTATATGGCTTTGCGTAAGCGCTTATTGGGCTTATCAGAACTACATTCATATGACCTATACACACCAATCCTTGGGGAACCTGATTATGATATTGATTATCCTAGTGCGCAAGCAGAGGCATTAAAGGCTTTGGCACCATTAGGAGAAGATTATCTTGATATTGTACAAAAAGCATTTGATAATCGTTGGATTGATGTTATCGAAAATAAAGGTAAGCGTTCCGGTGCATATTCAGGTGGTGCATATGACACAAATCCATATATTTTGTTAAATTGGGTTGATAACCTTAATAACTTAAGTACGCTAGTTCATGAAATGGGGCATTCTGTCCATTCATATCTAACACGAGAAAATCAACCATACCAATATGGTGATTATCCAATTTTCTTAGCTGAAATTGCATCAACAACAAATGAAAACCTATTAACTGATTATTTGTTACGTACAGTAGAAGATAAAAAGTTAAAGGCTTATGTATTGAATCAATACTTGGATGGTGTCAAGGGAACTTTGTTCCGCCAGACACAGTTTGCAGAATTTGAACAATGGATGCATGAAACTGACGCACAAGGAACACCTTTGACGGCAGATATTTTGAATGAAGCCTATGGAGAATTAAACAAACGTTATTACGGTCCGGCATTAACGTTCGATGAAGAAATCGCACATGAATGGGAACGTATTCCACACTTCTATTACGATTATTATGTTTTCCAATATAGTACAGGTTTTGCAGCTGCTACAGCGTTAGCGGATAAAATTTTGCATGAAGGAACCACGGCTGTTGATGATTACAAAGATTACTTAAAGGCTGGTTCATCAGCCTTTCCAATCGATGTAATGAAGAAGGCAGGTGTTGATATGACAAAGCCCGATTACTTACGCGAAACCTTTGCAGTCTTTGAAGAACGATTGAATGAATTTGAAGCATTAGTTGACGAATTATCATTGGATAAATAAATATTTCAAAAGCGAATATATTCCATATATAATGATTAATTAAAGTATGATAATTGCCAGTATCGTTATAAAACTGTAAAATAAAGGTTATACGGAGAAATAGGAGGGAATGAATATATGTCAGGTGGACAAATTGCACTAATAATTTTAGCAATTGCTGTATTGTTATTAGTTCTATTTATCGGATTGTTCTTAGTTAAATTAACGCAAACTTTGGGTGTGGTAACAAAGGATGTTGATGTAATTGCTCGTGGCGCTAATGATATATTGGCTAATGTTGATACACTATTAAGTGATGTTAACGGTAAAGTTGCAACAATTGATCCTGCTTTCCAAGCAATTGCTGACTTGGGAACGTCAGTTTCAGATTTGAATGCGGCAACAGCTAATTTGACTAGCAAAGTCAAGGGCTCAGCAAGCTCTAATACGACAAAGGTAGCATCCGCTGTCTTTGCTGCTAATACAGCACGTAAGAACCATAAGAAAAATAAGAAAGCAAATAAAACAGCAGAATAGTTGATAAAATAGGAGGGTCAGATTATGTCAAAAACAAAAGGATTTTTAGCAGGAACGATCTTTGGTGGTTTAGTAGCCGCAGCCGGATATGGTTATTACAAGATGATGACGGTTGAACAACAAGCTGATTTAAAGGCTAAGTTTGATGATACTATTGCAGACGTACGTGATAAGGTTGTTGATTACAGTTATGCAGCCACTGATGCGGTTGCTTCTGTCCGTGAAAAGGCAGATGATTTTGTTTCAGATAAAAGTTATGCTTTTGATTCAAAGGTAGCTGATTTGAAGTCTTCAGCTGAAGATAAGTCAGCTGAGTTGCGTGAAAAGGCAGATGACTTAATTGCCTCAGCACAGGAAAAAGCAGATGATTTACGTAGTCAAGCCAATGATTTGAAGAATAAGGCTAAGTCAGGCGCAGCGGAAGTGACAGAAGAAGATATTGTTCTATCACCAGCTGATGATGCTTTGGATTCAGAAACATTTGAAGAATTAACAGAAGAAGCATCTGCAGAACCTGAAGTTTTGAACCCAAATGTTGGGTTATCACAAACAGGTGAAAAGGGATTGTCTGATCTTTCTGAAAAATAAAATAAACTATTAGTATTAATAAAAGCGCTAGCCTTGATATGAAATGTATCAGGCTAGCGCTTTTATTGTTAATAATATTAATCAATGATTCGTAGTTCTTTAGATGAATGCGTATATGGATCAACACCGTTTTCAGTAACGATAACTGAGTCTTCGATACGAATTCCCAAGTCGCCAGGAATGTAGATACCTGGTTCAATTGAGAATGACATACCAGGTTGCAAAACAAGATCATTACCTTGAGCAATTTGGATTGATTCATGAACAGATGAACCAATTCCGTGACCCAAACGGTGAACGAAGTACTCACCGTAACCAGCCTTAGTAATAACGTCACGAGCGATACCATCCAATTCGCCAGCCGTCATACCAGGCTTAGCAGCGTTTTGGGCAGTCAATTGTGCATCTAAAACAACGTTGTAAACGTCACGTTGGTGGTCAGATACTGATTGGAAAGCAACTGTACGAGTAGCGTCAGAAACATAACCATCATAGATTGTACCTAAGTCAAATAGGGCTAAATCACCAGATTTTAGTGTGTTGTTGCTAGTGTCACCATGAGGTTCAGCAGCGTGGGCACCAAATTGTACTAATGTTTCAAAAGACATACCTGTAACACCAGAAGATTTTAGCTCATATTCTAGCTTTGCCATGACTTGTAATTCAGAAACACCTTCTTGAAGTGCAGCAAAAGCAAATTCAAAAGCACGGTCGGCATCAAGTCCTGCTTTATGTAGTTTAACAATTTCGTCAGGAGTCTTAATAAGATGCATTTCAGTCATCAAAGGTGATAAGTTACCAATAAACTTTGCTTCGGGTACTGCTGTTTGAATAAATGAAGCACGGTTTAGAGTTAATTGGTCTTTTTCAACAGCCCACTTTTCAGTATGAGTTGTGTGTGCATGTAGATGTTCACCAATCAAGGCCCAAGGGTTTTCTTGATCTTGGTAACCATATACAGGATGCTGCCAACCAGAATTTTTTACGGCCTCAACTTCAAGAGCAGGGGCGAAAATAAATGGTTCATCTTCTGGGAAGACAAACAATGCTAAGACACGCTCAATTGGGTCAGAATTAAATCCAGTTAAGTAGTCAATTGAATGGAAGTCTGAGAAGTACGCAACATCAAGTTGTTGTTCATCAAGCCAATTTTGGATTGAAGTAAGTTTATCAGTCATTAAAAAATTCTCCTTTAATAATTATATGATTAATTGTACGCTCATTTTTAAAAAATGCCTATCTATGCGGAAAAGTTATGTTACAATTAATCATTGTGTGAAATTATTATTAAAAGATGAAACAAATCATGAAAACATGGTACAATCACTTCGAAAGCGGTTTCATAATGCACGTGTTTTTTACTAGTAGTGTGTTAGCGTAAGCAACTTTGTTAGTAATGGAACTTGAATATATTTGTATCGACAGGAGAATAGTAATGGATAAGCAAACAGTTACAATTTATGATGTTGCACGGGAAGCGAAGGTATCAATGGCTACCGTTTCACGTGTTGTTAATGGAAATGCTAATGTTAAGTCAGAAACGAAAGATAAAGTTAAGGCTGTTATTGAGCGTCTTGGCTACCGACCAAATGCAGTTGCGCGTGGATTAGCATCGCGTCGCACGACAACTATTGGCGTTGTCATTCCAGATGTTACTAATCATTATTTTGCAGAATTAGCTCGTGGAATTGATGATGTTGCTGCAATGTATCATTATCAAATTATTTTGGCAAATTCAGATGAATCAAATACCAAAGAGGTTCAAGTTATGGAAAATCTTTTGGGAAAGCAAGTTGATGGTATTATCTTTATGGGGAATATTGTTAACGACGTGATTCGTGATGAATTTAAGAAGGCAGATGTTCCGGTTGTTTTGGCTGGCTTATTGGATGAGCAGGAAGAACAGCCATCAGTAAATATCGCTTATCGCGCAGCAATGACTGACGCAACGACTCGTTTATTAAAGGCAGGACACAAAAATGTCGCCTTTATTACAGGTGATTTGAATCATTATATGAACAAAGGTCATCGTTTGCTAGGTTACCAAGATGCTTTGGCAACATATGATATTCCATATGATGAGAAACTTGTCTTCCAAGGCAACTATGATTACCAATCTGGTTATGAGCTAGCTGCGGCTGTAAAAGCTTCAAATGCGACTGCCGCAGTCGTGTCTAACGATGAAATGGCCGCTGGATTAGTAAATGGATTAACAGATGCTGGTGTTAGTGTTCCTGACGACTTTGAAATGATTACAAGTAATGATTCAAAATTGACAGTTATTACACGACCACAGTTGTCATCAATTACGCAACCTATCTATGATATTGGTGCGGTAGCAATGCGTATGTTAACAAAGTTAATGAATCGTGAAGAACTTGCCGCTAATGATATTATTTTGCCTCATGGTTACATTGATCGTGAGTCAACAAAAAAATAAACGTTAAAAATAAAGTTTGATAAGAGAACGAGACAAAAGTCGTTTATGCGGTAAAACTTTCAGCTTTATAATTAATGCAAATTTAACTAAAAGACGTTGGGGACATCTTTTGTACCCTAACGTCTTTTTATTTTATTTTTTAACCCTATTATAATAGTGCTTTAGCACGTTAAATGATAAAAAAATTAGAAAAATATTGACTTTTATAACTAATAAGATATTATGGATAATAACTGGTTTTTAGATTATTGTATTTTTCTGTCATTTATAGAGTTTATTAATGCAATTATAGAGAATAAAATAATAATTTTTGAATCGGTTTTATTATGTTTTATCGTTGTTTTTAATTGTTAGATGAAAACAGTTAATAAATTAATCGATTATGGTTATTAATAAGGTCACCCAAGATAGGAGTAATTATATGGGGCTATGGTCAAAATTTATGGAGCGCGAAGACGCTTCAACATATATTAGTAAAGATTCGGAAATGCCACGTGTTTTGCATACCAAGGATTTCTTGGCATTAGGAGTTGGGACGATTGTTTCAACAGCTATTTTCACATTGCCGGGGGTTGTGGCAGCTAAATACGCAGGGCCTGGAGTTGTCTTTTCATTTTTGTTGGCAGCAATTGTGGCCGGATTTGTGGCATTAGCATACGCTGAAATGGCATCAACTTTACCAGTTGCTGGATCTGCTTACTCATGGATTAACGTATTGTTCGGTGAAGGATTCGGCTGGATTGCTGGTTGGGCTTTGTTGGCGGAGTATATTATTGCCGTTGCCTTTGTTGGGTCCGGTTTATCTGCGAATTTCAGAGGTTTATTGTCGCAAGTTAACGTGCAATTACCAGCTTCATTATCTGGAGCATTAGATACACATACTTTATTTGGTTGGTCACAAGCAGTTAGTGGTCCTAAAGGTGGTGTGATTGATATTGTCGCTTTTATTGCGATTGCTTTGGTTGCTTTGTTACTATCACGCGGGGTGCACGAGGCATCACGTATTGAAGTTATTTTAGTTGTTGTTAAAGTATTTGCTATTCTACTATTCATGTTTGTTGGTTTGACGGCTATTCACCCAGCAAACTATTCACCATTTGTACCAGCATATAATCCAAGTGGTGCGACAATGGGTGGTTTCCAAGGAATTTGGGCTGGTGTCTCTGGTATTTTCCTAGCGTATGTTGGATTTGATTCAATTGCTTCTAATTCAGCTGAAGCCGTTAATCCACAAAAGACAATGCCTCGTGGTATTTTGGGTTCATTGTTAATTGCGGTTGTTTTGTTTGTTGGTGTTTCAATTGTGTTGGTTGGTATGTTTAAATACACACAATATGTTGATAATGCTGAACCAGTTGGTTGGGCATTGCGTCAATCAGGTCATCCAATTGTTGCCGCTGTAACTTCAACGATTGCGGTTATTGGAATGGTAACAGCTCTAATTGGAATGATGATGGCTGGTTCACGACTTCTTTACTCATTTGGTCGTGATGGTATGCTTCCTAAGTGGTTAGGTCAAGTAACGCCAGATAAGGGATTACCAAATCGTGGTTTGCTTATTTTGACTATTATTGCCATTATTGTTGGATCATTCTTCCCATTCTCATTCTTATCAGAATTGATTTCTGCTGGAACATTAATTGCCTTTATTTTCGTGTCATTGGCAATGTATAGCCTACATAAGCGTGAAGGTAAAGATTTGCCTGAAGCAGGCTTTAAAATGCCAGGATATCCAGTTACACCAGCTATTGGTGCAATTTTGTCAGCTTGGGTCTTCTGGGGTCTAAGTGCAGAAGCTAAGATTTACGCACTAGTTTGGTTTATCATCGGTATTATTGTCTACTTTGCATATGGGGCAAATCATTCAGTATTAAGAAAGAAGACAAACAATTAATTGTTATTTTTTTAAGGGGGAAAGAAAATAACTATGGTTAAAAATGATGAAATTTTAAGTGAAGAGGAGCAACATTTTGCTGGTGCAGGTCGTGTTTACTATTTTGATGTGGTCATTGATTCAGGAAAAGGTGCTATCTTAACAGATGTTGATGGTAATGAATATATTGACCTATTAGCTAGTGCTAGTGCTACTAATACAGGTCATGCGCATCCTAAGATTGTTAAGGCAATTCAGGATCAGGCTGAAAAGCTAGTTCACTATACGGCTGCATATTTTGCATCTGCTACGGAAGCAAAATTAGCTAACGAACTAGTTAAGTTAGCACCAGGTAATCCAGATGATTGGATGGTTGTATATGGTAATTCGGGCTCGGATGCAAATGACGCAGTTATTAAGTTTGCCCGTGGTTATACCGGACGACCAAATGTTGTATCGTTTGTGGGCGCTTATCATGGATCAACTTATGGCTCAATTTCTGCCTCCGCGGTTAGTCTAAATATGAGTCGTAAAATAGGACCATTGTTGCCTGGATTTTATAAAGTGCCATTTCCATCACCAGAGAAGCGTCTAGCAGGTGAAAGTGACGCAGACTTTGTAGAGCGGATGTTTGTAGCTTTTAAAGAACCTTTTGAAAATTATCTACCGGCTGAAGAAACAGCTGTTATTATGGTTGAACCAATTCAAGGGGATGGCGGTATTATGGCGCCACCAGCCGGCTATTGGCAAAAGGTTGCAGAATTTGCTCATGAGCATGGTATTTTATTAGCGGTTGATGAGGTTAATCAAGGTTATGGCCGTACTGGAACATTTTGGTCATTCGAGCACTTTGGTTTGGAACCAGATCTTATTGCAATGGGGAAGTCAATGGCTTCGGGAATGCCATTAAGTGCAGTCTTAGGTCGACGTGAAATCATGCAGAGTCTGGAAGCCCCAGCAAATGTTTATACGACAGCTGGAAATGTTGTGAGTGCTGCAGCAGCATTGGCAACATTGGACGTTATTAAGTCAGAAGACTTAGTTGCACGCTCTGCAAAGTTAGGTGAAGTTGCCCAAAAGTTCTTTAATCATGAAAAAGAGCAATTTGACTTTATTGGGGACGTCCGCTTGTATGGGTTAAATGGTGGTATCGACATTGTGGATCCTCAAACAGGCTTAGGCGATGAACAAGTAACAAATACAATTATTTATAACTTGTTCAAAAATGGGGTGTTAATGATTTCACTACGTGGAAGTACATTGCGTTTTCAACCACCTCTAGTTATTGAGGAAGATGATTTACAACGTGCGTTTACAATAATGCACCAGGTATTTGATGATTTTGCTAAAGGTAAGTTGTCAGAACCGAATGGTCGCCATCACATTGGTTGGTAAATGAATTTATAAAAATAGCAGATTGCCGTTTGTTGAACCGGCAACCTGCTATTTTTTTACTGTTATAGTAAATTTTATTTTAAGTGTTTGGCAAAAGTACGGATATTGTTTTCTAAAAACTGTTCAGATTTAATGAATAACGCTGAATTAGGATAGACGAACGATGCCACAGCATTACCGAAACAGAGAGTGACAAAACTATCAACTTCAGTGGCAATATCAATTTCGGCACTTATTTCGCCTGTTTGCATCAACTCACGGAATTTGTCCATTAATAAGTCGTGAAAATACTGTGGTAACTGATTTATTACTGATTCAATTTCTGGAAATTCTGCTGATTCATGTAGTGAAAGTAGAAAGATTGATTGATGCTGTTTAATGAATTGTTGATAAATACTGGCAGCTTGCACTAGGTCTGTTTCAATATCATTATGAAATTCAAAATCGTTTGCTGCCTGTTTCACATCAAGTAGATAGTCTTGTGTTAACGCTTTTAAGATACCAGCTTTATTTTTAAAATGTCTAAAAACTGTACTCTCATTAACATTAGCAACTGCAGCAATTTTTTTAGTTGTTGTGCCCCGATAACCATACTGGCGAATCAGGTCTGAAAATGCTTTTAAAATTGTTTCTTGAACGTGGTTGTCATTTGACACGAGTATAAACCTCCATTAACCCAGTTTATCAAATCTTAACATCGTTTGTTGCTTCTTGAAAGTAACAATGATCAGGTTAATTACTATGATACCAACTATTAGGGCGATAAAGCTATACCATAGTGATGATGTTGTTGTGCCACCATACATAGCGTTAAAATCGTTTGTAATACCATAATACATAGGGGTAAAGCTATGTATTGATTTAAAGAAAGTATTCATTGTCGCTACTGGGACCATACCGGCACCGGCCACAACCTGTAACATTGTTAGGAAAATATTTAATGCAGTTCCAACCTGACCGAGTATTAGTAGCATTATTGAATTAAAATTATAAGCCGCAAAGATAGTTAATAGATGTGATAACCAAAGCTCACCGAAATTACCAGTACCAATCATTGCTGAAATTGCCCAAGAAACGACACCTGCAATAATGATTGCTTCAAGGAACATAGTGAGTTCAAGATTGGCAAAAGCTTTAAAACGACCAATTTGCGGAGCGAATTTAGCATAAGTATTATAGAGAATTAATGCACCAATTAGAGATCCAAGATAAATTGACAAGTTAGCAAAGAATGGTGCTAGTGAGTTATTTAAGCCAGTATCAACTTTGTTTTGACGTTCAATATTAATATTGATGTTATTTATTAATGGTTGTGCTTGAGACTGTGCATTACTTATAATTTTATCTTTTTTCTCAGTAGCCGTTTGTTGTGCTTTAACCTGTGCTTGATTAGTCTGCTCTTCAAGTTTTTGCGTCAATGCTGCCTGCTGTTCAGCTGGAGCAGTGCTAATTACTTGTTTTTGCTGATTAATTTTAGCTTTAGCAGTTGCTTGATCTTGCTTAAGTTGCTGCTGTAAGGATTCTAATTGTGGCTTAGCAATTAATAAAGTACCTTTTTGAACACCAATTTGTTGCTGAACAGTGTTACCGATAGTTGTAGCAGTTGATTTCATGGCGCTAACTACTGAAGTTTGATTTGACTCATTAATATAAAAGTTCAAATTTGGCTGTTTATTTGCTGAAATGTCGTTAGCAAAATTTTTGGGAATATTAATAATTAAGAAGGTATCACGATTATTTAATGCTTTCTTTGCGTTGGATAGATTGGTTGTTGATTTGATGTGCTTATAAGGTAAGGCTTTTTTAATTTGTTTTGTTAAGGTATTACTCTTTTGATCTTGATTAACCATTGTAACAGGAAGTTCATCTACATTATTTGGTACAGCACTATAACCTGAATAGTAAATAAAGAAAACGATGATACCGTATAGTAATCCGACTACTAAGGCTAGGATAGGGCCTTTACTTGAGATAAATTGTTTAAATTTCATTATTGAAACCTCCGCATGATTTTATTTACGTGGTTATTATACGGCTAACGCAAAATGCATGCAAGCACTTGCTTTTTGTGAAGTGCAAATTTCCTAATAATAGAAAATTTTTGGGTAGTTAATAATTTTCGTGACCTAAGTGTTCTAGATAGGTTTTGAATTTTTCACTTTCAGAAATAATGCCAGCATCTTTAGCTTCATACCAGTTAATCTTATCGTTTAAAATTTGTAGATGTTGTTGAATTTCTGCTAACTCTTTTAAGAAATTGGCTTTGGTTGTTTTTAAGAGGGATAGACGTTGTCGAATTGTTTGATCACCTTGTTCGCGTAGGGTGATGTATTGTTTTAAATCGGCGATACTCATCCCCGCTCCCTTGAGATGATTTAAGAAACGTAACCAATCAAAGTCATCACTAGTGTAGTAACGATGACCATTAGCTGACCGTTGTGGTTTTATCAAGTTTTCAGATTCATAATAACGTAAAGTTGATGTCGGAATGCCGGTTAATTGACTAAATTCACCAATATTATAAGTTTTTTGAGTAATTGGCATGAATAGATTCTCCTTATAGTTAACTTTAAGTATTATTATACAGAAAAAATATATCTAAGTAATATTAAGCGAAATATTTGACTTAAAGTGCACTTTAGGTCTTACAATAAATTTGTTGAATAAATATTAATTAGGGAGGCGCCATTATGGCTAAGAAACAAACGGCGGGGCAAGAGCAGTTAGGTGAGTTTGCACCACAATTTGCTCATTTAAATGATGATGTTTTGTTTGGCGAAGTTTGGGATAAAGAAGATGAATTAAGTGCACACGATCGTTCACTAGTAACAATTGCAGCACTTATTGCAATGGGAAATACTGAACAATTAGCGACGCACTTACAAATTGGTAAAACTAATGGTATTACGCAGGAAGAAATTGTAGCTGAGATTACACACCTTGCATTTTATGTTGGTTGGCCTAAAGCATGGTCAGCTTTTAATCGTGCTAAAGAAATTTGGCAATAAATTAGATTATTTAGAATTAAGGAGAAAATAATATGACAAATCAAAAAGTTGAACAACCAGGTGTTTTTCCAACTGGCCCAACTAATGATGCTTTCGCACAATATTTTATTGGTCAAAGTTACAATCAAACATTGGTTACGCCAGGAGACGATGTGAGTGTACCAGTTGGTAACGTGACCTTTGAACCAGGATGTCGTAATAATTGGCATATTCATCACAATGGTAGTCAAATTTTGTTGGTTACTGGTGGACAAGGTTGGTATCAAGAAGAGGGAAAGCCTGCACAACTATTAAATCCTGGTGATGTTGTTATTGCTCATGACGGTGTCAAGCATTGGCATGGTGCAACCAGAGATAGCTGGTTTAGTCATTTGGCAATTACGACTGGCGAGTCAGAATGGCTAGAACCTGTTGAAGACGATGTTTATAATCAATTAGAAAAATAAGATTCACAAGAGGTAGTTATGATGCGTAGTAAAGTGGTTATTCATATGTATGTTTCAATCGATGGAAAAATCGATGGACCGCATGGTAGTGGAGTCTCAAGTGCATACTATTCGGATGAATTATTTAGAATGAGTAACGCTGATGCAAATGGGCGCGAGACAATTCAGATGTATGCAGCTCCTGTAACTCCTGATTTAAGTGATTTTGAAGATACACAAGTACCGTATGAAGATTGGTTACCAGAAATTGTATCTGATACCTGGTCTGTATCATTTGATCGTCAAGGTAAGTGTGGTTGGACTAGAAATTATTTTGAGTACAATGGGCATCAAATGCATGCCATTGAAATTGTTACGAAACAAGCAAGTCGAGCCTATTTAGCCTTTTTGCAATCAATGAACATTCCATATATTATCGGTGGTGAAACAGAATTTGATTTTGAAATGGTATTAGAAAAATTACGTGCACATTTTGATATTGAAACTTTGGCAGTTTGTGGTGGGGCCATGATTAATGGTGCTTTTTTGAAAGCACATGTTGTGGATGAGATTTCATTAGTTGTAGCACCTCATGTTAATGGGGATGAAAAGAAAAAAGCCAGTTTTGAAACAGTGGGTCAATATGTTGATGATACATTTGTTTTTGATCAAGCAAAGAAATTGTCAGATGGTGGTGTCCACTTAATTTTCAAAAATAAACGGTAGTTATAAAAGGAGGATTAAATGACAGTTTTAGATGAAACATTTACATTATCAAATGGTGTCAAAATTCCAAAGTTGGGCTTTGGTACCTGGTTAATTGATAATGATAAGGTCGTTGAACCCGTTAAAGTAGCGCTTGATGCTGGTTATCGACACATTGATACAGCGCAAGCATATGGTAACGAAAAGGGCGTGGGTTTGGCACTACGTCAGTCTTCAGTACCACGTGAAGATATTTTTGTGACAACTAAATTAGCGGCTGAAATTAAGTCGTATGACGAAGCCGTCGCTGCCGTTGATCAGTCACTTGCAGATTTAGGGTTAGATTATGTGGATATGATGATTATTCACGCTCCACAACCATGGGCTGATTTTAGAAATGTTGAACATTATTTTGAAGGTAATTTAGCAGCATGGCAAGCTTTGGAAGAGGCTTATGATGCTGGTAAAATTAAGGCTATCGGTGTTTCGAATTTCGAACAAGTTGATTTAGATAACATTTTACAAAATGGTCGCATTAAACCAGCCGTTAACCAAATTTTGGCGCATGTATCTAATACACCATTTGATTTAATTAAATATTGCCAGGATAATGATGTACTAGTTGAAGCATATTCACCAGTTGCTCATGGTGAAATTTTGCATAATCCAGAATTACAAAAGATGGCTGATAACTATGGTGTTAGTGTTGCACAATTGTGCTTGCAATATTGCTTGCAGTTGGGGATGCTACCATTGCCAAAGGCAGAAACACCAAGTCATATTATTAGTAATACTGAATTAGCATTCACAATCAGTGATAGCGATATGGCCACTTTAAAGCAGGTTGATCACATTGATAATTACGGGGAGTCAGATTCATTCCCAGTTTATGATAAGACCGATAAGTAAAACAATATCGCAGTAAATTAAAAGCGTAGCGCAATAAATTTTGGCGCTACGCTTTTTGAATTATCAAATATTAAAAATTTAATCATTTTTACCAGGAAAAGGTCGCAATTTATCCTCAGCTTGGATAGTGTGGGTTTCATAATTGTCTATTTTATAAGACAAACGATCTTTTGCTTGTGATAAAGTATTAATCTTTGCTTGTAATTGTTCCTTTTGCTCGTTTAATAGCTTGATACGAGCAGGGATTGATTGATCACCCATTTGAAATAGCTTAATATATTCAATTAACACTTCAATGGAGACACCAGCATCACGCATTTGACGACTAAATTGTAGCCAACGTAGGTCCTCTTCATCAATATCCCGAATACCATTTTCATGACGTTTGATGGGCGGTATAATTTCGATTCGCTCATAATAACGGATGGTATCCGCCGAAAGACCACTGATTTCACTTGCTTGTTTAATGTTCAATTTACCATCCTCCTAATGTTAATTATTCTATACCTTAGAGTCAGCTCCAAGACAAGTGACTGTGGTTATTTGTTTTGCTTTAATCTTGTTTATGAATTTGGTCGATTAATACCAAAATTTTGATTGATACCAAGTGAATC
Organism: Weissella bombi; assembly: GCF_900094835.1. GTDB lineage: Bacteria > Bacillota > Bacilli > Lactobacillales > Lactobacillaceae > Weissella > Weissella bombi. Next base: position 3,296 of record NZ_FMAO01000003.1, on the reverse strand, counting down.
ATCAGTTATTAATTTCACAGCAAAATCTGCAATGCTATTGATGGCGATATCATGGCCACCAAAAGGCTCATCCTTAGTTGTAATCTCATATGTTTCTGAACCGTGTTCAAACCAACCAGGTCGAATAATTGTATAAGCCAACGATGATGCTTCAATTAAATCAGCGGCTTGACGATACTTCTTTAAATATGGATTGTGTTGAAGATTACCACTTATACCAATGCTTTCAGGTATTTCATTATAAATACCCATTGATGCAATAAAAATAATGCGCATAACTTGTACTTCTTGCATAACTGTTATGATGTTTTTAACGTACTTTGGCAAATCACCACTTAATGCAATGAAGACAACGTCTTGATTTTGCATTGCTTTAAATAATTCCGTTGTATGATTGAGATCACCACTAATGCTGGTTTCTCTGTCATTATTGAGTGTTAGTTGGTTAGCAGTTCTGGCAAATAAAGTTAAATGATAGTCTGTTTTTGTTAATAACAGATGGCGAGTGGCCTGACCGATTGTTCCGGTGGCACCGATAATCAGAACGTTTTTCATAAAATTGTACCCTTCTTTCTAGTTATCTGTTTGTGTTAAATAACCCGTTTCTCATATAAAGATTGTATTTAATATACACCTTGGAGTGAACTTTAACGCAAACTGATTTGACTTGAAGTGCACTCCAAGCCTTATAGTAAAAATAACATAAGGGAGGTGCGAAAATGTTACAACAAAAAGATGTTATGTTAGTTGTCGGCGCTGGCCAATTGTCACTAGCTATTACGCGTAGAGTTGGTTATGGTAAGAAAATTATTTTGGGTGATCGTAGCAACGAAAATTTAGCAATAATCAGTGAAGTACTTCAAGATGCTGGCTTTGATGTGACAACTTATCAGATGGATTTATCATCTCGTGAATCTATTAAGAGCATGATTGAATTTGCACAAAATTTTGGGCAAATTAAAATGCTAGTTAATGGTGCAGGTGTTTTACCGTCCCAAGCATCAATTGAAACAATTTTGGCGGTTGATTTGTATGGTACGGCAGTTTTGTTAGAAGAAGTTCGTCAAGTTATTGCACCAGGTGGTGTCGGTGTTGTTATTTCCAGCCAATCTGGTTTTAGAATGCCAGCATTAACGCCACAACAGGATCGTCAATTAGCAATGGCACCAACTGAAGAGTTGTTGGATTTGGATTTCTTACAGCCTGAAAATATTAAAGATTCATTGCATGCTTATCAGTTGGCTAAACGCTGCAATGAAAAACGAACAATGTATGAAGCTGTTAAGTGGGGTGAACGCCAAGCACGTTTGAATGACATTGCACCGGGTATTATTGTGACACCATTAGCACGTGATGAATTTAATGGTGAACGAGGTGACTTTTATAAAAATATGTTTGCGAAATCTCCAGCTGGACGGCCGGGAACTGCAGATGAAGTTGCGGATGTTGCAGAGTTGATTATGAGTGAGCGAGCACAATATATCAGTGGCTCAACCTTTTTAATTGATGGTGGAGCAACGGCATCATATTATTATGGTCCATTACAACCTGAAGAATAATGATAAAACACCAATTTTTTATAATTGGTGTTTTTTTGTGTGCGTTATCTAGAACATGTTAATATAAAACATATGTCAAAAATAACATATGTTTTGTTGGAGGCTGAAATGAATATAGGTGTTATCGTTATAACGTTTTTAGGGGTTAATATAGATTTTTTCTTCATGTTGTTATTTTTACTAAAAAAATATAATGTGGTGGAAGTTTTAGTAGGCTATCTAGTAGGTGTTATGCTGTTATTAGTGGGTAGTTATTTAGTTGGTGCAACATTAGGCATATTTTTACCAGAGTGGCTTTTGGGTCTGTTAGGAATACTACCGATATATATGGCTTTTCATGATAATGATGATGACGGCGGACCTAAATGGCGCAAGCAACCTATTGTAATGGTCTTATTGACTTACTTATCAGTATGTTCCGGGTGTGTATTAGCAATTTTTTTACCGATTTTGATTGGTAAAAGTATTCGTGAATTATTATTAACTATCTTGACGATCGCAGTACTGACTGTTCTGATTATTTTTATAATTAAATTATTGCTAACGACTAAATCTATTGTAAAATTAATGAATAGATATGGCGAAATCATGATGAAAATTTGCTATATTTTAATTGGCCTATATGTATTTTGGGATAGCGGCTTAATTCATCATGTTTTATCATATTTATAAAGGAGCACGGTGTGTGATGGACGATCAACATTTGACGGAAATGACCAGCATTATGAAACTGTTAAGTAATCGTATTAGAATCAATATGCTGTATTATTTAGAGGATAGGACTCTAAATGTAAAAGAATTAAGTGAAATATTAGGCATTGAGCAATCGGTTGTTTCTCACAATTTGGCTCTATTACGTCATCACCAGTTGGTGACAAGTGAAAGAATTGGTAAATATAATTATTATCGATTAAATGATCCGCATATTTTGGATGTGATTAATGAGACTTTTGAGCATGCGGATCATGTGTTACGAGGTAAAAAGCATGGTGAATGATTTCTAAAGAACGCAAAAGGATATTCATTAATTTATAGGAGAAATAATAACTTTTGATTAGCTAGGAAGGAGATTAACGGTGAAAAAAATTTTGCCCATCTTATCTATAATTTTGTGGGTGGTTACAATTGGTATTTTTATAAATGCTTTCATGCATCATGATTTATGGGGACTGACACCAATTATTGCACATAATAGTATTCATGGAATTTTTGGTTGGTCATTAATGCTGTCGATTGTATTTTCAATTTTATGGGTAATAGTTAGACACAAAAAATAAAGATTTTAAAAGCGCTGTTCGATGATGAGCAGCGCTTTTTGAGTTTAGAAATTAGTCATGTGTTTTTAGATAATCAAAGTATCTTATGCTATAAAAAAGCCATATTATTGACAAGATAAATTTTTCTCTTGTCAATAATATGGAGATAACAACTTACAAAAGTTGAATAGGGGTATTTTTGCGTTTATAAAGAAAGTCTCAAAAACACAATAAGGAGCCAACGGGATTTGAACCCGTGCGCCGGCTCAACACCGGTTCGGCGGATTTCGAGTCCGCTGCATTACCACTCTGCCATAGCTCCATAACAACTAAATATTATACCGATATTTAAAAGGTATTTCAAGCATAAAAAAACTAGGGTATTCAAATACCCTAGTAATAAATTATAGCTCATCAGGGAGTCGAACCCTGGATGTCGGTGTGAAAAACCGAAGTCTTAACCGCTTGACCAATGAGCCAT
>NZ_FMAO01000009.1 GCF_900094835.1 Weissella bombi | reverse complement strand
AGAGGTAGGTTACCCACGTGTTACTCACCCGTTCGCCACTCTTTGAAATCAAAAAATCAAATCAGAGCAAGCTCATCATATCAATTAAGCACAAAGCGTTCGACTTGCATGTATTAGGCACGCCGCCAGCGTTCATCCTGAGCCAGGATCAAACTCTCATTTTAAAAGCTTGAGTATAACTCATTAATTTGTTTTGTTTAACAGAAGTTAAACGAATTTACTAGCGAATTGACTTCGCAAATGTTTTTGTTTCAAGTAATAATACTTGAAGACCCTACACATTTGTTCTATCGAAACGATATTCAGTTTTCAATGACCTACGTTGTTGTCTCGCTGACAACTTAATTAGTATATCATCAAGCGTTTTGCTTGTCAACAACTAATTTAATGATTGAAAATCAATTACCAATTGTGCGTCACAACTTAATCTATATTACAGTATGCATTTATAAATGTCAACACTATAATTTAGATATTGTTTGATGCTTTTTGAATGGATTTTTTTATCTCTCTCCAAAAGCCAACTTTTATATAATACGACGTTACACAGTATAATGCAACCCTTAATTTGAATTTCGTAAATTTAATTTCACCCAATAACCGTGAACAGCAACATCAATTGCTCACATAATAGAAAAAACGCCAAGACAACAAGTCTTAGCGTTTCAATTTACTTATCTATTCTAATTAACGCATTGTTGGGAATAACAAAACGTCACGGATTGAATCAGCATCAGTTAGTAACATTACTAAGCGATCAATTCCAATACCCAAACCACCAGTAGGCGGCATACCATATTCTAATGCTTCGATAAAGTCTTCATCGATACCTTCAGCTTCATCGTTACCGGCATCACGTTCAGCTGCTTGTGCTTCAAAACGCTCACGTTGATCAATTGGATCATTCAATTCCGTAAACGCGTTAGCATATTCACCACCAGAGATAAACAACTCAAAGCGTTGTGCAAATCGTTGATCATCATCACTCTTCTTAGCCAATGGTGAAACTTCAACTGGATGTCCATAAACAAATGTTGGGTCAATCAACGTATCTTCAACAAAGTCTTCGAAGAATTCATTAATAATGTGACCAACACCCCAGTATTGTTCATACTTAACACCTTTTTCATCAGCAATAGCACGAGCTTGCTCAAGCGTATAGTCTTGCCAGAAATCAACACCAGTCTTTTCCTTAATCAAATCAACCATGTGCTTACGAGCAAATGGCTTTGACAAATTAATGTCAGTACCTTGGTAAGTAATCTTCATATCATCAGATACTACCTTAGCAGCTGCCTTAAAGATGTTTTCCGTTTCAGTCATAACATCGCCCAAGTCCCAGAATGCTGCATATGATTCCATAACAGTAAATTCAGGGTTGTGCTTTGGATCCATTCCTTCATTTCGGAAGACACGGCCAATTTCATATACACGTTCCATACCACCAACAATTAGACGCTTTAAGTGTAACTCTAGGGCGATACGCATGTACAAATCAATGTTCAAAGCATTGTGGTGCGTAATAAAAGGACGAGCGGCAGCACCACCTGCTGCATTTTGCAACATTGGTGTTTCTACTTCAGTAAATCCATCCCCATCCATGTAAGCACGGATAGCTGAAATAATCTTTGAACGCTTTTGGAAACGTGCAAATGAATCCTCATTAGCAATCAAATCCAAATAACGTTGACGATATTTCGTCTCCACGTCTGTTAGACCATGGAACTTATCGGGCAATGGACGCAAAGCCTTTGATAAGTGAACGATTTCAGTCACATTTAGTGATAACTCACCAGCACGCGTCTTCATCATCGTTCCCTTGAAACCAAGCCAATCACCTAAGTCAGACTTCTTAAACCAATCATATGCTTCTTCACCCACAACTGGTTTTTGAACAAATACTTGAATACGTCCAGAACGATCCTTGATATCAGCAAAACTGATTTTACCTGAACGACGCTTAGTCATCATTCGTCCAGCAATCTTCACTTCATTTGCTTGTTCTTCCAAATCTTCGCCTGATACATCTTCATACAATGCATGTAATTCTGATGCCATGTGCGTCCGATCAAAGCGGTGACCAAATGGATCGATACCTGCTTCGCGCAGTTCGGTCATTTTTTCACGGCGCTTGATCATCTGGTCATTTAATGACACTTGTTGATCAGCCATATTTCTATCCCTGCCTCATTTTTCCTTAATTAATTCGTAATTGGTTTTTACCATACATAATTATAAGTTTGCCAACATTCGACACATTTTGCAAGTGTCAACATCACTTTTTTACAAACCAGTTGCATCTTTACTTGCAATAATTGCTTGCAATTCGGTTTCGTCAAAATTAATAACTTTTCCAGTAAAACGATCAACAATTTCAACACCATGGTCTTCAGCCAAAATTGTTTGTAATTCGTTCAACGGCAACGTTGCCAACATCCGTGCATATTCATGTTTCGTAATAGCTGGGTACAAATTAACTTCAGTTGTTGTCAAAATTTGTACCTTTTCATCACCGAATAGATTATGCAACAAATCACTTGGTGTGTAGCCTTCCATCATCTGTGTTGAAATAGCAGGGAAGTTTCCAAGACGTGTTTCCAACTGATCGATATCTTCATCAGTTGCATCAGGTAACGTTGAAACCATGAAACCACCAGCTGTAACAACACTACCATCTGGATCAACTAATACAGAAACCGCAACAGCTGACGGAATTTGTTCTGATTTAGCCATATAATAAGTTAAATCATCCCCAATTTCACCAGTAGCCAAAGCGACTTTACCAGTAAATGGTTCATCGGTTCCGTAATCTTTCGTTACTGTCAAAAAGCCATCTACACCAACCGCTGCTGCAACATCTGGTTGTTGCTTAGCATTAAGTGGCAAGGTTACTTGTGGATTAGTGACATACCCACGAACTTCACCTTGTGCTGATGCTTCAACAACGATTTTACCAGCAGGTCCTTGACCATCAATGCTAACTGCTAAACGCTCTTCACCTTTCAGAATTGCGTTTGACATCATCAAAGAACCAATTAATGCACGTCCTAAAATGGTCGTTCCTAATTGTGAAGCATCATGAAATGTTGCTACTTCTTTCATCATCTCAGTTGCATCAATTGCAATTGCACGAAACTTACCGTCCTCAGTAATTGCGCGTACTAATTTATCTGCCATATTTTCATTCCTTTTCCCATTTGTTTTCCGTTATCAAGTGTAACACAGAGTAAACAAAAAAGAGCTTAGGGTATAACCCCTGAGCTCTTTTGCTGATTAACTATTAAGCTTGATCATTGTCATCATCACTATCTGATGAAGATGTCTTTTCTTCATCTTCAGCTAGCTTTTCATTTGCAGCTTGCTTAGCTTCTTCATATGACATTGGTGTTTCGTCATCCTTTTTAGCTTCATCATCAGTTTCTGGCATTTTACCAGTGTTGAATAAGCTCAAAATTTGCTTCTCATCCAATGTTTCATACTCTAGCAAAGCTTGCGCAATTGCTTCATGGCGATCCTTATAACGTAGGATAATGTCACAAGCAGTGTCATAACCTTGCGTTGTAATGCGACGAACTTCTTCATCAATTAGGCGTGAAGTTGTATCTGAGTACAATGGTTGCCCATATTGTGGACCATTGTCCTTCTCCAATTGAACCATACCTAATTTATCAGACATACCATATTGCGTTACCATTGCGCGCGCAATACCAGTAGCCTGCTCAAAGTCGTTTGAAGCCCCTGAAGATTGTTGATTAAATATTAGTACTTCGGCAGCACGTCCACCCATCAAACCAGCAACTTGATCCATTGCATCAGTTTTACTCATCAACATTTGATCTTCACGAGGTAGCATAATCGCATATCCACCAGCACGTCCACGTGGCACAATCGTTACCTTGTGGACAACACGGGCTTCATTCAAAACAAGTCCAACAATAGCGTGCCCAGCTTCGTGGTACGCAACAGTGTTACGTTCCTTAGCTGAGATAACACGATCCTTCTTAGCAGGTCCGGCAATGACACGATCCTCAGCTTCATCCAAATCCTTAGCTGTAATCGTGTTACTGTTACGACGAGCCGCTAACAAAGCTGCTTCGTTCAACAAGTTTTCCAAGTCAGCTCCAACGAATCCAGGTGTTTGCTTAGCAATTTCTTTCAAATCAACGCTTGAATCTAATGGCTTATTCTTAGCGTGAACATTCAAGATAGCTTCACGACCCTTAACGTCTGGACGTCCAACCAAAATCTTTCGGTCAAAACGACCAGGACGAAGCAAAGCGGGGTCCAAAACATCAGAACGGTTAGTAGCTGCCATAACAATGACACCTTCATTACCTTCGAAACCATCCATTTCAACCAACATTTGGTTCAATGTTTGCTCACGTTCATCGTGACCACCACCCATGCCGTTACCACGTTGACGTCCAACGGCATCGATCTCGTCAATGAAGATGATTGATGGGGCAGACTTCTTAGCATTTTCGAACAAATCACGTACACGACTTGCTCCAACACCAACGAACATCTCAACGAAGTCTGATCCAGAAATTGAGTAGAATGGTACACCAGCCTCACCAGCAACGGCCTTGGCTAGCAAAGTTTTACCAGTTCCGGGAGGTCCCTCAAGTAGGACACCAGATGGGATGCGAGCACCTAACTTCAAGAACTTCTTAGGGTCCTTCAAGAATTCAACAACTTCGACCAATTCTTGCTTTTCTTCTTCGGCACCAGCCACATCGGCAAAGCGCTTCTTATTCTCTGATGGGTCAGCAGCCTTAGCTTTTGACTTACCCATTCCCATCATATTACCACGACCACCTTGACCGCCTTGGTTCAAACCACCCATCATTAGGTAGAATAAGCCGACCATCAAAAGTAGTGGCAACATCGTTACTGCCAATGTACCCCAAAAGTTAGAAGGTTGTGGTTTAGTTGTGACATCTGTTTTTGACTTATCAGCTGTCTTTTGGACATCTGCGACAATATTGTCACTACCAACCAACTTAGTTTCAAAGGAATTAGCTTTCTTTGAATTTCCACCTAATAGTGAGGTAAAAGCGTCATTGTTAGCATCTTTATCTGATTGTGCCTTTTTGTATTCACCCTTAATGTCATAAACGCCATCGCCAGGTTGAATCGTGACTTTATCAATCTTTTTGTCACGCAATTCCGTCATAAATGTTGACGTAGAGATAGTCTTTGTATTCGAGGTCTGTGTGGGCCCGGCTACCCAATAAATCAACCCCATAATACCTAGGACTACAATTACGTAAAACAAACTATTTCGGACAAAATTTCCGTTTCGTTGGTTTTTCATCAATTCCTCCCGTATAGATAGTAATAGCAGTTACTACCTTATATTATGTACTAACTTAATGATTTGGTGTGATGTCTACCGTATCAACAATATCAGCATGTTGTGGATCATAAACTTCGCGCTTCAAAACACCAACGTATGGTAGGTTACGATATAGTTGCTTGTAATCAAGTCCATATCCTACCACGAAGGCTTTCGGCACATCAAAGCCAACATAATCAACCGTTGCTTCCACAACGCGACCATCTTTTTTATCCAATAAACTAGCAGTTTTAACTGATTTTGCACCACGATTTTTTAGTAACTCAACCATAAACTTTAATGAGCGGCCAGTATCAACGATATCTTCCATGATAATAATATCACGACCTGTAATGTCAGTCTGTAAATCTGTTACCAAATCTACACTTCCTGATGAGGCAATACCACCGTTATAGCTAGAAACGTCAATGAATTCAACTTCTGCATATTGCATATGTCTCATAACATCGACAGTCCACAAAACAGCACCCTTAAGTACTGATAGAATAATTGGTGTTTGACCCTCATAGTCAGCAGCTAATTGCTCACCAACTCGCTTTGCAGCTTTAGCAATGTCTGCTTCGCTATACAATACCCGTTCGATATCATTATTCATATCCGATTGGTTCATGTTTTGTTAATCTCCTAAATCTTAATTCCCCTACTGTTACATAACTTTAAGAATAACATGTTTAGCCTTAAATGTTTAGTCAATAACCAAAAGTTTTACCCTTTTAATAGCAGCAAATTTTTATGGTCTCTAACCAGCTTGTTATTTCCTTGTAATTGAACAGTACCTGTTGCAGTATTTTTGTTTTTCATTAATTGCACCGCCTGCTCTAACTGACGGTTTTTTACATCTAGTATCTGATGATTTTGTAACCACTTTTGTAGTATTAAAACTAATTGTGCTGGTGGCAAAGACCAATCTAAGGTTCCCTGCTCTAAATCTAAAACATATTGGTCAATTTGCGGTGCCGCTAACGCTTGAATTGCTGTTAGCTCTTTAGCAAAATCAATAATATGCATCATTGCTTGTTGATTAATTTGTTGTAAATCAGGAATCACAGCATGACGAAGTCGATTGCGAGCATACTTTTGATCATCATTTGTATAATCATCAATCCATTCTTGAACCGGCTCTTTAACTAATTCTCGTAAATCTGCCTTTGATAAATCTAAAAATGGGCGTACTAACTGCAATTCATTCGTCAATCTTTGTTTAGCCGGCATCCCCGTCAGCTGCTCTAAACGACTACCACGTGTTAGCTTGTATAAAATTGTTTCTACCTGATCATTTAGATGATGAGCAGTAACAATCATATTTGCGCCAATGTTCTTAGCAACCCTAAACATCACATTGTATCGTTTATCACGTGCTTGCTCTTCAACAGAAACCGTTGGTACTTCATCCCAATGCAATCTTTCAATTGTATTTGAGACTAAATTAGGGGTATTCGCAAATACGTGTCGCACAAACGTTTCTTCCTCCGCAGCATCTTGTCGCAGTTGATGATTAATATAAACGGCACTAACTTTCGGCTGCACATCTTGCGGTAAATCACCTTCTGTTAACCATCGCAATAGTCGCAATGAATCTTGACCACCCGACACAGCTACCAGCACATGATCATCAGTATTAAACAACTGTTGTGTCCGAATTTTACGTATTAAATTCGCGCGTAAAACTTTTGGTTTCATCCTATGTGCTCCATTATCTTTAATTGGTTACTTTCATTATATGCCAAAATCATCTGCATATAAAAATGGCTAGCACAAAATCAACTACCATATTCAAAAAGGCCACCAACCTAACCACTCACTGTGATAGATTAGCGGCCCTTAAACACGTTATAAAAAGTTAAATTCTTTTTACAACGCCATTTAGGCTCGTTTTTAATTGTTAATTTGGCATATTGAACACAATTTCATTATCTTTTGTGTACATATACTTCTCACGAATTAATTTTTGCAAGTAACTATCGTCATGCAAATCTTTTACTTCTTGCTTTAAATCTGTATTAGTCTTCTTAGCATTCGTCAAAGCTTTGTTAGTTTCTTGCAATCCAGCTGAGGCATTTGTGTACTTAGTTTGTTGACCATATAAATTAATCATCGTAATAATAGCAACAACTACTATTGCAATCATCGCAATAATACGACGACGCCGATGAATGTATCGATTATACTGCTCTTGCCGTATTTGATAATTCATATGGTGCTTTCCGGCAGAATTCAAGGGCTGGATATTTGATTGTTTCTTAACTTTTCGCATCATTTTGCCCTCCGGAAAGCATCAAAAAAGTAATCTCTAAGCACCATAACTGTAACGCTAAACCTATATTTTCTTAACACTCATTAACGTTTCTTAATAATTTTATATAAAAATATAACAGAACGTTATCTTATTGATTGTCAGCACTAAAATCCTGTGCATATGTTTCCGATACAATGCGATACATGTGCTCAGCTTCATCTTTTTTAGTTGTTTCAACAATCCGTTCAATTTCAATAGTTGTTGTCTTATTTCCAAAACGAATCGTTAACTCATCACCGGTTTTAACATCACTCGATGACTTCGCAGTTTTACCGTTAATATCGATTCGTCCTTGATCAGAAATATCCTTCGCTACTGATCGACGTTTGATCAAACGTGCTACTTTTAAATACTTATCTAATCGCATTATTTATTTTTCCCTTCCAAGAAATTATATACTTTATAACCTTTAGGTAACGCATACCACTCTGCTACTGACAGCAGGCGTAAACGCCATATCATGATAATAAATACTATTATACCAACTAATACTGCAATTATCAGAGTTATTAAACTGGCTAATCGCGATGTTCCCATCAACAGACCACCAATATGACAACAACCGCCCGCACCGATTAACACGGCTAACAGCGTCAACATAAATTTAGGCCACCAATGAATGCTGTGCCAATCTTGCCATAACGTTTTGGGTAACCGATGCATCACGATGTACAACATTGGTAATAATGACAACATTGTCGCCCAAGAAGCACCAATAATGCCATGCTTAGGAATAAGCCAAATATTCAATGCATATTTAATAAGCATCGTTAAAATAATCAACCAACTAATCCCGTGTGTCTTATTCAAACTCTGCAATACACTAGTACCAATTAAAATTAATGTTGCTGGAATAACCGTTAATACAAAAATCATCAACGCATGACTACCTTCACGCGTACTAAACAACACCTGATTAACGGCAGGCATGACTGCCATCAAACCGCAAGTGGCAACCCCTGACAAAATTAATGACAAGCGAAACATCATTTGAAAATCACCGACGAACATCTTTTGTTCACTACGAACCACATGATTTCGTAAAACCGGTAACAGGGATGTACTAATGGCAGTTGCCAAAACCATCCCCAATTGCACTAGCGGTTGACCACGATCATATACACCTTTAGCATATTCGGCAGCATGGGTACTAAGCCCATAGATTTGTAACAACCCTTTTGTTGAAAACGAATCTACTAACTGTAACAACACCAACAAACCTGCCAACATAGCCAGCAAATTACCTTCATTCCAAAGACGATGTAAAATTCTAAACCAACCAATTGATTTATCCTTTTTAACAGCCTTCGTAATAGGATTATGCCAGATTGACTTAACAATGTTAGCAATATATAGCGTTGCGGCTGCGGCGGCAAAAGCTGCGGCGGCCATTGCCCAAGTACCAATTGTATAAACTGACCAGTCAGCATGAACACCATACCAAGCAATTGCAATAATAATTGCAACACGTGCTACCTGCTCAATAACTTGAGACACCGCTGTGGGCATCATGTTTAATTGTCCTTGCGCAAATCCACGACCAACAGCTAAGAACGGCATAAACCAAAACATCCATGAAACAGCCTTGATTACTGGTAACAATTTTAAATTGCCACCCATTCCTAACGCCAGTATGGGTGCACCACCATAAACCAGGATGAATAACCCACAACTAATCAGCAATAACCACCAAAACAATCGTCTGGCAACTAATTGCTGATGCTCCTCATCAGGTTGTTCAGTAATGATTTTTGAAATAAACACAGGCCAACCACTTAAAGCTAACACCACGCCAATACCGTAAATAGGATACACCTGTTGATACACGTAAAAACCAGTGTTACCAACTAAATTTTGGAATGGAATACGATAGACAGCACTTAATACCTTTGCGATAATACCGGCTAACGTTAAAATACCAGCTCCCGCCATTAAATTTTGACCACTCTTATTCATGCGTTCAGTCCTTTTTTGGCATTAATGCAGTTAAAAACTGCATTAAATTTTGTAACCAATCATCATCCGTCTGATTTGGCTGAATTGCCATCGCAAACAAAATCGGTTCATTTACTTTAATCTGTCCACGCGTTTTCGTCAAGGCACTCGCCTGTTGTACTTGTTGCGTTGTAATCGTTGACTCTTTAGCAAAACGAATCATCACCAATTCCGGCTGGTTGACCGTTCGCTTAATTTGTTCAATACCAAGCTGATCGGCCAGTGCTTTTAGCTTAGATACTTCTAACAAACGACTAGCTGCTGCCGGAATATCACCAAACCGGTCAACCAAATCATCTGTAATTTCAGCAAACTGTTCAGGTTGATTTGCTTTACGAATACGTTGATACAAATCAATCTTTTGTGGTCCATCAGCCACATAATTTGATGGCAAATATGCTTCAACCTGCAAATCCAATTCAGAATCCACTTGTTTAACCTGCTTACCTTGTTTAGCCGCCACAGCTTCCTGTAGCATCTGCGTATACAAATCATAACCAACCGTGTTAATAAAGCCGTGTTGTGATTGTCCTAGCAAATCACCAGCCCCACGAATTGATAAATCACGCATTGCAATTTTGAAACCAGAACCTAATTCTGTAAAATCGCGAATGGCCGTTAAGCGTTTTTCACTTTCTTCATTCAAAGAACGTGTCCCCGGATAAGTGAAATAGGCATAAGCAACATTATGCGAACGACCGACACGTCCACGTAATTGGTAAAGTTGTGATAGCCCCATATAGTCAGCATTTTCAACAAATAACGTGTTAGCGTTTGGAATATCCACTCCTGTTTCAATAATGGTTGTTGTAACTAAGACATCATATTCACCATTAATAAAATCAATCAAGATGCCTTCCATTTGAGCTTCCGTCATTTGCCCATGAATATAAGCAACACGTGCTTCTGGGACTAAGCTCTGAATCATGCCGGCAACTTTTTCAATATCTGCCACACGATTATGCAAATAAAAGGTTTGACCACCACGTGCCATTTCACGTTCAATAGCGTTAGTAATAACACGTCCGTTTTGTTCCATAACATATGTTTGGATTGGATAACGATTAGCTGGTGGCGTTTCGATTACCGAAAGATCACGCACGCCAACCATAGCCATGTTTAACGTACGGGGAATTGGCGTTGCTGTTAAGGTCAAGACGTCCACGTTTGTTTGTAAGCTCTTAAGGCGTTCCTTATGCTTAACACCAAAGCGTTGTTCCTCATCAATAATCAACAAACCTAAATCATCGAACATAACGTCTTTAGCCAACAAACTGTGCGTTCCAATAACAATATCAATCGTATGATTCTTCAGTCCTGCTTTAATTTCTTTCTTTTGTTTAGGCGTTTGAAAACGTGACATCCCCGCAATATTTAAATCAGTACCTTCAAAACGATTAATAAATGACTCATAGTGTTGTTGTGCCAAAATTGTCGTTGGTACTAACATCGCAACTTGTTTACCCTCGTGAGCCGCTTTAAAAGCTGCCCGCATTGCAACTTCAGTTTTTCCAAAACCGACATCCCCAACTAACAGACGATCCATTGGGCGTACTTTTTCCATATCAGCTTTAATCTCTTTGATAGACCGAATCTGATCTGGTGTTTCAGGGTAAGGAAAAGCCTCTTCAAAATTACGCATTGCATCGTCATCTGGTGCAAAAGCATAACCCTTTTTAATTTCACGTTCGGCATATAGCGCCAAAAGATCATCAGCAATATCCTCAACCTTTTTAGCAACTTTAGCCTTTGCTCGCTGCCATTCGGTACCACCCATTTTATTAATCTTAGGGGCCTTTTCAGCAGCACCAACATACTTTTGTACCAAATCTAATTGTGTAACAGGAATAAACAGCTTTGCATCTTTTTGATAACCAATCGTAATGTAATCTTGCTTAACACCACGATTTTCAATCGTCTGCATACCTTCATAGATTCCAATACCATGATTAACATGCACGACATAGTCACCCGGCTTTAATTCGTTGTAACTTTTAATACGTTCTGCATTTGATAACGTCTGTCGTCTTGGAGCTCGCTTACGAACTTGTTGGAACAGCTCTTTTTCTGTTAATACAACCAACTTTTGCATTGGCAATTCGAAACCAGCACTCAATGGCAAAGTCGTTAATTGTGTTCGTCCAGTTGTTAGACCATCAGCTGACACTTGATTAATTTTTATGCCAAAATCATTTAACGTCTGAACCAGTTTAACTTGGCGATCAGCCGAATTAGTTAGGAAAACAATGGTCATGTTTTGCTTTTGCCAACGATCAACTTCACCTTTTAACAGTGGCATTTGTCCAAAAAATTGTTGCGTTGGGCGGACTGTCACATTCGTTAAACTTGTTTGTCGTAACTGACCAATTCCTCGCTGTAGTGGTGATAATACCAAACTTGTCTGCTGCACATCACGTGCTTGATCAGTTAAAGTCCACCCAAAATTTTCAACCGGTAATGCCTGTTGTTTAGATAATTTATCTGCCCACCAGTTAGTATCGTCTAACTGCATTTGAGCCGCATTTTCCACTGCGCGTGGATAATCATCAAATACTGCAATCCCGTTTGCTGGTAGATAGTCAAACAAGCTAACTGCATCTGGATACAGAATGTGTAGATAAGCACGAATATCCGGCAACAATTGACCATCAGCTAAAGTATTTAGCAATGGTGTCATTGCTTCCGTTAAATGACGCTTATCTGCCCCTTCCAATGAATCACGATACTTAGTCATCGCTAGCTCAAGACGCGTCTTAGCTTGCTCTCGTTCTTCATCACTAATAATTAAATCCGTTGCCGGTAAAATAGTTAAACTATCTAAATTATCGATACTACGTTGTGTCTCCGCGTCGAAAGACCGCATCGAATCTAGTTGCGTATCAAAAAAGTCTAACCGAACTGGATTACCAAGATTTAATGGATAAATATCCACGATTGAACCACGGATAGCAAATTCACCTGGTTGCTCAACTGTGCTGTTACGATGATAGCCCATTTGGTGTAATTGCGTTTCTAATTGCTTTAGTTCATATTCATGATCAAAATCAATCGTCAATTGGGCATTTTTAAATGATTCGACTGGTGGCAAATAGCGTTGCGCACCAGCAATGCCTGTCACAATGACAGCTTGTGGATCATTTAACAGCATTGTCATAGCTTTTACACGTGCTAGGCGCGTGTCTAATGATGTAACAGCTAATTCTGCAGCTAAACTTTCTTCTGCCGGAAATACCTGCACATGTTCATCACCTAATAGCGCTTGTAAATCTTCAGTCAATTGATCAGCATGAAATTGACTATCTGACACAATCACCATTGGCTGACGCGTTTGCTTTTGTAGCGCAGCTAAATAGACGGTCCGTGCTGTTCCGGAAATACCCGTCATCAAATGACGACCGCCTTGCGTTAACCCAGTTGCTAATTGCTGTAAGTCCTTATCCTGTTGTAAAAATTCCGTTAATTCCATAACGCTTATTTATCCTTTTAATTAAATCGATTCATTAACATTGGCATTTCTTCACCATCAGCGAATCCTTCAAAAATTTCAACAGCTTTGTCTAATCCTGCTAATAAATCAGGTTGCTCATCCTTACCGAAATGTCCCAATACATAATCAACTACTGCTTGGTGAACATGTGCTGGATGACCAATTCCGAACTTCAAACGATTAAACTTTTGTGTTCCTAATTGACTGGCAATACTTTTAATGCCGTTGTGCCCACCAGCAGATCCCTTCTGGCGTAAACGTAGTCGTCCAAGATCCATATCCATATCATCTTGTACAACCAATAAATCAGCCAAATCTAACTTATAGTAATCAACCAATGGACGTACTGCATCCCCAGAATCATTCATATAAGTCGTTGGTTTTACTAACAACACTTTTTCATTATTAATGCGCACATCCGCCACAAAAGCGTGACGTTGACCATCTTGCTTAAACATTGCTTGGTACTTATCAGCTAATGCGTCAACTGTCATAAAACCAATGTTATGACGTGTTTTATCGTATTCCTTACCAATATTGCCCAAACCAACAATCATCTTCATTATTTTGTGCCTCATTTCTAATTTCTTATTAACGCACGAAATGGGTCGAGACTAATTAGCCCCCACCCAAATACGCTATTTACTTTTTACTTAATGACTATAGATTTTAAACCAAATCACACCATTTTAACAGCCCAAGTGTTTACTTCCCCGCTTGATAGCTATCCAAAAAATGCAATTGATCATGATCTTGGAACTCTTTTCCTAATTGTAACAACAATTGATCCTGTCCCTTATCAGCTTCAAACTGAACGCCTAATGGCAAACCTTGCTTTGTCACATACGTTGGTAAGCTAAGTGCCGGTTCTCCTGAAACATTTGCTAACTGCGTAAACGGTGTTTTTGATAAACCATGAAGCCAGGCATCATAAATTAATTGAATTTGCTCTTTATGATTCAAATTCTGGATATGCTTTAATTGCTTAACATATTTAGGCAAATAAGCTGGATCATTGTTTTTAGGTGCTGGTGTCGCCGTTGTTGGTGTCAAATAGATGGGATAAGTCTTATGAAAATCAGTCATTTGTTGACTAACTTTGGTCATTTCAGTTGTCACAAATTTTTCACTTTGTTTAGTCTGTTTCTTATCCGCTTGATACAAGGCCCATGTCATTGGTGAAACATCCTTAAATTGCATGTTTTTACCAGTTTTTTCCTTGATCATCTTATTTGCATCCGTACCAGTTGGTGTTGATTCTGTATAATACATCTTCATAAGCTTCTTACCGTCAACTGGTGCATCTTTCTTTACGACAGTATAACCTTGTGCCCTCAAAAACTTTACTGATTGTTGAACTGCCTTAACAGCATCTTTGCTAACCTTTGTTCCTACTGGTGATTTCGTTGAATAAGCAATCTTTAGCTGTTTCAAATCAGCTGGTGCATCTTTAATCAATTCTGGATGCTCTGAACTCTGCATGCCTTTAAAATAAGTTTGTAAATCTGAAATTTTCCGAGCATCAGCAAAGTTAACTGTTGAAGGAACTGTACTATCTCCTGTAATTGCCCCTTGTGTTGGCTTTAGTCCGATTACACCCGTAAATGATGCTGGAATTCTAAGTGATCCACCCGCATCATTACCAGTTGCCATTGGCACAAAATCAGCCGCAACACTGGCTACTGCGCCTCCTGAAGAACCACCTGTATTACGAGATAGCCGCCAAGGATTATGGGCAACGCCGTTCAACTTTGAATCCGTGATATTTACCAATCCCAATTCCGGAAAATTAGTTTGACCAATAATTACAAATCCCATTGATTGTAACTTCTTAACATAGTCACTTGTTTCAGTTGCTTTATTATCCTTAAGATCTTTTAATCCCCTGGTATTAGACTCACCATCTAATTGCTGACCAAGACCTTTAATTAAAATTGGTACACCATAGAAAGGTTGCCCCGTATCCTTCATTGCTGCTGATTCTTTTAATGCAGCCGACTCACGTAAACTAATAACCGCATTTAATTGTGGGTTTTCAGCTTTAATTTGTGACACCGCATGCTTAATTAATTGCTGACTAGTAACTTTACCATCACGCACCATCTGCGCTAATTCACTCGCAGAAGCTTGTCGATAAACAGCATCATCAACACCATTACTTTTAACCTTTTTATGTTGTAACACATCCGTTTTGGCATGTACTTGTTGGTTTTGTATCACTAACCCTGAACCAACACCTAATACCATCCCAAGTACTGCAAATTTGAGAATTTTTTTACGCTTCATTTTACGTCCCCCAAGAACTAAAACGACCATTGAAATAAAAAATTACCAGTATCCCACATACTGATATTAACGAAGACGCCCAGTCACACGACATCTATACATTAATTCTACGCCACCTATAATTATTTTTGTAAACGCACCTGTACTGCTAATGAAACAATCTAAATACCAATATAAAAAATGGCCTCATTCCAAAAAATAAATGGAATAAGGTCATTTTATTTATTTCACATTACTATGTTCGTCTTCCCAACGAGTTTTAGCAATCGATGCAATAATTGCAATCGCCAACAAACCAATAATAACAACTAATGAGGCAACGTTTGAGATTGCGAATTGCCAATCAAACATTTTACCACCCTCATTAATTAACATTTTGGCACCGATAAAGGCTAAGATAACGGCCAAAGCATATTTAATGTAACGGAACATTGGTAGCAACTTAGATAGTGCAAAGAACAATGAACGTAATCCCAAAACCGCAAAGATATTAGAAGTAGTTACAATAAATGTATCTTGCGTCACTGCCAATACAGCCGGAATTGAATCAACAGCAAATAAGATATCTGATAACTCAATAAAAATTAAAGCAATTAAAAATGGTGTGACATAGTGCTTACCATTTTCTTTTATAATAAAATGTGGTTTGCTTACATCATCTTTAACCGGCAAAAACTTCCGCAATGTTTGAATAATCTTACTATCATCTAGATTCTGATCTTCATTTTTATTGAACAGCATCTTTACACCGGTATAAACCAAAAAGATACCAAACAAATACATCAACCATTCGAATTTGTGCAACAATGCTGCCCCACCTAAAATAAAGAGGACACGCATCACAATTGCACCAAAGATTCCCCAGAACAATACACGATGTTGATAACGTGCTTCAATACCGAAGAAGCCAAATACTAGGATAAAAATAAACAAGTTATCCATACTCAATGATTCTTCCAACAAGTAACCGGTGACAAAATCAATGGCATGACCACTACCTTCAAAGTACCAAATACCACCGGCAAAGATAAATGCTAGCACAACCCACGCTGCCGTTTGTAACAATGATTTTTTAAAGGTTGGTACTTCTCCCTTTTTGTTAAAAACACCCAGATCCAATATAAGCATCGCAATCACAAATGCGAAAAAGCCAATCCAAACCCATATATTAACTTCCATTTAATACGCTTCCTTTATATCCTTTGTAGTAAAGTATTAATTTCTAACCATTAATCATTCTATTTTACATTTTATAACAAAAAAGAACCTGAAACATTGATTTGTTTCAGATTCTTTATTTCTTTATGCATTCATTACCGGATCATCCATTGTAGTAAAACTACGACGACGGATAACAAAATAGATAAACATGGCTAATAGAGAAACAATGCCAACACTAATGATAACTGTTAACTCTGTGTTAATAGGTCCACCAATCATAATTGTTTCACGTAAACCATTTACTGAATATGACATTGGTACCAATGGGTGTAACCACTCATAAAACTTATTTGATAATTCAATTGGATACGTTCCGGCGGCCACACTCAATTGAACAACCAACAATACCATTGAAACGAATGCGCCAGCACGACCAAACCACATGTAGATAGCCGTTACCAAAGCTGCGTCCATATAACTTGTTAATAGCATTACCAAGAATGTTTTTCCCGGATTAATTGGATCCATGCCTAATACCCAGTCACTTAGTGCATACAACACCATTGGAGCTAATGTAGCAAGTCCGAATAGAATAAACATCTTTGAGCCAAACCAAGCACCCAACGATGATATTTTTGTTCGTGGTGTTACCATATCGAGCATCAAATTCAATGCCATCATACCAACAAACATACCAACTGAGAACATGTATGGAATCATACCAGTACCATTATTAGGTACCTTATCTTTTTCAGTATGTGCTAACTTAGCTGGCGTAGCCATTTGCTTTAGCGTTCCCTTAGTACTCTTAAGCTGACCAGCTTGCTTACCGGCATCTGCTAACTTAGCTGCTAATGTCTGATTTCCTGTGTTCATCTTCGACAAAGCTGGCCCCATCTGTTGCGCAGCACTTGCTAGCTTTCCTGAACCATCGCTAATTTGACCGGCACCGCCACTTAATTGACTAGCACCACTGTTTAGTTGACCACTCATACCATTTAAGGTCTGAAGTCCACCATTCAATTGTGTAGCACCACTAGCTAGTTGGCCAACACCACCACTTAATGTTTGCGCACCAGACTGCAATGTTGCCACACTGGTATTTAATGTAGCTGATTTGCCCTGCAACGTTTGTAGCCCCGTATTTAATGTTTGACCACCAGTAGCCAATGTATTAACGGCACTCTTTAACGTTGGCAACTTATCATTTAACTGTTGTGAGCCTGATGATAATTGTGCAACTGCATCGGGCACTTGTTGCAATGCTGTTAGTTGCGTATTAATTGTTTTTACATCTGTATTTTGTAACGTCTTATTTAGTGACGTTAATGTGCCCTGATTCTTTTGAACAGCTTGTACTAATTGACCGACACTACCTTGTAATGCCGTTGCATGCTGTGTCATCGTAGCTAAGACCTTAGCAGTCTGCGTATTACTTTGTTTGCTTGCCAATGACTGTACAAATTTTTGTTTTTGCTCGGCCGTTAAATCAATACCCGCATCATTCATGGCTGCATTCACATTATTTGTTAGCGTACCTTGATCTGCTGCATTTGCTTGCTCTAACGCCTTCAAATCCGATTGTAATGTGCTAAATTGACTATTAATTGTTTGATCGTTTGGTAAAGCAGCCTGTGTATCATCAATTACAGATGACAACGAAGTCAATTCTTTTTGAACTTTTGCCAAATTACCCTTAACATCATTATCAACCATCTGCTTATTTAATTTTGCCAAACCATCATTTAACTTTGTCACACCAGTCTGCAGTGTTGGGACTTGTTGATTTAATTGATTTAGTCCGGTTGATAGTGTTTGACTACCTTGAGCGGCTTGACCAACTGCAGCTGTGTATTGCTTTGTTCCTTGTTGTAATTGACCAATACCATTAATCAAAGTTGGTGCCTGTTGATTCATTTGATTCAAACCAGACGCAAGTTGTTTGCTACCAGTACTTGCTTGACTAACCGCTGATGTATACTGACCAACGCCTTGCGTTAATGTTTTAGCACCATCTTGAAAGGTTAATGAACTAGCTGCTAGCTTATTAAGATTGGTTGTCACTTGATCACTACCATCTTTTAACGTATTAGCACCATCAGCTAACTTTTTATTGGCAGCGCCGGCTTCGTCCATCCCCTTACCGGCTTTTTGCATTTCTTTAAACAAAGTCTTGGTATAAATTTTCGTAACCTTACCTGAAATTTGCGTACCAATTCGTTCAGCACCTGATTCGGATAACTTACCTGCAATAAAACTATGACCAGAACTCGTTTCGTATTGCAACTTCATTTGTTTTGGTTGCTTGTCTAGCAATGTCGTTGCATTACGTGAAAAATTCTTTGGAATTGTAATAACGGTATAGTATTTACCATCATCCAAGCCCTTTTCGGCTGCTGATGCCGATGGAAATTTAAAATTCATCGCATCAGACTTTTGTAATTCCGTTTTTAAGTCATGACCTACCGTTAATTTCTTTCCTGCGTAAGTCACTGACTGATCCTTATTAACTACCGCTACTGGTAATTTGCTTACCTCACCATAAGGATTCCACAATGAACCTAGGAAAGTGACAGCATAAATTGATGGTACAAATAGTAAAACAAAAAGAACTAACATATAAAATTTATGTGCTTTTAGCCATTGCCACTCTGATTTCAACATTGTTTTTCTCTCCTCCTACAACAAATTATTGAACAACTTGTTGAATATTTTTTCTCTGAGGACTATATTAATGCTAATAGGGCATTAGTACAATGTACAATTTTGAACACGTTGTTCAATAAATGGGGTAGGAATTATGAAACAAGCTGATCGTAACGCACGTACAAAACAAAATATCAAACAATCCTTTATCAAACTCATTGAAGACAAAGGCTTCAGTAATATCACGGTATCTGATATCACACGTGATGCTGGTGTAAGCCGGGGGACTTTTTATGTGCACTATACCGATAAGTATGAATTATTAGCTAAAATTGAAGATGAACTAATTATGAACATCTCAGCAGCATTAAAGGACAATCTAAAAGAACCATTGAGTAATGCTTCTAGTGCCGATCGTTCTGGTGCAACATATCGCGTTTTTAGCCAAGCTTTAGAATATGTTGATAGTGAACGTGCAACCATGCATGCATTATTCTCAAATAATGGCGATTCACAATTCTTTTCACAAATTAAAAATGTGGTTGATGACCTTTTCACGGCACAACTAATCAAAAATAATGGGCACTTTACTAACGATATTCCAATTGATTACACCAAAGAGATTGCGATTAATAGCATTCTAAACATCGTCCGTCATTGGATTGATAAAGATAATCCTGAAGATCCTGACGAACTAGCCAATATTTTAATGCGTAGTCGTTTTATGGCACCGCATGATTTAATTGCGTTTAATTAGGAGTGTGAAAAAAATCGTTTTGAATCCGAGTATAACGTTGGTTAAGTTGATTGCGACCGAAGCGCAGCGTAGGGCGTGATTAGTTTAACTAGCGTTATATTAAGGATTCAGATTTTTTGAGCACGTTTAAAAGAGTGTGAAAAAAATTGGTTTGAACCCGGTTGTAACGTTGTTTAGATCGGTTATGTCCGGAGCAACGCGCAGGACGTGACTGATCTAAATAGCGTTACATTTAAGGTTCAGATTTTTTGAACACGTTAAAGAGTGTGAAAAAATCACCCAAAAAACCATTAAAAGCCGTCAATCGAACGATTGACGGCTTTTCGTATTATTTTGATAGACTAGTTAGAAATTGTTGCCAATTACTCTGCACTTGTAATTCTAGTTGTTCTACAGAAACATTTCGTAGTTGCGCTACTTTTTGATAAACCACTTCTAGCAACGACTGATACTCACTAACATCAACCGATCTTTTTAAAACCCAGACAAAACTTTCTAACCCATCTGATTCAATAAATAATTGCGTTGCTGGTACTTTTTTAGCAAACTCCTGTACAACCGAATCAGTCAACACATCAGGACCAATTGAAAAATAACTATTTGGCCGTTTTAAGTATTCATCTTGATATTCTGCTGCCGAATACCAGTGTACTAAAGTCGTTAATTGCGGATACGCTTTTAAAGTATCCAAAATTTCTGCTTCACACCCTTTGGTATGCAAAACAACTGGTTTATTTAATTGTTGCGCAGTCCGTAATTGTGCCGAAAAAACAGGCCGTTGAATAGTTAAAGGCACATCTGTCCATTCCGTATCCAAGCCAATTTCACCAATAATTGGTGCACGCATTAATAACTCATGATTAATAATTTGTCGTTGTGATTCCCATGGATGAACACCATAACTAAGTAACTGCTGCTCACCAATATAACGCTGATTAAATTGGAATTCTTCACTCGTTGTTGCATTCAAAACACTAGCAACATGTGCTTTATTTTGTTCTGCAATAAATTCAGCACTACCATCACTATGACTATGCATATCAATTAACATCATTTAATCTCCTAACAAAAAAGCGATCCAAATAGTTGGTCGCTTTTGAATACCTTACATATATGATGATTGTGATAAATCTTCTAATGACTCTAAATGATAACCCTTACGAGATAATATCTTAATGATTTTTGACAAAGAACCTTCACTCACCGTACGTGGTAATGTGAACAACAAGCGAGTTGTTCGTGGGTTTTTATCAGGATTTAAAGTCATTGCTGATGAAATGGTGGTATATCGAGAAATAATATGGGTTGCTTTTTCTAACGTACCCCGCTCACCTTCAGATACCAGCGTTAAACTATAACGACCGCCATCTGTCGTCCAAGAATCAGCTAGTAATCTCATCATACGCGCGTGTGTTAAGATACCGATAAAATGATTATCGTTATCAAGAACTGAAATAAATGGTAAATCTTTTAATGTAAAAAATGCTTCGTAAAAAGTTGATTCCACACGCACGAATTTGGTCATATTACGCATGTAGCTCGTCACCGGTGCATTCAAATCTCCACCTTGAATTAAATGCTGGTAAATGTGCAATTTATAAATGGCACCGCGAAACAATTGTCCGCTTTCGTCTAAAATAGGAATAGCTCGGAAGTTAGAGCTATCAAAGACATCTAATGCATCTTGAAGTGTTGCATTTTCACTGAGCGTTGTTAATAGGTCTCGAGACTTAACTAAAGTCGCTAACATTTAGACAACTCCTATCCTTAGTTTCTAATTTAATTATAATACCACAAAACCTGTTATACTGCACTATTTTCTGGAAGTCGTAATCTAAATTTTACCTTAAAATGAGAAAATTAGCCGATTTATTAATATTATTTAGTATTTAGCATTTCTATAAGGCTTTACACTCAATGACGTTTAATTACAATTTTAGTACGATTAATTTACAGCAAATCCTTCCTGAAAGAATCATGCTATATTTTTTAACAGATAATTTCTCAAAAAGCTTGGTTAAATTATATGACATCTTTAGTGTATAACTATTTTTGGAACGTTTTGTATCACATTTTTAATTTATTTGTCCCTCTATTAACAATGCCTTATATAGCCCGAACTTTAGGCCCTCATGAACTTGGTATTCATTCTTACACTGCAACAAATACCCAATATTTTATCTTAATCGCTACTATTGGTGTCACTTACGGTTGTCAGCTAATTACTACTTCTAAAAAAAACAAATTATTACAAACTCAATTATTTTGGGAACTTTATTTCTTTCGAATAATTGTCTCTATATTTACCTTTATAATTTTTATAGTCTTTTTATTTTTAACTCAGACAACTTACTTTATCTTCTATTTAGCCCAATCTATTCAAATTATTGCACTGGCCTTGGACATTTCCTGGTACTATCAAGGTATTGAAAACTTTAAATTAATCACGATACGTAATCTTATCATGCGTATCGCCACTATTCTTAGTATTTTTATTCTTATAAAAAATCAATCAGATTTACTATTGTACATCTGTATCTTATCTTGTTCTACTTTAATTAGTAATTTAACTTTCTATACAAATCTACACAAAGAAATTGCTAAACCAACAAAACATTATTGGCATTTTAAAAAGCATATCAAACCAGCAGCTCTTTTACTTCTACCTGAATTAATCATTACTTTATATGCCACTATTAATAAGACTTACTTGGGTATATTTTCTAGTATGACTGCTGTTGCCTACTTTGAAAACGCTGATCGATTAATAAGAATTTTAATAACTTTCATTACTGCTTCTGGTACAGTTTTTATTCCGAGAATAAATAAATTATATGCTACAAAACAATTTGAAACACTTAAAAAATTAATTGTAAATAGTTTTCTCATTACCAATTTTTTATGTTTTCCATTAGTCGCTGGCATATTAGCTTTATCAAAAGATTTCTCATTATGGTTTTTTTCCAATAAATTTTCTGGCATATCAACCTACATTGAATTAGAAGCACTTTTAATTATCTTGATTAGTTGGAGTCATATCATCGGCGTCCAATTTTTAATACCAACTAAAAATATAAAAC
Source organism: Weissella bombi (assembly GCF_900094835.1). Classification (GTDB taxonomy): domain Bacteria; phylum Bacillota; class Bacilli; order Lactobacillales; family Lactobacillaceae; genus Weissella; species Weissella bombi. Next base: position 45,674 of record NZ_FMAO01000009.1, on the reverse strand, counting down.
CATATTTTTACTCTGTAGTAATTGGCGCTTGCATCAATTTATTACTAAACTATCCATGTATTAAGTTATTTCAAGAAATTGGTGTTGTATATGCAACCATAGCTGCTGAATTATCTGTCACCGTGGTTCAGTTCTATATTATTAAAAAGCATTTCAATATAAAACAAATATTTTCAAGAAGTCTAAAATTCTTGATATCTGCTATTTTAATGTATGGAATAGTTTTGTTCATAAATCACCAGTTACCTTTGAGTTCTGGTAATTTACTTTTAGAAATTCTAATTGGTAGTGTTGTATATATATTATCTGTCGGAATTTTTTTCTACAAAAAAATATTAACAATTATAAAATCATTTTTTAAGGAGTGCTTATGAAAAAATTAACACAATTTGAATCATCGAAACTTTATGGTGGAAAAAAACATATTCATAAGATTTGCAAAAAATCTGGAGGATGGTTTGTCTATTGCTATACAATATATTCTTAATATACTGTTTTTTTAACTTAAGGAATCTTCATGAAAAAACCTCATACTATGCAAAACAGTGATTATGATTGTGGTGTAGCTGTAATTATAACTATCCTTAAAAGTCATAATGTAAATGCTAATAATTTTCGTTTTATTATCGATTCTCTAAATATTGATATCTCTAAAGAACTATCAATGCTAGATCTTCAAAATATTCTTAAAAAACATTATCTAAATAGTGATTGTTTTTTAATTGAATCTAATGAAGAATTATCATCTATAAAAATGCCTTGCATTGCTCGTGTATTAGAGAATAATATTCCACACTATATAGTCATTCATAAAGTATTCAAACACTATTTGGTCATTTCAAATCCTTGCAATACAACAATCACCAAAATCACAAAATCTGATTTTTTTAAAATGTTTTTAGGTCAAGTAATCATTATTCACAAAGATATTAACATTTTTAAAATGTTTTCAAAAGCCAATATTACAAATCAAATTGACTCAACATTTTTTTTGAAAAAGAAAATTAAACAATTATCTTACTTTTCCAAAGCTTTCTTAATTATTTCTGTAATTAATGTATCTTTTATTCCTATTTTTTTAACACATATTATTTCTTCAGCTATTACTAATATACAAGATAAAATAGTTTATTTTCAATTAATCATTTTAACTATTTTCCTAACAATTATTTTTCAACTGTCTATTCATAAATTAAACAACATAAAAATAAATCTAATTAACGCTATCCAACAAGAATTAATTAAAAATTTTTTAAACCATAAATTAGCTGATATATATGCAAATAAAGAAATAGAAAAAAGCTCTACATATTTTTGGAACATCATAATGGCCGTCCATGGTTCTGTGGACAAGTTATTCTTAAAATTAGAATGCTTCTATTTACTATTTCTTTTATTCTTTCTACTGTTGTATAGTCCTATATTAACAATATTTCTATTTGCATGGATACTCATTATAACTTTTATAGTAATTTCTCAATCAAATAAAATTTGTAATACTTTTTTAGAAAACATGCATATAGGAAATAGTTACTCTAATTGTTTCATAAATTTAATACAATCAAGTTTTGATATCAATACATTTAACAAAAAGCAAGAAGCTAACAAATGGTTTCAATTAAAAATTGATAATTTTTTTAAATCTACTAAACAATATTCAACATTGCAAATAAAATTGCAAGTGTTAATACAAATAACTATAAATATTCTATTATTATCTTTAGCCGGATTATGTATTTTTTATACTACTAATAATCTTGTTAACATAGAAACGGGAATATACCTGCTTTTCATTATCATTTCAAGTACAACTCGAATTGTAAACAATTATATAAACTTTGCTCAAAGTAAAGCGGCTATCAATTACGTAAATCTAAATACTCAAATTTTTAATAAACCTGCTTCAAATAATATAACTAACAAATCATTTACAATAAAAAATATAAAAATAAAATGTTTTTCCCATATATGTCAAACAAAGAACAGAAAAATAGCATACCCGAATCATATATTCACGAATAAAGAAATCAACTTACTAACTGGAGATACTGGAACAGGTAAATCTACACTTTTTAGAATACTAGCTGGTTTAGAAACTACTAATTATAATAATATTTTTATTGCAGATACTCATAATACTGGATATACTAGCCAAAATTATTTAAGAGCTGTCACCTCTATGTATTCTTCCGAAATGCATGTTTATGAGGATACACTTAAAAACAACATTTTATTTAATATATTTATTGAAAATTCCAAATCAATTAATACACAGGAAAAAAATACTATCAATTTAAAAAACTCTTACACTTAGATTTAAAAGATTCTTTTAATTTAACAACTACTGGTACTAATGTATCTGAGGGACAAAAACAAAAAATTTTACTTTTACGTGCGTTACTTCATGAATCTTCAGTATATCTTTTAGATGAACCAACATCGCATTTAGACCAAAAAAGCAAAAACGGCCTCAAAATTATACTTAATACATTACTTACAGAAAATAAACTTATTATTATAATTACACATGATAAATTTTTAGATAATGTTGTTACTAAAAAATTAAATTTAAAATAGTAAGTTAATTTTTAACTTTCGGGTATTTTTATATAAACAGTCAAACATCCCACGCTTAAAACACACGCAAAATGGTCGAGTAACAAAACTGCTACTCGACCATTTTTTATAGTTGTTCAAATTGTTGAATAATTTTAGGATGCCTCAAGACGACCAGGTGTAACCTTAATCAATTATTATTCATTCACTATACCGTTCATTCCCCCACCAATTAGGCATTAATTCACCTAAAGTCGTCGTTTCTAGATTACCATAGTCAATCATGATTTCAGTTGCCTTATTTTTTTGATCTAATTGCAATAAAAAGTCTTGGCAAGCACCACAAGGCATCCCCGAACCACCACCACTAGGCGCCGAATCGCGAAAGGCAATCATTCTCTTAATATGCGTTTGCCCACTATTAACATACATGTTCAAAGCCGCTACTCGTTCTGCACACAAATTGCAAACGCCTGAACAACTTTCCACACAAAATCCTGTATAAATATCGCCATTTTCTGCTTCTAATGCACAAACAACATTATGCGCATAAATAAATGGTGTAACGTCTTTTGGATCATATTGTACTTTTGCTTTTTCATATAATGTTTGCCAAATATTCATCTTAATTCCCCACTACTTCTAAATTTATTTTTATAAACCATATAATACTGATTACATATGCCATTGCAAATTTATCGTATCAACTCTTAAATGGCATCGCATTTAAGATTATATAAGTGTAGAATGAATTTGATTGCTATTAATTGACATAGTCATTAATTCATCAATTTATTTTAGGAGTTTTTTATGCTACCAACCTTTCTTATTTCATTAAATAGTGTTCTTATTATTATCACTATCATTATTATCGGTATTATTATTGGTAAGTCTAAAGCTGTTAGCGACCATTTTATCAACGACCTATCAACCATTGTTGTTAATGTCGCACTACCTGTATCGGTTTTTATTTCGGCACAAAAATACATCAACAGACAAAACTTTCACATCCTATTGATTGGTGTTATTTTATCATTGATTGCCATTGGTCTTTGCTTCTTAATCGCAATCCCAGTTGGTCATTTACTACACCTTAATAAAGATCGTCGTAGTATCTTTTTAAACGGATTTGTTAATGCGAATACCTTATTCGTTGGTCTACCATTAAACCTCGCTTTATTTGGTAGCAAAAGTTTACCTTACTTTTTAGCCTACTTCGTAGCTAATACGATTACCACTTGGGCAGTTGGTGTTAAATTAATTTATAAAGATGGCCCTCAAACAACTGACACTGTTAAATTACCATTATGGCGTCGTACACTTAATCTCCTAACACCACCTATGTGGGGATTTGTTATCGGAATTATCTTCTTTTTCATTAATATCAAACTACCCGTTAATGGCTTTTTATACCAAGGGCTTAATTATGTTGCAAACGTTGTAACGCCACTTTCACTTATTTTTATTGGTTTACAACTTGCAAAAACACAATTATCGCATCTTAAAATGGAAAAAGTTGATATTTTTGCTCAGATAGGAAAATTCGTGATTACACCCCTTATGATGGCGGTTGTCCTATGGATTAACCAATTAACTGGTCTATTTACACTACCTGACTTATTAGTTAAGACATTGATGATTCAATCAATAACACCAATGTTAACTGTTCTACCAATGTTAGCTGAACAAAATGACATGGACGTTGACTTTTCAACACGTATTTTAACGGAAAGTATCTTTATTTTTCCATTTGCCGTAGTTATTATTATGCTACTTGTTTAATAGTTACAAAAAACCTCCAAGATTAACACTTAACTGTTAGTCTTGGAGGTTTTTTTATTTCGTATTGTAAGTTGCGATATCCCATTTATCATGACGATAACGTGCCATATAAACATCTTTCACATTTTCTACGCCTTGTTTCTCTAACTCTTGCTGGAGCCATTCCTCATCTTTATTCATAACTGATAAGACATCCATATCAATATTCCCATCAACAATAACAGGGAAACGTACGTCTTCATCGTATTTACCTAAAATTGTTATACTACCATTTTGTTCCAAGATGGCACGTTTTACCGTGGTAATGTCTAGAACACCTGCTGAACGCAATTTAAAATCAATTTCTTTGGCCGATAAATTAGCTTGCAAACAAGTTTTTACTAATAATTTACCATTATAAATAACCGTCATTGGTTCACCATCAATAAATTTACCAACAACATGATTATGAATTTTTAAATAACGAGTGGTTAACATTAGCAAAGCCCAAATTGACAAGACAACAACATATTGAGCAATTGAGATTGACTGGTTATATAAAATTCCTCCAATAATACCACCTAAAACGTAATTCTGTAATTGATCCAAAGGTGAAGTTGGTGCCAAACTACCCTTACCACTAAATTTAATTAATAATGTAATAAAAACGAACCCAATAATCAGTTTCAAAAACACATCTGAATATGAAAACATGATTTACTTATCCTCCACTTTAATTGTCTCTTTTGTTAAAGCTATTTTTTCCAAAACATATTCAGAATTATCACTATTAAAAATAACGCGATAATTACCTTTAGAACTATGAATTAAAATATCTCCATTACCTTCTTGCAAATTATTAACACTTAATTTTTGTGGCTTTACATCTAATTTCTTAGCAATATCTTCTACTAAAGATACTTGCTGACCACTCTGCTTACTAGTTGTTTGAAAATTAGTATAATCATTAAATTGAATTGCCAGTGCCAAGACGATTAACGTACCAACGATTACCGCTAAATCTTTATACTTAATGTCACCCTTGTTAGAAAAGTACCGCACTAATAAACCAATAAACATGATTGCTAAAAAAACAATAATAGCTAAGCGTAAGTATGGAAATTGCGCCTGATGATCCAGTAAATACTGATATGTATAAAATGTCATGATGTTAACCTCTGATTTTTTAAAAGACACATGAAAATGATTACTATGAATAGATTGGGACAAAAGAAATCGTTCCAACCTTCTTAATTCAAAATGTATTAATTATAAGCCCGTAAGTTTTATAGCATAAACGCGTTCCAACAGTCTGAAGCCTCAATGTAACGCAATTGCCGAAATCCTTGTCCTTCGCCTTGCTACGGCCAAAAATTACGACAAGCACGTTACACACCGGCTTCAAAACGACTTTTGTCTCGCTCTCATGATAATTACTCATGCTATAAAAACCATTATATGCCTGTTAAGTCAATTACTTTAATTTATTTTAGTTACAATTTAAACATAAATCACCTTTTTGTACGCTTATATTTTGTTTTTGTTATAATATAATTAGAATATGAAATTTTAATAAATGCCATATTCTATCGAATGGGGGAGAGTGATTAAGAGGGGGTAAATTATGAAAAAATCTATCGTAATTGGTACAACGGCTGTTGTCGTTGTAGCCGTAGCTGGTGGTGGTACATATATGGCACTACACACACCAAAACGACAATTCAATTCTAGTCTAACTAAAATGACGGAAAGTAAAGACAACATTGCTGATTTCCGGGTAAAAGTCAGTGGTGATGATATGTCTGCTAAAAGCATTAGCGGTAAAATGAAATTTGATGCAAAGCATAAAAATAATATGGACTTAGTAATGAATGTGACTGATAAGCAGACCCAAAAGATGCACATCAAAGCTAATAACAATCATGCTTATTTATCAGCTAGCTATGTGACAAATACTTTGCAAGCACTTAAATATAGTGGTGCGGCTGCCAAAATTTCAAAATCACTTGACCCATATTGGTTAAGCGCTTCTGATACTTCTTCATATGAAACATCTAAGCTTAAGCCTGGTAAGGTTAAGTCTGATACTAGTACCCTTACTGAATGGTTCAAAGACTTAGATGGTAAGAAATTTGAGAAAGTTTCTGATGGTTATAAAGTCAACTTGAATAAAGCTGACATGAAACGTTTAATGACCAAAATATCTAAAACAAAGTCTGGTAAGGATATTCCAAAATCAGAATGGAAAGAATTCAAATCATCCCTTGATGATATTAACGGTTTAAAGTTTGGTATCACTACTGGTAAAAGTGGTCACTTACTAAAGATGAACTTCTCTGGTAAGGAAGATGGTCAGTTAGGTCGGGTTACATTCAACCTCAATACTAAGCGTGATGATAAACTACGCGTTAAAATGCCAGCAGCTAATAAGATTAAGTCAGAATCAGAATTATCTAGCATCCTTCAAGACAAGATGGCTGACTACTACAAATCACAATACGATAATGCAAGTTCTAGTGCATCATCAAGCCTTGATATCTAAATATAGTTTAGAAAAGCAGGAAATAACCAATAATCGGTTACTTCCTGCTTCTTTTATATATCAAAAAATTTATTTATTATCGGCTTGTTGCAATAAAATTTGCTTGATTCCATATGCAACGCCATTTTCCTGATTCGTCTTTGTTACAAAATCGCCTGCCTGACGCACATTAAGTGGCGCATTCCCCATGGCAACGGCTAAACCAACTTCATCAAACATCGACAAATCATTCTGACCATCCCCAAACGCCGCCGTTTCAGACTTGTTTAAATCTTCTTGTTCAACAATATACGCAACCCCGAAAGCTTTTTCGGCCACACGACTCGTTATTTCTAAATGTTCCTTATCTGACTGTTGCACATTGATTCCCGGCAAATTTAGAGCTAAAATGGCCGCTTGAATATCATCCAATAATTCACCGGTTAAATCGATCAACATGATTTTAAAAACACCATTTTGCACATCAGTAGTAAAATCTGTCATATCTAACACACGTGGTATTACTCCCGTGAATTCAATCTCACGACTTATTTCTGGTGACATCTCAGAAACTACCCAATCGTCTTGGGTATAATAACTTAAACTCATACCAGCATAGTTGTCTAACAACCACCGCATTAATTGCTCATTAACACCTCTAGCGATTGTATTAGCACGTAAAACATGCATCTTCTCATCATGCCACTGATAAATTAAACCACCATTGAAAGCAACTTGTGGTGCATCCAACGCTAATTGGTCAATTGCCACTGTCATTTCTTGTGGTGCTCGTGCTGAAACCAAGGTTACTGGTATATTCGCATCCCTAATAGTATCAATCGTTTGTTGGGTAACATCTCCCTGATCATCCAACAACGTGCCATCCATATCTAAAAATATTTGTTTAATCATTATACATTCCCCTCTTAATGATTCAGCATATATCCCAATTATTATCACCCGTTCATATTATTAAATCATGCGATCTTGTGCAATTAAAATAGCAAGTACCTCATTTTCAAATGGAATACTTGGTTGCGCCCCCGGCCTTGAAACAGTAACTGACGATGCCGCTGATCCATACACCATAGCATCTTCTAAGTTGCTCAAATCTTTATTTAGGCGCGTTGCCATCGCCCCAATAAATGTATCACCAGCCGCAGTTGTATCAACTGTTTTTGTTTTAAAAATAGGGACAAGTTTCGTTTCACCATTATCACGCATATAAAAGGCACCCTGTGACCCCAATGTGATAATCACAGTATCAATGCCCCGTTGGAAATAATAAACAGCGTTACGTAATAATGATTCCTCATCGGTTATAGGAACATCCGTTAATAGGAAAGTCTCATGTTCATTAGGCGCAATAACGTCTGTCAACTCCAACAATTCTTCAGGTAACCCACCTGTTTCAGGCATTGGTGCAGGATTAAGAATTGTCTTAACGCCATTTTCATGCGCAATTTTAAATGCTGCGATAACTGAGGCAATCGGAATTTCCAACTGTGCAACAACAAAATCAGATTCAATAATTGCATCTTTATGTTCATTAACATCCGCTACTGTTAAGTCAGCATTTGCACCACCATAAATATAAATCATATTATCACCTGTTTCTTCAGAAACCGTGATATATGCTTGACCTGTTTCTCCCTTTTCTGAAAACATAACATGATCTGTCAGCAAGTTTTTAACTGCCATATTTTCAGCGATGTTAAATTCACGCCCCACCTTAGTAATCATATTAGTTTGTACACCTGAACGTGCGACTGCAACACCTTGATTTAAACCTTTACCACCCATTGCATTCGTTAAATGACTATCTGTATGCAATGTTTCACCACTTTGGGCAAATCTTGGTACTGATACAACACGATCAATATTGGTTGAACCCAACACGGTTATTTTTTTTGTCATTATTTTTCTCCGTATATTATCAATAATTCAGTATTATCTCTCAAGGTAAATCTTAATAATCCCCATTATATCGGTATTATTAAATTGTGTAAACGTTTAGGTAAAACGTTTTACTTGATGTGAATTTACCAAAAATTAACATACGTAGTGTTTATTTGATATTTTCATATTTAGTTAGCAGATTTTTTCATTACTAGAAAGAATGTAATTATCATTCACCTTATTTGTAAGTAAACAATTTTATAATATCAGTAATACTACCACTATTAAATTAGATAATCCGTGACATAAGATGGTCATCTTTAGATCTTTCGTATACCAAAATACAATTGCATAGGCTAATCCTGAAACGAACAAAGCTAACGTACCGACATTAAAGCCAAATCCATGTATAATCGCAAAAATTGCAGCCGTTAATACCACTGAAAAAATAGGAGGTAGATTTTCCAAAATTTCCGCCTGTAATATACCTTGAAATAAAAATTCTTCCAATATTGGAGATAAAACCAAAAGGGTTATAAGAGTTATAAGTGCTAAATTCGAATAAAGCGCTTTTAGTATATCGGGATCAGAAGTATTTTGTTGTGCCATATAAGAAACTATGTACTGTATTATTTGAGATATTAACGCGCCTAATATTGCTATACCCACATTTTTAACGGACCAATGCAAGAGATTCAACTTTGCCACCTAAACTTTTATAAATAAGCCATAAAATGGCTAATAAAATAAAAAACGAGCCAAAACTAATAAAAAATGATTTAAATAATTAATACTGCCACTATTTTCATTATTCCAAATTACTTCTCCTAATGTAGGTATTTGAATAGCAACTATCATTATAAAAAATAATAATATCGCTATAATTTTTTTCATTTTCTTCACTCCTTAAACAGATAAATAGATGGCTATATCTTATCATATTGATTCATCCCCCCATCGGTCGTATCAATTTACAAAGATTACATTTTTTATTGTATTTTCAAAAGAATTTACAACAAGATCATCTTTTTATTAAACCGTCACTATTTGTCAAACTAAAAAGTAATTTCACTTCAAAGGGAAAAGAAGTAAAATTACACTTAATAAAAGCAATAAATAAAAATTATAAAGGAAAGACACTTAATGAGTAAAACAGGTCAGATAAACCATATTGAGATATACGTCAGTAATTTAAAAAATACACGTTTATTTTGGGATACGTTACTTTTAGAAAATTTAAATTATAAAATCTATCAAGAATGGCCAAACGGTATCAGTTATAAATTAGACGAAACATACCTTGTTTTTGTTCAATCTAATAAAACAATACCTGAATACAACCGTACAAGAGTGGGCCTAAATCACTTAGCTTTTCTTGTATTAACAACCAAGCAAGTTGATAAGATACGTTCACAGCTTCTTGCTTCCAACTATAATGAATTGTACGCTAATCTATATCCGCACGCCGGTGGAGCAGAAAGTTATGCTCTATATATTGAAGACCCTGACCGCATAAAAGTTGAGATCGTTTGTAAACAATAAAATTAGCCCGCTATTATAAAGGCCATTAAGCTAAAAGGGTACATGAGACTCAACAGAATCATGTACCCTCTATTACTTTACACAGTCATAATGAAAAAAATCATTCTTTGTTGTCTAATCTTTTCAAGCATTAAGTCATTATCATTGCCTTTAATCAATTAATATCAGCAAACAAGACTACTCGTTCTCATGCCCAACTATCAAGTACATGTATAACAACCATCATTATTGCAGCTATTAAAATGGCTACCACGCCAATAACAATAAAAGAGGTGTAATTTACATAACTACCATCAAAAAACATTTGTACACTTAAGTAAATAAAACTTATAAAAGCTGCCACACCAAATCGAATATAAGTATTATGTATTGTTTTTACAATTATCCAACAAATAAAATAAATGCCAAATATATAAATAATACTATCAAGTTCTTCATACACAGGATGGTGTTGAATAATATTAGTACATACCTTGATCATTCCTACTACAATTGCAATAACAAATAAGGTATATAGCGGTTTTTGTTTTAACAGTTCATTTAATTTTTTCATAATGATACCTCCCATATACCAATTAAATCCAACCTTTATAACTAAAATAACAATTAGCTTAACTACTGTAATAGTCGACACATATAAATCAAAATAGGCAATAAATCGTCAAAATAATTCCAACAATTTACCGTCTAAATCAATTAAGCTATTCAACTATAATTTTTATATCTGTTTTTCTTTTTTATCTATAGAACTGCCTATAAATGCTACGCCAACACTTCCTAGCATCAATATAGGGACAATAATGTCGCTATATGGCACATTAAAATACCATACACCTATTAAAATGGACAATAAAAATAGAATTGATACTGTTCTAAACCAGAAACTCTTTTTCATATTATTATCTCCTTTTTTATTAAAAACAATTGATGATTCATCACTTGATTATAAATAAAAACATAAGACTATACATTCACTATAACAAAGACGAAAAGTGTCCGTAAAATAATTAGTTTATGTTTTTAAATTTTATTGCTATATTACATAAAAAAGTATTGAGGCAATTCACACCTATATGTAAATTATTTTATCTGTTAAAAAGCAAAAAACCTGCCCCCGATTGCATATCGGAAACAGGTTCTGAGTAATTAAAAATTATTTAGATAGCTAACTTTCTTTGCTTATACCAATTCCATAACTCATATAAAGGGGCAATAATAACGTATATAGAAAGATTCTTTATACTTATTAAATGTGCTGAATAAGCTGTAATATAGCACATTATGCAAATAGGTAGATATAAAATGATACCCGTGATCATCCCTGGAGAATACATTCGTGTTTTAATTGCACCTATAACATGTGTGAGAATAGTATTACATGCTAAAAAACTAGTTGATATTACTAAAGCGGAAATATTTTCCTTAGTAAATAAAGCAAAGAAACTTGTGATTGTCACGATTGTAAATGCAATTATATTAACTTTCCAATAATAACTTGGTTGCTGCTTTTCCAAAGAGGGTCGCCAACTATGATACCAAGTAATAAAACCTCCCGGAAATAAGAATTCCTCAATACAGTGTAACAAATAAGACAATGGTGCTAATATCGCCAATAATTTCATAATATCCATGTCGTCTTCTCCCCAATTCCATATTTAAATTATTATATTTGTGAATGTTTCTTATTTTTAAGTTTTTCTAAATCACGGTTAAATTTCCTCGATACTAAAAAGAATTTAATCATGGTCACAGTGTAAGAAATTATGTAAATGATAGTGGTAGCTATAATCAAATGAATAAGACTATCATTCACTCCAAAAATAAGATTCATCAAAATAATTAGTATTATGACACCCAAATAATGTAATACTAATGCGCTCAGATAACTTAGTCCTTCTACTTTAAATACAATAGTTCCAATTGCAATACAAAAAGAAATGCTAAAAAGAAACAAAACATCTTTAGCCGAAACAACGGTTGCTTGACCTTGAACTAAAATCAGTCCCAAATAAATGACCGATCCTATCCCCAGACCGTTAAAAATTATTCTGAAATAGTTCATATTTATTAATTCACCTCACAATTTTTATTAAATCCAAGCAAATAGCTAGCAACTACTGATCAACCAATATGACATAAATAATGTAAGCTCAAAATTAATCAGATTACTTTTGCAGTATATCCACGTTTTATACAGTTATTAGCTACCTTTTCCTTAAGCTTATTTCGTATTGTAGCAACTAAAAACCAACCCACAAAGGAAACTAGACACATGCGGTATAAAATCAAACACAAAAGGATTATTCAATTATAGATTTAAGAACTTTTCTCAATTCCACTACGTATCTTCTACTTACGATTAACTTCTCATGTGACGTCAATTGAAGTGTCAAATTACCGTTTATATGTGAAGTAAAAGCTGTTACATAATAAATATTAACCAACGTGTTCTTTGAAATCTGTACTAAATAATTAGGACTTTTCTGCTTAAAGTTAACCAGAGATTTACGCAAGAGATATGTTTTATTTTTTGTGTATAAAAAAACCTGTCTTTCAAGATATTCAACATAAATAATATTATGAAAGCTAATTTTTTCCTCACGTTCACTATTTATTAATGTAGCTATAAGCGATTTAGAGTTGTTCTTAAGCACATTTATGGCTTCATCAATTGTGGAGGTTACTTCATGAACATGAAATAATACTTCATCTTCTTTTGGTGACTTCTTATCTAATCTCATAATTTTAATGCGCATAACGGATTTCCCCTTTATTCGTTTTTTGGCTATTATAGTAATAAAATTTAATAATCAAGTCCAGTGGAAATATAATCCATGAAAGTAATACATTGTGCTACACACTTTTTTGTATAAAAAAACCGCATAACGCGTAGTAAAGACTACCGTTAGCGGTTAAATTTCCGTGAACTTTAGAACAAATATTATTGATATCTATGCCTTGAACATGGTAATTTCATTTTAACTTTAATATCGTTTATTATCTTATCATCATAGATTTAACGATATAAATTGGTAATTGCGTATTACCTTTCATAATTTCTAAATCTTGTAACATACCAATTTGATAAACTCTCGCCCCATTTTGTACCGGATTTTGTACTTGATGTAGATTAATGCCTGCTTTTCTTAAAACTTGTCGCATATGACCAACTGTAGTAGTGAAATACAAACTACCACTTTTTTTAGCATCCATATAGTCAGAATTTCTTGGGTTACTTAAATAACTTGTACTTCCCAACAATATAATCTTCTGTTTGTCTGGTGCCCCCATATAGAATTCCGTTGTATCAAAATTATTTTGTTGATTATCATCTGCAAAAACTAGTGAACTACTGGTACTCAATCCTAATAACAACATTGGTAATATCAACCATAATTTATATCTTTGTTTTAATATCATCTCAATACCTCAATTTAACCATTCTGAACAGTAACAGAATATCAATTAACGAGTAGTTACATAATCCTTTTCAGGCATATAAGAAGCTATTGAGCTATAACTACCACCCTCTAAAGTTCCAAATTCATAGTGAATAGTTACATTACCGGCTTCATCTGGCGTAAATGTTATTTTGTCATAGCCTTTAGCACCGACACCACCACCAATGGTAATAGAAGGACCATCTGAAGCAATAACTTTTGCGTCTTCACCAATGATTTCACCTCCAACCTTATCAATCAAGCCCATCCCCTCCTCAAAAGTTATAGGTGTAATTTGTGGTCCTTGTTCAGTATCCAATGCTTCTGTACTATCCACTGCAATACTAGATGAAGACATTACTGAATGTTCAGAATTTTCATCTTTAATTGACTTAGTTGCATATTCTTTTTTAGCAGAAACTACTTTATCATTTCTTTGTTGTGAACCATAATATATGGTTACGGTAAAAACTACCGCCCCAAACAAAACTGTACCAACCATTCCCCACAATATTAATTTAGCCCTATCACCCACGATATATACTCCCTATTTATCAAATACAATTACGTTATATTGTTTTAATAGTATCACAGAATAATTTTCGGACTGAAAAATACATTACAATTTACTACCCTTAATTATCAACAACAAACGCATCAACACAAAACTGGTCGGAAAGAATTAGGTTCAACACCAAATTCTTTCCGACCAGTTATTTACATATACTTCAATTTATACATAATATTTAACTTACTTTATCTTCGATGACGTCAATGACAAGTTGCTCCAGAATTCATTATTAGCAGCGCCAATATCAAAGCCTTTAACTCGCTTATTAACTGGACCCCATCGATAACTGTTATCAGTTGCCACATAGGCTGCTTGATCATTCATGTACTTTTGCCATTCCTTGAATTTCTCAGTACGATATGAATCATTCCATGCCTTGTCATTATTCATATCATTGATCAACTGTGTATTCTTCCTCGTCACAAAGTGACCCATGTTAAATGGCGCATCAGCACCATACAATTGACTTGGTGTTGGTTCAGACGATACACTCCAAGCAGCACTGAAGATATCAATCTTATTTTGCTTTGGTTTTTGTAGTGTGTCATAAAAACTATTCATTTCCATTTCCTTACCAGTTGCCATCTTAACGTTCAAACCAATTTTACGCCAACGTTGCAAATAATCTTGGTATGTTGCATGACTCGTTGAAGATCCCTGCATAGCACCAAAATGGATAACTAATTTCTTACCATTTGGTTGTGTACGCCACTTACCATCTTTCTTATAGCCAGCGTCATCCAAAAGTTTTTCAGCCTTCTTAGGATTATATGGGAATCCCTTAGCTGACTTGTCAGCATACTTTCCGAAAATTGGTGGAATCAATGTTTTAGCACGCCACTTAACGCCATTACCGAACTTATCATTAATCGCGTCTTCATTTACGGCATACATCATAGCCTGACGTAAGTTCTTATTTCTCATCTTTGACTTAGGATCCATAACGTTAACCTTTTTATCAGTGTCGTATTCACCGACATTGAATCCAAAGTAGTTATAACCTAGGTCTGGTTGACCAACTATCTTATAGTTTTTTAGCTTCTTTAAGTTCTTATAACTTGTACCACGCATAACACCTGCTGGTGACGTAAAGTCATATTTACTTGTTTGAATTGCTTTATCAATACTATTAGATGATACGACATTAATCGTTACATGCTTAATCTTAGGTTGCTTACCCCAATAGTACTTATTAGGTGACCATGAAGTTGACTCTCCCTCAACAACCTTATCCAATTTATATGGACCGACAAACACTGGGTTTTTACGTACTTGATCAGAACCTGCTAGCTTATCAATTGGTACGCCCTTATAAAGGTGATAAGGCGCTACCGTTCCCCAGATAAATGAATTACCTGAATATTTCATACTTGGTGATAGTGCATTATATTGGATGACAACTTTCTTACCATCCTCACCATCTGGATATGTAAATCCTGAAATAGTATCTGCTTTGCCATCATGGAAATCTTTCATTCCAGCAATACGTTCAAAATCTGATGAGTATTGTGACGATGTTGACTTAGGGTGCGCAATAATTTCATATGCATACTCAACATCACGTGCAGTTACCGGCTTCCCATCTGACCACTTAGCATTGTCACGAATTGTAATCGTGACCGTATTATTATCACGATCCAGTTTTTGGTTAGCTAACCCACCATCAATAATTTTGTAATTCTTATCAATATTAAACAAATTACCAGAACCACCTGGGCTAAATACGTTACTATCCTCTTGATTATCAGCCAAAATAGGCTCAGTAATCCCCTTAAAAGGTGAGTCATTTGGTTCAGCAACCTTTAAAGTACTTTTATTATTTGCTTTATTATCAGTCTTAGCGTTATTTTTATACGTATCTGACAACTTAGCACGCTTTGTTTCAGCCGCTGCGACATCATTACCACTATCGATACTTACAGCAGCAATCGACATAACTGCTAAAGCCGCTGCTGATGAAACTGCCCATTTTTTACTTGCCTTATTCATACGCTATCCTCATTCCCTTTTTATTCATGAAAAAATTCCAATATGATGACAATATATTATGTTTTTGAAAGCCCATCACCACCCTTAATACTCTTGTCTGATAATTATTTGCCTGCTCGACGTTGTGACGCGTTTGCTGCACGACTAACAACTTGACCAATATAACTAATCGCTAAACATAAAATAATAATCTCAATAGCAGCGGGTAACCAAGTCCACCAATATTGTGTAATGTTATTAGGATCATTTGCATTAGCAATTAATGTTCCTAAAGATGGTGTCTGGGGTGGTAAACCAAATCCCAAATATGATAGTCCAGTTTCAACACCGATGTTCTCAGCGAATGAAAGTGTCGTATCTACAATAATTAATGATGAAATGTTGGGCATGATTTCCCTAAAAATAATCTTTAATGGCTTGGTTCCCGAAGTAATTGACGCAGCCACATAATCTTTCTTTGTTTCTGACAACGTTCGTGATCGAATTAGACGAGATGTTCCCATCCAATAAAACAATGAAAAAATTAACGTTAAAGTAACTGAATTATAGTTATCAATAATTGTAACCAAAACGATTATCATCATTGTCATCGGCAACATCATCATGAAATCATAGACACGTTGCATCCCCCAATCAACATAACCACCGAAATAACCTGAAATTAACCCCCAAGCAATTCCAATCGTTGAAGAAATAATGGTTAACCCAATGGCAATCCCGATTGAATTTCGAGATCCAACAATTAATTGCATGGCAATCGATCGTCCATTTGCATCAGCACCTAACAAAAAGTGGTCATGTAATGGGGGCGTTAAATACGCTAAGATATCTGTAGACATCATTTTGCTAGTATTAATAAACAAAGGCGTAATCATCACAAACAGAATTGCTGCTACTACGATGATTAGAGAAATCAAAGCCGGTCGATCCGCCTTAATCTCTTGCCATAAAATTTTAGTTGCTGACGGTGCAGCTTCTTGTTTTGCTTGCTCCGTCAATGTCGCTAATTCTTCAGGCGACATTTCGGTTGATTTTGTATTCATTACCATTTTTATGCCCCCTTCTTAATTAACACGAATGCGCGGATCAACAACACTAAGAATAATATCTGATAGTAACGTACCCAAAAGGTTTAGAATACCAAACAGCAAGACTAACGCCGTAATTACTGTGTAATCTCGATAACTAATGGAATCAATAAATAACATTCCCATTCCTGGATATGAAAAAATGGTTTCAGTAAAAATCGAACCGTTCAATAATCCTGTAATTGAATAACCACCAAAAGCAGCAATCGGTAATAATGAATTTCTGAAAATATGATGCTTATAAATTGCTTTTTGTGGTACTCCTTTTGAACGTGCCGTACGTACATAATCTGAATTTTTCGCATCAATAACTTCAGAACGCATATACTGTACAACATTGACGGTCCCAAACAACGCACCTAACAATCCCGGTAGTAGTACGTGTAAGAATCGTGAACCAATCATCCACATCCCCGTAGCTGTCGGTGATACCGACCCGGTTGTTGGGAACCAATTTAGTACATAACCGAATATCCACAAACCAATTACTAAGATAACGAAGAACGGAATACAGTACGTCACGTAGGTATAAATTCGAATAACCGTATCTGGTAATTTACCATCATGTTTTCCTGCATAAAGACCTAATGGCAATGCAATCACGTATGTCAAAATCATCGTAAATGCCGATAACCATAGCGTATTAATAGCACGATCGCCAATCAAGTTCGTCACGGGTTCATGATACTGATAACTTTGTCCCAAATCACCATGGAATAGATGCACTACCCAATTCCAATATTGTTGATACCATGGATCATAAAGCCCATTCAACTGTTTTAAATGTTCAATTTGCGTTGCACTTGAACGTGGATTGATTGATCCTGTAAAGGGATCACCTGGCATGGCTTTAGCCAAAAGAAAAACTAAAATACTTAATAAAATAATTTCTGGAATCATAATTAAGATTCGTCGTAGAATTGTTTTCCACATTAACTGTGTCCCCCTTTCACTTTAATTGATCAATAATCTGTTCTTTAGGCAATGCCACAAAGTGCGTTGGTGACACCTGTACTAACGGATAAGCTAACCCCTCTTCGTCATAATATTGATCAGCTTGCTCGTTATACATTTTTTCAATTTGCTTACGTTGTTGTTGCCGTTCCTGCCTTTTAGAAACATCCACTTCAGGAATTGCTGCTAACAAACGTTTGGTATAAATGTGTAATGGATTGTCATAAATATCTTCACGAGTACCGACTTCAACCAAACGCCCCTTATTCATAATGGCAATGTTCTGACACATATGCCGAACAACACCTAAATCATGTGATATGAACAAATATGAAATACCAAATTCACGTTGAATCTTCTTCATGAAATTCAGTACTTGTGCTTGAACAGACAAGTCCAAAGCAGAAACTGGTTCATCAGCAATAATCAATTCTGGGTTTGTAGCAACGGCCCGTGCAATCCCAATACGTTGTCGTTGACCTCCTGAAAATTGGTGTGGGTATTTATACAATGACTCCGGACTTAAGCCAACTATTTCTAGCAACTGCAGCACTCGAATTTTTTCTTCTTCGGTTGATAAATGCTGAAAATTTCGTAACGGTTCTGCTATAATGTCCAACACTCTTTTACGTGGATTCAAACTAGACAATGAGTCTTGAAAAATCATTTGTACGCTCTGATTATAATTAACATTACGACGAGCACTCACATTAGTAATATCAACACCTTTATACTTAATTGAACCCGAGGTGATTTTTTCTAATCCCACTACTGATTTACCAGTAGT
Organism: Weissella bombi; assembly: GCF_900094835.1. GTDB lineage: Bacteria > Bacillota > Bacilli > Lactobacillales > Lactobacillaceae > Weissella > Weissella bombi. The sequence goes on along the minus strand of NZ_FMAO01000009.1, from coordinate 26,566 downwards.
TGATTTTCCTGAGCCAGATTCGCCTACCAATCCGTATGTTTCACCGGCTTCAATGTTCAAATTAATACCATCAACCGCTTTAACTTTATCAGTTACCCGATTCAAAAAACCTGAACGAATCGGGTAATGAACTTTTAAATCTTTAATTTCAACTAAACTCATTTATTCGTTTCCTCCAAGCTTTTAAAATAAAATTGTTGATAACACGTACACCTAACCTGATGTCCCGGTGCAACTTCATGCATACTTGGATTTTCTTCATGCGCTTCGGCTGGAATCCACGGAATCCGTGGTGCAAAACGATCACCCGTTTGTGGCATACGCTCTATTGAGGGGACACTTCCCTCAATCACATAAAGATCATCATGTGTCACATCTTGATTCCCCTGTGGCACTGAACGCAATAATGAGCGGGTATACGGATGTTGTGGGTTATTAAATACTTGTTCGGTCGTACCACGTTCAACAACTTCACCAGCATACATAACTGCAACTTCATCGGCCGTCTCAGCAACAACTCCCAAATCATGCGTAATCAAAATAATTCCTGCATGATTCTCAGCTTGAATACCACGTAATACATCTAAAATTTGTGCTTGAATGGTTACATCTAATGCCGTAGTTGGTTCATCAGCGATGATAATATCTGGTTTACATGCAATGGCAATTGCGATAATCACACGTTGCCTCATTCCACCTGATAGCTCATGCGGAAATTGCCGTGCTGTTCGTTCAGGATTCACAATACCTACTTGAGACAACAACTCCATCACTCGAGCATGTTTTTCATCAGATGTCATGGTCGTATGATAATCCAATCCCTCACTAATCTGATCTGCGATGCGTTTTAATGGGTTAAGTGCCGATAGCGGATCTTGAAAAATCATCCCAATTTTGGCGCCTCGAATATCGTTCATGCTTTTATCATCTAATTTTAATAAATCTTGTCCATCAAATAACGCTTGTCCACTAATACGAGTTGTATCTGTATCATGTAACCCCATAATAGTTGTGGCTAATGTACTTTTCCCGCATCCTGATTCACCAACAATTGCTAAAATTCCATCTCTCTTCACAGTTAAATTAATATGTGATATCGCGTCATAATACTGCCCGTCAATCTTAAAAGACGTTGAAATATCATTTAGTTCCAATAATTCTTGTCCGTCTTCCACTTAGTTCACCTCGACTTTTTCGTAGCTATCATCTTATTCTTAAATCTATCATAATTTTTTAATATTATAATGTAACGGTCTTTTTAATTCAAGGAATATTTTAATATTTTTCTAATTTTAAACTCATTTAACGGTTTATTGTTCGTTTTTTAGCTAAAATAAAGGCCGGTGAAATCAATCATACGGATTTCACCGGCCTTTATTTTTTTATATTTAACAAAAAAGCTATCACCTCAACTAATTAATTGAAGCAATAGCCTTTATATTTTTTTACTTAGCCGTCTTAGTCTTCATAAAGACAACTAACCAGATCAAACTGATGGCAACAATAACTGTACTAAATACAATTAAGTGACCAAAACCAGTCGCTGTTTGTGATGCAATAGCAGCTTTAGTTGTACCTGTTGTTTGGATAAACAAGGCAGCAACTGTTGTTCCAACCGCACCAATAAATTGTTGCATCGTGTTGAACACAGCGTTAACATCACCTGACTGTTGTGGCTGAACTTCAGCAACTCCAGCAGTCATTGACACACTAAATGTCAAGTTTCGTGCTAACGTGAACAAAGCGTAAACAACCGTCAAACCAATAGTCATAATATTTGGTGCCATGAATGAAAAGACAATCATAACTGCCAAAAATGCAATAGTACCCCAAGCTAATGGTTGGTTAGCACCCTTACGATCATACATTGCCCCGTAAACCGGTGCAACGGCTGAACCTAATAATGAACCTGGCATCAAGATGAAACCAGCAACCATTGTTGTAGCGCCCAATGTTAGTTGTGTGTACTGTGGCAATGCAAAGTTAACAGCCAAATTAATTGCTTGTGATGTTGCATAAATCAACAACGCCATAACAAGCGCTTTACTACGGAAAATAGTTAAATCAATTAATTGATGTTGTGACTTCTTAGCAACCATAATAAATGCAGTCATTGCCACGATTGCAACGACAAACAAGCTAATAATCGTTACAGTAATCTTACCTGATTCTAGTTGACCCAATGCCAACAATGCTGATGTTAGTGATGCACCAATTAACACAAACTGTCCTAGTGCAAACTTATTTGCTGTCTTTGGTACTTGCTTATCAAGATTAAACCAACCAATTAATAATGAAATAAGTGCTACTGGTAAAATAATCATGAAAATAGCACGCCAACCCAAAGTGTAGGCTACCACACCTCCATATACAGGTCCTAATGCCGGTGCCAAAGAAATAATCAATGTTCCAAATCCCATAAACTTACCAAGTTGTGACATTGGAACACTCGTAAAGATAATGTTAAACACTAATGGTAGTGCAAATCCTGTACCAACGGCCATAATTAAACGTCCAAACAATAGTAACCAGAAATTAGGTGCTACCATAGCAATAACATCACCAACAACAAACGCAATCCAGCCAATCAAATATGTCCAACGTTTGCTCAAAATTGAATTAAAGTGAGCTGACGTCAACATCATCAATGCAACGACTAATAGATAAGCAGTTGTTAACCACTGTACTGTCCCCATTGGTTGATGGAATTGTTGAATTAATTCCGGAAACGTCACATTCATTGACGTTTCTGTTAAAATACCTGAAAATCCCAAAATAGCAGTGGCCACAATTGACCAAATAACTTTGGGTGAAACTTTCTCTTCTTGCATAACTCCTCCTAAATCTTAAAAAGTGCCTGATTTTTATTTAAGCACATTTATTGAATATGTGTAAGTATCTTTTTCATTACAAAATAGTAAATGACGTTGAGACAATAAATATCCCAACGTCATTTCGTTAAAAATGTATTAATTATAAGCCTGTAATCTTTATAGTATAAACGCGTTCCAAAAGTCTGAAGCCTCAATGTAACGGAATTTATACAATCCCTGTCCTTCGCTTTGCTACGGCCAAAAATTGCACAAATCACGTTACACCCCGGCTTCAAAACGACTTTTGTCTCGCCCTCTTTCACCCCAACTATTTAATTTTTAGTGTTTCGCCTTCGCTTAAGTTATTCAAATCAACATTTGGATTAAGCTCTTGCAATTCATCGACACTCAAGCCATACTTAGTTGCCAATGCATAACCAGTTTGACCCGCTTCCACTTGAACTTTAGAAGTTGCTTTTTTTGAGTGACTTTTAGCTGTTTTTGCACTCGTTGTCGCTTTCTTTGTTGTTACCGACTCACTTTTTTGCTTACTTTCCTGACTACTTGATGAAGAACTAGTAGTAGTGGCAACTTGATTGTCTCTATGAGTCAATGTATTATAAGCTACTGGTATAAAAAAACCAATCAAAAAAATGGCAACATAGCCTATTAAAATTATGAGCCAATATTTAATACGAGGAGGTTTTTTTGTTTTCATTTTATAATCCCACTTTTCCCTTTTTATTTATCTATATCTCAGTTTTGTAATTAATTGTACGCCACTTATCCTAATATTTGATAAAATTAGGTAATTATTGTTAATTTTATCAGGAGAATGAACATCGTGAAACTGCTTTTTAAAAATTTTCTGAATAATAAATTCGTTACAACCATTATTAACGTTGTTTCGCGTGTTGATGTCATTACTGCCAGTTCATCAATTGCCTATTTCGGCTTATTATCCCTATTTCCTGGCATTGTTATCCTAAGTACAATATTACCCTATCTAGGTCTAACAATTGATACAGCATTAAACTATGTCCAAACAGCTGTACCTGAATCTGTCTTTACTTTCCTTGATCCAATCATCCGATCGGTTTTGAGCCAAAATGGCGTTGGTGCCATCTCGATTTCAATTATTATTACACTTTGGTCATTATCTCGTGTTGTTTCAGCAATTCGTGTTGCTCAAAACGGAATTTACAATGTCCAACCAAATAATGTTGCCATTTTTAATCGCTTTATCTCAATGTTTTGGTTAATTATTATCTTACTAATCATTGGTATCCTATTAATTATCGCTTCAGTCGGTACAAACGTTTTAGACGCCCTACCAATCAGTAGCCAGATTATGTATAAAATTGAATCCGCCAAACGTCTAATTGTCATTATCGGTTTATTCATTGGTGCTTTCTTATTTAATACATTTTTACCAATTAAAAGACCTCGCTTTATTTGGAACATTGTTGGTACAATTGTTCAAATTACATTAGTTATTTGGTTGGCTAAAGCCTTTGGATGGTACATTAATATAGCTGCTCGTGCTTTTTCATTTTACCAAGCATTGAGTTCAGCTATTATCTTATTACTATGGATTAATTTCATTGCGTTAGCATCATTAATCGGTACAATAATTACCGCTATTTTACAAGAACTGTTTCCGCCACACATTAGTGATCGCGCCAGCAACTGGTACATGATTAAACTATTTTTCCGAAATTCAGGAAAAAAATAAAATAAAATGTTGTGTTTTGGGAATTAATGCGTTATATTATTAAGTGTTACGAGAAAGCATGTTTCTCTGACTATATGTACAATAAACTCATAACACTAAGTTTAAATACTTAGCATGTAGGCCTAACTAACCTACAACCTACTCCTTAAAATATAATCGTAGATAGAACCTTACTTTTATTTATGATTAAATGTCATCACGACTAACGTCTAATGACATACAAAAGCACTAGCGACCCCACATCGCTAGTGCTTTTCGTTTTATTATTTAATAATAATGTTACCACCTGACACAGCAACATTTAATTGGTTATTGGTTACTAAATCATTAGCATAACTATCACCATAGTTTTCACCGGCGACCTTGATTTTACCAGACGTTGCCTGCATTTGTAGATTAATATCTGATAATCCGCTTGCCTTTAGAGAACCGTCCATGACTGTTATAACATTTTGGTTTTGCATTTGTGTGTTAACTAGTTTCAAGTTTCCGTTAGTTACCTGAACTGCACTCTTGTTAATTACCGTTTGTTGTAACTTCGTGATACTTTCATCTGCAGACAACATCAAACGCCCCACCTGAGAATCATTCGTTTTTAAACGACTGTCGTTCACGTTAAGTGTTGTTTGTTGCGAATTAATATTATTCAATGCAATATCTGCGTCATGCGCTGATGTAGAGAAGTTTGTCATGTCTACATGATCCATTTTTACATCAGCATTAGTTGCCGTCAAAGTCACATGCTTAGCATTAACATTTGAAATATTCATTGCACCATAAATTGCTGATTGCTGATATTCATCCAAACGCATCTGTTCAGGAACACTGATAATAATTTTTTCAGGTTCACGCTTATTAAAGCCAACCTCATATCCTTTTTCTTGACTAGGTATATAACGGATTTTCAATTGCTTACCATCACGAATAACATGCAAAAAATCAGGATTTGTGATGCGACCTTTTATTTCAATCTTTTTCTGTTTTCCTGTTTCAAGTGTAACTGGCACACCAGCTGTCTCAACATCAAGTTTTTTCACGGGTTTAACAACATGGTGAATTGATTTAATTTGCGATACTTCAAAATGGCCATTATGCCAGCCTAATTTATTTTGACCACCATGTGCCAATCCAACCAACATAATAATAACGCCAAAAGAAATCACAATAAAACCAGTTAATACATAGCGAAATTCTTTACGCATGATGTGTCACCTCACTATTTTTATGTGAAAACTTACGACCTATATATTTAACAAAGCGCATTAATAATTGGAAAACCATGCGGATAAGCGCTGCACCAATTGGCCAAATAACAAATTGAAGCCCAACAATAATTAATCCAATACCACCCTGGTACAATCCTGTAGCCCAATTATGAGGTAATACAGCCAAGCCACCAATGATTTGAAAAACACCAGTCAATAAATAGTAAATTAATACAACAACAACGACTACTGCAATAATGATGGTTGCAAAAAGACACACTAAAATCAGCAACATTGCGGGCAACCACACAATTGAGGATAATAACCCTTCTAAAACGGTACTAATCAATTTTAATTCTTGTTTAAACCAATTTTGATGGCCTTGCCGACTATCATCATGTGGTAATTCTTCATCTTCTGCATTACGCAATGAGTAATCAACCAAAATGCGTCCTGCCAACTGTTTTGGCGTACCCAGTTCTGAAATTAAGCGCGTTCCTGATAACTCAGCGTCGACAGCGTATTCCTGGTAAAACTGAATCACATCCTCTTGTTCACTTGGTGTTAATTGTTGTAAATAATTTTTGACCTGCGCAAAATAAATACTATTTTCCATCAGTATCTCCTGCTAACATAATCTCATTTACCTTACTACTGAAATAACGCCATTCTTCTTGAATACGCGCCATTTCTTGATACCCTAGATTTGATATTTTGTAATATCTTCGATTGCGTCCTTCAAAGGGCTCATCATATGTTGTCACCCAATCCCGTTTTTTTAGGCGCCGTAACACTGGGTACATTGTTGATTCAGAAACAGCAAACCGTTCTTGGACTTGCTTCGTTAATGAATAACCATATAAATCTTCCTTAGAAAGTAACGCTAATACCAAACCATCCATTAAATCACTTGATAATTGCATTGCCATAATCATCTTCCTTTACAATACTATAAGACGTATAATATAATACAAGTATAGGGAATGAAAACTGGTCTGTAAAGCGTTTTAACTTTCCTGTAATAAAAATGAAAGTGAGTAACATCATGTCAAAGAAAAATAAACTAACCAAGTCAAATAATCGTGTGCTAGGTGGTGTATTAGGTGGTATTTCAGACTATTTAGATTTAGACACCACATTAGTTCGTCTATTGTTCGTTGCTGCCACCGTTTTTTCAGGTGTCTTCCCACTTTTTATAATTTTATACATTGTTGCCGCTATTATTATGCCTGATGCACCAAGAGAAACACACCACACTACTTACCAGTTTGATGAAAAATCAAGTGGTCAACGTCGTGATGTAACACCTGATGATGATAAAGAAGACGACGAACTTTAAAAGTAAAGTCTTGTCGGCATACATTGAAATTCAAAAAGGGCCATAATCTATCAATTTAATGATGGATTATGGCCCTTTTAACTACACTTCATGATCTATTTAATAATTGTTAAATTAGTTGGTTGCTCGATATGCACATGTGGATGATTCATAATATACTCACCAATTAAATCAGCCGTCTCACGTTGCACTTCACGAACTGCTTTATCCATTGAAAACATTGGGAAATTACCAGCCCCTCCCGCACGATAATTATTCATCGTCACTTCATATGTCTTCGCCAAATCTAATGGTTGCCCATCTTTTTTAATTGCGATTACACGTTGACCCATCGGTTGTGTCAAATCAAATGTGTAATCAATACCGCTCCAAATATCGTAATTATAATGTTGTACTTTAGGCATCGTAAACAAAGGATTCAATATCACTTCACCTTGATCATCTAATTTAAAGTACCGTGCATTTACCTCAAGCGCATCTTTAATATCTTGTCCCGTTAATGCTTCAACCACTAATGTATTTGGAAAAATATAGTTTGTCATAATGTCACGTTGTGTAACTGCATCTGTAAGTCCGCGCACTTCATTGTTAAACAATGCCGTATTAGAAATTTGTGTATCCGTTGCTGCCATTTGTACTTGATTAACTAACTCAATGAATGGATGATTATGCAAACGAGCAGCAAAATGATCTGTAATTTGCATATTATCACCCACGTGTCCAACCGGGGTATCTAGCCAATCATTAACCTGCTTTTGTAATGGGTCAATCAACGATACAATGTCTGAACGTTCAGCACTTTCACCAGTTGGTAAAATTTGAGCAGTCGCACTCACTCTTTTATTTGAATCATCCAATGTTAACGTCATTAAGCCAACATAATTACCTCGATAACCTGGTTGTGTTGTTGGTACACCATCAACCACATCAGCAATCTCACGGTGTTGGTGGCCTGTTACAAGTGCATCAACTCCTGGTAGTTGCAGCAATTGATAACCTTGATTTTCTGAGGTTAACTTTTCTAATGGTTCTCCTGTTTGCAAATCTTCTGCAAAACCACCATGATACGCCAAAATCAAAATATCCACTTGTGGTCGTAATTTTTCGATATATCGTTCAGCCACCGCTACAGGATCTTTAAAAATTAAATTAGCAATATGTGATAGTTGTTCCCAATGTGGAATAAATTGCGTAGTTAATCCAATAACACCAATTTTGACACCCTTACGTTCAATAATCTTATATGGTTGCCCAACAAATGGTTCTTGTGTTTGTGTATCCAAAATATTAGCATTTAACAAATTATCAGTATCAGAAAACACCTTTTCAATATATTCACGGCCAAAATTAAATTCATGATTTCCTAAAATTCTAACATCATATGATACGGCATCAGTTAATTTTTGGTACATGTCTGTTTGCTCAGGTACAATTTTTTGAATGTAATTAGTTAATGGCGATCCTTGAATAAAATCACCATTTTCAATGGTAACAACAACATTTCCTGAATCCGTAATTTGTTTTTGTTGCGCTGCAATCACTGTCGCTGCTCTGGTAAACCCTAATTGATTATTTAACAAAGGACGACGAAAATCATCAGCTCTTATATATCCGTGAACATCTGACGTTGATAAAATTGAAACTTGCATGTGATTCTCCTTATGACATTTTTATAATTAATAACAAAAAGGTCGAAGCCTTCCAAGTTTATGGAACTGACTTCGACCTTTTTCGTGTGTTTCAAATAGTTAGTCCTATTAATAAGTATTATGACTAAACTAAACGCTTACGCAATTGTCCAGATAAGAAATCAATTACTGTAACCATTACGATAATACCCAATAGAATAATACCAACCTTCGGCCATTGACGCGTTTGCAATGCAAAGATTAGTGGTGCACCAATACCACCAGCACCAACAATTCCCAAAATTGCAGCTGAACGCACAGCGATTTCAAAACGGTACAACGTATAATTCATAAATTCTGGCAAAACTGCTGGAATTGTTGCCAACGTTAACCCATCTAATGTTGACCCACCTGCTGCAACGATTGCTTCATTCGGTCCACGATCAATGTTTTCAATTGCTTCTGAGAACAACTTTCCAAGCATACCAATTGAATGAATTGATACGGCCAAAACACCGGCGTAGGCCCCAGGACCAACCGCTTTAATGAACATGATTGCCAACACAATTTCAGGGAAGACACGAATGATGGTTAAGATTAATTTACCTAATGTTGAACGTGGTGTAAAGAATCCCTTCTTAGTGCGTGCAGCCAAAAAGGCAAAGGGTAACGTCAAAATCGCTGAAATAAACGTTCCTAAGAAGGCAATAGCTAGCGTCTCAATTAAGGCACTAACCAAATCTTCACCATCCCCAGTGTAAACATATGACCACTCTGGATGAAACAAACCATTAATAATTGATTTTGTTACCTGCATCGCTTGTGGTTTAACTGTCGATAACGGAATACCCGTAAAAGCCCAAACAAAAATTAAGACGACGACTAGCGTAATAATATACGGACCATATTTTTGCCACGAATTTCGTTGAATTTTTTGCATTATGCCAACGCCTCCCGTAGTCGATTAGAAATACCGTCAACAACGATAACCACAACCAAAATTGCTAGAATAACAATAGCCGTTCGATCGTAACGGAATAATGACAACGTTTGATCCAAATACAAACCAACACCACCAGCACCCAAATAACCTAGCACTGTTGAAGCACGGACATTGATTTCCAATGTATATAGGAAGAAACTCAAAAATTGATTCATAACTTGTGGAATAACTGCGAACACAATTTTTTGAATACCATTAGCACCAACAGCTGTTAATGCTTCAATTGGTCCTTCATCAATTGTTTCAATCGCTTCATAGAATAACTTAGAAATCATTCCAAAACTAAAGATTGTTAGTGCACCAACTCCGGCCATTGGGCCAATTCCGACGATGGCAACGAAGACAGCTGCTAACAACAAATCAGGCAAAGCACGTACCAAATTTAGGAAGAACCGAATAATTCCTCGTAAATAAGTGTTTTTTACAATGTTACGTGCGGCTAGCAAACTAAATGGTATTGCAATAATTGTTCCTAATAAAGTTCCAACTAGTGCCATCTGAATTGTTTCAGCAATTGGCGTAATAATCGATGAAACATACGCCCAATCTGGATGCATCATTCGAATTAATAACTGCCAAAATTGATCCCAACTAAAACTAGTTGATACCCCAGTATTATAACCAGATCCAATAAAAATTAAGACAAATAGGAGAACAGCCAAGCTGCCCTTAACATGCCACTTTTCACTGAATTGGCGTTCAGGTAAAGTTGCGTTCATATCCTACTCCCCATCTCCAGATTCAGCATAAATTTCATCAAAGTCATGCTCACTTACTTGTTCAATTGGCTTATCGTAAACCAACTTACCTGCACGTAGACCAATAATACGAGTTGCGTATGACATTGCTAATTCAACACTGTGCAAATTAACAACAACTGTCATCCCCAAATCATTTAAATGTTGTAAATCATCCATAACCATCTTAGTTGTTTTAGGATCAAGTGATGCGATTGGTTCGTCAGCCAATACAACATTTGGTGATTGCATCATTGCTCGTGCAATTGCCACACGTTGTTGTTGTCCACCTGACAATTCATCTGCACGAGTATAGTACTTGTCCAACATATTAACACGATCTAAATTAGCAGCTGCTTTTTCCTTATCCTCCTTAGAGAAAAGGCCAAAAGTGCTTCTAAAAGTTGAATAATAACCAACTCGACCAGACAAAACATTACGGGCAACCGTTGCTCGTTTAACCAAATTAAAATTTTGGAAAATCATCGCAATATTGCGTCTTTGTTGTCGTAAAGCTTTTCCTTTTGATTTCGTAATATCGACATCATCCAGTAATATTTCACCTTCACTCACATCATGAAGACGATTAATCGCACGTAATAACGTACTCTTACCAGCACCTGACAATCCAACGATGACTACGAATTCACCTGATTTAATATCAAGATTAATATGATCTAATCCAATCGTACCATTTGGATAAATCTTTGAAACATCATTAACCTTGATAGTTCCTAAACCGTTACCCATGTTTTACTATCCCACCTTCTGTATCTGTCTATTCTTAAAAATATGTACTAAAGCGAGCCTTGGTATACCTATTGACACCAAGCCTCACTTTAAAAGGTTATTAATTTTTAATTACACTTACTTGATATCTTCTACTTGCTTTTGGTACTTACGAACAGTATCGAAGTTTGAATCCTTTGACTTGGTTACACCAGCCCAGCTATAAACATCCTTCATAATCTTCTTACCCTTATCCGTCTTTGAAACCTTAAGCATTGCATTTTGAATAGTCTTTGTATCAGCCTTTGAAATGCCCTTACGTAATGTAATCGTATCGTTAGGAATCTTAGCTGTGTATTCTAGAACACGTGTATCCTTAAATGCATCTGGATTATCCTTCTTAACTAAATTACGAGCATCATCAAAGATAAAGGCAGCATCAGTATCACCATTCAATACTGAGATAGCACCTTGATCGTGACCCTTAACAGTCACTAGATCAGAGTTCTTAACAACGTTCATGCCCTTCTTGTTTAAGTCAACAACCGGGAAAATGTATCCAGCATCAGAAGTTGGGTTTTGAACGGCAATCTTCTTACCCTTCAAATCCTTAGCGTTCTTAATCCCTGAATCCTTCTTAACTAATACCAAAGCACGGTAGTAATCAACTAACTTATCAGTATCAGAACCATCGTTCTTCTTATCGTTAATACCATAACGTTGTGATTGTAAGATAACTTTTGCACCGTATTGCTTATGTGCTTGTACGTAAGGGTCAGGTGGTAAGAATCCCATATCAACCTTACCTGATCCCATTGCTTCAACAACTGTATTGTAATCAGTTGAAATTGTAACGTGTACTGGAATTCCTAGTTGCTTCTTCAACAACTTTTCCAATGGCTTAGCCTTCGCTTGAATGGTATCTGCTTGAGATGATGGTACGAATTGTACGTTTAATTCTTTCAAATCAACTTTCTTTGATGCTGCATCCGCAGTTACTGCTGGCACAGCTGAAACAATCGTTGTGGCCAACATTGCTACAGTGGCTCCCGCTACAACTTTTTTAAACATTACCCTTGTACTCCTTAAAATTTAGTCATATACACTTACGAACTCTTAAAGGTCACTTAAAATGATAACAGCGAACAATCGAAACGTCAATAAAATAAAATGTTCACATAATATAGTTAAACGTTTTAAAAAAAGACATATTTTATACAAAAGTTCGTATTTTATTTAGTATACTGTATTTTTTCATTCAAACGGTACAAAAAAGTCGCTAAATTCAATTAGAATTTAGCGACTTCATTAACGTAGTTATTCAGATATTTTTATTAATCATACTGGTTAACGTTTTCTATTTTTAGTAACCACCGTACGTATCAGTAGTGCCATACGTGTCATCTGTGGTTTGGGTACCGTACGTATCATCATACGTACTAGTTTCCTCGCCATCTGCAGATTCCACACTATTTTGTGTTGGTAATCCGTTCATTGATAACGTTGCGTTAGAAACCTTACCACCATAAAGTGTACCGGTCTTCTTATGCTTCAATCCAAGTGATTTACGCAAAACGTTCGTAACACGTTGCTTTTCAGATTGTGAAATAAGCTCAGAAGAACCTGATGTTAGATTAACTTCATTTCCTTGGGCATGATCTTGTTTAATTGTTTTAGCAGCACTTAGATAATGCGACGCAACGGTTAACATATCACCAAACGTTAAGTCTGTTTGCGTTGAATCAGACAAAGTATTCAAAAACTTTTGATTAATTAACTTACTTGGATTACTCTTTGCTTGATCAACAATGGCTTGTAGCACTAAACGTTGACGTTGTTGACGACCATAGTCTCCTTGTGGATCATCATAACGCATACGAGAAAATGCCAAAGCTGCTTGACCATCCATCTTTTTATACGTCTTTACTTGTCCCCTTTGATTAAAGGTGTACGTTGATGAACCTTTGGTAAAGTTATAAATAAATTCACCATTATTATGCGCAGTATAAGGATTATAACCGAACGTTAGTGGTGACTTAATTTTAACACCACCTATTTGATCAATCACCTTTTCTAATCCACCCATGTTGACCAATGCATAATAGTCAATTGGCACATTTAACCATTTTTGAATCGTTTGAATCGTTGTTTTAGCCGATCCATACTCATAGGCTGAATTCAATTTCTGTGGGAATTCTTCTTCATAACCAACTGGCGCAATTACCGAATCACGCGGCAAGGACATAATCGTTACTTTTTCTTTCTTTGGATTTACTGTAACCAACATCAAAGAATCAGTACGACCTTTATACTTTCGGTCTAATTCACCCGTATCCGTTCCCAATAACAAAATTGAGAATGGCTTACCTTGCTTAATAACTTTAGAAACGTTACGTTCTTTAGTTAAGCCGGTCTCTTGAAAAGAACCATCAATTGCATTTTTAGTTTTATTATAGGCAACACCAAATAGCATTCCTACAATTAAGACAATAATGGCAATAACAAATAGGATTGCCCCGCGAATCCTACGCTTACGTGGACGTTTCCCGTTTGATTGAGAATTCTTATCACGTGGACCGCCTTCACGTCTTTTGCGTATTTTCAATTCCTTTTCAGCCTGACGTCGTCGACCTGATCGAGTTTGTGGCTCATTATCCATGAGCATCTCCTCTCTGAACTATAAAGATTAATAATATATTGTATTTTCTTTTACGAAAATTTACTTAGCAAGTCTATAAAAAGTTTCTTTGAATAAACTTATAGTAACCTTATTATGTTACCATATTTTTCAGTCAGACAATATATAGTTAACCATTATTTGACGCCATTTTAATTATTAAACAGCCACTGGTGCCTTGATACTTGGGTGAGGTTCATACCCATTTAATTTAATATCTGACATCGTGTATGATGCAATATCTTCGACTGCAGGATTTAACGTAATTGTTGGTAATTCTTTCATATCACGTTGTAATTGTGTTTGAACTTGCTCAATATGATTTGAGTAAATATGGGTATCACCAAAAGTATGCACAAATTCACCTGGTTCCAAGCCAGTTTGAGCTGCTACCATATGTAATAACAAAGCATATGAGGCAATATTAAATGGCACTCCTAAAAATACATCTGCTGAACGTTGGTAAAGCTGTAAGCTCAATTTACCATCCGCAACATAAAATTGAAATAGTGTATGGCACGGTGGTAATGCTTGCGTTGGAACATCTTCAGGATTCCAAGCTGTGACAATTAAACGACGTGAATCAGGATTAGACTTAATCTGTTCAATCACATCATGAATCTGATCAATAAAGCCGCCTTGCACACGACGCCAATGGCGCCACTGTGCACCATAAACATCCCCTAATTCACCATATTTTGCTGCAAACGTATCATCATTTAAAATACGATCAACAAATAAAGCATGTTGTTCATCATATTGTTTTTTAAAATTTTCATCAATTAATGATCGACGACCAAAGTCAGTCATATCTGGTCCATCATAATCAGGTGATGACACCCAATTTTTAAATGCCCACTCATCCCAAATATGATTTTTATGTTCTAGTAAAAATCGAATGTTGGTATCTCCTTTAAGAAACCACAATAGCTCACTTTTAATTAAGCCAAATGGTACACGCTTAGTCGTTAGTAGTGGAAAACCTTCACTCATATCAAACCGCAATTGGCGGCCAAAAACAGATTTTGTTCCGGTTCCCGTGCGATCATTTTTTACAGCACCATTGTCTAATATATCTTGCGCTAAATCTAAGTATCCTTGTTCATTTTTACTCATACTGAGTACCTTACTAACCTTTCTATAAATAAGCTTGAAAATCAATTTTATCTAAATCTGTACGGTCAACTTTTACCTGTTCAATTACGACATTTTTTGCATGTAATAATTCCGATACAAAATCATTATTATGATAATTACGTAAATAATTTATTTTTGTAACGCCTGCTTGCAACAATAATTTTGTACAATGCACACAAGGAAAATCTGTTACGAAAACCTGCGCACCGTCAGCACTTATTCCCATTTTTGCTAGTTGCATTAAAGCATTCTGCTCCGCATGCACGGCACGAATACAATGTCCATCAACAATTAAATCGCCAACTTCTGTACAATGTGGGGTTCCGGATACAGAACCGTTATATCCACTGGCAATAATGCGCCCGTCTTTTACCACGACAGCACCAACGTGGAGCCGTGTACAAGTACTACGTGCCGCTAACATAATTGCCTGTAACATAAAGTATTTATCCCAAGTAATGCGTTCATCATCCATTATCTTGTCCCTCTTTTATATCTTTTTGTTGTCCCTAATATTAACAAGGATAAGTATTAAATAAAAGACCTGATATTTTATAACTCATCAAATATTTTGTTGCACTCATAAATGAGTTTGATTTAAAAAAACAATTATGTTATAATTAAAGATAACTAAGTTTATCTTTATATAGATAATGTATTTATGCAACGATTCCATTTGTCGTTGGCTATGGGGGTGCCCCATGAGAGGAGTTCTTATGCCTGCAGCATTAGCAGAAATTAAGCAACAATTAGATGAACACATCGGTGAACCAGTTACTTTGACTACCCATGAAAGTCGTCACCGCACCATTGAACACCAAGCCGTTGTACGAAACACCTTCCGTTCAGTTTTCGTCCTTGACCTAGAACAAGATGGACACGAATTTGATCGTGCCTCATTTAGTTACACTGATGTTTTAACAGAAAATATTGAACTTGATTTCAATTAATTCGTTAACATAAAAATAAAGCGTTCGCTATAATGATTAATTCATTATAACGAACGCTTTATTTTTTTATTCTTCTGTTTTATCTTGTTCTGATGATTTATTTAAACGAACAACTTCAAACTCGTTAATATATGCATCTTTAAAATCAAGTGGCTTAATAGCGAAGTTGTCTAATTCAACTGTTTCACCACCCTTAATATCTGGGAATTGTTCCAAGATAAATCCGGTCAAGGTAACCATATCTGACTTATCAAACGCTTTAATATCTGTCTTGAAATAACGTTCAAAGTCATAAACCGTCATTTTTCCAGAAATTTTATAATGCATCTGTTGTTGATCATCTGTTCCCAGTTTTTCAACCAAATCATCAACTACCCAATCAACCTCATCACGAACCGATCCGAATAGTTCCTCATAAATATCTTTATCCGTAACGATACCAGATGTACCACCATATTCATCCTTAACAACAATCATTGGTGTACGCTTTGAAATCATCAACTTCAAAACGTCCTGGATAGGCATATTTTCAGGCACCGTTGGCATATTACGAATAATCTTTCGTACAGGAACTGTACGGTCAACTTCTGCCTGACGCATAATATCGTAATTAAACACGTAACCCAGGATTTTATCTTTATCACCATCGGCAACAACCGGGAAACGTGAATGCTTTGTTTCAAAATATGCGTGCAATGCATCATTCACATCGCTTCTAACATCGACCACAAATAACTGGGTACGATCAATCATAATGTCATTAGCGACTTTATCATTCATCTCAAATGCACGTTCCATAAAGACATAATCTTCATCCTGCAATTGACCAGATTTTGCTGCATTACGTGACAAACTTAAAATTTCAGCTTCTGAATAAACTTCATTATCTTCAGAAGCAGTACGAAGTCCTAACAAGTGAGTAAATCCTGTTGCAGACTTATTTAGCAACCAAACGAATGGATAGAACAACACGTGGAACAAACGTAGTGGTCCTGAAACAAACAAAGCGACTTTAACGGGGAATTCAATAGATACATTTTTAGGTACCAACTCTGTTAAAACAACTTCAATATAAGTCAATAGAATCAACGCAACCACTGATGCAATTGCTGCTGAACTAGGGCCTGTCATTTCCTTTAAAATACCACCCGCTAACAACAAATGAGCAATTGTTTCTTCACCCATCCAACCTAATAGCAAACCAGTAACCGTAATACCAACTTGTGTCGTTGATAAATACTCATTTAGATTATCAATCATGTGGATCGTTGTTGCAATCTTGCGTGATGGTCGTTCACGTGCTTCTTGTAATTCTACTAGTGCACTTCTTCTAACCTTAACTAAGGCAAATTCAGCAGAAACACATAACGCTGCAAACATTAGCACCAAGATTATCACAATAATTGATATGATTAATCTTCCTTCACTCAAATTAATTTCCTACTTTCAAATATAATGGCATCGATTATTCATATTATATTAAACTTTATCTCGCATAAAATACTTTATCCATCCCCTCGACAATTGTCGTCAGGTACTTGATAAAAAAGCTACCAAATTCATGTCGAATTTAGTAGCTTTTATGCATTGTTAACTTACATCAACAGTGCATAATTAGTCTTTTTCGTTATTATCATCATCTGCTGGATCAATTTCTGATGCAGGTAATGCAACAACTTCAAACTTCTCGATATATGCGTCCTTAAAATCAAGCGCCGTAATTTCAAAGTTAGCAATGCGGATAGCTTGACCGACATGGAAATCTGGATGCTCATCCAACACATAACCCGTCAACGTTACCTTTTCTGATTGTTCAAATGATCTAAGCTCTGTCTTGAAGAAACGTTCAAAATCGTACAACGTCATTTTTCCAGAAACACGATAATGCATATTTCCTGCATCATCTGAGCCCATCTTTTCAACCAAATCATCAGCAACATCATCAATCTCATCACGAACAGAACCGAATAGTTCTTCGTAAATGTCCTTGTCCGTAACAATACCTGACGTACCACCAAATTCGTCCTTAACAACAACGATTGGTGCACGATGCTCAATCATTTCTTGCAACACTTCTGTAATTGGTTGTGTTTCAGAAACAACTGGCAAGTTACGCAAGACAGTTCTAACTGATGCGTCTGGACTAATACGTCCCTGGCGGACCAAGTCATATGAAAAGACATATCCTAAAATCTTATCCTTATCATTATCTGCAACAACTGGAATTCGTGAAAACTTTTCTTCCAAATATACATTTAAAGCATCAGAAATTGTTTCTGTCACATCCACAACCGTTAATTGTGTACGATCAATCATAATATCCAAAGCTTCTTTGTCGTTCATTGCAAAAGCACGTTTCATGAATGTTAAGTCTTCTTCATCCAATTCACCTGCATCAGCAGCATCCTTTGACAAAGACAAAATTTCAGCTTCTGAATAAATATCTTCATCTGGATGTGCATTAAATCCTAGCAACTTTGTAAACATTGCAGCTGCACGATCAAATAACCAAATTAATGGGAATAAAATAACGTGGAAAAACATTACAGGTCTAACAATGGCCAACAACATTTTAACCGGTTGATCAATCGCAATATTCTTTGGCACCAAATCAGTAAAGACCGCGTGAATAAACGTAAAGATCAAAATGGCTGCAATTGATGCCACACTGTGTGCAATTGCAGGTGGTAAGATTTCAGCATTAACAATCATTGTTGCAATAAAATCTTCACCTAACCAACCTAAGATCAATGATGTTAATGTAATACCAACTTGTGCGGTTGATAGATATTCTGATAAGTGATCCAACATGTTCAGAGCGTGTCCGATTTTAGCAGAAGGCTTTTCACGAGCCTCTTGCATCGCACGCAATGAACTTGGACGCACCTTAACCAATGAATACTCTGTTAAAGTAAACAAAATAGCTAACAACAAAATAACAATAATAATCACCAAATTAGTGATAATAGACGGACCGGAATCCATGACATACCTTCTTTCAAAATTAGTTCTAATTATAATTATAGCAAATAGCGCTACTTACTGTACACACCGGATTTTACTAATGCATTATGCAACGTAATAAAGTCTTCAAGTGACAATTTTTCAGCTCGAATACGTGGTTCAATTGCAGCATCTTCTAAAGCAGCAGTTAACTTTTCTTTCATATCATCATCTTTACCAAATGCCGTAATTAAATTATTCCACAACGTTTTACGACGCATTGTAAAACCAACTTTAAATAAGTTAAACAATTGTTGCTCATTGTGTGGTAATACTGCCAATGGTTCACGTGGTGTTAATGAAATAATTGCCGAATCTACATTAGGATTTGGTACAAATGCTGTTCTTGATACCGTAAATGCTAACGTAGCATTCATACGATATTGCACCGCCAATGTTAGTGAACCATAATCTTTTGTGCCAACCTCAGCTGATAAACGGCTTGCCACTTCTTTTTGCATCATCACAACAATATTATCAAACTTTACATCTGATTGAAGAACTTGCATAAGAATTGGTGTTGTAATGTAATATGGTAAGTTTGCAACCAGTTTTAATGGTGCATCTGGGTTACTAAAATGCGTTTTAATTTCAGATTCTAAATCAACTTTCAAAATATCTTGATTAACAATCGTAACATTGTCATATGGTGCCATTGTATGATCCAACACTGGAATCAAACGGTCATCAATTTCAAATGCCAAAACTTCTTTAGCTGAGCGTGCCAATTGTTCTGTTAATGCTCCAATACCTGGTCCGATTTCGATAACATTATCAGTATCTTTCACATCCCCAGCGGCAACAATATTTTTCAATATATTAATATCCGTCAAAAAATTTTGACCTAAAGACTTTTTTGTATTAATGCCAAAACTATTCATAATGGCTTGCGTGCGCATTGGCGTCGCAATATCTGGCACATCTGTCATTCTTTTTCCTCATTTAATTCATCTAAAACCGCTAATAAATCCTGTTTTTTAATGCCAAACATTATTAAACGATTCATTAATTGTTTACCATTTACATAACCTAAATTCATAGCTTCAGATACATGTTCCCGACGTTTAGCCGCATCCGGTCCAGCAACTAACCCAAAGCGACGTAAATCTGCCATCGTAACATCAGAACTGATTGCCGTCGTTTCAGCAGTATACACATCTTGCAAAGCAGTTCGTAACACTGCAGGTGTTGCATACTCAATTCCTAGACTATGATGTTTAATCAATCGCCCAGCTTCGTCTTTCGTTAAAAAAGCATGCTTAGCATTTGGCACAACGTTACTGATGATTTTCCGTAACCGCTCACCATTAAAATCCGGATCTGTAAACACGATTACGCCACGAGTAGCTGCCGCTTGTTTAATCGCTGCAATTGTTTGCTCGCTAAGCGCGGAACCATTTGTTTCAATTGTATCTGCATTAACCGCATGCCGTAACGCTTCTGTATCTGCACGTCCTTCTACAACAATTACTTCTTTAATTTTCATCAGTCGCTTGATCTAAATGCCATAATCTACGTGCATTATTCGTCGTGATTTCCGCCATTTCATCATATGATTTGCCCAATAATTCAGCAATATATTCAATAATGTAATGTACATACATTGGCTCATTTGGCTTACCGCGCATTGGTGTTGGTGCCAAATAAGGTGCATCAGTTTCAACAAGTAAACGATCTAGTGGTACTGACTTCACCGTTTCCTGCACATCCTTGGCATTCTTAAATGTTGCGATTCCTGAAAATGAAATATACATCCCCATATCAAGGAATTGCTTAGCTTCTTCAGGTGTTCCCGTAAATGAGTGCATCACACCACCAAAGTCTTCAACATGCGCATTCTTTAAGGCTTCGTACGTGTCTGCCATTGCACTACGTGTGTGAACCGTAACTGGTAATTTAAATTCATGAGCCAATTCTAATTGTTGTGTAAAAGCTTTTTTCTGCACTTCAGCAGCAGGATTATCATCCCAATAATAATCTAAACCAGTTTCACCAACACCAATAACTGCATCATCTTGTAATTGTTCACGGAAAATTGCTAATTTGTTATCATCCATTTCCGCAATATCTTCTGGTTGCCAACCAATAATAGCATGCATTCCTTCAAATTCATGGGCTAATTGAATGGCACGTTCGTTTGATTGACTGTCATACCCAACAATGTTCATTTCTACAATGCCAAATTCGGTTGCCCTACCAAAATAAGCTGGCACGTCATGCCAAAATGTATCATCATTCAAATGTGTGTGGGTATCATATCCGTCAGCACGACGTTGCCCAGATTTATAAATTGCCATGTTTACTCCTTAGTTATTTTTGTATGGTTAAATTATTTTTAATTTTAGTCTATATCATTCTAGCAAATGATTGAAAAAAAGCCAAAAATTGCTTATACAATCACTAATTAAGCATAACATGCTCGTTAGTGTAAAACATTAATATTTCCTTTTATGAGTCTTAATCATCACTACTATTTGCCAATAGAACCGCCTGTGCATTGATAACTTCATCGTACAGAGCCTTTAAAAGTCCAGCATCAATATCACCTGTTGTACGCTGATCTTCAATATAATCTAATTCTATCTTTAAACCATCTAACAACGTTTGTTGCTCAGCAACGGAATTAGACTTTTGATTCCGCAACATCGCTTGTTGACGATAATATGCCTGTCTTAATGCAATCATATCTTTTGGTGCAATTTTTCCTTTAGGCAATTTTTCCATATATACTGTAACAGCATCACTAATAATTGTAATAACTTCTTCGACTGCCTGAGGCTTATTATGGTGATTTTCTTTATAATTGGCGACCCGTCGTCTAAATATATGAGTCGTTAAACGACGCCAAATTCTCATCCGTTGTCTACCAATTTTACCAAACCCATTTTGCAAAGATTGCATACGATTATAAAGTTTCAAGGCATCATCACTAATACGATTTTCATCGATTGCAGCCGTTATTGCCTGATCAGTTATTTTAAACAATATACGATAAGCACGTTTACGATTTCCTTCATTTAACTGCTCATTACCATAGCCTAATTGGTCCTGTAATTGTCGCATAACTGTTGTTTTTGTTCGTTGCGATACATCTGTATGACTAACATAGGTTATCGCAGCATTTACCATACGTGTATGTTCCTGTTGATACGTTTCTTCATCATAAGAAGGTGCCAATCGATTTAGAATATTAGGCAATAAGATAACTGGTACTAACAAACTCATAATAATAACAGTAGATGCCAATAATAATAAATCGTTACGTTCAGTAAACGCTGATCCACTACTTAAAGTAAATGGTAATGAAAAAGCCATCGACATTGTAACCGCACCATGAACGCCACCAATTGCGAACACAAAACTATCACGTTTAGAATATGACTTATTGCCAAAACGGTCACTATAACGCATGGCTAAATACCTAAAGAATGTCATTACGATATATAATACAACACCAATACCAACTAATGCTGCCCAAACTCTAACGGGCTGTAAGACATAAACTTTGGCAACACGAACGAGTGACGTTCCTAACAAAACAAACACTAATCCATTTAATATTTGAGACACAATTTCTGTTAATTGTGACGTTAATCGATTTAGCTTTGGATCCATAAATTGTGTATGTTGTTGTTCAACGTTTGACATAACACCCATCACAACAACGGCAATAATACCAGAAACGCCAAAAATATCTTCAGCCAATCCATATACAGCAATTGGGGCTAAAAAGTACATTAAAAGATGTGCGATGGTATCATCAAATTCAGATTTTAATAAATGCTGCCGAATGTAAATAAACAAAAATCCAGCAATTAAACCGGCTAACACACCGCCTAGTGCTACCACCAAAAATTCACTAAATCCATGAACAAAAGAAAAAGTTCCTGTATTCATCCACAGAACAGCTAACTCTAAGATAACTAATCCAGTCGCATCATTGAATAATGATTCCAAACTCAATGAACGCTTGATATCCCTAGGCATATCTAAGCCGTTAGTTACTGATTCTAACGCTGTTGCATCAGTCGGCGTAACAATTGCCGCCAATGCCAACGCAAATGGTAATGTCCAGCCAATTGCAACGTGACCAAATACCATTAAAATAACAACCGTTAACACTGCTAAAATACCAGCAAGCTCAATAATTGACCTAAAATGCTTTGAAATTAACTTAGCTTGTGTATGCTGTCCTTCATAAAATAGCAATGGCGCAATAACTAACATCATAAACCATTCCGGATCTAACATAATCACGTAATGATTAACAATCGGTAAACTAGCTAAAAGAATTCCACCGACGATTTGCCATAGTGCTTGTGGTATTTTTGGAAAAGCCTGTGTCAAAAAATTAGCAATAATAATTGTGATGCACACTAATGCTAGTGCATAAAAAATTGTCAAACTTTAATCTCCTCTCGTACGTTCTGTTACAAATAAAGGATTGAGACGTTTGCCTCAATCCTCTAGTCATTTTATTAGTAACTACTTAGCCTAATTCTGAACCTGCTTCAATTTCATCTGGCAAAATTGACAAAGTCACTTTACCATCTTTTTCAGCTGAAAGTAGCATTCCTTCAGAAAGTTCACCCATCATCTTACGAGGCTTCAAGTTAGCTACATAAGCAACTTTCTTACCTACTAATTCTGTATATTCTGGATAGAACTTCTTAATACCTGACAAAATTGTACGTCCATCCGCAGAACCGTCATCTAACTTAAAACGTAATAGTTTATTAGACTTTTCTACTTCAGAAACTTCTTTAATTTCAGCAACACGTAATTCAACCTTTTCAAAATCATCAAAAACAATTTCATCCTTAGTTGTAATTGTCTTTGGTGCTTTTGGCTTCGTCATTGAACGTGTTTGCTTACCACCTTGACCAGTCATGTTGTCACGAATATAAGCAACTTCGGCCTCAACATCAACACGTGGGAAGATTGGTTGTCCCTTAGGCACAACGTGACCACCAGTTGGCATATCTTCAAAACTTAATCCTAAGATATCAACATTTGCATCATCCAAACCTAATTGGTTGAAAATCTTTTGTGGTGCTTTTGTCAAAATTGGTTGTAGCAAGATTGCAACAACACGCAAAGCAGCTGCTAAGTGAGCCATTACTGATGACAATACTTCAGCTTTGCTATCATCCTTAGCAAGTGTCCATGGTGTTGTTTCATCAATATACTTGTTAGCACGTGAAATCAATTGCCATACATTAGCCAAGGCATCTGCAGTGCGCAATGCTTGCATATTATCGTTGTAATCAGCAATAACTTCTTTTGCTGTTTCAACAAGATCTTGATCAAATTCAGTCAGACCAGTATGCAATTCTGGAATAACACCAGCTTCATACTTATTAATCATGGCAACTGTACGGTTTAACAAGTTACCCAAGTCGTTTGCCAAATCATAATTTAGTTTTGAAACAAAGTCTTCAGGTGTGAAAATACCATCATTTCCAAATGGCATTGCACGTAACAAGTAGTAACGAACGGCATCAATACCGTAACGCTCAGCCAAAGTATCTGGATACACAACGTTACCCTTTGACTTAGACATCTTACCATCACGCATTGTTAACCAACCGTGACCAACAATTGTCTCAGGCATTGGCAATCCCAAAGCATGCAACATGATTGGCCAATAAATTGTGTGGAAACGGACAATTTCCTTACCCACCAAGTGCACGTTAGCTGGCCAGAACTTGTCAAACAAAGTTGTATCATCTGACATATAACCTAGCTTTGTAATATAGTTTGATAGCGCATCAATCCATACATAAACAACGTGATCTGGATCTGATGCTACTGGTACACCCCAGTTAAAGGCAGTACGTGTTACAGCCAAATCTTCAAGTCCTGGTTCAATAAAGTTCTTAATCATCTCGTTCATACGAGTTGATGGTTGGATAAACTTAGGATGTGACTTGTAGTAGTCCAACAACCAGTCAGCATACTTACTCATCTTAAAGAAATATGATTCCTCTTGAACAAGCTCTACTTCGTGGCCTGAAGGTGCCTTACCACCAGTAACGTTACCATCTTCATCACGGTAAACTTCTGCCAATTGAGATTCAGTGAAGTATTCTTCGTCATCAACTGAATACCAACCTTCATATTGTCCCTTGTAGATATCACCTTGGTCCAAAAACTTTTGGAAAATCTTTTGAACTGCCTTTTCATGATAATCATCCGTTGTACGAACAAAACCATCATTACTGATATCCAATTCAGCCCATAGCGTTTGAATCTCCGCAGCCATCTTATCAACATATTCTTTTGGTGAGATGTTTAATTTTTCAGCTTTTTGTTCAATTTTTAATCCGTGCTCGTCAGTTCCCGTTAAGAAATATACATCTTCATTTAATAGTCGGTGGTAACGAGCTGCTGCATCAGCCAATACAGTTGTATACGTATTACCGATGTGCAACTTACCAGATGGATAATAAATTGGTGTTGTAATATAGAAACTTTTCTTTTCTTCTGCCATTCTTATTCTACCTCCCACCTTACGAATGAGTAAGATGTTATTTTTAGCTACATTAATTTAACGCCTGTTAATCAATTATATCAAAGATTTAATGGCTACTGTCAGATAATCTTAAAATTAATTAAAGAGAAAACGTTTAAAAACCGTCAATCTAACCATTTTAAGGTGTAGATTGACGGTTCTTCAGTCATCAGATAACAAATCAATTGTTATATAATATTTTTTTATTTTTCAACGGCAGTTTTACTTTTTCCCATAAAAGGTACTTTTTCACGAATAAATGGTATAACCCAACGGTCACCACCAATTTTACCAGCATTAAGTCCTGCTACTAGCAACAAAATTTGTAAAATAATTAGGACAGGGTTTGTTGAAATCATTCCTGCTAATAAGTATGTAAAATTCAATCCTAAACCAAAAAATGATGCTAACGTTGTTAGCGTTCCAAAGATTAATCCTAAACCGATCAATAATTCACCGTATTGCACCATAAAATCAAATAATCCCATGTTAGGTTGTACAATATTTTCCAAGAACTTAGTAAACCAACCATAAGCCGGTGAACCTGTTGCGCCTGTTACAGGTGACTTGATTGCCTGTTGTATCATACCTTCTGCGGTAAAATTACCAGAAGCAATCTTACCCCATCCACTTGTTAACCATACATATCCCACATAAAGTCTAATCAATGTTAATACAACCATACTACTTTGACTATTTCTCAACCATTTAACCATATAAACCTCTCCTATCTCTTATTGAATAGAGCTTAGTCTAAATTAACTTACTTAAAATAACCTTATATGTTTAGGATGAATAAATATTGAAATATCTACATTTTTAAATATTTTTACATGTTATTTAATTTGTTTTATTTACGTTATGCTTATTTTTTATTTAAGCAAAAATTTTTTATGTGTCAATTGATCGTTTTTCTACACGTATTATTACTGTCATAAACATTATCATGCCATAATAATTTATTTATAATGGACACAAAAAAAGACTCACATTTTACTGTGAGTCTTCTAAATTTGCATCGCGACGTCCTATCCTCGCAGGAGGCGATCCTCCAACTACTTTTGGCGCTACTGAGCTTAACTACTGTGTTCGGTAT
>NZ_FMAO01000023.1 GCF_900094835.1 Weissella bombi | reverse complement strand
ATTGGTTATGGTGCTAATACTGAGACAGTGTCAGCTAACACACCTCGTGTTGATATGGTTGATGTTTCTAACCATAATGGCGCAATGACAACACCTGAGTTCACGTACATGCGTAACAATTACGGCTTGAAGGCAGTTACAACCAAAATTAGCGAAGGTGTTGGGTTCCATGATTGGACGGCACGAGGTAACATTGCAGCTGCACAACAAGCAGGTGTTTACATCAACGGTTATCACTATTTACATGCAACCACAGTATCTGGTGCAATTCAAGAAGCACGATATGCGGTGAACATGGCCAAAGCTGATGGGTTACCTGTTGGCGCTGTGCTGGCAGTTGATATTGAAAATCAAAATCAAATAGCCATGGGACGTGCAATGCAACCTGTTGCTCGTGCGTTTGAAAACGAGGTAGCTCGTTATGGTGGCTACCGTTCAACGACTTATACAGGTGGTTCAGCCATTTCAGTTAGTCCAGATGGAGAGAAAGCGTGGATAGCGGCATATCCATACGTACCAACATCAACAATGCATCAATACGATACTGAACATGCTTGGCAATGGGGTTCAAAGCAAACTTTTGCTAGCTCATTAGGTGTATTTGACGTCAACGTCTTATATGATGATTTCTTTACCGCCGGTACTGATAAAGATGCTATTGTACCTAATGTGACACCTAGCAGCAAGCCAGTTAAGCCGGCTGTAAATAATGACACTTCTGCGATTAAAAAGTTTAAGAATGCCGATAATCGATTTACAGCTTATAGAGGTTTCCGAGTAGACAAGATTGCCTACGTCAACGGTATGTGGCAAGCTATTAACTACAACTTTGCAGGTGGCAAGGATGCAAACTGGACTACCAATGGTATTCCATTAGCTGTATTAGATAACGTAACTCGTGGTAACTATCGTGCAACTCGTGTAGGCGATACGGTAAAGTTCATGCGTGGTTATGATTATGGAACGATTGATCAATATGACAATAAGTCAAATGGAACAGGTATCAAAGAAGGTGCTTATGGCATGATTTGGTACAATGCTGATTCGTTGTTAACCAAATAAAATTAAGTCCCACTAGGTTATGTTAAAATACATAGCTTAGTGGGGCTTTTTTGTGTTGTGAATGAATCTTTAAATTTGTAGCATTTTTTGTAGCACTGATAAAAACAATTAATAGTAATTATTATCTATTTATATAGTAGAAAACTGTTAAAAAAGAAAAATATAGTGTACTATTTTTTACAATTTATTATATTTTGCCCCCAGTCGGCATGCGATAACTCTTACATTTCTTAATTTAAGAATATGTGAGAGTATTTTTTTGTTCTATGTACCTATATTTACTAGGTGACATAACGAGAAAGTAAATAATAATTAAAAATAGACGTCATCTGATAGGTTTTATTAGATGACGTTTTTTGTGTACTTTTATATCCCCAAAATATTTTCTAATAGATTTAATCGAGAAAAATACGGTATACTAACATTATGAAAATTAAAAAAGAAAAATTGTAAATTGGGGAGATTTTTATATGGCTCAAAAATACTTTGGGGTAATGACAGTTAACATTACAGGGGTGGAATTGGTCATTGTTAACTTAAAAACGCATAAATCTCTGGAAAAAGTAAGTAAAGATATTAACTTAGGGGACGATATCTATCGTAATCGACCAGTACAATTTGAATCAGTTAACAGGTTGGTTGAAGCGTTAACCGGGTTTATTCAGATTTTACATGATTACGATGTTGAAAATTATCAGTTATGGGGTAGTCAAGGACTGTCACAGGCAATCAATGCTGACTTTATTGCTGATCAGTTTTATCTTCATACAGGTCTTGAAATTAATTGGTTATCGATTAGTGACGAAGCTTATTATCGTAACCAAAATATTTCCTTAGAACTTGAAAAACAGCAAGAAAACGTGCCTGAAATAGTTTATCTTGTTGGTATTACATCAGGAAATACATCAATTACACGTTTTGATAATGGTAAGTTTGTGACCTCAACAAATTTTTCATTAGGACCCATTAAAATTGCAGAAGATTTAGATAGTTTACGGCGTTCAGCGCCTAATTCGATTGGTGTATTGAATGACTATATTGATAGTAAGTTAAAAGATTTTGATCGTGGGGGTCAAGT
The DNA here is from genome assembly GCF_900094835.1 of Weissella bombi. Taxonomy (GTDB): domain Bacteria; phylum Bacillota; class Bacilli; order Lactobacillales; family Lactobacillaceae; genus Weissella; species Weissella bombi. Next base: position 4,435 of record NZ_FMAO01000023.1, on the reverse strand, counting down.
AACATTATTACCTGATAATAATAAAGAAACACAGGTGATACTATTAGGGACATCTTCCATTAAGAAGATGGTGGCGGAGTATACACATGATAGTACTGAAAAAGTAGTATCGATTAATGTCTTTCGTGATTTATTAGATGATATTGTCGATGCTTCAGATCAATATCTGATTGAACAGTTAATGATTCATGAATCGGCTACGCCATTAGTATTACCGGAACTACTATTAACACGTCGAATCTTACAGTTAACAAATGCAAAAACACTGCGCTTTTCAGATTCTAGCGTTATTGATGGTGTTGTTAATAATGAAGAGGTTGCATTAGGATTTTCTAAACATGATTTTAGTAATCAAACGATTAAAATGGCCGTTAATCTTGCTAATCATTATAATGTAGAACCTGTCCATCGAGAGATTGTGACTAAATTTGCACGACATTTATTTAATCAGTTAAAGCCATTGCATATGTTAGGTAAGCGTGAGGCAGTTTTGTTAGAAGTGGCTTCAATTTTACATGATGTCGGTAATTATATTAGTGTCCATTCCCACTATGTACATTCTGAATATATTATTCGTAATTCGGATATTATTGGCTTGTCTCAAGAAGAAAAGGAAATTGTGGCTGCTATTGCAAAATATCATAGTGCTACCACACCAAGTGCTGATTTGAGTCATTTTAGTCAAATTTCAGCTGAAAATCGACGCTTGATTTCAAAGCTAGCGGCTATTTTGCGCTTGGTGGATGCTTTGGATGATGACCGTCAACAAAAAATAGAAAAAATTTCTGTATCTATTAAGACGCATCACGTCATTATATCAGCGTACAGTAATGCTAATTTAGCGTATGAAAATTGGGTATTTAATTCAAAGAGTCAGTTTTTCCAAGAGACATATGGATTAAAACCAGTACTTAAGCAAAAGGGGGTTAAGTCATGACAAAAATCGATTATGAAGATCCAAGTCTTTATACTAATCGTGAATTAAGTTGGTTAGATTTTAATGATCGAGTCTTAGAAGAAGCTCGGCAAAAGACTAATCCCTTGTTGGAGCGTTTAAATTTTTTGGGAATTACACAGAGTAACATGGATGAGTTTGTTATGGTGCGTGTCGCATCTTTGGCAAAATTGATTGCAGTAGAATGGGACGGTCGTGATGCCTCAGGGTTAACGCCAACACAACAATTGAAGGCTGTGAATGATAAGGCACATGAACAATTAATTAAACAATATACAACGCTTAATCGTATTTTATTGCCTGCTATCAAACAAGTTGGTATTAATTTGTTACAGGTAGATGAATTAACTGATGAACAATTTAGATACATTAAAGATTATTTTCATGATGAGTTGTACCCAGTATTAACGCCAATGGCTGATGATAGTTCACGTCCATTCCCATTTATTAGTAATGACACGATTAACTTGTCTTTACGGTTAACTAAAAAAGATTCAGATAAATCATTATATGCAACATTACAGGTGCCAAAAATTTTCCCTCGCGTTGTTAAATTACCTGGTGGTGAAAATGATTTTATTTTGTTAGAGAATATTATTGAACGTTTTGTGTCACAATTATTTATTAATTATGATATTCAAGAAGTTGCAGTTTTCCGGGTTATTCGTGACATGGATTTGGATGTTGCTGAGGAAGACACATCAGATCTATTGAAAGAAGTACAACAACAGTTGAAGTTACGTGCTCATGGTAAGGTTATTCGTCTAGAAGTCGCCTCAACCATCAGTAAAAAATTACGTAAACGCTTAGTGCGAGAGCTAAAAACGGATGAAGACTCTGTATACGAAGTTAATGGACCAGTTGATTTAAATTTCTTAGGGAAATTAGCTGATAAGGTGACGGGGCATGATGACTTAAAGTATATTCCTTTCAAACCTTATCAGAATGAAAAGCTAACGTCAGAATACAATATTTTCGATACAATCAAGCAACACGACCAATTAATGCAGCATCCATATGACAAGTTTGATTCGGTGGTGGAATTTATTCGCCAAGCATCTATTGATGAAGGCGTATTAGCGATTAAAATGACATTATATCGTGTGTCGGGAAATTCACCGATTATTAAATATTTAGGACGAGCTGCCCAAAATGGTAAACAAGTCACAGTGTTGGTTGAAGTAAAAGCGCGGTTTGATGAAGAGAATAATGTTCACTGGGCGCGTGAGCTTGAACAAATGGGATGTCACGTTATTTATGGGTTGGTTGGTCTTAAGACACACTCGAAGTTATCACTGGTTGTACGACGCGAAGAGAGTGGTATTAGACGCTATGTCCATTTAGGAACTGGTAACTACAACGATAGCACTGCCCATTTTTATACGGACATTGGTTTATTAACTGCTAATAATAACATTGGTGTTGATGTCACTAACATTTTTAATATGTTGTCGGGTTATTCAAAGCCACCTTATTTCCATAAATTGCATATTTCGCCTAACGGTATTCGTGAATTTATGATTAATCGATTAGATCTAGCGATTGAATATGCGAAATCTGACCGACCAGTTAGGGTTCGAATGAAAATGAATTCTTTATCTGATCAAGAAATGATTGCCAAAATGTATGAAGCTTCTCACGCGGGTGTCACAATTGATTTAATTATCCGAGGTATCTGTTGCCTAAAGCCTGGTATTAAAGGGATTAGTGATAATATCACGGTACATTCAATTGTTGGTCGATTCTTAGAGCATAGTCGGATTTATATTTTTGATTTTGATGGTGAACAACAAGTTTATCTGGCTTCAGCAGATTTAATGACACGAAATCTAAACCGCCGTGTTGAACAAATGTTCCCAATTGAGAAACCAACTTTGTTAAAACGAGTATTAGATATTTATCAAACTATGTGGGATGACAATGTCAAAACTAGGGTTTTAGAGGCGGATGGTACATACCACCGCGTAGATCGTCGTGGTCATGCTTCATTAGATGCACAAGAATTTTTTGCCGCACAAGCAACACATTTAGTGATGGCTAATAAAGAAAAAAAGCATCATAATAATCCAGACCAATTTCAACCAATGATGAGTCCGGAGAACCAAAATGAGCCGCTTGGTGATTAGGAAAAGAAAGTAGGGGAAACACTATGGAAAATTTTGTCGTAATTGATTTAGGGTCAAATTCAGTGAGAATGACAGTTACTAAGATTAATGAAGACGGGACTTATGAAACAGTTACGCAAATGAAAGAATTTGTGCGTCTCTCTGAAAATATGGGGCCAGAAAAGGTTCTAAAGCCAGAAGCCATCAAGCGAACTTTTGCAGCATTGCAGTCATTTAAAGATGTTTATGATAAATTAGATAATGTTTGCATTAAGGCAGTAGCAACAGCCGCTGTGCGCCAAGCAGTTAATCAAAAAGCATTTTTAAAGAAAGTGAAGTCAGAGTTCGACATTAATTTGGAAGTTATTTCTGGAACGCAAGAAGCTTACTATGATTATATTGGTGTGACTGAGACGTTGCCTGTAACGAATGCCGTATTAATTGATACTGGTGGTGCAAGTATTGAAATTGTCCTTGTTCAAAACGGTAAGGTGAATAATTTAATTAGTATACCAATTGGATCAGTGACCATTTCTTCTGATTTTGATTTTAGTAATCAAATTGCTGCTTCTGAATTATTTAAAGCAGTTATTGCCATGAATGATATTTATCAAAATATTTGGTGGCTTAAAAATGGTATGAACTTACCAATTATTGGATTGGGAGGAAGTAACCGTACACTAGCTAAGATTAATCGACGTCGTGATCGATTGTTTAACATGGAAGATATTCATGGTTATAAAATTAAGGGTACGCAAGCAAATAAGACTTTCGAAGATATTATTGGTTTGGATTACGAAGGACGTAAAGAAGTACCTGGAATCAGTAAAGATCGTGCCGATATTATTGTTGGTGGGTTAATACCGATTGTATTGCTAATGAACATGTTAGATTCTGAAAAGATTACTTTTTCAACCAGTGGATTGCGTGTAGGTATCTTGCATGAGCATTTACATGATGTTTTACGTGCCAATGTTGAAGGCGAACAAAAATAAAGTATAAAATATGAAAAATGGGCTGTTAATTAACCAAATGAGATTGGTTGAATTAACGGCTTTTTTCATTTTATTTTAAACCATGTCCATTAGTTTTTACTGTAAAAGGTATTGACAGAGAACAAATTTAGAGATAATATATTTTATTGTAAGTGATGTACTTACATTGATAAAACGTGTCGTGATGATGACACTGAGGTCACACCTGTTCCCATACCGAACACAGCAGTTAAGCTCAGTAGTGCCAAAAGTAGTTGGAGGATCGCCTCCTGCGAGGATAGGACGTTGCGATGCATATCATTCCGAATTAGCTCAGTTGGTAGAGCACACGACTGTTAATCGTGCTGTCGTCGGTTCGAGCCCGACATTCGGAGTAATTG
>NZ_FMAO01000005.1 GCF_900094835.1 Weissella bombi | reverse complement strand
CGATCCCTGTAACGTCCATTGGTCGCATGGTCTAGTTGGTTATGACGTTCGCCTGTCACGCGAAAGATCACGGGTTCGAATCCCGTTGTGACCGTATAATTAAGTATTGCATTATTGTTATAGGGGTATAGTTTAGCGGTAGAACAACGGTCTCCAAAACCGTCGGCGGGGGTTCGATTCCCTCTACCCCTGCCATGGCGGTAGTGGTGAAGTGGTTAACACACCGGTTTGTGGTTCCGGCACGCGTGGGTTCGATCCCCATCTACCGCCCTTGTTTAATGTAATACTTGATATAATGCCGTTGTGGCGGAATTGGCAGACGCGCTGGACTCAAAATCCAGTTCCCGCAAGGGAGTATGGGTTCGACCCCCATCGACGGCATATATGAAAGTCTCGAGGTCTTGTTTTACAAGGCTTTGAGACTTTTTCTTTTTGCTAGGTGATTACTAATTAATCTTTGTTTTTAGTACATTATGATTCGATTATCTTACACATGTTTCAAATTATAAAATTAATAATGGTTATCATTACAAGTAGCATGATATTATTTATTAAGTATAAAGAAAATGGAGGCAATGTTTATGGCAAATGAACCTATTACAAGTGACAGTCATCAACAGCTAATGTTAGATTTTAGTGTAGCAGGACCTCAAATAGGCGAAAAGAATATAACGTTACCAGATGGTATTTTAGTACGTGATGAAAGTGGTGATGAGACGTCATACTCTCACTGGGAGGTTATTCATCGTGCTGATGAGACGTACTGGTCACCATTAGATGGCGATCGTAAAACATTGTATGATATTACGGATTATAAAATTCAAAATAAGCGTGATAATCAATGGTTAACAGTCGCTGAGTGGTTTAATCTAGACAAGTTTTAAAAGAATACAAAAAACTTCTACGAAGAATACATTCGTAGAAGTTTTTTTGTATAAATATTTAAATTATTTTTTTATAAAAAGTAACACATGACGGATTAAAATTAACAACAAAATAATAAAACCAGTTAGACAAAGATACTTTGCCACACGCATGCCAGGTGTGTGATATGTTAATGTAACACGGTTTTGACCAGCTTTAAGGGGTATACCTATAAAACCACTATTTAGTTTGATTAGTTTATTATTACTATTTATTGTCCAACCATGACTATATGGGATGGTTGTTGCTAATATCTGAGGTTTCTTAACCTTTATACGAGTACTTACCTGATTGTCAGTTAGTTTATACTTTGGTGCTTGTTTGATAATTTTTTGAGCTACTTTGTCAAAGCGTTTGTCAGTAGGAATACCTTTAATTTGAACATCAAAACTGTAATGACCAGCTTTACTAAAAGTAAATGGAATAAATGTTTCCTGATTAGTCTTTACAGCTTGTCCAAGATTAAGGGTAATATTTCTTTGTGGATTATAAAATGATAGATTAGTTTGACCAGTTTGAGTAAAAGAATTGGTAACATCATTATATGTTGAGGTTATTGTATAACCACCAATGCCGTTGCCAATGCTACTAATATGCTTTTTATACCAATTCCATGAATAAGCTTGTGGATTATACTGGCGATTAGTTGGTCGTTGTGGATTTCGTTCCATTTGTTTTTGATTGTATTGGTAATCAGCTAAGTCCGCTTTTTGTCGTTGCTTAAACGTAAATGGTTTGAATTTTAAATTAGAAATTTCTAAATGTAATTCTGTACCTTTTAGTGCTTTAGATGGGCTAAGATACACACCTTCAGATAGTAGTTCCGGATGTGTTGTATAAGAAACGTGTTGTATCTGAGTAGGGGATTTAGTTAAATCGGTACGAAGATCACCCGTAACGACAGATTTAGCAAATTGAGAAGAATGCTTTTTACCAGTAGAAGTAACAACACTATCGGCTAAAATAGCTTCTTTTTCAGTAGCTGATAATTTATTATAAAATTTTTGGTTAACCGTGTTTTTTATTAAATATAATAGTGGGTAGGCATCGTTAGAATGTGTTAGCGTCTGCCCGTTAATGATTTGATTATTGTCGGCAATATAAGAATTGGGCGTGATTGTGTCTGGGTTTTCAAAACGATCGGATACACCTAGTACGTTACTTAGTACGTTTCGTGAATCTAAATTACCCGTAATATCGTTTGGATTAGCATTATTAATATTTAATGCTGATAGACCTTTTCCAACGGCACCATTTTGTAATGACCAATAACTTTCAACATTATTTAATGAACTGTTAATAGTTAAATTGGTTGCAGGGGCAATACCAGTTGCGTTGTTTAATTGATTATCAACATAAGATCTTGTAAAAATTCCTTGTTTGTTTTTAGGGTATTCTCTTTGTTGTTTTGTTAATTGTTTTACGATGTTGTTCGGTAATAAGTCAGTTTTACTTGGATCAGTATTATTAGTGTGATTTCTGGCTGTTATGAAAAATACATTCAATAGTACTATGGCTATTAACCATATTGGTTTAAAATTAGGAACGGCTTGTGTAAACCATAATATAAGTAATGTTACAAAATAAATGGCGATAACCATCCCGTAGCGACTATTAAGGCTTAAATTACTAGTTATAAAAAGTGATGCGGTTGAAATTATACCAACAATAAGAAACCAAATATAATCTTGATTGGTTAATTCGGCTAAATGATTGAGCATTAAGAAAAGCATGAAACTAATAGGTAACGATAGCATAAATACCCAACGATTAGATGGGGATGAACCACCATTCAAGATAGCTGCGAATACAGGTATGCAACAACCAATTAAACTGATAATCCATAAAATGTTGAATGATTGATAAGTGTGCCAGCGACGTAATGAAAAAATGATAGCCATAACACTAATTGCGCTAAAGCCACCGGTTAACCAAAAAGATGGTGTATTGAGATTGGCAATTAAATTACCAGGTAATGCTAAATAATAGTAAAGTGGGTAAATATGCAAGCCATTAGCTAAACCACTATTACTACGAGCTGAATTTAAGACAGCGTCAATGCTTGGTAAAAATAATGGTGCCGCTAACAAAGTACCAATGGCACCGGCACCTAATATTTTGAGGTGCGAATGCCAATTTAACCACGTTTTGTTTTGAAAATGATGACCTAACCAGAATATGAATAAACCAATGATTAACATAAAGGCAAAATAAAAGTTATTCCAAATTGTCCAAAAGCTCATGAAGATGAGTGGTAAATATTTATGGTGCGCTAATGCATAATGCATTGCTAAAATAAGCAACGGGAAGATGATTAATGGATTAATAAAAAAAGGATGCTCAAAAGTGGCAAAAGCAGTGTAACCAGAAAAAATATAAGTAAACGATGCTAGTTGATATTGCCAATTTAAAGCTTTTTTAAACCAGTGATAAATAAATATTAAGCAGCTTAGTCCGGCTAAATACAGTCTTACAACAATCATTGTATTGTAATAAGTTAACAAATGGGCTTTTGAAATAAAAGCAATGCCATATGTGAAGATATCACCTAATGTATAGTAAGAAAAGGTCTGATAATAATCAGCACCAAGACCTAATTTCCAAGACCAATTGGTGGGAAATGTGTGGTGAAAAATAATGTTCTTAAGATCTGATTGCCACTGTATTAAAGCTGGATAATGTTGTGCAATACCATCCGACTGCCAAATTAAAGAAGTGTTGGTGAAATAATAAGGTGCAAATATAAAAATTGCTAAAATAAAAAATAAAATTGTATAAGTCATAACGAGTTTATATGACTGTTTTAGTTGCCTGGGCATGGTTGATACCTCCAAAAGACTATCAAGTCATTATATCATTTTAAGAGGTTGTATCGGATTAAAAAATATGGACATGCATCATGTAATTTTGATGTTTTTAAAAAACTAATAAAAGTCTCATAAATGGCTCTATTGCAACCGTTTACAGGTTCTATAACATAGTTTATAATAAAAGTAATACAGAGCGATTTGTATGTTGATTTTAATATATATATTAAGGAGCGTGGCAATTATGGTAAATTTCATTATTGCTAGTCATGGTGAATTTGCTGCGGGTATCCGACAATCTGGACAAATGATCTTTGGGGAACAGGAAAATGTACAAGTTGTTACATTTATGCCTAATGAAGGCCCAGAAGATTTGATGAAGAAGTTCGAAGATGCCTTAGCAACATTTGATCCTGAGGGGCAAGTATTGTTCCTCGTTGATTTATGGGGAGGATCACCATTTAATGCTGCATCTCGTATTCAGGCTTTGCATGAGGACCGTATGGCCATTATTACAGGCTTGAACTTGCCAATGTTAGTAGAAGCTTATGGGGCTCGTTTCACAATGGAAACGGCTGCTGAGATTGCAAGTTACTTGATGCCAGTGGCACGAGATGGTGTTAAAACATTACCTGAGACTGAAGATGTAGCGGAGGCACCTAAGGAAAGTGCTGAAACTGCAGAACCAGCTGTCGAAGCTGGCGATGTGAATGAAGTTATTCACACCGGTTCAGCAACGATGGATGTTCGTTTGGCACGTATTGATTCACGTTTGCTACACGGTCAGGTTGCAACGGCATGGACTAAGACTGTGGCACCTAATAGAATTATTGTTGTGTCAGACAGTGTATCAAAGGATGAGCTACGTAAGACTTTGCTAACACAGGCTGCACCGGTAGGAGTTAAGGTTAATGTTGTCCCAATTCAAAAGTTAGTTGATGTTTGGGATGATCCACGTTTTAAGAGTGTTAAGGCTTTACTTTTGTTTGAAACACCGCAAGATGTCGCTAAAGCAGTTGAGGGTGGTGTCAAATTAGGTGAAGTGAATATTGGGTCAATGTCTCATTCGGAAGGTAAGCGTATGTTGACTAATGCGGTTGCCGTTGATGATGAAGACGTTAAAACTTTAGAGTACTTACGTGATAATGGCGTTACGTTTGACGTACGTAAGGTTCCTGCTGATCAAGGCAAGGATGTTTTTGATTTATTGAAGAAGTCATAATTACTTATATTAGAAAATTATTCGGGAGGATAACGCATGATTTCAGCGTTTTTCGTAGTTATATTTGCATTCCTAGCTGGAATGGATGGAATTCTGGATCAGTTTCAATTCCATCAACCATTGGTAGCTGCCACATTAATTGGGCTTGCGAATGGTCATCTAACTGAGGGAATTATTCTTGGTGGAACATTGCAAATGCTAGCGCTAGGTTGGATGAACATTGGAGCCGCTGTTGCTCCTGATGCCGCTTTAGCATCAGCAGTTTCAGCATATTTGGTTACTGGTCCAGCACAAGTTAGTGTTGATACTGGAATGGCTATTGCTATTCCTTTGGCCGTAGCCGGTCAAGTTTTGACAATTGGTGTTCGTACATTAACAGTTGCTTTGGCTCATATTGCTGATAAGCAAGCTGAAAAGGGAAGCTTGCGTGGTGTTGAAACAGTTCACTGGACAGCGCTAAGTTTACAAGGATTGCGTATTGCAATTCCTGTTATTATCGTAATGGCTGTTGGTGCTGGTCCTGTTAATGATGCATTGAACGCAATCCCTGATGTGATTACTAAGGGATTGGCCGTAGCCGGTGGATTTATTGTTGTTGTTGGATACGCAATGGTTATTAATATGATGGCTACTGCTGAACTTTGGCCATTCTTCTTCTTGGGATTTGCTTTATCAGCAGTTTCAGAGTTGAACTTGATTGCCATGGGTATGATTGGTCTTGTGCTAGCTTTGATTTACCTACAACTATCACCACGATTTAATGGTGGTTCAGGTAAGGGCGGTTCAGGAAACGGCTCAAACGGTGGCGATCCAATCGATACCATTTTAAATAATTACTAGGCTTGGAGGAAAGTACATCATGAGTGAAGAAGCAAAGAATGAAGTTCACTTGACTAAAGGTGATCTTGTTAATACTTGGTGGCGTTCAACTTTCTTGCAAGCTGCATGGAATTATGAACGTATGCAAAACGTCGGATGGGCATTCTCAATGATCCCCGGTATCCGTCGTTTGTACAAAACAAAAGAAGACCGTGCTGGTGCTTTAAAGCGTCATTTGGAATTCTTTAATACACATCCATATGTAGCTTCACCTATTTTAGGTGTTGAGTTAGCTATGGAAGAGCAACGTGCTAATGGTGCTGACATTAATGATGAAGCAATCAACGGTGTTAAAGTCGGAATGATGGGACCTTTAGCCGGTGTTGGAGATCCAATTTTCTGGGGAACAATGCGTCCTGTGCTAGGAGCTTTCGCTGCTGGTATGGCACAAGGTGGTTCAATTTTGGGACCTATCATTTTCTTCGTTGTTTGGAATGCAATTCGTATGTTGTTCCTATGGTATACCCAAGCATTGGGATACAAAGAAGGAACAAATATTACACAAGACTTAGCTGGTGGTGCAATGCAAAAAATTACCACTGGAGCTTCAATCTTGGGTATGTTTATCATGGGAGTGCTTGTTCCACGTTGGACAACGATGAATTTCCCAATTGTTATGTCAAAGGTTAAGGTACAAGATGGTGCTGCAGCCGATATTCCAGGTTTGGCAAAAGCAATTAACGGTGGTGATGTATCGGCATCAAAAATTGCAGATGTTGTTACTCAAATTCAAGGTGGCCAATCATTATCAGCTTATAAGGTGACGACACTACAAGATACATTAGATCAACTATTGCCAGGTTTGGCACCACTATTGTTGATGTTCATTGTATTGTGGTTGCTACGTAAGCGTGTATCAGCTATCACGATTATCTTTGGATTGTTTGTTGTTGGTATTTTGGCATATGCATTTGGTATTATGGCATAAAAACAAATATAGATAAATTTGTTAAAATAGAGATGGAACAGTCAGATAACAAACTGTTTCATCTTTTTTGTATAAACAGGAGAATAAAATGGTACAAGCTTTAAACGTAAATATATCACTAGCAGGTAGTGCCAATGCGATGATGTCACCTGTCAATATTCAGCAAGGTCGAATATTTTATGGGGATCGTGGAATTGAGTTTCGTGCTAATACTGGTGGGGGTTACATTCAAATTCCGTGGCGGAATGTTGAATCAATTAGTATGGAAATCTTTTTAAACTTTTATTATCGTGGTTTTTTTATCAAAACAACAGATGGTAAAACTTTTGAATTTGTTGGTGGTAAAGCTAAAAAGGCGATCGCTATTTTTAGAGAACATTTAAAAGGTAGTCAAATATTACGACGTAAGGGTATTTTAGAACGTAGACGTAAATAAGTTTAATCATAGGGGGATAGGATTATGAAGACGTTGCACTTATATGTTGTTCGTCATGGGAAAACATATTTTAATCGTTATAATAAGTTGCAAGGGTGGGGCAATTCACCACTGATGGCAGCAGGGATTAAGGACGCTCAAGTTGCAGCACAGCGTTTGGCTAACGTTGATTTAAAGGCCGCTTATAGTTCTGATACGACAAGAGCAATGGATACGGCTAAAATTATTATCGAGGGTAATAAAAATAAGCAGCACTTACAGCTAATTACGGCACCAAACTTTCGTGAAGAATTTTATGGTAGTTTCGAAGGTTCTAATATGGATGTTGCCTGGACAAATGCTGGTGCATCGGTTGGACTTAAAACGTATACAGAAATCGTTGACAAATTTGGTGTTGATAAAACAAAAGATTTATTAAAGGCAGCAGATCCATGGCACGATGCTGAAAATAGTGAGGAATACTGGCAGCGTGTCGATAAAGGGTTACAACGTATTTTAAATAACCCAATTCTAGATGATGGTGATAATGTTTTATTGATAAGTCATGGTAACACGTTAATTTCTTTAGCTGATCGTTTTGGAGAGGGAAAAATTCAAGTTCATGAGCGACCAGCAAATGGTTCAATCGCACGTATGGAATTGAATAAAGAGGGATTAACAATTTTGACGTACAATGATAAGCCTGTACAGGATTAAGTTGATTAAAAAGAATTTCTATTACAAATAGCATAATAACTTTTTATGACATGATATACTTATTCAGGTTATAAAAAGGAGATTTAGATGGCACGTAAAAAAAAGCAAAGAACAAAGACAATTTCTATTAGTACGATTGTAGTGGTTATCGGTGTTGCTATTTTGCAGCAGACAGGAATTATTTCTGATGTTGATAATTTTATACAACCTTCTAGTAGCAAAACGTCAAGTTCCAAAGTTAGTCAACCAACAGTAAATGTCAAAGATGGTGTCAACTACGGTACTGTTTCTGATGAACATCCCAGTGAGTCTCTAAGTAAAACAGTACTAACTGAAGACGTGGTTACTCAACTTAATGCTAGTAAGGCGACATTTAACAAAACAGGGTCGTATATCATTAATGATGATAAAACTGATTTGAATGCAAATGTTAGAGTTGCACCATATGTTCAACTTTCATCACAAGATGCACAGGGACGTCCAGGTGTTGCAAATGCGTTTTTAAATAAGAGTAGTCGTCAGTATCGTTCACGTACTGAAACCGGAAATTCAAAAACAATTGATCCGGTTGGGTGGCAGCAAGCAACGATTGGTGGTACTTATCGCACTTTATATAATCGCGGTCATCTAATTGGCTATGCATTGGCGGGAAATATAAAATCTTTTGATCCGTCCGAAGCAAATCCACAAAATATTGCTACGCAAACAGCTTGGGCAAATCAAGCATCAAATGGAAATGATGCTAATACAGGTCAAAATTATTATGAAACACAAGTTCGTCGAGCATTAGATCGTAATGAGCAAGTTCGCTACCGGGTTACACCTGTTTATATTGGTAATAACTTGGTTCCTTCAGGAAATCATATGGAAGCTAAATCAAGTGATGGTCAATTACAATTTAATGTGTTTGTACCAAATGTGCAGCCAGGTGTGAAAATTGATTATGCAACGGGTGCTAGCACTCTTGTGAAGTAAAATATTGAATTAGTATAAAATCTGTGAAACTAATAAAGCACTAACATCTTGATGTTAGTGCTTTATTCTAGTTATTGTAGAGAAAAACCACCAAGTGTAGATGACTAACACTTGATGGTTAAAAATTTTTGCCACTAATTCGGCACTAAGTACAAGGTAAATACCTTTAAAGCAACGTTCAGAGAACGTATAAAATGGACCCGGGGGGAATCGAACCCTCATCTCCGGAACCGGAATCCAACGTGATATCCATTACACTACGGGTCCATAACAAATAGTAATTATAACTCAATAGATTAGTATTAGCAATAGAGGTGGATGTGTGTTATCAATATAATTAGGTTAAACCTTGCGAATGGTTAAGTTTACCTTTATAATGAAGAGTATAATAATTTAATTCTAAGATAGAAAAAGGTGAAGACAATGGCATCATCAGAAGGAAAGGCCACGATGGGCCGTAATATTAAACGCTACATTAAACAAAATGAGATAACAGCAGCTCATTTGGCTGAGATTATTGGCGTGTCAACAGCGACTATTTCAGATTGGTCAAATGGTAAAACCTATCCAAGAATCGATAAAATTGAAGCAATGGCAGAATATTTTAAGATTTCAAAATCAGACCTTGTTGAAGAACCAAATCGGGTATCAAAAACTGATGTTTCTGATGAACCGGTACTAATGGCAGCACATTGGGGATTAGACATTTCGGGATTACCCGATGAAGAACGATCACGTGTTATTGATCGTGCAAAATCATATATAGAAGGTTTAATTGCTGATTACGAGGATCGGAATGGGAACAGATAGTTACGATAATCTTTTAATAAGGGTTGAAAATGATTTGATAGATTTGGGGATGACACCGGTTATTTTGGATACGATGCCTTTAAAGGAAAATTCAGGATTAGATGGTGTTGCCTATCTTAAGGGAGATAAAGCTTATATTTTTATCGATAAGACTCTATCAGTCTTTGATAAGGCTCGTACTTTGGTAGAAGAGTTTCACCATGCAATTTCTGATATTGGAAATCACTTAGATTATAACTCTAATCTAGCACATAATGATGAAATTACTGCACGCGAAGATGTTATAAGGTATATGACTAGTGAAGCAACAATTATTAAAATAGCTCATGAATATGAGAATCAAGCATTTGAAGCCTGGATGTTGTGCGAATATTTAGGATATCCGTTAGATTTTGCACAAGAAACGGTGGATCTATATAGGAAAAGTGGCTTGTTAAATTAAACCTAATTAATTTGTTGATTTTAGTTTAAACCTATTATATACTTAATTGAGTCCTAAGTTATTGTACTTAGGACTTTAATTAGACATTTTGATTAAGTTTAAACTAACAGGAGGCGGAGTTATGACTAATGCTATGATTGCATTTTTTGTTGTTTTTGGGGTTTTTATTTGTTTATGGATTGTGACAGTAGCAATCATAACAATGCTTGAAAACTTGTTTATGAATAAACTATATAGGTACGTTCGGGGAATAATCTTATTAATACGATATGCCTTAATAAGATTAGGTGGAGCTAATGATGAAGAAGCGCATCGAATTGTTTTAGAAAAATGATTTGTGAAACATTTCCTAATCAGAGAGTAATTTTGTAAAATAATTGAAAAATAAATAGTTATGAATATTAATACAAAACAGATTGTTGATATTTATTTTGTATTAATATAGTTGGATTAAGCGCTTTCAACTGAGAATAATTAATATATTGTAATTGATTTAATATAAATTTTATTAAAATAAACTTGTATGATGTATGTTTGTTTAAAAGGGGCGCTTTGTTTGCGAAAATATAATTAAAGTCGTATAATAAATCATGTAGAAACGTAACAAAAAAGAATTTTTTGGGAGGGATCTTAATAATATGACTGTTAAGATTGGTATCAACGGTTTCGGCCGTATTGGTCGTTTAGCATTCCGTCGCATCCTTGAGTTGAAGGATACTGCAGATGACATTGAAGTTGTTGCAATTAACGATTTGACAAACCCTGCTATGTTGGCATACTTGTTGAAGTATGACTCAACTCATGGTACTTTGGCAGCTGAAGTTTCAGCTGACGAAGAGGGTATTATCGTTGACGGTAAGAAGATTCGTGTATACGCTGAGCGTAACGCAGCTGACTTGAAGTGGGTTGCTAATGATGGTGTTGAAATTGTTTTGGAATCAACTGGATTCTACACTTCAGCAGAGAAGTCACAAGCTCACTTAGACGCTGGTGCTAAGAAGGTGTTGATTTCAGCACCTGCTGGTAACATTCCAACGGTTGTGTATGGTGTTAACCAAGATACATTGACTTCAGATGACAATATTGTATCTGCAGGTTCATGTACTACACAATCACTTGCTCCATTGGCAAATGCTTTGGACAAGGAATTCGGTATCGAACTTGGTTTGATGACTACTGTTCACGCTTTCACTGGTACTCAAATGCTATTGGATGGACCTAAGGGTAAGAAGATGCGCTCAAACCGTGCTGCATCTGTAAACACTATCCCTCACTCAACTGGTGCTGCTAAGGCTATCGGTTTGGTTGTTCCTGCAGTTGCTGGTAAGTTGGATGGTCACGCACAACGTGTTGGTGTCGTAGACGGTTCAATCACTGAATTGACTTCAGTATTGTCAAAGACTGTTTCAGCTGAAGAGATTAATGCAGCTGTTAAGAAGTACGAAAATGATTCATTTGGATACAATGATGATGAAATTGTTTCATCAGATATCATTGGCGACACACACGGTGCCGTATTTGATCCAACTTTGACTAAGGTTATCACTGTTGGTGATAAGCAATTAGTACAAACTGCTGCTTGGTATGATAACGAGTATGGTTTCACTTCAAACATGATCCGTACTTTGTTGCACTTGGCAACACTTTAATAGTTAGATAACTATTATTGAAAACGGGTGGTTTAGTAATAGTCTGAACCGCCCGTTTTTTATATAAATTTCCTAGTGATTTTTAACAAAGAAAAGAGGAATCTCATGGCAAAATTAACAGTTGATGACTTAGAGTTAAAAGGTAAAAAAGTATTGATGCGTGTTGACTTCAATGTTCCGCTAAAGGAAGTTGATGGTCAACAAGAAGTTGCTAATGATAACCGTATTGTGGCAGCTTTACCAACAATTAAGCATGTTTTGTCAGAAGGTGGACGTGCTATCTTGTTCTCACACTTGGGTCGTATTAAGAGTGAAGACGATAAGCCTGGTCTATCAATGAAGCCAGTTGCACAACGTTTGGCTGATTTACTTGGTCAACCTGTAACGTTTGTTCCTGCAATTGAAGGCCCTGAACTTGAAGAAGCCATCAATCAATTAGAAGATGGTCAAGTATTGATTTTTGAGAATACACGTTATGCAGATGTTGTTGATGGCGAACAAGTTAAGCGTGAGTCAAAGAATGATCCTGAATTAGGTGCATACTGGGCATCATTGGGTGATGTATTTGTAAATGATGCGTTTGGAACGGCTCACCGTTCACACGCTTCTAACGCAGGTATTGCAGCTAATATTGCACAAACTGCTGCTGGTTACTTAATGGAAAAGGAAATTAAGTTCTTGGGTGGTGCAGTTGAGAACCCAGAGCGTCCATTTGTTGCCATTATTGGTGGTGCAAAGGTTTCTGATAAGATCACAATCATTCAAAATCTGCTAGCAAAGGCCGATAAGGTTATCGTTGGTGGAGGAATGGCTTATACTTTCGCTGCTGCAAAGGGTGAGAAGATTGGTAATTCATTGTTTGAAGAAGACAAGGTTGAACTTGCTAAGCAATTAATTGCTGATGCTGGTGATAAGCTAGTATTGCCTGTTGATGCTGTTGCGGCTGACAAGTTTGCAAATGATGCTGACACATATGTAGCTGAAGGTGACATTAAAGATGGTTACATGGGACTAGATATTGGTCCTAAGTCAGTTGAATTGTTTAAGTCAGTTCTTGCTGGTGCAAAGACAGTTGTTTGGAATGGACCTATGGGTGTATTCGAAATGGAAAACTTTGCTAAGGGAACTTTGGCTATCGGTGAAGAACTTGTTAAGGTTACTGAAGAAGGCGCTACAACCATTGTTGGTGGTGGTGATTCAACTGCAGCCGTACAACAATTGGGTGTTGCTGATCAATTAAGCCACATCTCAACTGGTGGTGGTGCTTCATTGGAGTACCTAGAAGGTAAGACTTTGCCAGGAATTGCTGCTATTTCTGAAAAGTAATTAATTTAAAATATGATAAAAGACTGAATGCAATTGTGTTCAGTCTTTTTTTATATATTCTATTATAGTCATATTTGTGATAAACTATTCCAAATAGTAATGTTTATTAAGGAAGATTGTTATGGATATTAATAAATTTAACGTGTTTTTAGATTTAGCTAAGACCGGAAATTATTCTGAAACAGCACAAAGACTATATACAACGCAAGGAAATATCTCTAAGCAAATACTAGCTTTGGAAAAAGAGTTAAAAACGAAATTGTTTATACGAGGACATCGTCAAATTACGTTAACTGAATCCGGCCGTATTACAGAGATGTATGCAAAAAAAATTTTGCATGAGTTTGATGCATTACAACAGACATTAAACAAACATAATGTTGAATCTGATAATGTTTTAACGATTCATACAATGTCGTCCTTCTCCAATTATGAAGGCTTTTCGTTGATGAGTGCCTTTCATCAAAATTATCCTGAAATTACTTTACATTTTTCAGAAATTAAAGATAGTGATTTAATTAATTCGGTAATGGATAATCAAGCGGATATTATTTTTGGACATTATACACCCGATTTAAATCACCGTTTGGAAACATTATTGACTGATCAGGACAACTTAGTTGCCGTTTTACCAGCAAATCATCCTTTATCGGCAAAAAAAATACTTTCACTAAATGATATAATTCAGGAAGATCTCTTATTACTTGAAGGTGAAGAAACGTTAATATTTAATAAATTTAAAGTTATGGTTGAAAAAAAGCAATGGCAAAATGCAGTTGCTTATCAGGGTAAGCGTATTGATATTATTTTAAATATGGTGTCTAACGGTATGGGAATAGCTTTGGTGATGGATAAACGTGTTGATACCAGAAATGATAGTCAATTAATAAAACGTAAGATAGGATTAAATACAACAAGTAATTTTGGCTTTATGCGTCTAAAACAAGCACACGAGTCTCACGGTAATGAATTATTTTGGAATTACATCACACAAACAATTAATTAACATATTAATTAGTCAGTATTTTTATAATTAATGTGATATTATAGAACTATAAAAGAATATTAATCACAAAGGGGAGCCATTCTTGGCTGAGAAAGAGTATTACTCTAAACCCTTCGTACCTGTTTTAGTTATTTAAGCGTAGGAATTGTGAAAAACCATTATCAATACTTGTATTTATAAAGGCCTTTTTGTAATTTCTTATTACAGGAAGGTCTTTTTATGTTGTTGTCATAGGGGGTAGAAGAGTTGGGAGAAATAGGATGAACTCGAATATTAGAAAGATAACATATTTAGCGATGATGATTGCCTTAGATGTTGTGTTATCACCAATTTTACGTATTGAAGGGATGGCACCTATGTCAAGTGTCATTAATATTTTGGCGGGTGTATTAATGGGGCCTTTATATGGCACTATCATGGCAGTGTGCTGTGGTGTTATACGAATGATGTTAATGGGTATTCCGCCATTAGCATTAACGGGAGCTGTTTTTGGTGCTTTGTTAGCCGGTGTTGGTGCACGCCTGACACGGAATATTTATGGTTCGATTGTGGGAGAAATTATTGGAACCGGAATTATCGGATCATTGGTATCTTATCCAGTAATGGTACTATTTACTGGCACAAAGACTGATTTATATTGGTTACTGTATACACCAAGATTTTTAGGTGCAACCATAATGGGCGCGGTGGCTGCATGGCTAATTTGGCAACAAGCAAAGAAAATTTCTTTATTTAAAGATATGATGCAAGTATTTAATGGAAAAATGGTGATACGATAATGAAAAAAATAACGATGCCTTTAACTAATTCACCATTGGTTCACTGTATAACGAATACAGTTACTGTTGAAACAATGGCTAATGCATTACTCTATGTAGGAGCAAAACCAATCATGACGGAAGATGTCCGTTCTTTTGATGATTTAGCAAAACAAACAAATAGTCTATTACTAAATCTAGGTAGTTTATCAGTGGAAAGAGAAGAAAGTCTTTTTGCTGCTGCTAAGCTGGCTTATGATAATAAACAGCCCTTTGTTTTAGATGTGGTTGGTGTGGCAAGCGCTAGTACTGCGATGACAACAGCACGTCATATTATGGATTATGAGCCAACAATTGTTCGCGGTAATATTTCTGAAATGCGAGCAATTGCTGGATTAGAAACGAATGGGCGTGGTGTTGATGGTAATCCGCTTGATCAAACGGATGTAGCACTAGAAGAATTGACAGGTGCGCTTAAGAAAATGCCTGTGACATCAGCTTATGTTGCAACCGGGGCTAAAGATATTATAGTGGCGCAAAATAATGTGTGGATTTTGGAGAATGGTGTTCCTGAATTAGATTGTTTTACTGGTTCAGGTGATATTTTGGGAGCACTATTAGCTGCTCTATTAGGTGAAAAGCATTCAGTAGAGAATGCAGCCGTCCATGCAATTAGTTATTTAAATATTGCTAGTGAAAAAGCTAAAAAAATAGTGCCAACAAAGGGAATTGCTGATTTTAGGCATTACTTTTTAAACGAATTATCACTTTTGGGTGTGGAAGATGCAGATTGGATTAATCAAATAAAGGGGAATGTAAATGGCGAAGGTATTGAATTTAGTAACGGCACGTTACGGTGAAGATGAAGCAACGTTTTTAGAACGAGTGGCTTTAGCATGTGAGAATGGTGTAACATCGGTGCAATTACGTGAGAAAGATTTATCAACACGTGCTTACTATGAATTGGCAGTTAAGGTTAAAAAGATTACTGATCAGTATCAGTTACCTTTAATTATTGATGATCGTATTGATATTTGTTTGGCAGTAGATGCAAATGGTGCTCATATTGGTGATGATGAATTGCCAGTAGACGTTGCTCGTAAGTTATTGGGACCTGATAAGATATTGGGTGTATCAGCTAAAACAGTTGCTCGAGCAGTTGAAGCTGAAGAACAAGGTGCAGACTATTTAGGAACTGGTGCAATGTTCCCAACTAAAACGAAGGTTATTACGGAGCCAACCACTAAGGAAACATTAGAGGAAATTACAGCAACCGTTAAAATTCCTGTTTTAGCAATCGGGGGTATTAAAGAGCACAATATTGATACTTTGTCAGGTACTGGAATTGTTGGAGTTGCTGTAGTGAGTGAAATTATGCAAGCAACCGACATTGCAAGTAAGGTGCAACATTTAAAAGAGGCAGTTAAACTATTGTAGTTAAGGGAAGACTGGGAGTAATTACCCAGTCTTTTTTATATACTTATCCTTCTAAAAAAATGTTATATTTGAACAATATAAAACGAAAGGAATATTAAAATGATTGTATTTGAAAATGTTATTAAAACATATCAAAACAAGCAGGTTGTTAATAAAATTAATTTGACTATTGCTTCTGGTGAATTTTTTGTGTTGGTTGGACCAAGTGGTAGTGGGAAAACGACAATTTTAAAAATGATTAATCGGTTAGCACAACAAACATCTGGAAAAATTTTGATAGATAATCAGGATGTGGCGCAAGTTAATACGACTAGTTTAAGACAAAATATTGGTTATGTTTTGCAGAATATTGCGCTTTTCCCAAATTTGACTATTAGCCAGAACGCAGGTCTTTTGTTAGAAGCAAATGGTGTAAAACGTTCTGAAAGACAACAGCTTGTTCAGGAGTTATTGGATAAAGTAGGGTTACCGTATGAACAGTATGGTTCAAGAATGCCTAGTGAATTATCTGGTGGTGAGCAGCAAAGAGTTGGTATTGTTCGCGCTTTGGTTACAAAACCTGAAATTATTTTGATGGATGAACCTTTTAGTGCCCTGGATCCGTTATCTCGAAAGCAATTGCAAGATTTAATTTTATCTTTATATCAAGAATTTAAACCAACCATTGTGTTTGTAACGCATGATATGCAAGAAGCCTTGCGACTAGGAACTAAAATTGGCGTTTTGGTAAATGGTGATTTGCAACAAGTAGATGAACCACAGGTGATTATTAATCACCCTGCCAATCAGATTGTGTCTTCATTGTTTAACAATCAAAAAATTACGCTAATTGATGATTTGATACGAACTGGGTTAAAAGAAACGATTACGGAAAATATTTCTTTTGATGTACCTCATTTGACAAGTACACAAACTATTCAAGAATTGGCAACGGCCTTATATGATTATGACTATGTTATTGTTGATCAGCATTATATTATTAATCAAAGGCAATTGTTGATGTACATTAGTAAGCATTAGGGAGGGAAAAATGTTAAATGATTTGTTACATCTAGTAACGACACATACGAATGACATTGTTGTAGCTTTAGAAGAACATATATTACTTTCTTTAGCAGCAATTTTGATTGCCGCCGTAATTGCAGTTCCTTTAGCAATTAGTTTAATGAATCATCGACGCGCTGGTGAAGTTGTTTTGCAAATTGCAGGGGTTATCCAAACAATTCCTAGCTTAGCAGTTTTAGGTGTGCTAATTCCGTTTGTTGGTATTGGAACAATTCCTGCTATTATCGCATTAGTGCTATATGCAATAATGCCAATTTTCCAAAATACTTACGCCGGATTAACCGAAATTGATGATAATTTGTTGGAAGCTGCCGAAGCATTTGGTTTTTCTAGACGATTTAAATTGTTTAAAATTCAATTACCATTGGCAATGCCAATGATTTTATCTGGATTAAGAATTGCAATGGTTATGATTATTGGAACGGCCACTTTAGCTGCTCTAATTGGTGGTGGTGGTCTAGGTTCGTTTATCATGATTGGAATACAGACCAATGACAATGCGCAATTATTACTTGGCGCAATATTGTCTGCTTTGCTGGCACTAGTATTTTCTTGGTTAATTAAGCTTATTGGTCGGTTATCTTTGAAAAAGATGGGAATTTTGGTTGCTGTCTTTTTTGTACTATTAGGTGGTTATTTTGGTGGTAAAGCATTCATGCAGCCAAAAGGACAAATTACAGTTGCTGGTAAACTTGGTGGTGAGCCTGAAATTTTAATTAATATGTACAAGGATTTAATTGAGGCAGACAATCCACGCTTAGATGTGCAATTGAAGCCAGATTTTGGTGGTACTACGTTTATTTATAAGGCAGTTAAGAGTGGGGATGTTGATATTTATCCAGAATTTACTGGAACGGTTTTACAAAATTTGATTAAGGGTAAGACAGTGAGTCATCAACCCAAGAAAGCATATCAAGATGCTAAAGAAGCTTTAGATAAGCAAGCGAATTTAGCTTATTTGCCACCAATGCGTTATCAAAATACTTATGCATTGGCAGTGCGTCAAAGTGATGCTAAAAAATATAATTTAAAAACGACGAGTGATTTAGCTAAAATGTCACCACAACTAACGGCAGGTTTTGATCATGATTTTTATGAGTTAAAAGATTCATATCCAGGAATAAAAAAGGCTTACCAATTACAGTTTAAAGATGTAAAGAGTATGTCATCAAGCTTACGTTATAAGGCGTTAGCTAATGGTCAAATTGACGTGACTGATGCCTATACAACTGATCCGCAATTAAAGGCTGATAAATTAGTGACTTTGGTAGATGATAAGAATTATTTTCCACCATTCCAAGGCGCACCGTTAGTTAGAAAAGATATTTTAACGAAGTATCCAAGTGTTAAAAAGAGCTTACTACGTTTAAAGGATAAAGTGACTAATCAGGACATGATTGATATGAACTATCAAGTAACGGTAGAACATAAATCTGCTGATAAAGTAGCACGTCAATACTTAGAAAAACATGATTTATTAAAGTAATCTTTCAATTGTAGCGATTGACATGTTGCTGGCATATAAACCTGATAGAATTAGGGTATTATTCAAAAGGAGAGTAGTTATGGCAGAACATTGGTTGATAGTGTTAATTGATACTATTTTCGTAATTAATACTTTTGCAGCTATTTTAACGGTTTTTAGAGACCGTTATCGTGACATTACTTCTATTTGGGCATGGATGCTGGTACTATTGTTGTTCCCTGGAATTGGTTTTTTAATTTATTTTTTATTTGGACGAAAATTATCAGGACATCATATTTTCAACATGCAAACGCAAGAGGTCTTTGGTATCGATAAAATAGCAGAAAATCAACAAAAAGAAGTTGTAGAATTTTCTGATTCAGAACACTATGTTGAAGAACAAGCTTTTGTTCGATTATTTTTACAAAGTGAACAGGCTATTTTTTCTAATCAAAATGACGTCAAAATTTATACGGATGGTCATGAGAAGTTTAAGCAATTATTCGCTGATATTAAGGCTGCCAAGCATCACATTAATATCGAATATTATACGATTTACAATGATAAATTAGGTAACGAGTTAGTTGATTTATTGACGGAAAAGGCTAATAAGGGTATTCGTGTTCGTGTTATTTACGATAGTTGGGGTTCTGGTGGTAAGAACAATAAACTGTATAAACGATTGCGTGAAGCAGGTGGGCATGTAGAAGCGTTCCTAATGCCTAAATGGCAATTTATGTCACTTCATGTTAATAATCATGATCACCGTAAGTTAGTAATTATAGATGGTAATATTGGTTATATTGGTGGCTTTAACGTAGGTGATCAGTATTTAGGTCGATTAGAAAAATTTGGTTATTGGCGTGATACTCATCTACGCGTTGTTGGTGATGCGGTTTTGGCAATGCAGAGTCGCTTTTTCATGGATTGGAATGCGACTACTCGACATGAAAAGCTTATGTTTGGCGATTCGTATTTTCCATCGCATGATACAGGTGGTGATGTGGCGATGCAAATTGTTTCGTCAGGACCAGATTCTGATATGAATCAAATTTATCAAGGGTATCTGCGCATGATTTCGATGGCCCATGAAAGCATTACGATTCAGTCACCTTACTTTATTCCAAATCAGGCAATCATGGATTCACTTGCAATTGCCGCTAAGTCAGGCGTGCATGTTAGAATTATGATTCCATCAAAGCCTGATCATATGTTTGTTTATCGTGCAACTGAATATTATGCCAGTGTTTTGGCTAACGAAGGAATTGAAGTTTATGCATATGAAAAGGGATTTTTACATGCTAAAACAATAGTGATTGATAATCGTATTGTATCGGTAGGTAGTGCAAATATGGATATTCGATCATTTTCCTTGAATTTTGAGGTAAATGCCTTTCTATATAGCGAACGCTTGGCATTAGAAATGGAAGAAATTTTTGAAAAAGACTTGTCAGATTCAAAGCTTTTGACACCAGCATATTTCGAAGCACAATCATCATGGATGAGATTCAAGCAATTTTTCTCAAGGCTATTAACGCCAATTTTATAATGGATTTTAAAAAGAGAGCGAGACAAAAGTTGTTTTGAAGCCGGAGTGTATCGTGATTACCGTAATTTTTGGCCGTAGCAACGCGAAGAACAAGGATTGCGGTAATTGCGTTACATTGAGGCTTCAGACTTTTGGAACGCGTTTATGCTATAAAACTTATAGGCTTATAATTAATGCATTTTAAACTAAAGAGGTTGGAACAATTTTTTTGTTCCAACCTCTTTATCTATAGTATTTACTTTTTTGTGTTTAAATCATTTTTATGACTGAAGAAACTAACAAGCAAGAAGAAGATACCCAACAAATCAGTGTAAATACCTAATATAATTTGCATAGTGTGTGTTGAGTAGTCTGTGAACAATACTAGGAATAAACCTAAAACAAGTCCAACTGCACCAATAATTAGCCCAACTAAACGTTGCCAACCAATTAATAGTTCAGGTACCCAAGTTTGAGCCAAATTGCTAGTAGCATTAAATAAAATCCAAAAACCAAAAACTAAACCAATGAAATCTTGGGTAAAATCTTGACGGAATAGTAGCACTAGCCCCATCACTGCGCTTAGTAAGGCACTCATTAAGTGAGCGCCGCGTAAGTAGACACTATTGCTAAATAGCATGAGGTCGATAAAAGCAATAAAAATTGAAAAGAGACCAAAGATAATTGAAACGGCTAATAGCCATTCAGTATTAAAAACAAATGCAAAAATACCTAAAATAATTGAAATAACACCAGCAGCAGCCAATAGTTTGCGGACAAAATAAGAAATAACTGGCTTTTGTGGTTGTGGTGATTGTGTTGAACGTCGTGACGTCACAACTTCTTCACCGTTATTGGGTTCATGTTTAACTTCTGGCAAATCAGCCATGAGAATGCCTCCTAATATAAGTTGTTTAAATTGAGTGTAATTGAAAATGCTGTAAAATACAATTGAAGACTTATTTAAAATAAAAAATATTAACTATTTATAAAAAGGGGATGGGGACGATGCTAAAATGGATAATTATTATAATTTTGTTGGTGGTTTTTTTGTATACACAATATCGACAAAGAAAGTTTGATAAATCAGTGACAAAAAAAGCGAAAGAAATAACTGATAAATTAGATAAAAAATAATGAATATTGGAGCACTACCATGATATTAAGAATACCTGTATAATGGTAAGGACAGAATAAATACAAAATAGGAGCGCAAATAATGAATATAGAAGAGATGCAGGCGCGCCAAAACCATATACGTAATTTTAGTATTGTGGCTCATATTGATCATGGTAAATCAACAATATCTGATCGTATTTTAGAGGCAACGCATACGGTTACTGAACGTGAGATGCAAGATCAGCTATTGGATACGATGGACTTAGAGCGTGAACGCGGCATTACGATTAAAATGAATGCTGTTGAGGTTCATTATAAAGCTAATGATGGTGAAACTTATATTTTTCATTTGGTAGATACACCAGGTCACGTTGATTTTTCATATGAAGTATCACGTTCTTTGGCGGCAGCCGATGGAGCTATCTTAGTTGTTGATGCGGCTCAAGGAGTTGAAGCA
This sequence comes from Weissella bombi, assembly GCF_900094835.1. Lineage (GTDB taxonomy): Bacteria > Bacillota > Bacilli > Lactobacillales > Lactobacillaceae > Weissella > Weissella bombi. Next base: position 92,317 of record NZ_FMAO01000005.1, on the reverse strand, counting down.
CAGACATTAGCGAATGTTTATTTAGCTATTGAAAATGATTTGGAAATTTTACCAGTTATTAATAAAATTGACTTGCCAGCAGCCGACCCTGAAGCTGTTCGAACTGAAATTGAAGATGTAATTGGTATTGATGCATCTGAAGCAGTGTTAGCATCTGCTAAGAAGGGCATTGGTATTCCAGAACTATTAGAAAAAATTGTAACTGATATTCCTGCTCCTGAAGGAGATTTGACGGCACCATTACAAGCACTAATCTTTGATTCAGCCTATGATTCATATAAAGGTGTCATTCTAACGGTTCGTGTAAAAACAGGTGTTTTAAAACCTGGTGAAAAGATTAAGTTTATGAATTCTGGTGCAGAATATGAAGTGACAGAAGTTGGCGTAAATTCACCAATGCCTATCAAGCGTGATTATTTGATGGCAGGTGATATAGGTTATGTTGCTGCTTCCATCAAAAATATTCGTGATGCCCGACCTGGTGATACCGTTACCCATGTTAAGCAACCTGCTGTAGAACCACTACCAGGTTATCAGCCAATGACACCAATGGTTTATTCCGGGTTGTATCCAACTGATAATGCAAAGTACAATGATTTACGTGACGCACTAGAAAAGTTGCAATTAAATGATGCTTCTTTGGAATTCGAACCTGAAACTTCTCAAGCACTTGGTTTTGGATTTAGAACTGGTTTCTTAGGACTGCTACACATGGATGTCATTCAAGAACGTCTTGAACGCGAATTTGATTTGGATTTGATCACTACAGCACCGTCTGTAACGTATCATGCTTATACGACTGATGGCGAAATGGTTGAAGTCGCTAATCCATCTGAATTACCTGATGTCTCTGAAATTAAAACAATCGAAGAGCCATTTGTTCATGCCCAAATTATGGTGCCAAATGATTACGTTGGGGCAGTTATGGAATTGGCGCAATCTAAGCGTGGTGAATTTGACACAATGGACTACTTGGACGAGAATCGTGTTAATGTTAAATATTACATGCCTTTGTCTGAAATTATCTTTGATTTCTTTGATAAACTAAAATCAAGTACACGTGGTTATGCCTCATTAGATTATGAGATATCAGGATATCGTCAATCAGATTTGGTAAAGATTGATATCTTACTAAATGGAGACAAAGTTGATGCTTTAAGCTTTATTGTACATCGTGATTTTGCGCAAGAACGTTCACGTGTGATTACAAAGAAGCTAAAAGAAATTATTCCACGTCGTAATTTTGAAATTCCAATTCAAGCTGCAATTGGTTCAAAGATTGTTGCGCGTTCAACGATTAAGGCTTATCGTAAAGATGTTACATCTCGTATCCACACGGGTGATCCAGATCGTCGTGCTAAATTGTTAGATAAGCAAAAGCGTGGTAAGAAACGTATGAAATCAGTTGGTACCGTTGAAGTGCCTCAAGAAGCCTTTATGGCCGTTTTGAAAGCTGATGAAGAATAAATTCTTGTGATAGTTTTTAGTGAAAAACTATCATTATATAAATATTTATGTTAATATAGTTTAGTTAAATAAACTGACTCTGGTTTTTATAAATCCAGGGCGATAAGGAGAAAATAATGAAGGCTGATATTCATCCAGATTACCACCAAGTGGTTTTCGTTGACTCAACTACTGGTTACAAGTTCTTGTCAGGTTCTACTCGTACTTCTGACGAAACTATCGAATTTGAGGGTGCTACTTACCCAATGATCCGTGTTGAAATTACTTCAGATTCACACCCATTCTACACAGGTAAGCAAAAGTTTACTACTGCAGATGGTGCTGTTGATAAGTTCAACAAGAAATATGGACTTGCTTAATCGCAAATTCCTACAAAAGCCGTTGTATAGCGCTAAATGCCTATATGACGGCTTTTTTGTGTGCTTTTTAAAGTGTTGTGAAGTATCGTGAAGTATCGTATTTTGGGAACTATTTGGGCACTTCATCCACCTTTTATCCACTATATTCATCAAATAAATTAATGATTTTTTGACTAATCTATACATTTTTCGTTTAGCAAATACATTTTTTGGATTACGAAAACAGAAGAGTGACCTAAATGTTCACTGACATATGCAATATCAATTCTGTTCTTAATCGTTCTTTTTCTTTTGACATGGACTGTTAAACGGCAAACTTTACCTATTTTTTAGCCCGAAATCAGTTAAAAATTAACATTATATGCAAAAAAATAGATAGTTTAAAGACATATCTGGGTCTGGCTTTCCGTTGCTTTCAAATATTTTTATAATTTTAGAATATAGTTATCAATGTTAATTTGATAAGTGTAGGATTAATGCTTTTTTAGCTCCAATTATAGAGATTGTTGCAAATGTAATCCTAACAACCTTTAACGTGTTTAGATTCACGTGTATATGTATGCCACCTAATAGGTGATTTTTTTATTTTAATGGCAAAGGATGTGATTGTTTTAATTTTTTGAATATGGTAATTAGAGTAGGGCGAACTATAAAGAAAAATACAGGAATGGCAACAAAAAAAGTTTTTACCCAATTACCTAAATAACCAGGTACGAATTGTGGATATAGTTGACGATGTATCTCTGTAAACCAAATCATCATAATTGAAACATTAAATGTGATAACGAGCATAGGAACACTAATTTGTTTGGGAATATTATTAGCTATAACAGTTGGAAAGTAGTTATGTAATTTTAAAGCAAGTGGTAAGGTAACGTATGTACGTAAACAATATATAAATATAACGATTAAAGGATATATAATGAAAACTTTTTCAAGCATTCGTTCTGAAAAACCATATCGAATGATTGTGTTGTAAATAGCCATGATTGCAACCATAGTACCGATGAAGGTCCAAGGCATAGTATTGGGGTGATGTAGTACTTTTTTTAACCAAAACTTGATAGATTTCATTTATTACTCCTGACAGCTTTTAACGTGAATCAGCTATTACACGTATTAATTAGTTTGTAATTTTTAAATGTTATGCATATCTAACTGATTATGCTAGTCGCCGAAAATCACACGTAACAAATTCTTATCGTGGTCAGTTATGGGGTGACCGTCAGAAGATAAATAATCATCCCAACTGTCATCTTTAGCAATCTGTTTTAGATCAACGAGCGCATTGTTAGTGTTTTTTTTATTTGCGTGCAAATCTTCTGTTTTATCTAATAAGTAATCTACTGACACGCCTAAAACGTCAGCTAATACTTTTAAAGTTTCTGTCTTAGGATTTACTGTCTTGTATTGATAAATCATATTAGAAGATAGACCAGCCCGTTTAGCGACTGTTTGCAAATTCATGCCACGCTTTTTAGAAATTTCTTTTATTTTTTCATATACTGTCATATCAAGTGTTCTCCTGATTTTGATAAATTACAGTTTTACAGCTGAAATAATTAAGCTTTTGTGAGCAAATAATTGATATGTGTGCTTATTACAATTATTTTGCCAACCTTTCCATATTACAGTATAACTGTAAATAAAGCAATGATTCGATGAATAAACTACAGAAGGATGAGGGACGAGTGATTTAGAAATAGTTTTTAAGATATGGAAGGTCACTTTTCAAATAGTGTTATTACACTAGAAATAATGCCGGTACAAATTAGTCGAGCGTTAACAGGACAGATTACGTTAAGAGTATAAAATCACTAAAACATTTGCGTATTTTTATTTATCGGTTGACACGTCTGTATTAGATGCGTACAATAATGCACATTGGTAGAACATTTCATTGTATGTCAGAGAAGCTACGGGAGCTGTGAGTAGCGCAGGTGAAGTGATTGAACTATTTATAAAATATAAATAAATTAAAGTGGGTTAGTTCGCAGTGTACTAACTAATTTTTGGGTGGTACCGCGGAAACTTTTCGTCCCAGTGATGAGTCAATTGACTTGTCACTGGGACTTTTTTATTGCTGAAAGGAGCAAAACATTGGGGTATTAGAACATATCAATCACGTTGGTGGACTTAGTCGTTATCTCTTTTTAGGGTAATTATCGGTAGGTAAGTAATGACAAAGGAGAGAAGAAATATGAATAAGTCAGTAACGTTTAAACAAAGTATGATTTTATTAATTGCAGTCATTTTAATTTTTAGTATTAGTATTTTAGGGTTCGGATTATCACCCAATGTGCCACTGGTGATAAGTATTATTTTTGTCATGTTATTCGCTAAAATGCGACAAACGTCTTGGCAAGATATCCAGGGACAGTTGTTGAAAGGGATTGAACAAGCATTAGCACCGTTATTTTTGTTCTTGCTAATCGGTATGCTGATTGGTCTTTGGATGGAAACTAATACAATTCCTACACTGCTATGGGCGGGGTTGAAATTAGCTAATGTTGAATGGTTTTTGCCTAGTACTGTTTTGATTATGGCAATTATGGGTACGATGGTCGGATCTGCATTTACCACTTTAGCAACGGTTGGTGTTGCACTAATGGGGGTTGGGACAGCGATTGGCTTTGATCCAGGAATGGTTGCTGGTGCAGCATTATCTGGTGCAATTTTTGGTGATAAGAGTTCGCCATTATCAGATTCAACTAATTTAGCATCATCAATTGCAGGCACTGATTTGTTTGCCCATATTAAAAACTTAATGTGGACAACGATTCCTGCATTGCTTGGCTCATTATTAATTTTTACATTTTTAAGCACGCAAACAAAAGTCACTAGTGATGTGCACGAATTACAACATTTGGCGTCATTATTATCACCAAATTGGTGGTCAATGATTCTGTTAATTTTGTTATTCATTATGGCTTGGCATCATGTGCCAGCGATTCCAACGTTGTTGGTGAACATTGCAGTAACGGGCGTTATATTTATGTTTAATCATTCAATACAGCAGTTTTCTGATGTTATTATGAATGGTTCAACAACAACAATAAAAAATGAAATGCTTGCTAGTTTGTTAAATCGTGGTGGTATGTTATCAATGATGCCAACGGTGATTATTATTATGTTAGCATTGGCGTTAGGTGGACTACTAACAGAGCAGGGCATCCTTAGTGCCTTCATGACACCATTGGTAACGCGTATTAAGACCCAAGCTGGTGTGATTACAGGAACGGTTATTACAGGTATCTCAGCTAACTTTTTGATTGGTGAGCAATACTTAGCTACTATTTTGCCTGGTCAATTATGGAAGGAAAGTTTCACACGATTAAAAATCAACCCATTAACTTTAGGAAGATCATTAGAAGATTCAGGAACGGTTATTAATTACCTAGTACCATGGGGAGTTGCAGGAAGCTTTGCCGCGCAAGCGTTAGGTGTTTCAGTAGTCTCGTTTGCACCATTTACTTTTTTTGCCTTGTTATCACCTGTGTGCTCATTAATTAGTGCGTGGACAGGAATTGGGCAAATTAAGCGTGATGAATAGCTTGCCAAGCGAGTTGATGTGCACCGTGATTTTGTTTTTCAGGAATCCAGTTTGGAATTAGTAGTTCATATTGATCTTGGTGCGCTAACAAGTTTGATAATGGTTCACTAAAATGTTTGGCATAACGTTTCTTGATACTATCGATAACTAATTTAGAATCTGCATAGTACATGATAGTGTCATCAGAATTAGCAATTTTGGCTAATTCTTCAAATGCCCAGATAGCTGCTGCAAACTCGGCTTCATGGTTTGACATTACGCCCAGGTAATGATGCTTTTGAATTTGTTGGCCGTTATATAAAATTACAACACCAGCGCCACTACGTCCTGGATTTCCCTGACTAGCAGCGTCGGAATATATTTTGATTAACATGACAAGTACCTCCAATTTTATTATACTAAAAGACAGAGACATTCTGAGATGATTTGTCGAATATGCACAGATCGGAAAGGATTTGAGAATGAAAGGATACTATCAACCAGCTGGTTTGTTAGGTTTGATTAATTGGTTATGGGTTATCATGATTGCGATGTTTGCGTTAGTAATGCAACTTGAAGTTACCCATTTAAATATTTGGACAATTATTGCGACAATTATATTCGTATTTGTTGCACTGTTAACATATTTTAGGCGGCAAGTTACGTTGTCAACAGGTGCTATTTTGATTATGCCAATGTTTGGCGTTCATACAGAAAAAATTCGTTTTAACGAGATGCAACAAGTTCAGTTTACTAAAAGAACGGTTATTTTTAGCTATGAAGATGAAAGATATAGTTATTGGATGAATAAGAAGTTCTTGGACCAGTTACAAAAGGAAATTAAAGGTAAATAAATGACTGAAGAAACATTGACGATTACAGAACAAACTGGTCGTCTTGACAAGGTAGTAGCGGATGAATTTACCGACTATACACGTACGCAAATATCAAAATGGATTGATGATGGCGTATTATTAGTTAATGGTGATATAAAAAAAGCGAAGTATAAAGTTCATGAAGGGGATGTTGTAACATTTACAGTTCCTGAACCTGTTGTATTAGATGTACGACCACAAAATATTCCTTTAGATATTATATATGAAGATGATGATTTATTAGTTATTAATAAGCCACAGGGAATGGTTGTTCATCCGGCTGCTGGTCATCCGGATGGTACGTTAGTTAACGCTTTGATGTATCATACGAAGCTTTCAACAATTAACGGCGTAATTCGTCCAGGAATTGTTCATCGAATTGATAAAGATACTTCTGGACTTCTAATGGTTGCTAAGAATGACAAAGCACACGAGGCATTGTCAGCTGATTTAAAAGCTAAGAAAAATTTGCGTCAGTACTATGCTTTGGTACATGGTGAATTTACGGAAAATAAAGGGACAATTAATGCACCATTAGCTCGTTCAAAAGCTGATCGTAAAAAACAAGCTGTTGTTGCGGGCGGACGTGATGCGGTAACCCATTTTGAAGTTGTTAAACGATTTGTTGGTTACACGTTGTTACGTGTTACCCTAGAAACAGGGCGGACGCATCAAATTCGTGTGCACATGGCTTATATTGGACATCCAGTTGCTGGTGATCCATTGTATGGTCCGAAAAAAACACTGGCAGGTAATGGTCAGTATTTGCATGCCGCAACGTTAGGATTAACACAACCTACAACTCAAGAAGCAATGCAGTTTGAGGCGCCATTACCAGATTATTTTGAACAGGCGTTAGATCAGTTAAAACCCTATGCAGAATAAGTGAACCGTTTGTTCGCAAATAGTGTTGAACATGATAAAATAGATGTATAAAAAATAAATTGAAACTTTCTTAAGGTGGTTCAGTGAGATTGCTAGAAGGTAATGTGATAAATAAATTTGACGAGACGTTACCCTTTTAGATTAAGAGTGTAGTGTCTCTTTTTTTATTAGGTTTGAATAACGAGAGAAAAGGAATAAATTATGGCAAAAGAAATTGTTGATGCAATGGCAATGCAACGAGCACTTACAAGAATTACTTATGAAATTATTGAAAAAAATAAAGGTGTTACAAACTTAGCAATTGTTGGCATTAAGACGCGTGGTGTTTTCATTGCACAACGTATTGCTGATCGTCTACAACAATTAGAGGGTGCAACCATTCCTGTTATTCCACTAGATATTACGCACTATCGTGATGATGATAATCATCATGTGGGTGAAAAAATATCATTTGAGGAAAATATTGATAATAAGCGTATTATCTTAGTTGATGATGTGTTATTTACAGGTCGTACAATTAGAGCTGCATTGGATGCCATTATGGATAATGGTCGTCCTGCAGCAGTTAATTTAGCTGTGTTGGTTGATCGTGGTCATCGTGAATTACCAATTAGAGCTGATTTTGTTGGCAAAAATATTCCAACGGCAACTTCCGAAAGTATCCGAGTAAAGATGAAGGAATTTGACGGCATGGATGGTATTGAAATTCAATAGTTTTGACCGTTAAACGGGAAGGAGGAATCGTTTAGAAATTTTGCTAAACGATACCAACGTCATGACAACACGTTATTTAATTTTACAAGATGGTACCGTGTATGCGGGTGAGGCCTTTGGTGCACCTGCAACAACTTTTGGTGAATTAGTATTTAATACATCTATGACCGGGTATCAAGAAATTATCACGAATCCAATTTATTATAATCAAATTGTGATGTTTACGACACCAACTATTGGGGCTGCAGGTATTAATCATTATGCAGATGAGTCAATTGTTCCCTCAGTAAAAGGTGTTGTGGTTCGTGAAATAGCTGAAATATCAACTAATCGTTTACGAACACTTAGCTTGAATGATTATTTAAAACGACATAATGTACCAGGAATTTCACAAATTGACACGCGAGCTTTAACGCGCCATTTACGTGAAACAGGTGTCCAAAAAGCATCAATTGTTGATCAGCCGGATGACCACGCTTTTGACCAGTTACGAGCAATGGTATTGACAAATCAACAGGTGGCACAAGTATCGACACCAAAGGCTTATGCCAATCCAGGGCGTAGTGCGAATGTAGTGGTGATTGATCTAGGTCTTAAAAATGGTATTTTAAGAATGCTGAGTGATTTTGATGCCAATGTTACGGTATTGCCTTATTCGGCGACGATAGATGAGGTTGCTAACCTTGATCCAGATGGGATTGTTATCTCTTCTGGCCCAGGTGATCCAAACCAAGTACCAGAAACAACATTAGATATTATTCGTGAATTTGAGCAACGAGTACCTTTGTTTGGTATTGGGTTAGGTCATGAATTATTTGCAGTTGCGAATGGTGCAAAGGTTACTGAATTAGCTTCGGCTCATCATGGGATGAATCATCCAATCCGAGAACAAATTACGAATGACATCATTTTCGCAACACAGGGACAAGCATATTATGTTGATCATGCCTCAATTAAAGATACTCCTTTATTTGTGACGCATATTGATATTACGGATAATCAAATTCAAGGTTTACGTCACCGTGATTATCCCGCATTTAGTGTGCAATTTTTCCCAGACGCTGCCCCAGGCCCATTAGAAGAAACCCAGGCTTTTGCTGAGTTTATGGAAATGGTGATGGCGCGGCGAGGAGGTGTAGTATGACAGAACGAGTCCTAATTATTGGTGGCTCTGCTAACGATTTTGGGCGTGAAACTGAAGGGGATGCTGCAACATACCAAGTAGTTGATGCAATCAGAAAATATGGTCATGAAGTCGTGGTTGTGGACGATAATCCATACGCCTTTACGACAAGTCGTCATGATATCCAGGTTATCGAAAAAAAGTTAACTGTTGATAATTTAATGACAATTATCAATGAAGAACATATTACCGCTATGGTAACTTCAGTGGGTGGCTCAACAGCGACACGTTTAGGTGCTGATATTTTAAAGCTAATGGGTAATGGTGCACCAAAAGTTTTAGGATTATCATTACCAGTTATGCAGGCAACGCAAAATACAAAGTATTTACATGAACGATTGATGCAGTTAAATATTCCAACGGTACAATCACGTTTGGCGGGTAATGTCAGTGAAGCATTTGATGCTGTTAGGGATTTTGAGCTACCAGTTGTGATACGCCCAATTGCACCTAATGGTCAAACACTGCGACTACAGGTGACAGATATTGATGATTTAGAGGATGCTGTTGAAACGGCACTTAATCGCTCAATTACCCATCAAGTGAATATTGATAAAAGCATTCAGGGTCACCAAGAAATTTCCATGCTAGTGGTTCGTGATAAACGCGATACAACAGTACTAATTGGTGGAGTTGAAGATATGGATCCAGTCGGTATTCACTCTGCAGATTCGATTGCGATTACACCTATTCAAACGTTACCAGATCCTGTGTATCAAAAATTACGGGCAGCAGCTTTCAAGGTTATTCGTGGTTTTGATGTCATCGGTCTATTAGAAGTTAGATTTGCGGTTGATCCAAAGGAAGATGATTATGTCATAACTCGTGTGACACCATATTTTGACCGCACGGCAGCATTATTAGTTGCAGCAACTGGCTATCCACTTATGCCCGTTGTAACACGTTTGATTTTAGGCGAGACCCTTGAATCAGTGAAAACACCTGTCATAGGTGCTAATCATACGGCGTTACTGGAGCCGACAATGGACCATATTGTGATTCGTTTCCCTATTTTTTCATTTGGGGATTTTGAATCTAATGGTGTTAAAACTGAACATCGCTTAAATACAGTTCAAAAATCAGTAGGGACAACAATCGGAGTGGGACGCAGTGTAGAAGAGGCGCTCGAAAAGGCAATTCGTGCTGCTCATTTTAATAATCGTAATTTTTCACCAACCGTGATGAATGCGTTGACGGATAATGAGATTATTGAGCAACTTATCCATCCCCGCGACAATCGTATTTTTGTATTGTTGGAAGCCTTAAGACGTGGTTATACTGTTGATGAATTAGCTGAAATGACCAAAATTAATGCGTTTTATTTCTATAAATTAGATCAAATTAATAAATTAGAAGAAACTGTAAAAAATACGCCATGGCAAGTTGATGTTATTAAACTAGCAAAATACTATGGCCTTTCGGATGGTTTGATTGCCCGTTTGTGGAATGCAAAATATGAAGAAGTACGTCGTTATCGTTGGGATAACGGTATTTTGCCAACTTATAAGGCCTTCGAACCATCTGCAGGTGAGTTTGAGGAAGCAGCTAATCAGTATTATTCAACGTTCGAATCAGAGAATGAAAGCACACGTCTAGGAACACATACGGCACTAGTCATTGGTAGTGGTGGTTTCCGTCTGGGTGATGGTGCTGCTGCTTCTTATGTTATGGCAATGGTTGTAGCTGAGTTACAAGCACAAGGTATTGAAACAGTACTTATGAATAACAGTCCGACTGATTTGATGTTTATGCCTCAATTAGGAAATAAGAAGTACTATGAACCACTAGAGATTTCCGATGTAATGAACGTTATTGAAATTGAACAACCAACACAGGTTTTTGTACCGGGAAATCGTATCAAATTAATTAATAGTTTGCGTAGCAATGGTATTAATGTGCAAGTGATTGCAAAAGAAAAATATTTGCCAAGTAGTATGGAGGCTGATACGTCACGCCGGATTGTTAATTACTTCTATGACGGTCAAACGATTTATTTGATTGGTATTAGTAATCAAAGTAATGATGGTATAACTCTAGATCAGTCAGCAATGACTGAAGATCTTTGGAATAAAATACCGCGACCACAAATGAATTCAGAAACACCTGGTTTATATCAAATGTTATTAAAGCAACAGCCTAGTCATGATGGGGAACCATTGATGATTGTTCGACCAATGCCATTTACGATGGTTGCTTTTTTGGATAAAGTAACAGGCATTGATTGGATGCGTTTAGTGGTTCGTTATATGCTCCATCGTCAAACACATGTTGAACAACAATTTTTGGCACAACTAAAAACATTGCAATGGCGTATTCCCAAAGCGCAGTTAACATATTGGCATGCAGATTTTGAGGAACACATGGAAATTCATCAAGAATTGGACAATGGACGCTATGCAATTGGTGCAACTTATCATTTAATTTAAGTATCAGTTGTGTTTATATGATAAACTAGAAAAGTTGTAATATTAAATAAAATCAAGAAAGAAGGCACTACCCATGTGGAAAAAAGTATTAGGTGTGCTAGTAGCCGTTGCCGTAGCAGTTGGTCTAGCAGCCTGGGGAATCGGTCCTAAATCAATCGTAACGACTGATGCAGGTAACGTTTCACAAGCTGAGTATTATAAAAATTTGAAGAAATCGCCAGCAGGACAACAAGAATTGGCTAATATGATTATTCAAAAGGTTTTGGATGATAAGTATGGCGATAAGGTTTCAAAGAAGTCTATCGAAAAACAATTTAAAGATGCTAAGCAACAATATGGTTCACAATTCTCACAAACTTTGTCACAAAATGGTATGGATGAGGATAGTTTCCGACAATCATTGGAGATTCAAGCGCTAGAAAAGCAAGCAGTAATTGCTAACGAAAACTACTCAACAAAGCAATTGCGCAAAGCTTATAACAGCTACCAACCAAAGACAAATGTTTCTGTTATTTTGACATCATCTGAAGATGACGCTAAGAAGGTCATTGCTGAGCTAAACAAGGGTGGTGACTTTGCTAAGTTAGCAAAAGAAAAGTCAATTGATACTAATACTAAGAAGAATGGTGGTAAGATGACTGCCTTTGATTCTACTGATGCTAACTTGGAAGATGATTTTAAGTCAGCAGCCTTCAAGCTAAAGAAGGGTGAATACACAAAGACACCAGTGGCATCTCAATCATCACAAGGTTACTTCATTATTAAGAAGAACTCACAAGCTTCAAAGAAGTCATTTAGTGCACTTAAGTCAAAGATGAAGAGTATCTTGGTTGAACAAACAATGTCTGATACAACTAAAGTACAAGCAATTGTAGGTGATGAATTAGGTAAGGCTGATGTTAACATTAAGGATTCTACCTTGCAAAATGTTTTGTCAACTTATACACAAGCTGCTGCAACAGCTAAGGCTGCAAAGAGTAGCACATCATCAGAGTCATCAAGCTCAAAGAGTAGTGAATCATCAAGCTCAGCCAGCTCGAAGAGCAGTGAGTCATCAAATTCAAGCTCAAGTGAGTCTAGTGAGTCATCAAGTTCAGCTAGTTCACAAGATGATAAATAGTTAATAATAAAAACTGCAGTCATTAACTGCAGTTTTTTATTTGAAAAAAGCTGAAAATAATTCGTATTTACGATACAATAATTAATATATGAAATGCTTCGTTCGCGTTTTTGAAAAACATTAAGGGGAATTAAAAGATGATTGATCGTTATACTCGTCCTGAAATGGGACGTATTTGGTCGCTTGAAAATCAATACCAATCTTGGTTGGATGTTGAAATCGCAGCTACAGCAGGTTGGGTATCAGTTGGGCATGTTCCAGCAGAAGACCTAGCAGCTATTCGTCAAAATGCAAAGTTCGACGTTGATCGAATTGCTGAAATTGAGGCGACAACACGTCACGATGTTGTTGCTTTTACTAGAAATGTTTCTGAGTCATTGGGCGAAGAACGAAAGTGGATTCATTATGGTTTGACGTCCACTGATGTTGTTGATACTGCGCAAGCATTACGTTTACGACAAGCTAATGAAGTTATTAAGGCTGATTTGCAAACGTTGAAAGATACATTGGCAGAAATGGCTTTAAAGTATAAAGATACAGTTATGATGGGTCGTACACACGGTGTTCAAGCAGAACCAACAACGTTTGGATTAAAGATGGCACGTTTTTACCAAGCAGCGGTACGTAACATTGAGCGATTTGATAATGTCGCTAAGGCTATTGAAACTGGTAAGCTATCGGGGGCTGTGGGAACATTTGCAAATATTCCACCACAAGTTGAAGAAGTTGCAATGAAGGAACTAGGATTAACACCACAACCAATTGGTTCACAAATTCTACCACGTGATTTACATGCAGATTACATGACAACGTTGGCAATTATTGGGTCAAATTTGGAAGAAATGGCAACTGAAATCCGTAGTTTGCAACGTTCTGAAATTCACGAGGTAGAAGAGGGATTCCGTGGTGGTCAAAAAGGATCATCAGCGATGCCCCACAAGCGTAACCCAATTGGTTCAGAAAACATTGTCGGATTATCACGTGTTTTGCGTGGCTATTCAGTGACGGCGTTAGAAAATGTGACACTATGGCATGAACGTGATATTTCTCATTCAAGTGCAGAACGCATTATTTTGGTTGATGGTACGACGGTTGTTGATTACATGTTGCACCGTATGACAAATATCTTAAAGAATTTGCAAGTATTCCCTGAAACAATGAAGCAAAATATGACACGCACATACGGTTTAATTTATTCACAACGTCTATTACTTAAATTAGTTGATGCGGGTATGTCACGTGAGGCAGCTTATGATACTGTACAACCATTAACAGCACAATCATGGGACAAGCAATTGCAATTCCGTGACTTGGTTGATGCAGATGAAACGATTACCAATAATTTGACCACTGAACAAATTGATGATGCATTTGATTACCACTGGCATTTAAAGCATGTTGATGATATCTATAAGCGATTAGGCTTGCTTTAATAATGTAAATTAAAATTATAAATATAAGGCTGAGTGAGACAATTTTTATGATAATTTGTTTTATTCGGCTTTTTTTGTGAATTTTAAAGTATGTTTAATTATTTTAAAAACGCCCGTCGTCTTTTTAAAAAAGTAAAAAATATATTTTATTTTTTAAAAAACAGCGTTACAATTATAAATGTTGACGAAATAGATTATTATGATTTTTAAAACGTTCCTATATACAGGTATTCTGGGAGGTTTATCAATGCAAGTGCAAGACTTATATTTAACAAATCCAACTGTTCGAAAAAAGTGGCAAAGTTTTTTAATTGATCGCGGTATAACAGGTTTTAGTGAAAATGAAGTAGCCACAATTGATGAAACAGTTGGCATTTATAATGACGAAAAATTGGTTGCAACTGGATCAATTGCTGGGCATGTTATTAAATATGTGGCAGCTTGCGAAAAAGGAGTCACAAATGGTGCTAGATTTAATGCTATTTTGACCGAATTAACAAATCGAATGGCCCAGCGTGGCGTTTATCATATTTTTGTTTTTACAAAGCCAAAATATGAGACTAGTTTTGAACATGTAGGTTTCAAAAAATTAGCTGGTACCGCACAGGGCGTATTGTTGGAAAAGGGGCGTCCAAATATTGATGATTATTTAGCTAATATACCCCATGTTGTGGATTTAAAGGATAAACAAATTGCAGGAATTGTGATGAATGCTAATCCGTTTACCTTAGGACATCGATATTTAATTGAAAAAGCCGCCAATGAAAATGATTTTGTGTATGTTTTTGCGGTAAATCAAGATGCCTCTTTATTTACAACTACAGAACGAATTAAGCTGATTTCTGATGGTGTATCTGATTTAGAAAATGTCATTGTAGTAAATGGCGGTGATTATATGGTTAGTTATGCAACTTTCCCAGCTTATTTTATTCAATCTGCCGATGACGTGATTGTGTATCAAACAGAATTAGATGCGCGCTTATTTAAGTCAGTCATTGCGCCAGAATTCAATATTACACGACGCTATTTAGGTAGTGAACCATTGTCGCATACAACAAGTATGTATAATCAGACATTGCAACGTGAATTAGGTGATGAGATTCAAGTATGTATTGTACCTCGTAAGGAGCGTGATGATGGCAAGGTAATTTCAGCGACATCAGTAAGACAATTTATTAAAACAAATCAAATACAAGCGATTGCCAGTGTAGTACCAGAAACAACCTTGAATTTTATCAAAGAACATATGGCGGTATTACAAGATCGTATTAAAGAAGGACAAAATATTAATGGTAATTAATAAAATGTCGATTGGTAGTACTCAAAAAGTATCTATTGTATAAAGATTATTTTAAAGTACTGTTTAACCGGCAAGTCATGATTTTTAAATCATGACTTGCCAATACATATATAGGGAGTTGGAACATATGGTTGATATTTTTAATGAAGGAACACCAGTGACATTGATGGATGTGTTGAACAATAAAGAATGGCGTGTTGATCAACAAAGAGAACTAATTGCAAAATATACTAATAAAGTTATTGTGGCAGTGAAATTAAATGTTCCAGGAAAAATTAAAAGTAATCGGTATATCACTTGTCTGTTTCAAGCAGGTTGGAAAAAATTAATTGCCAATTATGCAGAACAACAGGTGATTACTGATATGGTTTATGTTGATCGTCTTACAGGACCAGAAGGGTTTATTGTAATCGATGATGATGTTAATACAGTTAAACAACAGGCTATAAAATTTGAAATTAATTTTAGGGCAGGACGATTGTTTGATGTAGATGTCATGGGCGGTGATGGGAAGGACAAGCAATTGTCACGAACAGATTTAGGATTTGATCCAAGAAAATGTTTTGTTTGCGACCAACCGGCAAAAGTATGTGCGCGGTCGCAAAAACATGATATTAACACAATGAAATCGGCGATTAACACATTATGCAATGAATATTTTGAGGTAAATGAATATGCATAATAAACAACAAATTGTAGATATGGCATTGCAATCACTATTATATGAAGTTTCAGTTACACCAAAGCCAGGACTAGTTGATCCAGCAAGTGTTGGTGCGCATAAAGATATGGATGTTTTTACCTTTATCGATAGTACGATTGCTTTGCAACCATATTTTAGAAATGTTTATGAACAGGCGACTAACTTCGAAGGTCATGATTTAACAAATTTATTTAATCAAATCAGACCATTAGGCATTGAAGCAGAAAAACAGATGTTTGCAGCGACAAATAATGTTAATACCCATAAAGGTGCCATATTTTCTTTAGGCATTTTGGTAGCGGCAACAGGATATTTAAATCGTAAAGAAATGGTATATGATACGTCAGTCTTAATGGATATTGTGACTAAGATGCTAGCAAATCTGTTAAAAGATGATTTTACACATCTATCAGAGAAAGAAACTTTAACAGCTGGTGAAAAACAGTTTTTAAATTATGGTAAAGGTGGTATTAGATCAGAGGCAGCAGCAGGGTATCCAACGGTTACGAAAATTGCACTACCTTATTTACGTCGTAGCACAGGTACGCGTAACCAAAGGTTATTAAATACGTTGATGGTAATTGTAAAAAATTCTGAAGATTCTAATTTAATAAAGCGAGCCGGCAGTGTAGATGTTCTGACTTGGGTGCAAGATAAAGTAGATTTTTTCTTTTCTCTAGGGGGAAGTAAAACAGGAGCTGGTGAATTATATTTAGAACAATTGGATAGCTTATTTATAGAAAGAAACTTAAGCTTAGGTGGTTCGGCTGACTTACTTATTTTAACGATTTACTGTGCATTATTAGAAGGCATTTTATAATGAAATTTAAAACAAGTGATGGTGTTTTCTTAAGTTATACCGATAGCATGAACGAAGGGCAACCAATTATATTTTTAGCCGGTTACTCAGGTGTTAAAGAGGAGTGGTGCGTCCAAAAAGAATATTTTGTAGCAGCTGGATATCGTGTGATTACGTTGGATCATCGCAACCATGGGGAATCGGCGCAAACGATGAAGGGACTAAGAATTGCACGATTGGGGCAAGATTTAGCTAATTTAATTAATTTCTTGCAGTTACAAAATGTTATTTTGGTTGGTCATTCGATGGGGGCAAGCGTTATTTGGGCGTATTTGTCTTTGTGGGGTAGTCAATTAGTGTCACATATAATCACTGTTGATCAGTCACCTAAAGCGTTAAATACTGATTATTGGCCATTCGGTGCTTTAGATTTAGATTGGCAGAATTTGTCTTTAAAGGCGCAGGCGGTTACAGAAATACAAATGACTAAGAAACAGGTTGCCACGACAACTCGTAAACAAATTGCATTAGCACATCAGGCTCATACTTTTAATTACGAACGTAATCTAAAATTATTAATTAATCATTTATCACAAGATTGGTGTGATGTTCTGATGAATATTAATAAGCCGCAATTATTTTTAACTGGTGGTGCCTCGCCGATGTGGTCATCAGAACATGGTAAGCGCTGTGTGGCGTTGACGAATAATAACTATGGTAAAACATATGAATTTAAAGGTGTGGGCCATATGCCACATATTGAGTCTCCTAATGAATTTAACCAAATATTACTAGATTTTATTAAATAAGCTTAAAAGTATGATATTTGACGCATTTTTAATATTAATTTAAAAAATAATGTTTATCATTTGCATTGTTAATAAATATTAGTTAACATGAAGGTATCTTAATAGGGGGAATTTTAATTATGGCAATTGAAGATGATTTAAAAGGTAAAGTAGACGAGGCTTCAGGTAAGGCTAAAGAGGTTGCAGGTGCTGCAACTGATAATGAGCAACTTGAAACAAAAGGTAAGGCTCAAGGATTAGCTGGTAAGGCTCGTGGTGCATTTGGTGACGCTAAAGATAAGGTCGAAGATGCTGCAGAAGATTTGAAAGAAAAGGCTGAAGATGCAGTTGATGATCTAAAGTCAAAGTTTGATAAGTAATTTATTAATTGAAAACCATATTGATTAAATCGATATGGTTTTTTTATTTTGCCACTAATTAAGGCGGGGTGTCCGGCTAATAATTTGACAATTAAGGCAAAAAGCAATAAGATTTGAATATCGAATATTTCGATGTTCGAAATAAATTTTGGAAGGAGAACAACTGTGGCAGTTCTATCTACGACAGAGATTATGGATTTAATTCCAAATCGCTATCCTATCTTATATATGGATTACGTTGATGAAATGACTCCTGGAGAATCATTGGTTGCAACAAAAAATGTAACAATTAATGAACAATTTTTCCAAGGTCATTTTCCAGGTAATCCGGTAATGCCAGGTGTTTTGATTATTGAATCATTGGCACAAGCTGCTTCAATTTTGATTTTGTCATCTCCACAATTTGTTGGTAAAACAGCTTATATGACAGGAATTGACAACGCTAAATTCAAGCACATGGTTAAGCCAGGTGATGTTTTAAAGTTGCATGTTGAGTTTGGTAACTTACGTGAAAACATGGGAACGGTAAAGGTTAAGGCAACGGTTGACGATAAGTTGGCAACGAGTGCTGAACTAATGTTTGTCGTTTCACCTGAAGAAAAGTCAGCTAATAATGCGGAGAAATAAGTATGAGTGCACATGGAGAGAATTCTTTTGAAGAAATGAATGAAACATTAGTAGATGTGTTCAATAACGTGATGTGGATTGAGGAAGCTTCTCTTCGCAAGTCACGCTTTAAGGATATCTCGATTAAAGACATGCACACGATTGTTGCGATTACGATGTACGAAACTCGTACAGCTTCTCAATTGGCTCAAATGATGCACTTGACACCAAGTGCTATGACGAGTGTTATTGATAAGCTTGAAAAGAAGGGTTATGTTGTCCGTAATCGTGATACGAAAGATCGCCGAGTGGTAAGAATTGGTTTGACCCATAAAGGTCGTACTGTTTTTCGAGCTCATGAGGCTTTTCATCGTGGTATGACGCATTCTTTATTTGATTCATTAGAAAAAAGCGATGCCCCGGTAGTTGAAAAAGCAATTGGGAATTTGCAGGAATACCTTCATGAGCTAATACAGTTTTAATTGAGGACGATATGGAACAATTTACAATTGTTGAGTCTGCCCACACGGTACCACAACGAGTCGTAACAAATGATGAATTAGCGACATTTATGGATACTTCTGATGATTGGATTTATCCACGTACTGGTATTCATCAACGGCATATTGTGGATAATGAGAATACGAGTGATTTGGCAACAAGTGTTGCTAATAAATTATTGTTAAAATCTGGGATAACTGCAGAACAACTTGATTTTATTATTGTTGGTACGATGTCACCAGATAATTTAACGCCGAGTGTTGCACAACAAGTACAAGGTAATATCGGAGCAGTTAATGCATTTGCTTGGGATTTATCTGCAGCATGTTCAGGCTTTGTTTATACAATTAGTATGGCAAGTGCTTTGCTGGCAACAAAATATCAACGTGGGCTAGTGATTGGTGCCGAAGTGCTAAGCAAGCTAGTTGATTGGGAAGATCGATCAACAGCAGTTTTGTTTGGGGATGGCGCATCTGGGGTTTTGTTAGAAAAAACCCCAGAGCAAGTTGGTTTACTAGCTGAGTCATTAAAGACGTATGGCGCTCAGTCAGAGTTTTTGACAGCTGGTCATCAACGTAATAGCAATCATTTTACTGGTGAACTGTCATCAGCTGATCCCTACTTTCATATGAACGGTCGTGAAGTTTATAATTTTGCGACACGCCAAGTACCAGCAGTTCTGTCGGAAGCTTTAGAAAAAGCTGACTTAACTGCTGATGATATTGATGTTTATTTATTGCATCAAGCTAATGCGCGCATTATTGCAAGCATTGCAAAACGATTTGGGCAACCGATCGAAAAGTTTCCGATTAATGTCGTCAATTATGGTAATACAAGTGCCGCAAGTATTGGGATTTTGTTAGATGAACTACGCCAAGAAGGTGTCGTTCATGCTGGACAAAAAGTTGCCCTTGCTGGTTTCGGTGGTGGATTAACTGCTGGTGCATTAATCATTCAATTATAATTAATAACAAAAATTTAAAAACAGAAAAAAGAGGATAATAACATGACTGAAACAGAAATTTTTAACAAAGTAAGCGAAATCTTGGTTGACCAATTTGATTTGGAAGATGGCGAAATTAAGTTGACAACTAACATGAGCGAAGATATTGATGCTGATTCATTAGACTTGTTCGAAGTTTTGAACCGTGTTGAAGATGAATTTGATATTAAGCTAGCTGTTGCTGAAGAAGTTGTAACAGTTCAAGACTTGGTTAACAAGGTAGCAGAACAAGTAAACGCTTAAGAAAAACTGTTAGTTAGAAGGGACGATATTATGAGCTTTGAGCTAAATAATCCACTTTTTGAAAAGTTGGGCATGAAATATCCTATTATCCAAGGTGGAATGGCTTGGGCTGGTACGGGTCACTTGGCTGGATCCGTTTCTGAAGCCGGCGGGCTAGGTATTATTGGTACAGGATATTGGAAAGCTGATAAAGTCCGTGAAGAAATCCACCGCGCTCGAGAAGTAACTGACAAGCCTTTTGGTGTTAACGTTATGTTGCTATCACGACACATTCGTGAAGTATTTGATGTCATCATTGAAGAAGGCGTTAAAGTCGTTGCAACTGGTGCGGGTGATCCATCACCATTTATTGAAGAATTACACAGTCACGATATCTTGGTCATTCCAGTTGTACCATCAGTTGGTTTAGCTAAAATGATGGAGAAAAAAGGTGTTGATGCTGTGGTTGCCGAAGGTATGGAATCAGGTGGACATATTGGTAGCCTAACAACCATGACTTTGGTACCACAAGTAGTCGATGCTGTTAATATTCCCGTTATTGCTGCTGGTGGTATCGGAGATGGCCGTGGTGTTGCTGCTGCATTTATGTTGGGTGCTTCAGGTGTTCAAATGGGAACTCGTTTCCTAGCATCTGAAGAATCAGAAGTGCATGAAAACTTTAAGAATGCAGTTGTTAAGGCTAAGGATATTGATACATTGGTTACTGGTGAAATCATGGGTAACCGTGCACGTGTTTTGAAAACAAAGATGTCAAAGAACTTTGTTAAGCAAGAACGTATTGAAATTCAAAAGCCTAAGCCAGATGCCGATGCTATTGAAGATTTGGAAAATGGATCACTACGTCGTGCCGTTAAAGATGGTGATAAGACGACGGGTGCTTTCATGGCTGGTCAAATTTCAGGATTGATTACTGAATTAAAGCCAGTTTCCGCTATTTTAGAGGATACTTGGGCACAAGCAGAAAAACTTTTGAATTAATCATTTTGGAGGACATATGAAACTTGGAATTTTAATGAGCGGTCAAGGAGCTCAAAAAGTTGGCATGGGTGCTGATTTGTATGAGCAAGTACCTGCTTATAAAGAAACCATTGATGAAGCCAGCAAGGTGTTGGGTTATGACATTATGTCTACCATTGTTAATGATGAAGATAATGTTAAGCAAACGCAATATACGCAACCAGCTATCTTGGCTATGAGTACGGCAATTTATCGGTCATTAGCTGATGTTATGCCAAAGCCTCAAGCAACGCTTGGACTAAGCTTGGGTGAGTATAGTGCACTAGTTGCTGCTGATGTTTTAGATTTTGATCAAGCAATGCGAATTATTAAAGATCGTGGTGCGTATATGCAAAAGGCCGGTGATGAAAATCCTGGTAAGATGGTTGCTGTTATGACTGATGATCAAGATTTGGTTGTTAAGACTGTTGAGACATTGCAAGCAAATGGTAAAAGAGTTTATCCAGCTAATTACAACACTTTTAACCAATTGGTTATTGGTGGAGTTGAAGCTGATGTTAATGAGGCGATGCAAGCTTTGACCGATGCCGGTGTTGCTCGCATGGTGGAGTTGCCTGTCTCAGGACCATTCCACACGCCTTTGATGTCATCAGCTGCTGATAAGTTAACTGATCGTTTAGCAGATGAAGAATTTGCGCCAATGTCATTTGATGTTTATTCAAATACAACAGGTCAAAAATTTACGGATGTTAAAGCAACGTTGTTGGACCAAATTGTCTCACCAACTTATTTTGCGCAAGCATTACAAGCAATGGTGGATGATGGAGTTGATACTTTGATCGAATTTGGACCAAGCGATACATTATACAAGTTTGCTCGTAAAATTGTGGGTAAAGATGTTAAGCGTTATAAAGTAACTAACTTTAAAACGTATCAAGAAGTACGTGAAATGCTAGCAGCAACAGAATAGGGGACGAAGTAATGAATCTCGAAGGAAAAACAGTGTTAGTAACGGGTTCTACTCGTGGTATTGGTTTAGCAATGGCGCATGCTTTTGATGCTGCCGGTGCAAATGTGATTTTGCATGGACGTTCAGCACCTAAGCCAGAAGTGCTAGCTGAATTTAGTGAGAATACAATGGCAATTACGGCAGATATTGCAGATGAGGCTAGTGTTAAAGAAGCATTAGATGGTTTATTTGCTGAAGTTAAGGGCATCGATATTCTTGTTAACAATGCTGGTATTGTCAATGATAAATTAGCTATGGGTATGAAACCAGCCGATTTTGCACAGGTTGTAAACACGAATTTAAATGGCACATTTAATGTTACCCAACCAATCTTTAAAAAGATGTTACGTGCAAGAACAGGTCAAATTATTAACATTGCATCTGTTGTTGGGTTAATGGGGAATGTTGGTCAAGCTAACTATGCAGCTTCAAAGGCCGGTATTGTTGGTTTGACAAAAACATTAGCTAAAGAGGGTGCAATGCGTGGTATTCGTGTTAACGCAATTGCGCCAGGTATGATTGTATCTGATATGACAAATGCTTTATCTGACAAGGTAAAGGATCAAGTGTTGGAAGCAATACCATTGAACCGTTTTGGTGAAGCAACTGAAATTGCAAATACAGCTGTTTTCTTGGCTCAAAACGATTACATCACAGGTCAAACGATTACAGTTGACGGTGGTTTATATATTTAAAGCGACCTTTTACGTATGGTCTGCACTTATTTTATATTTTACTTACTTTTTTCATACGTATAGCGATGCTAACAAATAAAGGAGAACAAGATGACACGAGTTGTTATTACAGGTTTAGGGGCTGTTACCCCTGTTGGAAATAGTACTGAAGATTTTTGGAACGGTATTTTTAACAGTGAAGTTGGTATTGCACCAATTACAAAATTCGATGCAACTGAAACGGGTATTACTGTTGCTGGTGAAGTTAAAGACTTTGATCCAGCTGCCCGTGTAGGTAAGCGTGAGTCACGTAAGATGGATTTGTTTTCACAATACGCCGTTCATGCCGCTGGTGAAGCGCTTGAACAAGCAGGATTAGCTGACGGTGTTGATAATCCTGACCGTTTTGGTGTAATTATGGGAACAGGTATCGGTGGTTTGACGACTATCGAGCAACAAGTTATTAAGATGCATGACAAAGGACCACAACGCGTTAGTCCAATGTTCGTACCAAATGCTATCCCAAATATGGTTTCAGGTAACGTTTCAATGCGCTATGGTGCAAAAGGGGTTAACTACACTGTTTCAACCGCTTGTGCAAGTGCTACTAATGCGATTGGTGAAGCATTCTGGCGTATTCAATCTGGTAAGATGGACGTTATGATTACCGGTGGTGCTGAAGCTTCTGTTAACGAAATGGGAATTTCAGGATTCGCTGCTTTGACAGCTTTGTCAAATGAACCTGATCCACTAAAAGCTTCAACGCCATTTGATGTTAACCGTCATGGATTCGTCATGGGTGAAGGTTCAGGGGTTCTTATTTTAGAATCACTAGAACATGCACAAGCACGTGGTGCAGAAATTATCGCCGAAGTGGTTGGTTATGGTTCAAATTCTGATGCTTACCACCTAACAAGTCCTACTCCTGATGGATCAGGACCTGCTGGATCAGTTAAGTTGGCATTGGAAGATGCTGGTATCCAAGCTAGTGATATTGACTATGTTAATGCTCACGGAACTGCTACAGGTGCTAACGATGCTGCTGAATCAAAGGCAATGGAATTGGTCTTTGGTAAGAACGGTGTCTTAGTTTCATCAACTAAGGGTATGACTGGTCACTTGTTAGGAGCCGCTGGTGCCATTGAAGCAATTGCTGCTATTGGTGCAATTGTTCGTGAGCAATTGCCAGTTAACGTTGGTTTAACTGAGCAAGACCCTGAAACTTTGGGTGTTACACTTGTTAACGATGAAAACAAGCATGTGGCACCAAATTATGTACTATCAGCTAACTACGGTTTTGGTGGTCATAATGCAGTTGTTATTTTTAAGAAGTGGAGCGAGAATTAATGGATTTGCAATTAGATGAAATTCGAACTTTGATGCAAGATTTAGAAAATAGTTCGCTACGTGAGTTTTCATTACAAGCGGAAGATTTCAATTTACATTTGAGTAAGAATGAGATGTCACAACCAGTTGTAGCTGCACCACAGTCAGTTGTGCCAGCAGCACAACCAGCTGTAGCGGAGTCAAAGACGGCTGAAGGAACGGCTGATTTGGGTACTGATAACAGTGTCTTAATTGAAGCATCATTGGTTGGAACGGTTTACCTAAAGCCAAAGCCAGATGCACCGGCCTTTAAAGAAGTTGGTGATCACGTTAGTGTTGGTGAACAAGTTGCGATTATTGAAGCAATGAAGTTAATGACTCCTGTTAAGAGTGAGGTTTCTGGAACTGTTAAGGAAATCTTGGTTGAAGAGGAAGATGTTGTTGATTACGGACACGCTTTGTTCCGTATCCAACCTGATGCATAAGGAGAATTTGAAATGTCAGTATTGAATACACAACAAATTCAAGAAATTTTACCTCATCGTTACCCAATGTTGATGTTGGATACAGTTGAGGAACTAGTTCCTGGTGAAAGTGCTGTTGCTATCAAGAATGTCTCAGTTAACGAAGAAATTTTCCAAGGACATTTTCCTGGTGACCCAACTTTCCCTGGTAACTTAACGATTGAAGCCTTAGCACAAACAGGTGCTGTTGTATTGCTTTCAATGCCTGAGTATAAGGGTAAGACTGCTTACTTTGGTGGTATTAAGAAGGCACGTTTCCGTAAGATGGTTCGCCCTGGTGACCAATTACGTTTGGAAGTGAAACTAACACGTTTGCGTGGCCCAATTGGAGAAGGTAAAGGAACGGCTTATGTCAATGGCAAGCGTGTCACGACAGCCGACTTAACGTTTATAGTTGGAGATTAATATGTTCAAAAAAGTTTTAGTGGCAAATCGTGGTGAAATCGCGGTTCGTATTATTCGAACGTTGAAGGAGATGGGCATCAAGTCTGTTGCCATCTATTCTTCAGCAGATGCGGATAGCCTACATGTGCGACTAGCTGATGAGGCAATTGCTGTAGGTGGTCCTAGATCAAAAGATAGTTACTTAAATATGAAAAATATTTTAAGTGCTGCACTTTTGACTGGTGCCGAAGCAATCCATCCTGGTTATGGTTTCTTATCAGAAAATGAAGCCTTTGCTGAGATGGTTGGAGCAGTTGGTATTAAATGGATTGGTCCAAGTCCTAAGGTTTTGGAATTAATGGGTAACAAGGCTAATGCGCGTGAATCTATGCGTGAAGCTGGTGTGCCAGTTATTCCAGGTTCTGAAGGCTTTATTCATAATGCCGGCGAGGCTCAAAAAATTGGTGAACGCATCGGATATCCTCTACTATTAAAAGCTGCCGCTGGTGGTGGTGGTAAAGGTATGCGCTTTGTGTACGCTGAAGATGAATTAGCGGATAAATTTGATGATGCACAACATGAGGCCAAAGCCGCCTTTGGTGATGGTCACATGTATGTAGAAAAAGTTATGACAAATGTACGTCATATCGAAATGCAAATTATTCGTGATCAACAAGGTAATGTTATTTACTTCCCAGAACGTAATTGTTCATTACAACGTAACAACCAAAAGGTTATGGAAGAAAGTCCAGCCGTTGGCGTTACGCAAGCAATGCGTGATGAATTAGGTGGTATTGCAACACGAGCTGTTAATGCTTTGGATTATGAAAATACTGGAACGCTTGAATTCTTGGAAGACCATGATGGTAATTTCTACTTTATGGAAATGAATACACGTATTCAAGTTGAGCACCCAGTAACGGAAATGGTCACAAATGTTGATTTAATTAAGATGCAAATTCAAGTGGCAGCGGGTGAAACTTTAACTATGCAACAATCTGACGTTAAAGTTAGTGGTCATGCTATTGAAGTTCGTCTAAATGCTGAACAACCAGAACGTGGCTTTGCGCCAAGTGCTGGAAAGGTGAAGTTTGTATTCTTACCAACTGGTGGTCCTGGTATTCGAATTGATTCAGCAATTTATTCTGGTGATATTATTCAACCATTCTATGATTCAATGATTGGAAAATTGTTAGTGCATGGTAACAATCGTGATGAAGCGGTTGTTAAGATGAAGCGTGTTTTGGATGAATTGGTCATCGATGGTGTTAACACTAATGCCGCTTTCCAAGAAGCCTTGTTAAATGACGCTGGTGTTGCTGAAGGTTTGTTCACAACGCAATATCTAGAACATGACTTTTTACCAGCTTGGCAAAAAACATTAACAGCTGACAAGTAGGAGGCAAGAGATGGATTTATTTAGTCATGCGAATGTCAAACTACCCAAAATCAAAAAAGATGCGCATATTGATGATCAAATACCAGATGGTTTATTTTTGGCATGTCCTTATTGTGGTGAACAACTATACTCTAAGCAGTTAGGAAAAGAACGTGTATGTCCTAAGTGTGGTTATGGGTTCCGTTTGCAAGCATATGAACGTGTACATTTAATGACGGATTCTTTTGAAGAATGGGATGCTGATTTAACATTAGCTGATCCTGATTTTCCTGGTTATGCTGATAAGTTGGCTCGTGCTAAGTCACAAACCAATTTAAAAGAGGCTGTTTTGACTGGAAAAGCCGTATTGGATGATGAAACTGTGGCATTAGGGATTATGGATTCTTACTTTATGATGGGTTCTTTAGGAACCGTAACCGGTGAGAAGATTACGAAGTTGTTTGAAAAAGCAACGAGTCAAAAGCTACCAGTTGTGCTCTTTACGGCTTCTGGTGGTGCCCGTATGCAAGAAGGTATTGATTCACTAATGCAAATGGCTAAGGTTTCAGGTGCCGTGGCGGCTCATCAAGAAGCAAAGTTACCATACTTTGTTGTTTTGACTGACCCAACAACTGGTGGTGTGACTGCTTCGTTTGCTATGCAAGGGGATGTTACATTAGCAGAACCACATGCATTAGTTGGATTTGCTGGTAAGCGTGTTATCGAACAGACAATTCATGAAAAGGTACCTAAGGATTTCCAGCGTGCTGAAACAGTGCTAGAAAATGGCTTTATTGATGCCGTTGTGCAACGTAAAGATTTAACACATGTTTTGTCACAATTGGTTAAGTTTCACCAACCACAGGGAGGACGTTAATCATGGTAAATTTATTTAGACGTGAGTTGACGCCTGTACAAATTGTAAAGCGATCACGTGAAGATCGTTTTATGGCGCGTGAAATTATTAATGGTATTTTTACTGATTTCTTTGAGTTACATGGTGATCGGTATGCCGGCGATGATGAAAGTGTTATTGGTGGGCTAGCTAACTTAAATGGACG
Organism: Weissella bombi; assembly: GCF_900094835.1. Classification (GTDB taxonomy): domain Bacteria; phylum Bacillota; class Bacilli; order Lactobacillales; family Lactobacillaceae; genus Weissella; species Weissella bombi. Next base: position 64,687 of record NZ_FMAO01000005.1, on the reverse strand, counting down.
TCCTGTGACGGTTATTGCGATTGATAAAGGGGTCGATATTAAGGATAAGCTTGCTAAGCGTAATGGTTCGCCAGAGCCTTACGGTTATCGTAAAGCGGAACGTTTAATGAAGCAGGCGGCTAAATTTGGCCGTCCAATCATTACATTCATTAATACTCCTGGTGCTTTTCCTGGTAAAACAGCTGAGGACCAAGGTCAAGGTGACGCAATTGCACAGAGCATTCTTGAAAGTTTGAAGTTACCAGTTCCAATGATTGCCATTATTTATGGTGAAGGAGGATCTGGTGGTGCGTTGGCATTAGCAACAACTGACCAAGTTTGGATGTTCCAAAATTCAACTTATTCAGTGCTTTCACCAGAAGGTTTTGCATCAATTCTTTGGAAAGATGCTAAACGCCATGATGAAGCAGCAGAAGTTATGGGCTTAACGCCTAACGACTTATTAGCTAAACATATTATTGAATATATTGTGCCAGAAAGTCGTTCACATTCACGTGTATTCTCATTAATCCGCGCTAAGTTGGATGAAGAGATTGTTAAATTGGCGGATATGCCTGCTGAAAAATTGTTGGCACAACGTCGAGCACGTTTTAGAAAATTTTAATCTAAAAAGCTGAGGTAGGATTACTACCTCAGCTTTTTTTGTATCTTTTTAGTCCATTTAGCTTTAAAATTACAGTATTAGAGGTCTATTAGGAGAACGTGCAATGGCAGACAAACAGACACTATATAAAAAGCAAGCAGGGGAATATGCGGCTAGTTTAATTGAAGATAACATGGTTGTTGGTTTAGGAACGGGGTCAACAGTTCGTTTTTTTATTGAAGCATTGGCGCAACGAATTAATATTGAAGGTTTAGATATTATTGGTGTAACGACATCATCCAAAACATCATCATTGGCAAAAGCTTTGGGAATTAAACTGTCATCAGTTGACGAGGTGCCTTATATTGATTTAACAATTGATGGGGCTGATGAAGTTGATAGTGCCTTTAATGGTATTAAAGGTGGCGGTGCAGCGTTATTATTTGAAAAGATTGTTGCTTTAAACGCGCATAAAAATGTGTGGATTATTGATGAATCTAAATATCATGACGTTATAGGTCAGTTCCCGTTACCAGTTGAAGTTGTTCCTTATGGTAGTCATCAACTGTTTAAACGATTTGATGAAGCGGATTTACAACCGTTGTTTCGGCGTACTGAAACTGGTGAACGGTTAACAACTGATGCCGGTAATTACATTATTGATTTAACATTAGAACGAATTAATCATCCAAAAAGTTTGGCTTACTTTTTAGAGCAAACCGTTGGTGTTGTTGAACATGGTTTGTTTTTAAATATTGTTGATGAGGTGATTATTGGTGGTGAGCAACTAAAAATAATTACTAAACATCCTGATAAATTGTTCGATAATTAAATACAATCATCCTATGGTACAATTAAACTTAGTTATGTTGGGGAATATGAAAGTAATAAAGGAGATACGATTAAGATGACTTGGCAAGAAAACTATCAAGTATGGGCAGAACGCACGGATTTGCCAGAATATTTACAAACAGAGATGGCCGCATTAGCTAATGATGACAAGCAAGCTGAGGATGCTTTCTATCAACCACTATCATTTGGAACTGCTGGTATGCGTGGTCTGCTAGGGGCTGGTATTAACCGTATGAATATTTATACGGTGCGTCAAGCAACTGAAGGGTTAGCTAGTTTGATGGATTCTTTGTCTGATGATGTGAAGCAACGTGGGGTTGCAATTTCATATGATTCACGTCATTTTTCACAAGAGTTTGCTTTTGAATCAGCAAAAGTTCTTGGTGCACATGGTATTAAGGCTTATGTTTTCGAATCACTACGCCCAACACCGGAGTTATCATTTACGGTACGTCATTTTAATGCCTATGCTGGTATTATGATTACAGCATCACATAATCCAAAAGAATACAACGGTTACAAAATTTATGGTGAAGATGGTGGTCAAATGCCACCAAAGGAATCAGATATTATTACGGCATCAATTCGTGAAGCAGATATGTTTACTGTACCGGTTAAACCACAAGCAGAATTAGAAGCAGCCGGCTTGTTAGTAACGATCGGTAAGGATGTTGATGATGCTTACTTAGCTGAGGTCAAAAATGTCACAGTTGACCAAGATTTGGTGAATAAAGTTGGTAGTGATATGAAACTTGTTTATTCACCATTGCATGGAACGGGTGCTTTAATCGCTGGCCAAGCTTTAGCTAATGCGGGATTTAAAAATGTCACAATTGTTCCTGAGCAGGAAAAGCCCGATGGTGATTTTCCAACGGTAAAGTTACCAAACCCCGAAGACCCTGATGCATTAGCTATGGGTATTGCCTTGGCAAAAGAGCAAGGGGCTGATGTTGTTATTGGTGTTGATCCCGATGCTGATCGTATGGGAACAGCTGTCCGCTTACCATCAGGTGATTACCAACTATTAACAGGAAACCAGATTGGTGCTTTGTTGTTAAATTACTTGTTAACAGCCAAGAAGGCTGCTGGTACTTTACCAGCTAATGGTGTGTTGGTAAAGTCGATTGTGTCTTCAGAATTTGCTGCTGATATTGCTAAAAGCTTTAACATTGAAACAATCAATGTACTAACAGGGTTCAAGTATATCGCTGAACAAATTCAAAGTTATGAAGAAACCCATGAGCATACTTTCTTGTTTGGTTTTGAAGAATCGTATGGATACTTGGTTAAGTCATTTGCCCGTGATAAAGATTCAATTCAAGCAACTGTTTTGTTGGCAGAAGTAGCAGCATACTACAAGTCATTAGGTAAGACTTTATATGACGGTTTGCAAGATTTGTTTAATGAGTATGGATACTTTGTTGAAAATACACAATCGTTGACCTTCAAAGGAATTGATGGTGCCGATAAGATTGCTGATTTGATGGCAAAGTTCCGTTCTGAACAACCAGTGGCTTTGGGCGATGTTACAGTTACTGAAGTGGCCGATTTTGCGCTACAAGTACAAACAGATACACAAACTGGTGTTGAAACAACGTTGACCTTACCAAAGGCGAATGTGTTGAAGTATTGGTTGGCTGATGGTTCGTGGGTAGCTGTTCGTCCTTCGGGTACCGAGCCAAAGATTAAGCTATATGTTGGTACTAAGGGTGAAACACAGAAAGTTGCTGATCAAAAATTAGCGGCGATTCAAGCATCTCTTGCAGAATACGTTAAGTAAATACCAATCAGTTAAATAATCAAAAAAGCCGAAGCAGAAATGTTTCGGCTTTTTATGAATAGAAAAAATTAAATTTCATGTCTTTTTTTATACATGGTACAATGTACTTAAATAAAATAGTGATTTAAAACTAGTATTAAGATAGGAGAAAGCGATGATTGGATGGATTATTTTCGGTGTAATAGTAGTTATAATTCTGTTATGGATAGGAATTTATAATGGGCTTGTGCAAGCACGTATGCGGACACAAGAATCATGGAGCCAAATTGACGTACAATTAAAGCGACGTAATGATTTAATTCCCAATTTAGTTGAAACGGTAAAGGGTTCAGCTAAGTTTGAACAGGGAACTTTAGAGAAGGTGGTTGGTTTACGTAATGCAATTACGCAGACACCAACAAATGATCACCAAAAAACAATGGAATTGTCTGACCAACTAACAAATGGGTTAAAGTCTATTTTCGCTGTAGCGGAGTCTTATCCTGATTTAAGGGCGTCAAATCAATATAATAAATTGATGGAAGAACTAAGCAATACTGAAAATAAAATTGCTTATTCTCGTCAATTGTTTAATACAACAACTGCTAACTATAATACAAAGCTACAATCTTTCCCAACTAATTTGGTGGCTAAGGTACACAGCTTTAAGCCAAGTGAATTCTTAGAGACACCAGCTGAAGAGCGTGAGGTTACTAAAGTATCATTTGATGAAAATGGACTATAAAGAGGTAAATAACGATGTTATTTGAACAAATTGCAAAAAATAAGCGCAAAACGATTGTGTTATTTGTTGGTTTCTTTTTGTTCATGGGAGTTGTTGGTGCTGCATTGGGTTATTATTTGTTAAGTGCATGGATTCCAGGTGTTGTGATAGCGCTGATTACAGGAATTGTTTACGCGGGTTACATGTTTAGTCAGTCAACTGATGTTGTCATGAGTATGAATCATGCGCAAGAAATAACTAATGCGGATCAAGCACCTGATTTATGGCACATTGTCGAAGATATGGCCTTAGTAGCAAATGTACCAATGCCACGAGTATTTATTATTGACGATCCAAGCCCTAATGCGTTTGCAACGGGTAATGATCCAGAACATGCGGCAGTTGCGGCAACCTCTGGTATTTTATCGGTGTTAACACGTGAAGAGTTAGAGGGAGTTATGGCTCACGAAATGACCCACGTTCGTAACTATGATATTCGCCTACAGACGATTGCTGTTGCGATGACATCAGCAATTGCAATGCTAGCTAATTTTGGAACGCATTTCTGGTATTTTGGTGGTAATCGTCGTAATAACGATAAAGAGGGGAATATAATTGCAATGATTGCATCTATTTTAGTGCTAGTTTTGGCACCAATAGCAGCAACGTTAGTACAACTCGCCATCTCTAGAAATCGTGAGTTTTTGGCGGATGCTGGTGCAGTTGAATTAACCCGAAACCCACAAGGTCTAATTCAGGCGTTGAATAAGATTTCTAATAGCGAGCCAATGTCAGATGAAAATGTATCACCTGAAAGTGCAGCACTATATATTTCAAATCCCTTACAAACAAAAAAATTAACTAATTTATTTTCAACGCATCCGCCGATGTCAGAACGGATTGCGGCGTTAGAAAAAATGTAAATTTTTAAGACACTTAGCTATTAATTGATAGTTAAGTGTTTTTGTTTGCGGTCGGCTATGATACAATAAAATGATTGTTGGTCGTCGCAAAGGCCAAAGAAGGAGAAAGTAATGAAGAAGAAAGCCCCAGTGGTTAAAAATCAAGAGTTTGATGCTGAAGTTATTGATCTAACCTACCAAGGTAATGGTGTGGTTAAGGTTAATGATTTTCCCATCTTCGTAACAAATGCAGTGCCTGGAGAAAAAATTCGGGTAGGTATTACTAAAGTTACAACTAATTATGCTTTCGGACGTGTTGTAAAGACGTTAGAAGCATCCCCAAACCGTAATAACGATGTTAATAGTGCAGCCCTAACAACGGGAATTGCACCATTGGCACATCTAAAATATGATGCACAATTAAAGTTTAAGCAACAACAAATTAGTGAGTTGTTCCGTAAGCAACACGTTGATGTTAATGTTGCCCCAACAATTGGGATGGAAAACCCAACTGGTTACCGTAATAAGGCACAAATTCCAGCACGTGAAATCAAAGGTCAATTGACAACTGGATTCTTCCGTCGTGGTTCACACCGCCTAATGCCAATTGAAGATTTCTATATTCAAGATCCTGAAATTGATAAGGCCATTGTAATTATTCGTGATATTTTGCGTAAATTCCACGTGGCTGCCTATGATGAGGTTAATCATAAAGGTGTTATCCGTAACATCATGGTTCGCCGTGGTTACTACTCACATGAAATGATGGTTGTTTTGGTAACACGTTCAAAGCGTATTCCTGGTGCAAATATCATCATTCCAGAGATTAAGAATGCTTTGCCTGAAGTAACGTCAATTATTCAAAACGTTAACCAAGATAAGACAAATGTTATTCTAGGGGATGTAAACCATGTCCTATGGGGAAACAAGGTTATTAAAGATACTTTGTTTGATAAGACATTTGCTATTGGACCAAATTCATTCTACCAAGTTAACCCACAAACGACTGAAGTTTTGTACAAGTTAGCGGCTGATAAAGCTGAATTGACTGGTGATGAAACGGTTATCGATGCTTATTCAGGTATTGGTACAATTTCATTGACGATTGCTGATAAGGTTAAATCAGTTATCGGTGTTGAAGTTGTTCCTGCAGCTATCGATGATGCTAAGCGTAATGCAGATTTGAACAATGTTCATAATGTTAAATTTGAATTAGGTAAAGCTGAAGAAAAGATGGTTGCTTGGCAACAAGACGGCTTGAAACCTGATGTTATCTTCGTTGATCCACCACGTAAGGGATTGACACCTGAATTGATCGATGCAGCTGCTAAGATGGCACCAAAGAAGATTGTTTATATTAGCTGCAATCCGGCAACCTTAGTACGTGACATTGTACAATTTGAAGAAAATGGTTATGAAATCAAGGGGGATGTACAACCCGTTGATCAATTCCCACAAACAACGCACATTGAATCAGTAACGGTACTTGAGCGTAAAAATTAATAATTTATGAAAACAGTTAGCGAAGATATTTTGCTAACTGTTTTTCATTTAAAAGCGTGGTACAATCAATGCAGGAGGGTGACAAGACATGACAAAAGCACTACTGATTATTGATTATACAAACGATTTTGTTGATGATAAAGGTACTTTGACTTGTGGTAAACCAGGTCAAGCTTTGGAACCATATATTTTGGAGCAAGCACAAAAATTTTTAGATAATGATGATTATGTTATTTTGCCTACTGATGGGCATTTTGAAAATGATATTTATCACCCAGAGCATAAGATATTTCCACCGCATAATATTGTGGGCACATGGGGGCAACAATATTACGGTCGCTTGCAGGATTGGTATGTAGCAAATCAAGATAATGAAAAAGTTTATCGTTTTGACAAAAATCGTTATTCAGCTTTTCAAAATACGAACTTAGATAATTTTCTAAGAGAGCGACACATTGATGATTTGTGGCTTGTTGGGGTATGTACAGATATTTGTGTGCTGCATACAGCAGTATACGGTTATAATCTAAATTATAATTTGACGATTCCACAAGCTGGCGTAGCCACTTTTACTGAACACGGTCAGGAATGGGCCTTACAACATTTTAAAAACAGTCTAGGCGCAACCGTTATTTAAATTACGAGGTGTTTGTTGCTTTTTATCATTTATATGATTTAAGGCAACTTTTTTTATTGTTGTAAATGGTATAATAAACATTGGCTAATCGCATGAAACGGATTAAAAGGAGATGGATTATGACTTACAAACTGGGTATCATCGGTACAAACTGGATTACAAAGCAATTTGTAGAAGCAGCGCATGAATCAGGTAAATATGAGTTGACCGCTATTTATTCGCGACACACAACAACCGGTCAAGAATTTGGTCAAGATTTTAATGTTGATGCTGTTTATACTGATTTGGAAGAATTTTATAACAGTGGTATTAACGTCGTTTATATTGCTTCACCCAATAGTGTTCATTTTGAACAAGTTAAAGCAGCCATTAAGCATGATCTTCATGTCATTGTGGAGAAATCAGCATTTTCAAATCCTGATGAATATGATGAAATTATGGCATTGCTTGCAGAACATAAAGATGTACGTATGTTTGAGGCAGCTCGTCATATTCAACAACCTAATTTTAAAATCATTGAAGACCAAGTAGCAAAAATGGAGAAAATTTCAGGTGCTACGTTTGTTTATGAAAAATATTCATCACGCTTCGATGATTATTTGGCAGGCAAGGAACCTAATGTTTTGAGTCGCAAATTTAGTGCAGGTGCGTTGACAGATTTAGGTATCTATCCAATTTATGCAGCGATTAAATTATTCGGTAAGCCACAATCAACTCACTATTTTGCAACACCATTACGTAATGGGTCAGATGGTCGTGGGATTGCTATTTTCCGTTATCAAGATTTTGATGTCACAATTGAATTTGGTAAAGGATCTAATAGTCATTTAGATTCAGAAATTTTGGGATTGCGCGACACATTAGTGATTGGTGATATTGCTGAAGTATTGGATATTACTTATTATGATGCAGATAAGGTTGCACATGAATTAAGTCAGGCGCCTGTCGATAATCCGATGGTTCCTGAAGCAGAAATTTTTGCGGATATGATGACAAATCAAGCTGAGACAGCTGAAGAATATCAGAAATTATTGACATTAAGTCAAACTGTTAACCAAGTGCTATTTGACTTACGACAAGATGCAGGTATTGTATTTCCTGCCGATAAATAGCACTTGTTAGATATAAGGAGAAAACATGGATTCCCGTTTTGAAGAACGTTTAACAAGTGTGGGGTTTACAACCCTAACACCGATACAAGAGGCTGTTGCTGAGCCTTTAGCAGAAGGAAAATCAATTGATGCGTTGGCACCAACTGGTACTGGTAAGACTTTGGCATTTACATGGCCATTATTACCCGAATTAGTACCAGATGATGGTGAACAATTATTAATTTTGGCACCTTCACAAGAGTTGGCGATGCAAACGACACGTGTTGTGCGTGATTGGGCCAATGTCTTGTCATTAAAGGTACTATCATTAACGGGTGGTGCTAATGTTAAACATCAGTTGGATCGCTTAAAAAAGCATCCTGAAATTTTAGTTGGTACACCTGGGCGAGTTAGCGAATTAATTGGTAATGGTAAATTAAAGTTAAAACGTTTGCGAACATTGATTCTTGATGAAGCCGATGAATTGCTTCGTGATGATACAGCTAACCAAATTGATCAAATTTGGGACGCAATTGATGATGAAGATGTGCAAGTCGCTTTGTTTGGTGCAACTGAAGTTGATACAACTATAGCTAGTGGTCTTTTTGAGCGTGATTTCTTACGAATAGATCAACGCCATGTAGAAATTCCAACGGCGATTAAACATGAATTTTGGCCAACAGCACGTGATCAACGCCAAAAACGCTTACGTCAATTAGCAACACAAAAGCATTTTCAAGCGATGGTATTCTTTAATACAACTAAGCAATTAAAGATTACAGCTAGTTTCCTAGCACATGAACACGTTGCCATGGCAACATTGGTGCGAGGTGATTCAAGTACAACACGTGCGAAGTCATTAACTAATTTCCGTAAGGGAACAGCAAAGTTTTTGTTAACAACTGATGTTGCGGCTCGTGGTTTGGATATACCAGATTTGCCGGCTGTCATTAATTTTGATTTACCACGTGATGGTGAGACTTATACGCATCGCGCTGGTCGTACTGGGCGCATGGGGAAAGCTGGTCTTGTTATTTCATTTGGTAATGATCATGATTTACGTGATTTGAAGAAAATGGTGGCCGTTGAAATTAAGACAGTTAGTGGTGTTAAAACGATTGTTTCTCAAAAAGCTACGCCGGTCGCAAAGACTGATAAAACTTATCAACAAAAGAAACATAGTGGTAATCAGCAGCGTGTGGCAACTCAGAAAACTGGTGTTCGCGTTGAGGATAAAGACAATACGCAATCAAAGAAAACGGTCAAAAAGGCAACTAGCAGTCAACCTAATGTGTCACGACAAGATCGCTTAGCAAAAGAGAAGCATGCGAAAAGAAAGCATCGTAAAAATAAAGGAAAGCCAAAGTCAAAGCACTAATTATAGTGTTTCAAGCAAGCACCTTATTGAAGTAAACCGCTTACAAAAAAGCCTGGTTTGTGAATTATTAATTGTTATTTCATTCACATAAATTGCTGCTTATGGTATGATTATAGGTAGTGGTGGTTTCACAATATTTAATTTTGCTTGTGAAACTTGTTAAATTTTTAAAAACGAGGTCGAACTAAATGGTTGAACATGATATTCCTAGAGCAACGGCAAAGCGATTGCCAATTTACTATCGTTATTTGAAGTTGTTACTTGATTCTGGGACTGTTCGCGTTTCATCAAATGAATTATCTGAAGCGGTAAAGTTTGATGCCGCAACAATTCGACGCGATTTTTCTTATTTTGGGGCGCTTGGTAAGCGTGGTTATGGTTATGATGTTGAAGCTTTGATGAATTTCTTTGGTGAAATTTTGAACCAAGATACATTGGCTTCTGTTGCATTAGTTGGGGTTGGTAATCTAGGCCAAGCACTATTAAACTTTAATTTCCATCAAAGTTCAAATGCACGTATTGCGGCGGCATTTGATATTAATCCGGAAATTGTGAATACCATTCAATCAGGTATTCCAGTATATAGTCTTGATGATTTGGAAACACAAATTATGGATCAACGAATTGATGTTGCAATTGTCACCGTACCGGCAGACGTTGCACAAGATGTTGCTAAGCGTTTAGCTAGTGCAGGTATTCGTGGTATCCTTAATTTCACGCCATTACGTTTAGATGTGCCAAGTAACATTCGTGTACAAAACGTGGACCTTACAAATGAGCTTCAAACATTGTTGTACTTTATCAATAATTTTGGAGACAAATAAACAAAAAACTGACGTTACATACATGTGTAACGTCAGTTTTTTATAGTTTATTATAAAATTTAATCATTTACATAAATGAAGTCAGCCGCATGCTGGGTTACCTGTAAGGTTGCATCATCGGATACTAATACTAATGGACCCTCAAATGGTAAACGTTCTTTAATTGTCCAGACAGTGTTAAGACCTAAGTGTAATGTTTCCGTGTATTGTAGTAATTCTAAATCTTCTGTGAAACTATTAATTGTAATCGTTTCACCATCATTAGCTTCACGTAGGGAACGTAGTGACTTTGGTGAGTAGTGATGTTCAATATCGGGAATAACTAGACCATGTGGGCTTAATTTTGGGAATCCTAAATATTTATCAAGGGCGTTAATGAATTGGTCATCGGCATCATGATCGAGGTTATCGGCATTTGAATGTGCTTCAGAAATTGATAGGCCCAACTTAGTAGCACCGAATGTTTCAATTAAACGATGTGAACGGATTAAACGTAAAGCAGTTGCACGACCGGGTTTTGTAAGGGTAACGCCGTAGTAAGGAACAACGTCAACTTCACCAGCTTCTTGTAGCTTTGCTAGCATATTTGATACGGAAGAAGGGGTGACATTTAAGTGTTCAGCAATTTGGTTATTTGAAATTTTTGTTGATTCATCGCCACCGCTTAATTCTAATATTGTTTGCAGATACTGTGTTTTAGAAATGGATTCGGTCATAATGTAAAAATTCCTCGTTTTATGTATTGGTTAATGGTATTAATTATAACATATTTTTTTGATGATAATTTTTTCTAGAATGAACATTGTCGTGTACTTGATAAAACAAAAATAATTAGTTATGATGAAAATATAAGTTTGTTTAGTTGTTAATTATTGTTGTGGAAATGGGAGGATAAGTATGGTACTAACGACGGCAAGTGGTAATAACAGGTTAACGAGTTGTGCAATTATTCATCATTTATTGAAGAATACACGAGATATTCCGGATTACCTTGTTAAAGAATTAGTTACTGCATTAGAAAACACAAGGTCATGTCAGCCTGAGGTATATGTTGGTCAAGTGTATGACAGTTGTGTGTATCGAGTTGGTTGTGGTGATATTTATACAGAGACAAAGTTGGTATTTGCAACGCCTGATGTGCGTAATAAGTTTGCTAATGCATTTGAAGCAGCGTGTTGTAATAGTGGTTTTACTGTTCATCGAAGTTACTAATAATAGGTTAAAAGCAATTTCTAATTTCTATAATTAGTAATTTTGATGGATTTATAAATTTGTAATATAAACAAAAGGGACAGCAATTTCACCATGATAATGGTAAGATTGCTGTCCCTTCTGTTATTAAATTTTACGATGTACTTCTTCAATTGTTTTATTATTAAGCAAAAAATATAATAGAATACTCTGGATTGGCCAGAAAATAACTTGTTTGATAATACGCAACCAAAGCAATGACATAATGGTTTGCATATTATGAATATTACCAATCATTGTCACCCATAATGTATTAAGCATAACGTTGACGATGAGTAATACTAAGAAAACGGTAATAATCAGGCGCAACCAAGAAATCGTTTGGCGACCATAAAATGAAAAACCATAAATACCAGCAGCAACAATTGCTGAAATGGTAAAGCCCCAAAAGTAGCCATAGCCATTCATTAAGCTGCTAATAACATCCATAACAGTAGCAACCAGCATCCCCCAATAGGGGCCGTACCATTTGGCAATGATGCCGACAATCAAGAAGGTAAAACCAACTTTAAGTGTTGCTGTCCCGAGTGAGAAGCGGCTAATGACAAGTTGTAAGGCCATTAAAATGCCTAACAATGCTAACTGCTTTGTGCGTAATCGTGGTAATCCATATGCTAATGTTTTCATTTGAAAACACCTCCTTTGATATTGGAGGGTTTCACTTGTTACAGTGAATGTGATTAAGATATCGCGGGAAATCCTTCGTCCGTGGCCCACATTCCGTTTCCACAGCACTTGACGCATCTTAATCTACCCTGTGTGACTTACAAATTAATATTATACTGCTCTTGTGATTAAAGTAAACAGACATTTTATATAAAATGAGGTAAAAAGGTTTTTAAATTGTTTAAATGTTGGTAAAATGTTTTAATACACGTTATCTGAATTTAAAAAATAATCCATGATATATCGTTGTCAATGACATGGCGATTTGCGTTACAATATACTTTATGGAATAGAGGTGTTTAAATGGGGAAAGTTTCAATTAGAGATGTGGCCAGTTTAGCTGGTGTATCCATTGCTACTGTTTCACAAGTTTTAAATGGTAAGGGCAGTCGTTTTTCAGAGAAAACGAAGGCAAAAGTTTTAGCTGCCCGTGATGAAATTGGCTATGTACCAAATGCTAGTGCACGTAGTTTAAAGCAGGGCACTAATATGTTGATTGGTGTGGTCGTGCCAAGTTTACAGATTCAATTTTTTGGCAATATTGTGCAAAAAATGCAAGAATATTTGCCTGAAAATACGTCGTTATCAATTATGACGGCCGAGCGTCATGCAGCTGATCAAGCCATTGAAACACTGGTTAATTCAGGCGCTCATGGTATTATTGTGGTTAGTCAATTAACAGAACCAGTTGCGATTTCTCAAAGTTTAAAAAAACGTGGCATTGCGATGGTTGTATTAGAAAATCATGATGAACTAGCTGATGCTGATGCTGTTTACGCATCAGATAAAGTTGGGGGTCGTTTAGTAGCGCAACATTTGTTAGACTTGGGTCATAAGCACGTTGTGTTGTTGGGTAATCAACTTTACACTGATAATTTATTGTATCGAACGGCTGCATTTAAAGAAACGATGTTAGCCGCAGGTGCAAAAATTAGTGAAGTGACGACTCGTAATTTAACTAAGCATGCTGGTCGTGCTGCTGCGATGGCTGTTTCAATTACGCAGGCTACAGCCGCTTTTGCTTTAAATGATGAATTAGCGGTTGGATTGATATCTGGGTTAACAGCCCATGGTATTCGAGTGCCTGAAGATATGTCTGTTGTTGGTTATGATGATACAGATTATGCTGAGTTTTTTACACCAGCATTAACAACGGTACAACAACCGGTGGATCTAGTAGTTAAGGCAGCAATAAAGACGGTTATCGAACGTATTAAAGAACCGGATATGACGCGTCAGGTCACAGCATTTGACACAAAATTAATTACTCGGTCTTCAACGGCACCGTTAATGTAAAATATGGTAAGCTATTTGTAGCGAGGAGGTCATTTTAGAATGACAGGATTGTTTAAACGAACGCGAGAATTAATAAAGTCGCCCAAGAAGGTGGATAAGCGCCGGACATTAATGACAGCAACTTTATCAACACAAACTACGCATCTCGTGAATGATGGTTGGCTACCAAAATCAATTGCAGCTTATGTTGACGAAATTTTTGATAATGAGCAATTAAGCGACGAGACCATGCAGGATGTACTATCAACAGCGTGGTCCCAAGCACACCGTGTTGGTTCAGCTTTATTTACGAAAATGTATGTGGCCGGTTTTCATCGTGGTGGTACGCCAGCAACTGATCGATTAGAGATGTTGTATAGTATTTTGGGGATGACAGTTGGTTCAACAAATTTCGTTAAAATGACTAAATTAGGTAATTGGCCAACTAGAAATGAAAATCAAAATGCTGATTTATATTATTTGCATGTTGAAAATATGGCGGAAGTACAAGACTATCTAGAATTTGTTAAGCAAGTTGCGTTTATGATGCGCTTAAAGCACCATGCATGGAACGGAATTAATTCTAAATATGAAACTAGCCGTCAACTAGATAAAGTGATCGACAATCAGTTACGCTACTATTTAAGCAAACCAGTGGTTGATTTAATACAACGTGATAGTTTGAAACAAGAAGATGTTGCGGAAGGTATTGTACAGTTAACGGGTACACCAGTTTCATATCCGAAGGCTGATTTCCATAACCGTGGTGTTGCTGATAAAAGTAATGTAAAGATGGCAATGCCGGGTTATCACTTAGAATTAATTTTTGATGGTCAAGGCGAATTAGTATCAATGTGGACAGCGTTGGAGGCACATGAAACGGTCACAAAACGTGGTGCGCTCATGTTTTCTGATGTAACAACAGATTATTCATTGGCTGAATTACAGATGATTGCTAATACTGAATCAACTAATTATGCAAATGCAGGTGGACAAATTCATCAATCATTAGATGTGAAACCTGCCAATCGTCATGCTGGGTTAGAATCAGAGTTACGTAATTTTGCTAAAAATAAATTTTAGAATAAAAATATTAAAAAGGACATCGATTCATAAAATTGTGAATTGATGTCCTTTTAATATTAAATAATTTTTTTAAAAAACAGCGTCATAAATAACTTGAACGGCTTGCTTCATCTTATCAACTGGTACACCGAGCATCGTTGAAATTTGCGAAGCACCTTGATTAACCATCGGTAAGTTAATATTGGCCTCGGCTAAAGCAGCTGTGATCTTTGTTAAGGTACCAATATTTTTTTGCATACCTTCACCGACCACCATAATAATGGCGTAATCATCAAGCCATTCAAGCTCATCGGGAGCAATTGTTTGATACAAATCATGGCTAATATGGGCCTTAATAGTGGGAGATAATTGAGACTTATCAAAGATGATTGTCATGTCATCAATTCCAGAAGGCATATGTTCATAACTGACATTGTATGATGCGAGAATTTGTAAAATTTTCAATGTAAAACCAACTTCACGGTTAAGCAAATAACGGTGTAAATAAAGTGCTGCAAAACGATCGTCGTTTGCAATCCCAGTTACTGGTGAAGTGGGTGTAATTGCTTGATTAGGCACAATCATTGTGCCCGGGGCTTCAGGGTCATTAGTGTTTTTAACATTAATTGGTATATTTGCCTCGATAACAGGAATAATGGCTTCATCGTGGAAAACTGCGAAGCCGGCATATGAAAGTTCACGCATCTCTCTGTAAGTCATTCTTTCAATTGATTTAGGATTAGTGACGATGCCCGGATTGACAGAGTAAATTGCTGAAACATCAGTGAAATTTTCATACAAATCGGCGTGCAATCCCCGTGCTAAAATTGCACCTGTGATGTCAGAACCACCTCGACTAAAAGTGGCTGCATAACCATCATTGGTATATGTGATAAAACCAGGAACAATTAATAATTTATTTGGGTCATATTGAAAATTGTGCATGCGTTCATAGCTAGTTGGATCTAAGCGAGCGGCACGAGGTGAGCCACTAACTACCATCCCCAAGTCCATGGGTGACACAAAAACAGCCGGTTGACCAATTGCTTGTAGGATACAAGCAATTAGTTGTGCATTGAGTAGTTCACCATGTCCCATGAAGGCAGCGTATAAGTGGTCAAATGAAGGATAATGCACGCGATTTAATTGTATTAACTGGCGCTTTATTTGAGGAATAATCTTATTTTCTTCTAATCCAAAATATTGAGCAATATCTTGGTAACGATTTAAAATAGTTAACAAAATATCTGTGATATCTTCACCAGCAATGGTTTGATCAGCATATGTTTTTAGTAAATCAGTTACCTTGATGTCACCACTGAAACGCTTACCAGGTGCTGATACAACAACGACTTTACGATTTTCATCGGCTTGGATGATGTTAAAAACTTTTTGTACTTGCTCACCAGTTGCGAGGGATGAACCACCAAATTTTACAACTTTCATTTTTTTCCTCCAAATAAAATTCTAATTGGCACTAATTAAAAGTGAAAAAAAGATTAATGTCAAGTGTTGACATGACACAAAAATTAATATATTCTAATGATACGTTAATGATTAATAGAGGTTGCAACCAATAAGAGTCGCTTAATGGAGCCTGCACAGGTGAAGAAATTAAGTAAAAGGAGCGGTTGCCGAAGTGATTCAAATAGTGCAGTTTGAATTGTTGGGATGATAGTTAACAGCTATTAGACTGTCGCTAGTAAGCGGGGAGCTATTGTCACAGTCTTATGGAATGAATTTATGTCCGGTTGACAGTGCAGTGGTGCCTGTCGACCGGTTTTTTTGTGTCAGAAATTGAAAATAGGGGTTCAAAACATGGTAGTAGCAATAACAAGACCAACTAAAATTAAGATTTCGAAATCTGCAATTACGCATAATGTCACTGTTACGAGGGAGATGAGTGGCGCTAAGTTTATGTTCCTAGCAGTAAAGGCCAATGCTTATGGTTTTGGACTACAAACAATGGCACAAGCAGCAATTAAGGGTGGCGTCGATGGTTTAGCAGTTGCTGTTTTGGACGAAGCATTAGCATTACGCCAAGTCGGGATTACCGTACCAATTCTAATTTTAGGCATTACTTTACCGCAATATGCTAAGTTAATGGCAGATAATGATCTGATTGCAACCGTTAGTGATGTAGCATGGTTAAGGCAAGCAGCTGATAACCTTGGCGCAACCGCTAATCCACTACAAGTTAATTTGGGTGTTGATACCGGTATGGGTCGAATTGGTTTTAGAGAACGTGATGAGTTGGCTGAGGCAATAACGTATCTACAACAATCCGAAACGCCATTTATATATCAAAGTATCATGACACACTTTGCGGAAGCTGATTCATTGAATAATGATTATTTTCATGAACAGTTGGCTAATTGGCATACATTAACAGATGATTTGCCAATGCCACCAATGGTTCATTTAGCAAACTCAGGTGCAGCATTATATCATGCCGATGAAATACCAACTGATTATATTCGAGCAGGTACGGTGATATATGGTATGGAACCTTCAAGAGGGTCAGTATTACCAGATAATTATTTAAAACCAGTATTAACATTAGAAACAGAATTGATTTATGTTAAAAAAATGCCTGCCAATGCAGCAATTAGTTATGGTCATACGTACCATACTCAGGAAGGCGAGTGGATTGGTACTCTGCCAATTGGATATGCTGATGGGTTGCCAAGACCGTTAAAGGGTTTTGAGGTATTAGTAAATGGTCAAAAGGCACCTATTGTTGGTAACTTAGCAATGGATCAAATGATGATTTCATTGCCGGAAGAGCTACCAGTTGGCACAACCGTCACGATTATTGGTCAACAAGGACAATATGAAAATACACTAGAAGATGTTGCACAACATGTTTCATTAGCACCATGGGTTGTTGCGACTGGCTTACAAGAACGCTTAATGCGTGTAATCGTAGATTAAAGGGGAAAATTTATGGCAGTACCATATCAAGTTAATCAAGCTGGTGAACTAACAATTGGTGGTGTAACCGCCACATCATTGGCACAAAAGTATCAAACACCATTGTATGTATACGATGTAAATAGTATTCGGAACCAAATGCGCGCTTTTAAGACGGTTTTTATTAACCGCCACATAGATTATGCCGTTTCATATGCTTCAAAGGCATTTGCAACAGTGGCAATGTATGAAGTTGCTGCGCAGGAAGACATTCATTTGGATGTTGTTTCTGGTGGTGAAATTCAAACGGCATTAGCCGCTAATTTCCCAATGGCCAATGTTTCTTTCAATGGTAATAATAAATCAGCTGAAGAATTAGGGATGGCTATTGATAATGGTTTGGGAACTATTATTTTAGATAATTTCTATGAGATTAATCTATTACATGATTTATTAGCAGAGCGTAACCAAAAGCAAAATGTTTTGTTGCGTATTACGCCAGGTGTTGAAGCTCATACACACGACTATATTTCAACGGGTCAAACTGATAGTAAGTTTGGTTTTGATGTTAATAGTGGTCAAGCCCAGCAGGCGTTGGCACAAACATTAGCTGATCCTTATTTGAATGTATTAGGAGTTTCGGCTCACATTGGTTCGCAAATCTTTGATGTTACTGGTTTTCAGATGGCCGCTACCAAGTTAGTTGATTTGGTTCATGAGTGGGGCTTTGAACCACAAGTTATCAATACAGGTGGTGGGTTTGGTATTCGTTATACGAAAGAAGATCAACCATTACCTGCAACTGAATTTGTTGAGGCAATTATTGATACGATTACTGAAAAAACCACTGCATATGGTATGACAATGCCAACAATTTGGATTGAGCCAGGACGAGCAATTGTAGGACCTGCTGGTTATAATCTATATACGATTGGGTCAAGAAAAGATGTGCCCGGTATTCGTAGTTACCTGTCTGTTGATGGTGGTATGGGTGACAATATTCGCCCAGCATTATATGAAGCAAAGTATGAAGCTGTGTTAGCAAACAATCCATCAGCACCGTCTGAGCAGGTGGTTCGAGTAGCTGGTAAATATTGTGAATCTGGGGATGTGTTAGTTTGGGAACAAGCGTTACCACAGACGAAACCAGGGGATGTTCTAGCAGTGTTGGCAACCGGTGCTTACGGTTATTCAATGGCTTCAAATTATAATCGCAATCCACGTCCGGCTGTTGTCTTTGTTGAAGATGGCAAAGACCAATTGGTTGTAGAACGTGAGACTTATACGGACATGCTTCGTTTAGATAAGCACTATCAATAAAAAAAGAATTTGGGAGAAAAATAATGAACAATTTAGATGCACAAGAAATTATTAATTACATTGCGACGGCTCCTAAAAAGACGCCAGCACGCGTTACTTTAGCTGGTGATTTGGCACAGATTACTTGGCCAGAAACTGTACAAGTTTTTATTGAAACTAAAACTGGTACAGTAATTGGTGATTATCAAGAAATTCAACCAGTTATTGCAGCAGCTGGTGATAAGATTACCGACTATCATGTTGAATTGTTAGCACGTAATAGTGGTGTACCGTTGTTGGATTATGAGAATGTACCCGCTCGTATTGAACCAGGGGCAATCATTCGTGATCAAGTTGCGATTGGTGAGAATGCTGTTATCATGATGGGCGCAGTTATTAATATCGGCGCTGAAATTGGTGCCGGTACCATGATTGATATGGGAGCTGTCCTAGGTGGTCGTGCCATTGTTGGTGCTCATAGCCATGTTGGTGCAGGAGCTGTATTGGCAGGCGTTGTTGAACCTGCTTCAGCAACACCAGTAACAATTGGGGATAATGTCTTAATTGGTGCCAATGCAGTTGTCATCGAAGGTGTTCAAGTTGGAGATAATGCTGTCATTGCAGCGGGCGCTATTGTTACGAAGGATGTACCAGCAAATACCGTTGTTGCAGGTGTTCCTGCCAAAGTTATTAAAACAATTGATGAAAAGACACAAGCTAAAACAGCTTTGGTTGATGCATTACGTTCATTATAATAGGAAAGGGGAGTTGCAATGGCAATAGCTGATATTGATTTAATTGCGATTCGCCGTCATTTACATACCTATCCGGAATTATCGATGGCGGAGTTTAAAACGCAGGCTTATCTAAAAGATATTATTTTGTCTTGGGAGTCACCATGGTTAACTATTCGGGAAATTCCGGCTGTTCCAACGGCCTTGTTAGTGCGATTAACCGGTAGTAATCCCAAAAGAACAGTAGGTTATCGGACAGATATTGATGCCTTACCAATAAGTGAAGAAACACAGTTACCATATGCATCACAAAATGCGGGCGTGATGCATGCTTGTGGTCATGATATTCATATGACGGTTGCATTAGGTGTATTAGCGCATTTTGCAGAGCATCAGCCAACAGACAATATGATTTTTTTGTTTCAACCAGCTGAAGAAGAACAGGCAGGTGGTAAACAATTATATGAATTGGGAACGTTTGTTGATGAATGGCGACCGGATGAATTTTATGCATTGCATGATCAACCGGCAATGCCGGCCGGTCAAATTGCAACGCGACAAGGAACGCTATTTGCAGGGACTACTGAAATCCATTTGACGATTAAAGGACATGGTGGTCATGCGGCTTTTCCACATCAAGCGCAGGATGTAATCGTGGCGGCTGCCTCATTTGTGATGGCAGTCCAAACAGTGGTTTCACGAAATGTTGATCCAGTACATGGTGGCGTTATTACGATTGGTAAATTGCAGGCAGGAACGATTGGTAATGTTATTCCTAATGAAGCGCAGTTGGCTGGTACCATTCGCGCCTTTCAACAAGCTGACTTAGAAATGATGCAACAGCGTGTACGTGAGATTGCCCAAAGTTTAGCAACGATGTATGGCGTAACCTTTGATCTTGAATTAAATCAAGGTGGTTATTGGCCGGTTAATAATGATGAAAAGACAACCGCTGCATTTATGACTTTTATGGCAAATGACGAAGATGTTGATTTTGCGGTATCACAACCAGCGATGACGGGTGAAGATTTTGGTTATTTAATTAATCAAATTCCAGGCACGATGTTTTGGTTAGGTGTTGGTGATGCTGAACATGGGTTACATGATAGTCACTTAGCACCTGATGAATCAGCAATTGAGCCGGGTGTTCACGCAATGATTAAGTTTTTGGATTGGCGAATGAAACAATAGAAAGTGTGAATAAAATGTATGAAGATATTTCTTTGATTACGGCGATTATTACGCCATTTACGCAAGATAATACCATTGATTATCCGGCTTTGGATTCATTGACAAGCCGTTTGATTTCTGAGGGTTCACAAGGATTTGTGATTGGTGGCACAACAGGTGAATCACCAACATTAACACATGCTGAAAAGATTGCTTTGTATGCATACTTTGCAGCCAAGGTTGGTGACCATGGGCCAGTGATTGCAAATGTGGGTGATAATAACACTGCTAACTCAGTTGCACTAGCAAAAGAGGTAAGTGGTATTGCTGGTGTTGATGCTGTTTTGGCGGTGACACCTTATTACAGTAAGCCAAACCAGAAGGGGATGATTGCGCATTTTAAGGCAATTGCCGATGCTTCAACTGTGCCAGTGATGGTTTACAATATTCCGGGACGTTCAGTAGTCGGTTTGACGAATGAAAGTGTTCTAACATTAGCAGAGCATCCAAATATTAACGCAGTTAAACAAGTCACAAGTATTGATGATTTAGCCTATCTAGTTGAACATGCGCCAGCTGATTTTAAGGTTTACACAGGGGAAGACTCACAAACTTTGGCTGCTAAGGCTGTTGGTGCTGCTGGAACTATTTCAGTTGCGGCCCATTTATATAGTAAAGAAATGACGGATTTGTTTGCAGCGCTAGCTTCAGGTGATGTTGTTAAGGCAGGTGAAATGCAACGCTGGTTAACCCCAAAGATGTTAGCCTTGTTTAGCTACCCATCGCCATCACCAGTTAAAGCGGTTTTGGCACATCAAGGTGAGGTACAAAATGTAACCCGCTTGCCAATCTTACCGTTGGATGAAGCGGAAACGCAGGACGTTTTAGCAAAACTTGATCGAAAGGGATAATGTACATGACAACTGTATTTTTAGCTGGTGGCTTCGGTAAGATGGGGCGCGCTATTCAACAATTAATTGCAAATGAAGCGGATTTAGAACTTGTCGGCATTTTAGCACATACGCCAAGTGAAAGTGATGTGCCGGTCTTTACATCTTTGACTGATGTTAACGTTACGGCCGATGTGTGGGTTGATGTTACACGACCAGATGCAGCGTTCGATAATGGCACATATGCATTGCAACATGGTTTTAATTTAGTGGTTGGTACGAGTGGTTTACAAGCAGAGCAAGTTGATCAGTTAGCACGGCTGAGTGAAGACAATGGTCAATCAACTTTGATTGTACCTAATTTTTCACTGTCAGGTGTTTTGCTAATGCAGTTTGCCGCCCAAGCTGCAAAGTACTTACCAGATGCTGAAGTGTTAGAAATTCATAATCCTAAGAAAGTCGATGCACCTTCTGGAACAGCACGTGCTACAGCTCAGGCAATTGTCCAAGCACGTGAACAAACACCAGTTGTTACTAACCATGAGGACGCTGCTCGTGGTGATCAAATTGATGGTGTACCTGTACATGCGATGCGTTTACCGGGTTATGTTGCTGAAGAAGAGGTTGTATTTGGCGCTCCAGGAGAAACATTACGTATCAAGCAAACATCATTTACTCGTGAATCATTTATGGGTGGTGTTGCCTTAGCCATCCGTCAGATTGAGACTGTTGAGGGATTGCAAACAGGCTTGGACAAGGTATTATAATAGATAATAGAACATAGGCTAGGATGCCAAGGAGAAGTAAAAAATGGTGGAAGTGAATGAAGCGTTAGTCGGTCAAATCAATAAAACATTGGCCAATGTTGTCCCATCACCAATTCGGGTGGTTGACGATAAGTTTTCAAAGATAGATGGTATTTTAAAATTAACATTGGGTGAGCCTGATTTTTCAGCACCGGAACATGTTAAGCAGGCAATTATTGATGACGTTGCTGCTGACGATTCACATTATTCACCATCTCAAGGTGTAATGGCATTACGCGAAGCTATTTCAGACTATTTGACAGAGCGTTTTGATACTCCAAGATATGATCCAAAATCAGAGATTAGTGTTACAGTAGGGGCTGCTGAAGCAATTAATGCAACTTTCCATGCTTTATTTAATCCAGGAGATGAGTTAATTGTGCCAACGCCAACATTTCCACTTTACGAGTCAGTTGCAAAGACACGTAATATTGAAGTAATTGGGTTGAATACAGCACCTGATTTTATCGTAACGCCAGCAAAACTAACCGCAACGTTAAATGCACATCCGAATGCAAAAGCAATTTTGTTGAATTATCCATCAAATCCAACAGGTGTGACTTATTCGGTTGCTGAATTAGAAGCATTAGCTGAAATTTTGCGCGAACATAACTTGTTGGTTATTTCTGATGAAATTTATGCAGAGCTAGTATACGATGCTAAGCACACGTCAATGGCTAAATTGCTACCAGAGCAGACCATTTTGATTAGTGGTTTATCAAAGTCACATGCTATGACAGGTTATCGTGTTGGTTACGTTGTCGGTCCGGCTGCACTGATGGCTCAGGTTGGTAAAGCCCACCAGTCAATGGTGTCAACAGCACCAGGCCCAATGATGGCAGGTGCTACGGAAGCATTGCGTAATGGTCGTGAAGATCCTGTCGCTATGCGTGACGTTTATAAAAAGCGCCGCGATCTTGTCTTAGATGGTCTAGCTAAGGCAGGGTTTACAGCTGCACAACCGGGTGGTGCCTTTTATATTTTCGCCAAAATCCCAGAATTCCTAAATACAAATGATCTTGAGTTTGTATATGATTTAGCAGACACGGTTAAATTAGGTATTGCACCAGGTTCAATTTTTGGTGCTGGTGGTGAAGGCTATATTCGTATTTCTTATGCAGCTTCAACGGAGGATTTACAGACTGCAATGACACGTCTAAAGCATTATGTTGATTTGAAAAAATAAATAATATTGTAAAGCACAACTGAGTTTTTCAGTATTGTGCTTTTAGTGTAGAAAAATTTTTGGGGGAACAAAGGATGAGTGAAGGATATCAAGTTGCAATTTTAGGAGCAACCGGTGCAGTAGGGACACGTATTTTGGCACAGTTAGAACAATCAACGATTCCAGTAAAATCATTGAAATTATTAGCATCATCACGTTCAGCTGGTCAAACACGTCAATTTAAAGGACAATCAATTACGGTAGAGGAAGCCAAGCCAGAATCTTTTGATGGTGTTGATTTAGTTTTGGCTTCAGCAGGTGGAACTTTAGCAGGTGAGTTATTACCAGAGGCTGTAAAGCGTGGAGCGGTTGCTGTTGATAATTCATCAAGATGGCGTATGGACCCAAATGTCCCTTTGGTGGTACCAGAAGTTAATCCAGATGCGTTAACTAACCACCATGGTATTATTGCTAATCCTAATTGTTCAACAATTCAAATGGTGGTGGCACTTGAACCGTTGCGTAAGGCATATGGCTTGAAGCAGGTAATTGTTTCAACATATCAAGCAGCTTCAGGTGCAGGACAACGTGCTTGGGATGAATTACTACAACAAGCACAACAACATTTAGATGGTGAAACTGAAACAGCTGAAATTTTACCAACTAAGGGCGATAAGAAGCATTATCCATTAGCTTTTAATTTGTTGCCACAGATTGATGTGTTCCAAGATGATGGTTACACCTATGAAGAACAAAAAATGATGCAGGAGACGAAAAAAATTATGTTTGGGGATCCTAAGGCAACACAAATCAAGGTGACTGCAACGGCTGTGCGAGTACCTGTACCAGTTGGTCATGGTGAGTCGGTCTATGTTACTGTTGATGATGAAACTGCAACTCGTGCTGATGTGCAGCAACTTTTGGCAACAGCACCAGGTGTTGTTTTAGAAGACGATCCGGCTAACCAAGTTTATCCACAACCATTAAATGCAGTTGGTAAACGTGAAACTTTTGTCGGTCGTGTTCGTGCTGATGTTGAAAACCCAGGTAGTTTTAATATGTGGGTTGTTTCCGATAATCTGCTAAAAGGCGCTGCGTGGAATACAGTTCAAATTGCTGAAGAACTAGCCAAGCGTGATTTGATTCATAGTCAAGCCTAGATATAAGTGTTTAATAAAATAAAAAGCGTTAATCTCGCCACTT
The DNA here is from genome assembly GCF_900094835.1 of Weissella bombi. GTDB lineage: Bacteria > Bacillota > Bacilli > Lactobacillales > Lactobacillaceae > Weissella > Weissella bombi. The sequence continues at coordinate 39,997 of NZ_FMAO01000005.1, read as the reverse complement.
TAATGGTTGGATTAACGCTTTTTGTTTGTATAGTTATTTATGTTTAATAGGCTTTTACCCAAGGAAAGACAGGCTTTGTTGCCCCGTAAAGCGCAGCATCTTGGTTGCTTAATTTAGCCCAATTTTGATTACCATAATCAAAATGCCACCACTCTTCAGTATAGTTGGTAAAACCAGATTGAATCATGATGTGGTAAAGTAGTCGACGATTACGACGTGCTTCATCATACTCATCAGAAGTATCGTCTACCTCATAATAGGTTGTTTTTGCACGCAAGCTGATGTCATCAAAGGGACTACCCATGTTTAATAAACGTCCTTTTTCATCAATGATTGATAGATCGACTGAGCCACCAGTGTTATGTGGTGATGGCTTTTTTGGATCAGTTGAAGGTAATGCAACAATTCGTAGTGCGGCTTGTTGGACTTCTTCATCTGAATAATCAGGATTATCACGTTTAACGAATAATTTCATTTGGTCAAATAGGGCTTGTTGTGTTGGAATACTACGCCAAGTGTCAAAGATAACAAATTTATAACCATAAGGTAGCTTACGAGCAGCCTCGACTAATTTTTCTTGCACGTGTGCGCGCACGTATAATTCAGGGTAGGTACCTGGTAAATCCTGAATGAAATATTGTGGGCTAACAATCATTTTTTCAGGTAAATAACTTAATGAAACCAAGGGCTCGTTATTATCTTTAATTGGAACTTCTTTGATGGGTGCCCATTCCCAATCCTTAATGGGTGCTTCAATTGGCGTGTCAGTAAAATCTAACATCTTGTGCCTCCTTGGGTTTAATAATTAAAAAATAGTTATTTTATGAGAATACTATATTCTATAGTTTATCATAAAATTGATATAATAAAGCGCTTTAATGACTGTACTAAGGTTGATGAAAATAGTAAAATTAAGACTAACTCTAATAAGTAACACGATATTTATAGAAATACCATTTTACTTTATAATGATATTAGATTAAAAAATAAATAGAAATGTGAGTGAACTAAGATGACGCAAAATGAATTTGTACAACCGCTAAATACAAAAGTCACTAGCCTAGTACCTGATGGGTTGACTGGCTTTCAAAAACAAGTGCGTGACATTCCAGATTTGTTACGTTTAACATTTGGTGAACCGGGATTTAATGTTGATGATAATATCAAGAACGCTGTAATTTCATCGATTACTAATAACAATTCACATTATGCTGATGCGCAGGGGGAGCGTGATTTACGTCAAGCAGCCGCAGCATACTATAGTTCACGTTATGACTTGCCATTTGATAATGAAAATAATGTTATTGTTACAGTGGGGGCATCAGAAGCTATCAATGTTATTTTTATGACTTTGCTAAATGAAGGGGAAGGATTGATGATTCCTGAACCAGCGTATGCACCATATACGGCATCGTTAGATTTAGCGCGTGGTAAAAAGATTGCTGTTAATACACGACCAACTAATTTTAAATTAACACCGGAGTTAGTCGCCCAGACTATTGAAGAGTCTGATGTAAATATCAAGGCTGTGCTATTTAATTATCCTGTGAACCCAACTGGGGTAACTTATAGTCGTGAAGAGTTAGAGGCACTTGCAGATGTCTTTAAGAAGTATCATCTATGGGTGATTTCTGATGAAATTTATGCACAATTAACATATGATCAAGAGCACGTCTCAATGGTTAGTCTATTGCCAGAACAATCAATTTTGATGACTGGTTTATCAAAGTCACATGCGATGACGGGTTACCGTATTGGGTTTATTATTGCTGACAAGGCTTTCGTTGATCAGGCGCAAAAAGTTCATGAGGCACTAACATTTGCTTTGCCTAAGTTTATTCAAGATGGTGCAACTGTTGCTTTGACAAAATCTGCTAATGTTGCGGATGGAATGCGCAGTGTTTATAAGAAGCGTCGTGACTGGATGGTACCACGCTTAGAAGAACTAGGCTTTGAAGTTGTGCCGGCCGAGGGTGCTTTTTATATCTTTGCCAAAATTCCAGCTGATATGAATCAAGATAGTGAAGCTTTTGCAATGGATTTGGCTCAAAATGGTCACGTTGCAGTAATTCCTGGTGCGGCTTTCTCAGAATACACACCAGAATATGTTCGTATTTCTTATGCAGCATCTGATGAAGATTTGCAAGAAGCAATTCGACGTATGAACGTTTATTTTGATAAGAAACGTAGTAATAAATAAAAATATCGAAAGGGGATGCTTAAAATTTGCATCTCCTTTTAATTTGCTTTATAAACAATATAAAAGATTTTGTATAATAATTCTAAACATTTGTTGTATGATAATTAATGGATATTTTTTATAAAATTTAACAATGAATTTGGAGGAACACGGATGCAACCGCGTATGAATAAAAGTAGACAGTTGGTTTTAACTGCCTTATTCATTGGAATTGTTTTGTTACAATCAATCGTCCCTTGGCTAGGTACTTTGCCGTTAGGAGCATTCGCCATCGGGGCAGCAGTGACAATTATTACCTATACAGTTGCGATTGGTGGTATGGTTTTAGGACCTAAAGGTGGTGCTTTACTAGGTTTTGTTTGGGGTGCATATTCACTTTGGCATGCTTGGTCTAGCGTTCCTAGTATTGGTGCTTTAATTTTTCGTAATCCAATTACAGCATTAGTACCACGAATAGTAGTTGGACTTTTGATTGGTTATTTATATCAAAAATTTGTGCAACAACGTGATGTCAAAAAACAAGGTCTGTGGTTAAGTGTGTTAGGTGGTTTGTCAGCTGTAGTAAATACTGGCTTAGTCCTTATCATTACTTGGTTGAGTTTTACGATTATGGATACTTCATTTACAGGTATTCCTAGTACGAATTTAGCACAGTGGTTAATTGTCTCAATTGCAGGCTTTAACGGTATTTTTGAAATTATTGCGGGTGCAATTTTAGTACCGTTGATTGGCATACCCGTTTTAACTTATTTAAAAAGACAGTTAAATTAATATGAAGACCGTCAATTTACGAATAGAGTAGATTGGCGGTTTTTGTATGCACGCTTGCTACCTAATCTAGCTTTAATAGTGTATTGTCTGATAATCAGGACTATTTTTTACTATGGAAAAATTCTTACTTTAAGTCATGAACATTTTTGATTTTATAACGTGTATAATTAAGGCGAATTATCAGGAGGTATAACATGAAAGCAAGTCAAGATTTAGCACAAAGAAATAATATTATTCGTGCAGCTGTAATGGGCGCTAACGACGGTATTTTATCTGTCTCCGGTATTGTTATTGGTGTTGCCGGCGCAACTGTGAGTTCCTTTGCAATCTTTATCGCTGGCTTTGCAGGTGCTTTAGCCGGAACCGTTTCTATGGCGATGGGTGAATATGTTTCAGTTCATTCCGAAAATGATGCTCAAGTGCAAGCTGTTGCTTCACAGAAAAAAGCGCTCCAAGATCATTATGATCAAGAGTTCAACTTTGTTCAACAGCGTTATATGGATCAGGGGATTTCAAAGGAATTAGCATTGACTGCAACCACTGAATTAATGAATCAAGATCCATTGGGAACAACAATTAAAGAACGTTATGGCTTTACACAAAATCATGAAATATCTGCTATTTCAGCAGCAATAGCCTCAATGATTTCATTCCCACTGGGATCGTTGTTACCAATGTTAGCAATTACGTTATTGCCACAGCATATTCGTATTCTTGCAACCGGGGTTGCTGTTTTAATTGCTTTAGGTATCACTGGATTTTTAGCAGCACGGTTATCCGGCGCTGATGAACAAAAAGCAACCATTCGTAATTTAATGGCAGGCGCTTTTACGATGATTATTACTTATTTAATCGGTTCATTGATAGGAGCATAGTGTAATGGCAGAGAAATCAAGTATTATGGCAGAAAAATTAAACACTATCCGTGCAGGTGTTTTGGGATCAAATGATGGTATTCTAACAGTTGTCGGTGTACTATTTTCAGTTGGTGCAGCAACAACTAATCAATTTACAATTTTATTAGCTGGTTTAGCAGATTTGCTAGCATGTGCGTTATCGATGGCTTCAGGTGAATACGCTTCGGTTAGTTCGCAATCGGATGCACAAAAAGTTGTAGTTGTTGCTGAAAAAAAGCGGATTAAAGAACATCCTGATCAAGTACAACAGGATATTTATCAATTTTATTATGAACAAGGTTTAAGTGTAGTGACTGCTAATAAAATTGCATATGAATTAATGAATAAAGCGCCACTGGCAACGATTATAAAGGTGAAGTATGATATGACTTTAGGTCATTATGTTAGTCCATGGTCGGCAGCATTTTCATCATTGATTTGTGCCGCACTGGGAGGTATATTACCGCTCGCAGCAATGTATTTTGCACCAGTAAATTGGCAATTTTTAGCAACGATTGGGGCAACGGTGATCGCTGTTGCATTAACTGGATTTTTAAGTGCAAAATTAGGTCAAGGATTACCTAAGCGTGCTATTATTCGTAACATTATTATTGGCTTAGTAACAATTGCAATTCATTACGGTATTGGAAAGCTCTTCTGATTTTAGTAAACTAATTAGTTGAGAAGAGTTTATCGTCAAAAAAGAGACGGCTTCTTGTTGGTCTCTTTTTTTGATAGTTAAAAATATAAGATTTCCGGAGATATTAATGACAGATCATTATGGATTAATTGGTTATCCGGTGGAACATTCCAAATCACCAATTATGCACAATCAAGCGTTTCAGCTTGCCAATATTGATGCTGATTATCAATTGTTTGCTATCGAACCCCAAAACCTAGTAACTGGTTTGTCGCAGTTGGTGCATCAAGGGATTAAAGGACTTAATGTCACGATGCCATTTAAACAAGCCGTTGTACCTTATATGGATGAAATTTCTGATTTATCTAAGCGACTTGGTGTTGTAAATACAATTTCGATTAAGAATGGTCGTTTGTTTGGTGATACAACTGATGGACAGGGCTTTTGGTCAACTATAACGGGTACGCCTGAACATGTGATAATTATTGGTACTGGTGGTGCTGCACAGGCAATTATTGCCAGTGCACCTGCTTATAGTCAGGTACATGTGTTTAATCGGATGAGCAATCGTTTTACTGCTAAAGCGGATATGTTAGCACCCTTATTAACGGAACCACTTCACGATTTGACAACGATTACGCAATATTTATCAACAGCTGATTTAATTGTGAATGCAACTAGTGTGGGGATGCAAGAAGAGGCATCGCTATTATCACCAGATCAATTTGCCTTAACACCACCACAAGCCCAAGTAGTTGATATTATTTATAAAACAAGTGACACACCTTTTGTCGCTGCGGCAAAGCAGGCAAAACGAAAGGCAATGGATGGGTTGCCAATGTTGGCAGGTCAAGGTGCATTAAGTTTTGCGACTTGGACGGGTGTATTTCCTGATCAACAGCGTATGCTGGCAGTGATTTCAAAAGAAAGAAGAAATTAAAATGATTATTATAATGAAGGATGCACTCACAGCAAAGATGGTATTAGCGGAAGCTCAGAATCGCCAATTGCCACATGTTTATCGATTTGAAAATCGAGTGGGTTTTGCTGAAATTAAAAATATTAATGAGTTATCGTTCATTAATCAGGCGGATATTGTTGAGACGATTGCAGATCATCCAGCAGCTATGCAAGTTAGTCGTACTTTTCATCCAGATGATACGATTATTCAAACACCGCATAGTAAAATCGGTGGTGAGAATTTTAATTTAATAGCTGGTCCTGATGCTATTGAATCAGCTGAACATGTTTTGGCTATGGGCCAAGCGGCTAAAGATGCTGGCGCAACTATTTTACGTGGTGGTTCATATAAACCACGGACTAATCCGTACAGTTTTCAGGGATTGGGTGAACAAGGTCTTCAATGGCATCGAGCAGCGGCTGATGCTTTGGGGATGGATATGATGACAGAGATTATGAGCCCGACTGATGTTGATTTAGTAGGCAAGTATACTGACATATTCCAAGTTGGTACCAGAAATATGCAAAATTTTGCGTTATTAAAAGCGGTTGGTAAGCAATCTAAGCCGGTATTATTAAAACGTGGTATGAGCGCAACAGTTGATGAGTGGTTGAGTGCTGCTGAATATATTGCATCAGAAGGTAATTGTCAGATTATTTTGATGGAGCGTGGTATTCGAAGTTTTGACCAAAAATATTTGCGTAATACAATGGATGTTAGTGTGATTCCAGTACTAAGGGAGTTAACGCATTTACCAGTTTTAGCTGATCCATCGCACGCAGCAGGTGTTACTGAACATGTGACACCAACTGGGTTGGCAGCTGTTGCCGCTGGTGCACAAGGGCTAATGATCGAGATTCATGACCAACCAGATAAAGCATGGGTTGATGGTAAGCAAGCTTTAACCCCAGAGCAAATGGTTAATTTGTTTACAAAGGCACAAACAATTCACGACATAGTAAAGTGAGGCAAGCTAATGGTAACTGTATCTCTGCCAAATAAGACATATCGAGTAAAAATTGCGACTGGATTGCGTGAGAATATTGGGGCGCAAATTGAAGGTGTCTGGTCAAAACGTCAGGTGCTAATCATGACGGATGAGCAAGTGGGTGGTTATTATTTGGCTGAAACGCGTAATCAATTAGAAAAATTCGGCTACAAAGTTACAACATTAGTGTTGCCTGGTGGTGAACAAACAAAGACGTTGCCTTACTTAGAGCAAGCTATTACGCTATTGGCAGATAAACATTTTACCCGTGACGATGGTGTGATTGCACTAGGTGGTGGTGTAATTGGTGATTTAGCAGGACTAACTGCAGCAACCTATATGCGTGGGATTGCCTTTATTCAAATTGCAACATCTTTAACTGCACAAGTCGATTCAAGTGTGGGTGGTAAAACAGCGATTAATTTAGGTCAAACTAAGAATATTATGGGAACATTTTATCAACCGGATTTGGTGATTATTGATCCATCATATTTGAAGACATTAGCTACGCGTGATTTAATCGAAGGCTATGCTGAAGTGGTTAAAACAAGTGCATTAGCTGGTGGTGAATTTTGGGATTTAACAGGTACCATTCAATCTAAAGATGATGTTTTAGACAATGCGTTAGCTTTAATTGTAAAATCAGTTGCGTATAAGGCAAAGATTGTTATGCAAGATGAACAAGAAGCAGGTATTCGTAAGTATCTTAATTTTGGACATACGATTGGGCATGCAATCGAATTATTAGCGCATGGTGACTTACGGCATGGTGAAGCAGTTGCCATTGGTATGATTGCAATTACCAAACGGTTTGTTGTAAACAATATTAGTTCAGCAGAATTTTTAAAGGCATTACAGCAACGTTTAATAGATGTTGGGTTGCCAATAGATTCGACTTTAGTACATACTAACGTAATGCTAGAACAATTAGTACACGATAAGAAGAATCGTGCAGGAATTCTGCAACTTGTTGCGGTTGAAAGACCAGGACAACCTAAAATAATCAAAAAACCATTGGACGAAATGAAAAATTTTATTGAAGGAGCGTGATGCAAAATGCGTTATATGACGGCAGGTGAAAGTCACGGACCAGAAGAAGTTGCAATTATTGAAGGTATTCCAGCTGGTTTAACGATTACGGCTGAAGATATCAATGAACAATTAGCACGGCGTCAGCATGGCTATGGCCGTGGACAACGACAAGTAATTGAAACGGATACTGTGACAATTATGGGTGGTGTTCGTCACCAGGTGACACTAGGATCACCAATTGCGCTTAATGTGCATAATGATGATCATAATCACTGGTCAAAAATTATGGATCCAAATATACCGGCAACGGCTGAAAATAGTTTGCGTAAAGTGATGCGTCCACGACCAGGTCATGCTGACTTGGTTGGTGGTATGAAATATCGTCATCAAGATGACTTGCGTAATGTATTAGAGCGTTCGTCAGCACGTGAAACGGTAATGCGTGTTGCGGTTGGTGCTGTGGCAAAAAAATTGTTAGCGGCATTAGATATTGATGTGCACGGTTTTGTGGCTAATATTGGCCCAGTACAAAGTGATTTAACACAGTTAACAAAATATCATAACTTAGCAGAGCTACGTGAAGTGACAGAAAGTTTTGCAACGCGTTCTTTGACAGCTGATGATGATAAAGCAATGCAAGCAGTGATTGATCAGACAAAACGAAATCGTGATACAGTTGGTGGAACAGTTCAGGTAATGGCAACTGGTGTACCAGCTGGGTTAGGTTCATACGTGTCTGCTGATGAAAAATTAGATGCTAAGATTGCGCGAGCAATTGTTGGTATTAATGCATTTAAAGGTGTTGAATTTGGTGGCGGTTTTGATAATGCTACTAAATTTGGTAGTCAAGTTATGGACGAAATTTATTGGTCTGCTGAGCGCGGCTTTTATCGTGGTGCGAATAATCTTGGCGGCTTTGAAGGTGGCATGACTACTGGTGAAATGATCGTGGTTCGTGGTGTAGTTAAGCCAATACCAACGTTATACCAGCCAATGCAAAGTGTTGATATCGATACGCATCAAGATCATCGGGCCTCAACAGAACGTTCTGATACAACTGCCGTGACTGCAGCTGCAGTTATTGCTGAAGCAATGGTTGCTATTGAACTGGCAAAAGCAGTTTTGGATAAATTTGATACGGATAGTTTGCCTCGTTTGCAAGAGCAAGTGGCGGCCTATCGAGAGGAAATTAAGAACTTTTAGCGAGAAAAGAATTGTAGGTTAAATAATGGGCAATCTGAAGTTACAAACAGTGGGGAAGCATCTGCGGGGAACACTAACAATGCCTGGTGATAAAAGTATTTCACATCGTGCGGTGATGTTGGGAAGCATTGCATCGGGTGATACACATATCAAAAATTTGTTAGATTCACAAGACGTTAATAGTACAATTACGGCGATGTCCAACCTTGGTGTGACTTTTGATCGTGACGGTGATGATTTAATCGTCCACGGCAAATCGTTAGATATGTTAATTGAGCCTACGCAGATGCTAAATATGGAAAATTCAGGTACGTCGGCACGTCTATTAATGGGCTTATTAGCTAAACAACCATTCACTTTAACATTTCGTGGTGACAGTAGCTTATCTAAACGCCCATTTGGACGTGTTATCAAGCCCTTAATGGCGATGGGTGTAAGCTTTGTCACTAAAAATGATCGCTTGCCGATTACGAAATTGGCAACGAAACATTTAAAAGGGATAACATATGAATTACCCGTTGCATCAGCGCAAGTTAAGAGTGCAATCATTTTAGCTGCGCTACAAGCCGATTCAACAACAACAATTATTGAACCAATTGCAACACGCGATCATACGGAACGCATGTTAGCTTCTTTTGGCGTTCAGTTAGAACGTGACAATAATAGAATTATTGTGGCACCTCAAACAAAGTTAACGGCAACTAACATTCAAGTACCGGGTGATATTTCATCAGCAGCTTACTGGTTAGTAGCAGCACTATTAGTGCCCGATAGTGAGTTAACGTTACAGCAAGTAGGTATTAATCCAACGCGTACAGGTATTATTAATATCTTGTCACGAATGGGGGCATCCTTCGATCTTGATAAAGCAAAGACAACTAGTGAACCAATGGCAAATATCCGTGTACAATCGCAAGAATTACATGGCACAACTGTGACAGCAACGGATGTGCCAACAATGATTGATGAAATGCCATTGGTTGTATTAGCAGCGACCCAGGCACAGGGTGATACCCTTATTACCGGAGCTAGTGAATTACACGTTAAAGAATCAGACCGTATTGCAACGGTGACTACCCAACTTAATAAGTTAGGCGCCCACATTGAAGCAAAAGAGGACGGTTTTTATGTTCATGGTGGTACACCACTGCATGTAACAGAACCTACAACGGTTGACTCTTGTGGGGATCATCGTGTTGGCATGATGTTAACAATTGCAGCTTTAATTACAGAGGGCGATGTCTCTTTGGCTAGAGCAGATGCAGTTAATATTTCATATCCCCAATTTTTTGAAGATTTAAATGAGGTTTTATCATAAAATGGATGTAATTTTAATTGGCTTTATGGGAGCTGGTAAAACGACTGTAGGTCATTTACTAGCAGAAAAGGTGGGACAGCCGTTATTAGATACCGATCAACTAATTACTGAACGGACAAACCAAACACCTGGTGAAATTTTTGCTGATATTGGTGAGGCTGGATTTCGTGATTTAGAACATACTATTTTAGGTGAAGCAATTACCGAATCGGGGGTGATTGCAACTGGCGGTGGTATTATTGAACTCAGCAAAAATCAGCAGTTATTGTCTGAAGTAACAGTGCCAGTCATTTATTTGTCTGGTTCATTTGGACAAACGATGGAGCGCTTAGTTAAAGATAATTCACGACCAATTGTGCGAAATAAATCATTACTTGAGTTAGCAGAGTTGTGGGAGGCTCGATTGCCTAAGTATGCAGCTATTGCAACGCAAACCGTTTATACTGATAATAAGAGTGCTAATCAAGTAGCAGAAGAAATTATAAACTATGTGAAAGGTATTGCGGATGGTACGGTTAAAGATTGGTGAGGCTGTTGCATCAAGTGAACGTCCGCTGATTGCAGCACCAATCACAGCCAGTACATGGCAACAAGTATTACAAGAAGCTGATATATTAAGTCATAGTGCTATTGATGTTGTTGAGTGGCGAATTGATTATCTTACACGATTAAATGAATTAACGGTTGATCATATCAGACAGGTTCGTCAAACTGTTATGAAACCAGTTATTTTTACCTGGCGTACGCTGGCAGAAGGTGGCAATAAGCAGTATCACGCTGATATGTATGAACGGATTTATTTAAATGCATTAGCAGCCGGGGTTGCGGCATTAGATATTGAAATTGATTTGTTAAAAGATCAAAAAGCTTTGTTAAAACAGGTTCCTACTAATGTACAAATTATTGGTTCAAAGCATTATTTCGATAGAACGCCGCATAATTTAGTGCAGGCGTTAAATAATATGTTGATGTTGCCAACTGATATTGTTAAGTTGGCTGTTATGCCACAATCTACAAGTGATGTTGACTATTTATTAGTTAGTACTAAACAAGTGGCAAATGATGCAGCAAAACCATTGATTACAATGGCGATGGGTGAAATGGGGATGCCGTCTCGAATATTAGGGTACCAATTTGGTTCGCAACTAACATTTGCAACAGTAACCGGGAGTTCCGCGCCAGGTCAAGTGACCGTATCAGCTTTATTGCAGAAATGGGGATCAAATCATGATGTACAATAGTCGATTTTTTGAAAATGATAGACAGGAACTCATTACTAAAATTCCCGGCACCATGGGTTATTCATTAATTACTTTTCATGGTGTTGGGGATGATATCGGCATAGATAAGATAAAGTTACGTCTTGATTGGCGTGCGCCTGATATTTTTCGCCAGTATTTAAATAAAGCATTACAGGCAGATGAAAATTTTGATCGGATTGGTTATGTGACACGTACTGAAATGCTCTTGGGCCAGGCAATGTTTGATTATAATGGCAATTTTACTTTATCAACAAGGGCGTTAACTGCTTCTATTGAAAATTATAGTCATGAAGAAATGCAATTGGAGGCTGTTGCAGCCGATATGATTTTGCCGACTGGTTTGACTGATTTACGACATGTTGTTTATCTAACCAAATGGCAACATGAAAATCATGTTTTATACCATTTGGTTGCAGGTTTACCCGCGTTAGAACAAAAGGTTGACGATTTGCGTAATGCCGGTATATTCAAAAATAAAGGACCTGTACTACTCCATGAAGCTGAAATTGATAGTCAGGCGTTATTGGTATTTATGACTGATTTAATTCAAGACTATTTTGGGGTGGAAAGTAATCAACTACGTTTGACACGGGCGGCTTTTGGTAAGGCGGATCCTAATCAAACAGCAGCTGGTAATCGTGTGTTAATTGGTGACTTTGAAAATTAAATATGAGATAAACAAAAAGACGTTGAAACATCTTCATTTGAAGTATTTCAACGTCTTTTTAATTATAGACCTGCGAATTTTATAGTATAAATGACTATTGGATATCACCAAGGCTTGTATACAATAGCAATTACTAAATATAAGATAGCAAGCACAACGGGGATGCCCCATTGCCATTTAGGCAAAATATCTTTTACTGTCTGCGTCCGTGGAAACCCTTCTGAAAAGCCATGCGATGTCATAGCGATAGCCAAGTCATCAGACCAGTGTAACGCACTCAAAATAGCCTTAAAGTAAATTTGTGGTTGCCATAAGTGGTAAGTAACGCCGCGTAAAGCACCGGCGTAGCGAATAATTTGAACTTGACGACGAACACGTGGAACCAAATTAAAGGCTGCTAACAAACCATAGGTAAATGTATTTGATATTTTAGCATGCTGATTTAGACTAAATAGTAATTCTTTGACAGGCACCGTTAATGTTACGGCGGCTCCTAAAAACAAATAGGCATACAAACGACTTGCGTAGACTAATGCTAAATGGTGCGTATCGCCAGTACCGAATGCGATAAATGACCACCATGTTCCAAACGCAAGCGGGATAGAGATTAAAATCATTAAACCAATTAATTTAAAATTAGGACGTTGCATCAGTAGGTAAATACCACTTATTAAAACAACGATACCGTTTAAAATAATCGAGCGGACAAAAGAAGTTTCAACACCAATACTTAGCATGATAGCAACTAGAATAGTTGGATTTATTTTAAACATTTGGCGCCTCCCCAATTAGTGATAACGATTGGTTCTTGAATACCAGTTCATAATCGATAAATTCAGCTAAACCAGTGCGTTGATGAGAAATCATTAGGACACTGGTTTGTGTTGCAAGAATGCTATCACGGATTAATTGCATGACAACTTGAACAGACTCGCTGTCGAGCCCGGCCAGTGGCTCATCTAATAGCAAAACGGGTTGGCCCATGATTAACATGCTTAGCACTTGGAGCTTTTTTTGTTGCCCACCTGATAGTTGGTAAACGACATGATCTAATAAATAATCCAAATGTAAAATAGTTAAGGCTGTTTGAATACGATCATCCGTCCAATAAGTCGCTGCTAAACTGTGCTGTTGTGATAACATAATTTCTTCTTGTACCGTCATTTTAACGAATTGATCAGTTGCCGATTGGAAAATCAATGCGACTTGTTTAGACCAATTTTTTAATTTAATTTTACGTGTATCTTGTGCGTCCCAATTGATTTGTCCCTCATACTTTATCTGATGACCTAATGCCTTAAATAAAGTAGATTTACCGATACCATTGGCACCAGATAATAAACCGATTTGTCCATTTGGTAGAGTAAAAGAACTATCTGCTAGTAGTGTGCGACGTTTACCAACGTTTAAAGTTAGCTGATGCCAACTAAGGTGACCATTTACCTGTGGTAAGCCATAAAATGGTGTCACCACAGGTAAGTTATCTAGTTTAGACAATGGTTGTTGTGCCAATGTACCGGTTTCCGTATCGATAGCGTATAAGTAATCAACTAGGTTTTCATAACCAGATAAATCGTGGTCGGAAACGATAATGGTCTTATGCTGTTCTGTTTGCAATTTCTTCAAATCAGCTAGCAAAGACAAACGTGCCACCGGGTCAACACTAGCAAAAGGTTCATCTAGTAAAATAATGTCACTATCCATTGCTAGAACAACGGCTAAGGCAACTCGTTGTTTTTCACCGCCTGATAGGGTTAATAGGTCTTGATCTGCGATATCATTTAAGTGCAGTGCAGTAAGTGCTAATGGTACACGTTTTTTGATATTATCAGCTGACAGTTGGAGATTTTCTAATGCAAATACTAGTTGCAAGCGAGGGGTTCGCATTGCAAATTGACGGTCTGGATTTTGAAAGAGCATAGCAATTCGTTTTGCCCTTTCAAAAGGTACAATCGGTTGAATCGGCTCATTATTTAATAAAATTTGTCCATTAGTAATAACACCACCAAATTTTGGTAGCAAACCAGCCATTGCTTTTAACAAAGTAGATTTACCAGATCCAGAAGGACCAATTAGCAGATTAAATGATCCGTTTTGTGGAGACCAATTTATTTGATTTAGGACATTTGGCTGATTATCAACATACGCAAAACTAAAATTTTCAACTTGTAAATTTGTCATAAGCTTAATGTTTTAATACACCAGATTTGGCAACTAATTTTTGAATATAATAAACTAATACACCACCAAAGAAACCGGCTGATATTAGACGAATGATGAATAGGGTAATCATCAAGCTTGGCTTATAATCGGCATAACCACTATTAAATAAGTCCCAAATAAAGGTTACGATAGTTGTTGTAATAACAGAGAATGTCAAACCGAGCTTACCCCAGTTTTTATAACCAGTTGCAGCAAAACCAAGTTCGGTTCCAATACCTTGAATGAAACCAGAAATTAGATTTGCGGCACCCCAACTTGAAAATAGCATCATTTCAACGGCAGCCGCTAAAACTTCACCTAGTAATGAGCTCCCAACTTTTTGTAAAATGGCACCGGCTAGTGGTGCGGCCATTAACCAAACACCTAAAGTTAAGTCATTGGCGTAAGGCTTTAGTGGAGTTGCTGCTACTGCATAATAAGCTGCACTCCATACTTCAAAAATAACTCCGAAAAAGATGGCAATGATTGCTAGAAAAATAACATCTCGTAGTGACCACTTTGCCTTTGATTCATTAACTGTTTGCATAATAATTGCAAACCTCCTTAAAATAATGTAATCGAATCGCCGAAGCTTTGGTAGCAAAAAAAGCCCCAGTACCGCAAAGACACATGTCTGTGCGGGCACTGGGGTTGTTTACTGTCATGATAAACAAGAAGCTCCCTAGCAAAATTACATTGCTCAGGTTCTATGGGTATTTTCTCAGCCAGCTCTTGGCACCCCAGCTTATTTGATTCGCTTGTTTTAGTATAGGGGGAATGGAAGTTATTTGCAAATTAAACTTAAAAAACACAAAATTTTAGTTTGGCAATGAAATATAAAGGATACCGTAATATGCTATCTTTTGGTAAAATAAAGGGGACGAGAAGTAAGGATGAGAAATGGAGGCATTCGTTCGTGGAATCTCAAATAACATTGTTGGGACTAAGTACAAATAATGTTCTAGCAAAATCTGTAGCCGAAGAGCTAAACATACCATTGACACCAGTTGATATTCAACGCTTTGCTGATGGTGAAATTTATGAACGAGTTCAAGAAAGTATTCGTGGGGATGACGTTTATGTTATTGCTCCGATTGCTGAAGAAGTAAATGACTCATTCATGGAAATAATGATTGTGGTTGATGCGCTACGCCGTTCTTCAGCGGGACAAATCAACTTAGTTATTCCATACATGGGTTATGCACGTCAAGATCGTAAAGCAAAATCCCGCGAACCAATTACTGCTAAAATGGTCGCTTCACTAATTGAAATGAATGGAGTCGACCGAGTTGTCTCTATTGATCTACATGCTCAGCAATTGCAAGGATTCTTTGATATTCCTGTGGATCATTTAAAAGCAGCACCACTATTGACTGATTACTTTTATAGTCGTAAGTTAACAGATGATTTGGTGATTGTTTCACCAGATCATACTGGTGCTGGACGTGCACGAACATTTGCGGATATTCTAAAGTCGCCATGGGGAATTGTTAATGACAATGTCGCTATGACTAACCCAGAATCAAAGGATGCAATTGTCGGTGACGTTAAGGGTCGTCGTGCTGTTATTGTTGATGATATTGTTGATACGGGTTACCGTGTGCAAATGACAGCTCGAGCATTATTAGCTAATGGTGCAACTGAAGTTTATGTTGCAGCAACTCATCCAGTTCTATCAGGGGATGCTGCGCAAAACTTAGATGTAGATGATAATATTGAACGTTACATTTTTACGGATACAATTGATATTCCAGAAGAAAAGCAAAGTGCAAAGTTTACGGTATTGTCTGTTGCGCCATTACTAGCAGAAGCTATCCAGCGTATTCACGATAATAATCGTATCGATGTTTTACTACGTTCAAGTAATAATCCAGATGTTAATATTTACTAATTAATTGAATTTTGGAGGTACAATCATGGTTTATGCAGCAGCAGATAATCGTTATGACGTTATGCCATATCGTCGAGTTTCAGATTCTGGCTTAATTTTGCCAGCTCTGTCATTTGGATTATGGCGTAATTTAGGCGATCAAATGCCATTATCTAATTCACGTGAGGTTATTTTAAAGGCATTTGATAATGGTATCTTTTCTTTTGATAATGCTTCTAATTATGGGCCATCAAACGGAACTGCTGAAGAAACGTTTGGTGCAGTATATGAAAAAGATTTGAAGCCATATCGTAATGAATTAGTGATTACAACTAAGGCTGGTTATCATATGTGGCCTGGTCCGCTAGGTGAGTTTTCAGGTAAGAAGACTTTGACGGCTGCCTTAGATTTGTCATTACAGCGCATGCATTTGGACTATGTGGATATCTTTTATGCGCACCGCTGGGATCCTAATACTAACTTGCGTGAAACGGCCGAAGCACTTGATTTGATGGTTCGTCAAGGAAAGGCGCTATACGTTGGCGTATCTAATTACACAACTGAACAAGTGGCTGAAATTTCAAAAATATTTGATGAATTGCATACGCCGTTTATTGGTAACCAAATGTCGTATAACATGTTCAATCGTGAAGCTGAAGAAGATGATATGTTAGGTACTTTGGATGCGCATCATGCAGGACTAATTGCATACGGTCCATTGGCAGAAGGCTTGTTAACAGATCGTTATTTGGATGGTATTCCTGCGGACATGCCATTACATCGCACAAATTCATTTATTCAAGATGATCCCGAAGGGGCAGTTGCTAAACTTAATGCACTAAATAAGATTGCAGCTGATCGTGGACAAACCTTGGCACAACTAGCAATGGCTTGGTTGTTGCGAGATAAGCGAGTACCTTCAATTGTGATTGGTGCTTCTTCAGTTGACCATTTGTTGGACAACGTTAAGGTTGCTGACAACATGACTTTGTCAGCAGAAGAGCTAGGTAAAATTGACCAAATCCTAAAGGGATAAATTAAAATTGTTTATTTTCAAGGTAATAAGACGAAAATAAACAATTTTTTTATAAAAAAGGAAAGAAGTTAAGCATTAAATGCATAATAATGATATCGTTCGGCGTTTACAATATATTTTCAATATTAGTACTAAAGATATGTTAACCATTTTCAAATTAGGTGATTTGAATTTAACAAAGGCTGAATTTTTAGCAATTATCGCAAAGCCTGCACAAGATAGTGCGCGTGATGCGCAATTATCACGGCATGACTTAGAAAAATTTATGAATGGTCTAATCATATCGCAACGTGGGCATAAGAAAAATGAAGATGGTTCTGTAGCACCGCAAGATTATAGTATGCAACGAGATAGTGATATTAATAATGTTGTTATTAAAAAGTTGAAAATTGCGATGTCCTATACAGTTGAAGATTTGTTAGCCTTTTGGCAGGCAGCTGATTTTAAAGTTACTAAAGGTGAAGTAGGGGCTATGGTCCGGCGTAAGTCACATCCGAAATATTTAGTGGCAGGTGATCAGTTTATGCGTAAATTATTAATTGGAATGGCTGAAGCTTTACGTTAAGAAAATAAAACAATTGATGTTAGAAAAGTAAATAAATATGAGCGCCTATTCTTAAGTTTCATTAGAATAGGCGCTTTTTATTGATGTTTTTCACGTATCATCTAAAATAATTTAGTCTATGGTAAAATTATAAAGAGTTTATCGATAAACTTTTTAGCGATTGTACGTAAAAAAAATAAAATCAAAGAAAATAAATGGTTGCATCTTGTTTGACAAAAGCGTAACATATTCACTGCGGGTGAGAAAATTCCCGGTTAAGTAAAAGTCATAAGCTTTCAACAACCAAGTTGAACGAAAATCTTTATGAATTTTATTTAGCACTATATACAAAAAGTAAATAGTACACTGGGATGACCTTACGACGACGATTTTTATCTTAGGAGGTTGTCATGTCTGAAGAAGAAGTGACAGAAAAGAAAGGCTTGATTCAAAGCACAGCTGATGATGATAGTCTTGGCGATGTGAACGGCTCAGTGGAGATACCTAAAAGTGGTTCATTTTGGCGTAAACTATGGACTTTCTCAGGTCCAGGAGCATTAGTTGCCGTAGGGTATATGGATCCAGGTAATTGGGTAACATCAGTTACTGGTGGTGCGACCTATCATTACACGTTGTTATCAGTTGTTTTGATTTCATCATTAATTGCGATGATGCTACAATACATGGCTGGTAAGTTGGGGATGGTTAAGCACGAAGACTTAGCGCAAGCTACTAGAAATCGTACCAACAAAACTGGTGGTATTATTTTATGGGTTATTAGTGAGCTTGCTTTGATGGCCACTGATATTGCCGAAGTCATTGGTGGTGCGATTGCGCTACACTTGTTATTTGGTTGGTCAATGATTGCATCTGTTTTGACAACGGCTTTGGATGTTGTCTTGTTATTGTTGTTGATGCGTTTTGGATTCCGAAAAATTGAAGCTATTGTTGTAACGCTTATTTTAACGATTTTATTTATTTTCGGATACTTAGTCGTTTCGTCAGATCCTAACATGGTAGCATTGTTTGGTGGTTATCTACCACAAATTCAAGCAGTTAGCACAACTGGTATTCATGGTGCTGATTCACCATTAGTGATGACATTAGGAATTATTGGGGCAACAGTTATGCCGCATAATTTGTACTTACACTCATCAATTTCACAAACACGTAATGTGAACCGTGATAATAAAGCAGAGCTAAAAGAAGGTGTTCGTTTTATGACATGGGATTCAAATATCCAATTGTCGTTAGCCTTCATTATTAACTCATTCTTGTTGATTTTAGGAGCTTCATTGTTCTTTGGCCATGGTGATTCAGTTGGTACATTCGGTCAAATGTATAATGCTTTGGGTGATAGCAGTATTGCCGGTGCAATTGCTTCGCCAGTTCTATCAACATTGTTTGCTGTTGCATTGTTAGCATCAGGACAAAATTCAACAATTACTGGAACTTTGACAGGTGAAGTTATCATGGGTGGTTTCTTACACTTGAAGGTACCTATGTGGTTACGTCGTGTGATTACGCGTGGTCTAGCTTTGATTCCAGTCGTTGCCTTTACATTGATTTATGGTGGTGATGAAGGAAAGCTTGATCAATTACTTGTTTATTCACAGGTCTTCTTATCAGTTGCGTTACCATTTGCAATGGCACCGCTAATTGCCTTTACTTCTTCAAAGAAGGTTATGGGTGATGATTTTGCTAATCCAAAGTGGATGACTTGGTTAGCTTGGATTATTTTCATTGTTTTGACAGCTTTGAATATCCAATTGATTTTCCAAATTATTGGTCAAATGTTTGGTTAATAAGGTTAACTACGAGTATAAAAATTAAACGTAAGGATAGTACTTTGAGTATTATCTTTACGTTTTTTTGTTTAATAAATATAACTTAAAAAAAGACAAGCGGTATCCTTGACATACCATTATATGTCATATAATATAATGGTATACGAAATATAACATAGGAAAATAAGGAGAACAGCCATGAATATTCAGGTACCAACAGTGGTACTAGATGGCTCAGTATTAGCAGTATTAACTAAAGAAGATACATATGGATATATTATTACCAAGGCAATGCAAGAGTTACTAGGGGTAAGCGAATCCACCATGTATCCAGTGCTTAGACGGCTAAAACGTGATGGCTATCTAGAAACATATGACAAACCTTTTGAAGGGCGTAATCGACGTTATTATCACATAACGGATATTGGTCGGGGTCATCTGCAAGAAATTATTCACTCGTGGGCATCATTTAGAGCGGCAGTTGATTCGTTATTGGAGGAGAGTAATGATTAAAGAGTATTTAGAGAATGTGAGATCGTATCTAAAGGATCTACCGACTGATGAGCGGGAAGAACTATTACAATTTTATGAAGAACAAATGTTAGATGCCGGTTATTCCATGGCAGAAATTGAAGAAAAATATGGTACGCCTAAGCAATTTGCTCGTTCGTTAAAAATTGAATATTTTATCGAAAATGATGAAATTTCTGATGAAACAGTGACACGTAGTACGCGCACAAAAAATCGGATGAATTTAGTCTGGTTAGTAATCCTAGGCTTGTTTGCTTCACCAATATTAATACCGGTTGCAATTGGATTAATTGGTATTTTATTTGCTGCGGTAATTGGTTTCTTAGGTATTATATTTGGTATTTACGTTGGTATTATTGGTGTGTTGGCAGGTGGCTTGATTGCCTTTATTAATGGTGTTATTTTACTTTGGCAGTCAGTTGCAACAGGTGTCTTCTATATCGGGGCAGGTTTGTTATTGACTGGTGCCGTTATCTTCTTTGCACCAATCGTTTGGCGTATAACACACTGGCTATTTGAAGTGTTAGTAACATTTATCAAATGGGTAGGTAACCGTTATTTGAGTAAAAATAATGTTAAGGGGGCACGTTAAGATGGGATTAAAAGCAGCATTAATTACTGGTGGTAGCGTCATGGTTGTTGGTGGCGTAATGGTAGTTACTGGTCTATCTACGGGTGCTAATACAGCAATTACTTGGGATAACGGGCCCAAAATTGTTAAGACACATAAATTTAATAAAACACTTGCAGACCATCAGTACAAAAAATTAATCATTAATGGTGGCTCGAACAGTATTGTGAAGTTGGTGCAGGGTGACGATTGGCATGTTTCGGGTCGTTATACAAATATTGATCAATTTAAATTGCATGCCGATAATGATGATTTGAAGGTTACAATGCACGATCGTGATCGAGCTATGTTTGGTATTGAACCATCAAGTCAGAAGTTAACGATTACGGTACCTCGTGGTGTTAATTTAGATCAATTATCAGTTAGAACAGAAGGTAGCGGTGTTGTAACGAAAGGCATTTCAGCTAAAAATGTCGCTATTACGAATTATTATGGTGGTGTTCGTTTACAATCATTACATGCTGATAAAATCAGTATGAACGGTGAATCAAGTAATTATCGTCTAAAAGATGTTACTGCAAATCAGTTGCATGTAAATGGTGATGACGCTACCTTTAATGCTGAGCGACTAACACTAAAGGAAGCTAGCGAAATTAAGAGTGATAATTCAGATATTACATTAAAGAATATTGTTGTCCCCGGCATGAAGGTGATTAATAGGGACAGTGATCTTGAGGTAGACAATAAAGATCAAGGTGAGACTGATTACGTGACTGGTGATCAAAATAAAGCATTGAAACTAACTGGTGAATATGCATCAATAACAATTAATCATTAAATTTTTTCTACATTTCAGGAGTATCAATTTATCATTTTGGATGATAGATTGATACTCTTTTTTAGTATTCTCTTTTGGACCAGTTCTCATTATGTTTTAATGTTTGTTATAATGTAAGCATTGAAATGGAGATAAATTTATGAAGATAAATCAATTTGGGGTTATTGAAACAACTTTTGAACAAAAATTGTTTGAATTAAAGTCAATTGGATTCTATGATGCAGCAATTAAAGCAGCTGCACAAAAAGGACCGGTTGCATTATTTGCAGCATTATTGCAGCAAGCAGCTACAACTACTGCTGTTACGACGAATTTTTCTAATTACATGGTTAGTGAACATCAAGATTTAGCTGATTTTTTTGCTAATAGTATGCAATTAAATGTGCAAGAATTTGATAGTGTTGCATTACAACTATTACAATTTGTAGAAAATGTTGATTATACGTTGGCAGAAGCAGTTAAAGCGGCGCAAACGCTTGGATTACCACTGGCTGACATAGAAGGTGATTGGTCAACCGATGATGTATTAACGGCCTGGTACAGCTTGTTGACGACACATACTAAAAATGGGTTACAGTTCATCGACTTGCTAGCAAGCCATGGTTATTTTAAAGCAACTAATGAGTCACTATTCTTTAATGGTAAAGCAATGGTCACTTTTGATACCAATAATTTGAAAAAAGAAGTGGTATATGTTGAAACAGATTTAGATACAGATAACGACGGTATTAAAGATTTAGTACGCGTGGATATTATTCGGCCAACAACGAAACAATTAGTGCCAACTTTGTTTACGGCATCACCATACTATCAAGGTACCAATGATGTAATAAGTGATAAGAAGATGCATTCAGTCAATGTACCGTTAGAGCGTAAGCGACCTAATCGCGTGACATATGATGATATTGCTTATCAGGAAGCACCTGCAAAGGTATTAGCAAGTCATGAAGCAACAGGTGAAGCGATGGAAGCGACTGAAACATTTTATCCAACTTCGCATGTTGATTTAAATAATTATTTCTTATCACGTGGCTTTGCAGTTGCATATTCTGCAGGAGTGGGAACGCGTGATTCTGATGGGATGCAAGATACTGGTTCTCCTGATCAGGTTGCAAGTATGCAAGCTGTTGTTGAGTGGTTAGCTGGTAATCGACGTGCATTTGTGGACCGTACAAGTGGTGTAACAATTAAAGCACAATGGTCAAATGGTAAGGTTGCAATGACTGGTAAGTCTTATTTAGGGACATTAGCGACAGCAGTTGCAACGACTGGAGTTGATGGTTTGGAAACAGTTATTTCTGAAGCGGCAATTTCTGATTGGTACCAGTATTATCGTGATAATGGTTTAGCAATTGCACCAGGTGGTTTTCCAGGCGAAGATATGGATGTTTTGGCTGAATTAGTTTATTCACGCATGCAGGACGCTGGGGATTGGCATCGAACTAAGGAACAATGGACGCAAAAGCAGACTGAAATGGCGCAAGCAATGGATCGAGTAGGTGGTAACTATAATACCTATTGGGATGCACGCAATTATCTAAAAAATGTACCAAATATTAAAGCTGATGTTGTTATGGTTCATGGCTTGAATGACTGGAATGTTAAACCACGCCAAGTTTTTCGTTTATTCCAAAAGTTACAAGAATTAAACATCGTTAAAAAGTTGTACTTGCATCAAGGACAGCATATTTACATTAATAATAATCGTTCTTTGGACTTCAGTGATCAAATGAATTTATGGTTAAGCTATAAATTGTATGATGTTGATAATCAAGCAGTAACGCAATTACCTGACATAACGTGGCAAAGCAACCAACAACCCGATACTTGGCAAACGCAAGCAAGTTGGGGTCAAGTTACACCGACGGCTATTTCATTAGCGAATGTGCAAACGCCAGTTAGCTATACAGATCAGCAAACTAAGCAAGCGTATGTAAATTATAGTCAAGATTACCAGACTTGGCGTTCATTAATGATGGACCGTGATAAACATGAATTAGACCATGCACGAATTATGTTTTTACAACCACAACAAGCGCAAGATTTATTAATTGATGGCGAAGTGTCATTACAGTTACGTATGAAGTCATCGGCAAACGTTGGTTTGGTTAGTGCGATGCTAGTTGATTACGGTAAAGAGCGTCGTTTGACCACGAAACCTGTTCCACAAGGAGAACAGATTGATCGTGGTCAAAATTGGCAACCAACATCATTAATGGAATTTGAATTAGCAAAAGCAACGCCGTTTAAGATGATTACAATTGGCCATATGAATATGCAAAATCGCGAAAATCCTTGGCATGTTGATGATTTACGTCCGCATGAGTATGTTGATTTAACATTGACGTTGCAACCAACGTTATACCAATTAACAGCGGGTCATCAATTAGGGATTGTTATTTACGGTACTGATTTTGAAATGACCGTACGAGGCAATCAACACATTACGTATACAATTGATACAAAACATAGTCAATTATTGGTACCAGTTGCACAAGTAACAGATTAAAGATGATAAGGAAAAATTGAGTATGGGACGTAAACTAATTGGAATTGATTTGGATAGTACAACGTTAAATGATGCTGGTGAGGTGTCAGCAGCAACGCAACAAATGGTTCAAAAGATGCAACAAGCAGGTCACGTGGTCGCAATTGTGACAGGACGTCCCGTCCGCTTATCAACAGACATTTACCGACAGTTAGGGTTAGTTTCACCGATGATTAATTTTAATGGTGCACTTGGTGGCATTCCTAACACAGCGTGGGAGCATGCTTATTCATATCAGGTTGATCGTGAAATTGCGTTTGATTTACTTGAAAACGCAGCAGATATGGCGATTAAAGCAGTCGTTGCCGAAAACGATGCGGATGTTTGGACAAATAGTTTAATCGCACCAAAAAATCCTGACGAAGCTTTTTTCTTTCCGCAAAAAGATGATACAACGCATATGTTGGATCGTCTGAATTTAAAACATAACATTAACTCAATTTTGATTGAAGCACAGAATGAAACACATCAAAATGAAATTCAACAATATGTGACGAATCGATATGGTGCAGATCGTGTCACAGTTAAAACTTGGGGTGCTAAATCACCGGTATTAGAAATAGTGCCTGCTGGTATTGCTAAGGATACGGGATTACAGATTTTACAACATGCTTTTGATATTAATAAAGATGATGTTTATGCATTTGGTG
The DNA here is from genome assembly GCF_900094835.1 of Weissella bombi. Classification (GTDB taxonomy): domain Bacteria; phylum Bacillota; class Bacilli; order Lactobacillales; family Lactobacillaceae; genus Weissella; species Weissella bombi. Next base: position 15,482 of record NZ_FMAO01000005.1, on the reverse strand, counting down.
ACGAAATGAATGATTATGAAATGATTGATTACGCCACCCATGGTATTGTGATGAAGAATGGTAACAACGCACTAAAGGCCATTGCAAATGATATAACAGAATATACTAATGATGAAGATGGCTTAGCAAAGTATTTAGCTAAAATTATTTGAACGTTTTTAAAGCGCTTAAAAACACTGTTTAAAGCAAAAAAAACGTGTAAAATGGATATATTATATTGATTAGAGTGTTTATTAAATGGTAGTGGCTTACTTTGTTGTGAAAAAACGTTAAAGCAGGGGGGACATTACCGATTGTAATCTAGCAAATTTGCCAGATAACATATACTAAATGTAAAATCTTTTGTAAAATAGCTATATTAAAGCATGAAAGGAATTAACATGGCAAACGAGCAAATTACACGTGAAGAAGTTGAACATGTGGCTAACTTAGCAAAGTTAGCTTTAACAGATTCAGAAGCTGACATGTTTACTGATCATCTAGGTAAAATTTTTGATGTGGTAACAACGTTGGCTGAGGTTGATACAGAAAATGTTAAACCAACGTATTCAGTGACTGAAATGCATACAGTATTACGAGACGATGTGGCTAATAATGCCCACCAATCGCAAGAATTGTTGCATAATGCACCAGAGCACCAAGACACCTTAATTAAGGTGCCTGCAATTCTTGATGGAGGAGCTAAGGATTAATGAATTTTTTGCATACAGATATCCAAAAGTTGCATGAAAAGCTTGTTAACAAAGAGATAACAGCTGTTGATTTGGTAAAAGAAACTTTAGCAAACATCGAACAGACTGATGCAACTTATGATGCTTTTCTAACGACAATGACAGATAAGGCTTTGGCCGAAGCAGCTGCAATTGATGAAGCAGGTATTGATCCAGATAATGTTTTATCAGGAATTCCATATGGTATTAAAGATAATTTAATTACCAAGGACGTTACGACGACTGCCGCATCAAAGATTTTGGAAGGATTTAAGCCAATTTATGACGCCACGGTAGTATCACGTTTGCGCGAGCAAGGTGCAGTTGGTGTTGGTAAGTTGAACATGGATGAATTTGCCATGGGATCAACAACTGAAACGTCATATTATAAGCAAACTAAGAATGCTTGGGATCAAACTAAGGTTCCTGGTGGTTCTTCTGGTGGTTCAGCTGTGTCGGTTGCTGCAGGGCAAGTGCCATTTGCTTTGGGAACTGATACCGGTGGTTCAATCCGCCAACCAGCAGCCTTTAACGGTATTGTTGGGATGAAGCCAACATACGGTCGTGTTTCACGTTTTGGTGTCATCGCCTTTGCATCTTCTCTTGATCAAGTTGGTGTATTCACACGTAACGTTAAGGATAATGCTAGTGTATTGGGTGCTATGGCAGGTATGGATGTTAATGACCAAACGTCATCAGACCAACCCGTTCCTGATTTTACAGCTCATTTAGATGGTGACATTAAAGGTTTTAGAATTGCCGTTCCCGCTGAATACTTTGCAGAGGGTGTTGATAATCAAATCAAGGAAACTGTTCGTGCCGGAATTGACAAACTACGTGAATTGGGTGCAACGGTTGATGAAGTATCATTACCACACACAAAGTATGGCGTAGCTGCTTATTATATCTTAGCTTCTGCTGAAGCATCATCAAACTTGCAACGTTTTGATGGTATCCGTTATGGTTTCCGTCCTGAAAACGTTAAGACTCTGGAAGACTTGTATGTTCAAACACGTACACAAGGTTTTGGGGATGAGGTTAAGCGTCGTATTATGCTTGGAACATACTCATTGTCAGCAGGTTCATACGATGCATTCTTTAAGAAGGCTGCACAGGTACGTACATTGATGAATGATGACTTCCAAAAGGTCTTTGCAGAATATGATTTGATTGTTGCACCAACAACACCAAATGTTGCTTATGATTTTGGTGCTAACCAAGATGATCCTGAAGTCACATACATGAACGATGTTTTGACAATCCCAGTTAACATGGCTGGTTTGCCAGGTATGTCAGTACCAGCCGGTTTTGTAGATGGTTTGCCAGTTGGTATGCAATTGATTGCTAACCGCTATCAAGAAGAAACAATTTATCGCGCAGCTTATGCTTACGAGCAAGCAACGCGTTTGTTTGAAAAAGTACCAGGAGGTAAGGATTAATGGCAGTCCCAAATTTTGAAACAACGATTGGTCTAGAAGTCCACGTTGAGTTAAAGACAAATTCTAAGGCAATGTCACCTTCTCCAGTACAATATGGTGCACAACCTAATGCAAATACCAATGTTATTGATTGGGGTTATCCTGGAGTTTTGCCACAAGCAAACAAGGGTGCTTTGGAATTTGGTATGATGGCTTCTTTGGCTTTGAATGCTGATATTACTCGTGATTTGCATTGGGATCGTAAGAATTATTTCTATCCAGATAATCCTAAGGCATATCAAATTACACAACAACAAGAGCCTATTGGCCGTAATGGCTGGTTGGAGATTGAATTTGAAGGTCAAAAGAAGCGTGTAGGAATTACTGAATTACACGTGGAAGAAGATGCTGGTAAGAATACCCACGGAACAGATGGCTACTCTTATGTTGACTTGAACCGTCAAGGAACACCTTTGATTGAAATTGTTGGTGCACCTGATATTTCTTCACCTGACGAAGCATATGCTTACTTAGAAGCATTGCGTCAAGCTATTCAATTTACGGGTATTTCTGACGTTAAGATGCAAGAAGGTTCAATGCGTGTTGATGCCAACATTTCAATCCGTCCAGTCGGTTCTAAAGAATATGGTACTAAGGTTGAGTTGAAGAATTTGAATTCATTTAACTATGTCCGTAAGGCTTTGGCATTTGAAGAAAACCGTCATGCTAAGATTTACATGTCAGGTGGTACCATTAAGCAACAAACTCGTCGTTTTGATGAAGCAACGGGTGAGACTGTTTTGATGCGTGTTAAGGAAACGGCTGATGATTACCGTTACTTCCCAGAACCAGATTTGACACCAGTTCATATCACTGATGATTGGGTCGAAGAAGTTCGAGCAAAGTTGCCAGAAGCAGCTAGTGTTCGTAAAGCACGTTATGTTGATGAATTAGGTTTGGAAGTTTATGATTCAGAAGTGTTGACGCAAACGTTGGCAATGTCTGACTTCTTTGATGAAACTGTTGCACAAGGTGCTGATCCTAAGCGTGCAGCTAATTACCTAATGGGTGATGTTAATGCCTTCTTGAATGAGCAACAAGCTGATTTGGAGAACACACCATTAACACCAGCTCACTTGGCTGATATGATTAAGTTAATTGATGACGGTACAATTTCAACTAAGATGGCTAAGAAGGTATTTAAGGCAATCACTAAGGGTGAAGATCCTGTTGAATTCGTTGAAAAGAATGGTTTGAAGCAGTTATCTGATCCAGCTGTGTTGACACCAATGATTGATGAAATTTTGGACAACAATGAGCAATCAATTATTGATTTCCACAATGGAAAAGATCGTGCAGTCGGTTTCTTGGTTGGTCAAATCATGAAACAAACTAAGGGTAGTGCAAACCCAGCAGTCGTTAATAAATTATTGATGGCTGGATTACAAGCGCGTAAACCAGAATAAAGAAGCTACACATCATTTAATGTTATGTGGCAAAGAAACCAGGCTATTGGTCTGGTTTCATACATATATCAATAATAGGAGCAAGAATGTAATGAAACGAGCACGAATTATCTATAATCCAACTTCTGGTCGCGAGGCGATTCGTCGAGATTTAGTTGATATTTTAGACGTTTACGAACAAGTTGGTTATGAAACAAGCGCGTTTGCGACAACACCTGAAGAAAATTCAGCAATGAATGAGGCAACACGTGCTGCCAAAGCGGGCTTTGATTTAATTATCGCTGCTGGTGGGGATGGTACTATCAACGAAGTTGTAAACGGTATTGCACCTTTGGAGCATCGACCAATGATGGCAATTATTCCAGCTGGTACAACCAATGATTATGCACGTGCATTACGTATCCCACGTGAAGATCCATTAGCCGCAGCGCGCGTAATTTTAAAGGGACGTGCTGCCAAAATGGATATTGGTCAGTCAAATGATTCATACTTTATTAATATTGCAGCTGGTGGTTCTTTGTCAGAATTAACTTATTCAGTTCCTTCAAAGTTGAAATCAATGTACGGTTACTTAGCTTATGTCGTAAAGGGTGCTGAAATGTTGACTAGCATTAAGCCGATGGATTTGCACATTAAGTATGATGACGGAGAATTTAAAGGTAAGTCAGCAATGTTTTTCTTGGCACTAACTAATTCGGTTGGTGGCTTTGAACAAATTGTACCTGATGCTAAATTGGATGATGGTAAATTTACGTTGCTAATTGTTAAGACGACTAAATTTGCTGAAATTTTGAACTTGATTACAGAAGTTCTAAAGGGTAAACATGTTAATAACCCTAATTTAATTTACGCTAAGTCTGAGCGTGTTGAAGTATCGTCATTGAAGAATGATAAGATTATGATTAATCTTGATGGTGAATATGGTGGGGATGCTCCTGTAACGTTTATCAATCATAAGCAACATATTCAAATTATTGCAAATATTGATGATAGTTCAAGAGATATGTTAATTAGTGAGCCAGTTAATTTAATTGATTAGTATAATACTGTACGACTAAAGTCGGCAATCTATTAGGTTGCCGACTTTTTGTATATAATCGCTTTGATAATTTTACGATATTTAAAAATTGCACATCTATATTATATTAGTATCTAAAAAAGACTATTAGGCATATTTATTAGATTTCTTTGCTATAATGATAATTAGTTTACGTAGGCTATTATTAGTTAATTTCGGTATACCCAAAATATATTTTTAGGAGTTATAAATGTTGTTATCAAACAGTAAATTAAAGAATTCAATTTTAGTAACGTTGTCTATATTAGGTGTTTCAACAGTAGCAGTAGTTCCTGCTTATGCTGATGGGGCAAACTATACAACATCTGCAAATGTAAATTTCACCCCTAGTCAAGATACGGTAGGTCCGGTTAATCCTGATAAACCAGACGCTAATCAACCGGTAAAACCAGTTACTCCTGATGGAAATGATGTTAAGCCCGGAACTACTGGACCCTTATCATTAGATTATGTATCAGATTTTGATTTTGGTTCACAAAAAATAAGCCCTAAAAACCAGACTTATTATGCTAAAGCGCAAGGATATCAGGGCGTTTCGGATAACTCAGTCTTGTACGCACAAGTAACAGATAGTCGTGGTACTGGTGCAGGTTGGACATTGTCAGTAGCTCAGCCATCTCAATTTATGAATAATGGTAAAGAATTGAAGGGTGCACAAATTGGCATTAGTGATTTGTCTGCGGCTACGCAGGCAGATAGTGATGCGGGGAGTGCAACTGCAGGCGGCAATATGACATTAATTCCGGGAACTGGTGCGCAAACAGTTATGAGCGCAAAGGCTAATACTGGTCAGGGAACCTGGGTAGCACGAATGGGAAAAGCTGATAATTTAGTAACTGAAAAAGGGGATGGTGATACGAGTCGTACGGTTGATAATGCCGTGTCATTAAATGTGCCAGGTTCATCAAATAAATTAGCTGGTGAATATACGACGACTTTAAATTGGACTTTGAGTGATGTTCCAAGCAATGAAAAATAAACAATCATTATTTTGGTTTATCTGTTCATTATTTGTGATGTTCATATTCATTTGTTTGGATAATCAACCTATTAGTGCAAGTGAATTAAATTTTGCCGTGGTGCCACAACAGCCGCAAAATCAAGTGAATAGTAAAAAAAGTTATTTTGATTTAAAGGTGCATCCAGGACAGCAGCAAAAACTTGCAGTAACGTTAACGAACGATACGAATCAACCAGTTATAGTTAAGGCAACTGTTGGTCGCGCTTATACAAATATGCATGGTGTTGTCCAGTATGATAGTCAACGGGAATCGGATTTAAAGGATAAATTCGATTACTCATATCAAAAACAAGGTGACATCAAACAAGATATTTCAATACCCAAAGAAACAACTATTCCGGCAAAATCGTCCGTTGATGTGCCAATTGCGTTACATGTTAATGAACAAAATTTTGAAAATGTGAAAGTTGCTGGCATTAACTTTAAAGAAATACATTTAAAAGATCGGTCAACGCAGAAAACAACAAATGTTATTAATCATTATAGCTACACTGTGGGGGTTGTTTTACATAATGCCGAGAGTAATTCGGTTATAAGCCCACACTTAGCGTTAGGGACGGTTATACCAAAAGCGATTGGTACACAGCGTTTTGTCATGGCTAATATTCATAATCAAACCCCAGTATTTATAAATCGAGTATCAGTTAAAGGTAGTTTTAGAAAAGAAGGATTACTTCATAAAACTTATAAGGTAAATATTGATAATAAAAAATTAGGTAGTCAAATTGCGCCGAATAGTATTTATGCAATTCCTTTTGATATTGGGACTACTAAGTTATCAGCAGGTAAATATAAGTTGCATTTGGTAATGAAATCTGGTCATCAGACGTGGCGGTTTGATCGTACTGTAACACTTACGGATCATAAGACAAATAAAATAAATGGTTACCATCAAACAGACTGGTTGATGATTGGAACGACAATGGGAATCATCATTGTGATGATCTTAATATTGTCGGCTATTTACATTTATTTTAAGAAACGATCGGTTAAGTAATGTGTTTTTTTAAAGGGGAATAAATGTGTTAAATCAAAATTATTATTTGAGGAGTATATGGGTAGTTATTTGTGTTGCATTATGTTCTTGGTGCATTGCAACTAGCGTTTATGCAGATGACGCAACCACAGGTACGACAACGATAAATGTATCTTCTTCGTTATCGCCTGCTGAGGGGATTATTATTGAACAAGCGCCAAATCTTGATTTTGGAAATATTAGTAGTAACAAGCAGCATATTACTGGAATTGGTGATAGTGATTATAAAATCAAAGATTTGGCGAATAAAACAATTAGTTTTCAAGTACAAGTTGAAATTAGTGACTTTCAAGCACTTAATAATGAAGAAAAGTTACCGGTAAAAAACATATGGTACCATGTCGAGACAAATGCAGATAGGTCCTTACAAGGCCTTGAAAAGGCGGATATTTATCATCAGCCAGCGACTGTGATTACTTCAGGAAACAATAATGCAAGTATTGAAGAGTCAGGAAACGTATCTGCTGAAATGGTTTTGGATCCTAGAAAAGTAATGCTCGTAAAACCAGATAGCTACTCTGCAACGATACAGCATACAGTCGTCGTAGGAGTATAAAATGTTAAAGAAAATATTAGCAACTTTGGTATTAATGAGTTCAGTCATAATTGCGTTACTTTTAAAGACAAGTAGCACTAGTTATGCGGCTGTGATGCCAGCTAAAGTTGATACTGATGGTTCAATTACTGGTGTTGTTAATGCCAAGTATTATGATGTTTCGAGTTGGCGTGATATGTATGATACTTATCAAGCACCAGTTGCGGGACAAACAATCTATTTAAATGTTGTAAAGGATATTCCAGGTGATGCGCAAGCTTTGAAGGGCGTACCGATAGGCGAAACCAAGAATTTGACCATAATTGGTAACGGTCATCAATTATATTTTGCGGCTTCTCCAAATGACAGAGTGGGGACGTCAAGGTTTAGCGCGGGATTTTCCAATCCAGGATTTTATTCTAATAATGATGCCAAGGTAACAGGAAAAACAACATTGACTGTTGAAAATGCAAAAATTGTTAATGGTATTTCGAATGGTATTTTTTCAATAACAGGTGTTTCCGCTGCAAATACAGTTTATAAAGATGTTACTGTGACAAATGGTGGTGCACGTACCGGAGCAAGTCCAATTCGTAATGAGCAAGGCAAAGTTTTGCTCGAAGGGAATAATGATTTTAGTATTAACGCTGATTTTAATTTTAATACACCATCGACAACGTCACGTGGTGATGATAATAATGGTGAATGGATTCAAGGTGGTCATTGGGTTGAAGTCGTAAATGGTCGGACAAATTTAAATCAAAATTGGGCATGGGATCAACCGTTCTATACTTATAATAACGGTAATTCTGCGACAATGAAAATTGATGACAATGCATCATTAAATTGGAATTTAAATGATACGTACACTATGTATTATGGTAGTTCTACCGGCCCGCTCAATTGGGATATCGGCAAGAATGCTAATTTTACGGTTAATGGAACTAGTGCTACTGCCAGTCATGCTAATTATTGGTTTATGTCAACGTCATTTACTAACTTTAATTGTCATGTACATGATAATGGTAATTTAAGAGTAGAAATGGCTGGTGGACCAATTAATTTAGATGCGTTTACTGGTCAAGTTAATTGGCAATTTGATCAGGGGTCTAAAGTTGATATTCAAGACTTAGGCAATGGTAACGTTATTAAAGGAAAAGTAAATACTGGTTCAGCAATTCAATTTAATAATATTAATAACTTTACGCTGCAATCAAGTAAAACAGCGGTTATTAGTTCAAATATCCCGTTAAACTTTAGTGGTGGAAATGGTGTGAAGTTACATGCCAGCACTAATTTTGATGGTGATGATACACCACCAAATAGGTCTTTGTATAAACGTGCTAGCAATGGTAGTTTGGATGGTAATTTTACAACTTCGACAATGGCACCAAATCAGTATAGTGCTAGTGATTTGACTTTTCTTAGAACGGCTAAGTATATCGATTGGCGCGTGCCGAGTGGTTTAGCGATAGTAAATAGTAAGATGAATCGTAGTTACAATGTCGATTTAGCTGATTTGCCACGTGATGGTACTTTTGGACCAACGTTACCTGGTAATGACAATATGCAACTGAGTGTGCAAGATGACAGAACTGCGAAGCCAAACTTTTCCATTCAAGCAACAATTTTAAATAATCAGTTACCAAATATGACAAAATATTCATGGCAATCGTTAACGTTAGCCAATAAGAAGCATGAGTTGAGTAATGTACCGCAAACGATTGAAACGGTAACTGATGACGCAACTTTGCCAACTGATGTGACGACTTCACAAGGAGGTATGAATTATACCTTTAATTATCATAATAATAATGGATTGTTACTAAGAACAACGAATAATCTGCAACAAGGTGATGGTCAAGGCGGCGCAACGATTCGATATGATGTTGTGAATGGTCCACAATAGTGAGATTAAATATGAAAATATTAAAAATTGTTAGATGGCAAAAGCTGTTAATGACTGTTTTGATGGTTTGGATATTGCTGTTTTTATTTAATACCACTGTTTTTGCGAATGAACAGCCAGTTAAAGTTTATAAAAATGACCAACAAACTAAGATTAATGGTTATACAGTTGTGCCAATGTTTGCTAATAATCAAGATAAAAATCAGACTGGTTATTGGCACGTAAATATTTCGACACAAAAGGAGCAATTATTGCGTTTTAAAATAGTGACAGGTGATAGTGAAGGTAACTTTAATTTATCATTGCATAATGCTTTTACTAATCAGAATTTGGCGGTTGATTATAGTAATCAAGCAAAAGCAAATCGTTATGGTCATTTGAATGTTAATTATGACAAGCAAGCAATTTTTTTGCAGAATCATCGCAATCAAATGCATCTTAGAGTACCGGCTAATCATACTGCCGAAGTGGTCATGAAATTAAGGCGTTTAGACAAATCAAGTAATGGCACTGCTGTTGGTGGTTTACATGTTGTTGATTTAAATGGCTCTAAAACGTCAGGAACTATGCAAAGCCAGATTGCTTATAGTTATGCGATTGTTGCTAAAATGGGGCATCCAAATAAGGTGCCAATACATTTGCGATTAGCAGATGTTAAACAGCAAAACCATCATTTGATCAACTATACGATTATTAATCAAAATAATAAATTATTACAACACGCTAAGATTATCACGAAAGTTTATGATGGTGATATGAAGTTAATTCAAAAAAATATTGTTTCTAGGCAAGCAACTTTAACACCTCATACTAAGTTACATTTAGATACGACGGTTAAAGAAAGGTCACGGGTAGCAAAAAAATTACGAATAATCATACAAATTAATGGTAAAAACAAAATTTTAAATCATACTATTAATTAAAACTTTTATTAGTTAAATAGTTGTTAATCAAAGAACTGGTGTTCACTTTGTAAGGTGAACACCAGTTCTTTTTATTGACAATCGAATTACTATTATAATATAAATGAATTTATATATAATTAAATGCTAATTTTTTGATACAATTTATCCTTTTTTATAATGCTTATCATTTACTACTTTTAATAGAATGAAATATGTATGATATTTTGAAGGGTAGGAAAATAATGAAGGATATAGATACAAAAGAACATTACAAAATGTATAAAGATGGTAAAAAATGGGTATTTGCTTCAATATCGGTTATGTCATTTTTGATAATGGGCGCATTTTCTATTGAAAATGTACATGCGGATGTTGTTGTAGATTCGTCAACATCAAGTAGTGAGGCTGCTTCATCGGCAAGTAATCTGCTAGGATCATCTTCAGAGGTTGTGTTGCCTGACAAACAAGCATCGTCAGCAGCACAAAGTACGAGTGAAACTGCACAAAGTAATGTTACTTCTGCGAGCGAAAGAGATGATGTGATTGCCAGTAGTGAAACTAGTTCATCTGCTGTGAATGACGAGTCACAAACTGATACGAAGGAACAACCTTCATCAAGTGTCGCTACTGATGTATCTAGTGTAAGTGATGATAAGGTGCAGAATAATACAAGTAGTACAGCTGTACCGCAAAGTGCTGTCGCTTCTTCGGAAACTTCATCACAGGCATCTTCGGCTAATGATTATTCTGCGACAACAGCTGTTAGTGATGCTACTCAAAATACTGTTGCTTTATCATCCGCAGCTGCTTCGTCATCTGTTTCAGTTGTATCTGATAATGATATTGTTAATTCTAGTGAAAATGTATCAGAATCAGATAATCATAAGGCTAGTGATGCTAATGAGCAGGTAAAGCCAAACGTTACTGATACGATAAATATGGATAATCCAGCTAAAGAAGTTGTTGCAAATAACACATCAACTGCAGATAATAAAAACCTAACTAAGGCAAATAGTGATAATGTGCCAACTGTTAAGGCTACAAGTAGCCGTCATGTGGCAACTTGGGATGAATTTAAAAATGCTTTAAATGATTCAACCATTAACGAAATTATTATTGATAATAATTTAAAAGACCCAACATGGGGTGGTGGTGTTGACGTTGCTAGTCGACCTGATAATTCATTATTAATTCGTTCAAATGATGGTGCACGTTATGCCATTGATTTTCAAGGTAGTTACCCGTACCCAGTAAGCGGCAAATTGAATTTAACTTATGAAAATTTGGATATGTATGGAACGACCTATTATGGTGTTGTTAACAGTTCACGTTTGGATAGTGCAACGATTACTTTTAGAAATACCAGTTATACCGGTGCGCAATTAGTATATGCTGGTGCCAACACAACTGTTATTTTTCAGGGTAAAAATACGGTAAAAACGGTTGATCATTATGTTAGTCCAGTAGATGGTGCAAATGTTAATGTGGGTTCGTCTCAACAAGGACTTGAGTTTACGTCTGATAATGATCATATTATTTTTGATGTTGATTCGGAGTTTGATGGTTCTACTTTCAAAGATAATGTTATTCATATGACGGGGAATAACAGTACTATCGAGATTAAGAAGGGGGCGGTTGTTACATTAACACCTCATGATAATGGTGATGGTGCTTGGGGTAATGCTGAACACGGTTGGAATGCTAATGGTATTTATATGGCCGGTTCAGGAACTTTGACGGTTGAAACTGGTGGTACATTAAAGATTGACGCTGGTCAAGACTCTAAACAAGGGGTTGCTGCCATTAGTATTATTGATGCAAATACGACTGTTAACATTGAAGATGGTGCTGATGTTGAGATTTCAGTAAACGGTAATGTTATGAATTCCAACTCTGCAAATACTTCTGTTTATATCAATGGACAATTAAATGTTGGTAAGAATGCTAAATTTATTGTCACTGGTCATGATATGGGAAGTTTTGCTGGTACGCTAGTGAAAATAAGTGGTAATGCTAATATTACAGGTAGTGTGTTTAAAATCCGACTTGATGATGCAACTGGTGGCACAGGCAAGCTAACATTGTTGAATGTTGGTAATAATGTTTTAATTGATAACCCAAAAGATTTTCTACTATACAAAGGAAATAACAATAATGCGCAATGGATTGGAAATGGTAGTTTTAACTTAAATGTTGTTCGTTTGCAATATAATGGTACGCAGACAGGTCCGTTTAAGCATGTTAGTTTTACTGGTAATGGAGGGGCAATTTCGGTATCTTCAGCCGATCGTAATAAAATTGTTGGGTTGACGAAGGATGACGAAGATAGTTTAGTTAGTCAGTTAAATGAATTAGGTTCTGATGCAAATGTTAATACATTGGAATTCGTACAGGCTAACGATTTTGTTACTATCATTGATAATACAGTGAATGTTATAAATAATGAGGATGGTTCAAAGACTATTGAGGGATTTACTGATACACCTGGTGCTTACATTCATGCCACAAGTAACGGGAATGAAATTATTGGTAATAACCTTCAAAGTCCTTATTGGCAGGAAAATACAGGTTTGTCAAAGGTTATTTATGCAGCACAAGCTTCTACAACAAAGGATCCGAGTGGAAAGGGTTATAAATTCTCTTTCACGATACCTGCAGATGTTGTAAATAATTTGCCAGCTGGTGCAACGGTAGATGTTTATGGTACACAAAACTTCGTCGATAGTGATACTGTTTCACAAGACTTGGGTATTATCAGTTTGGATCAAGTTAAAGATGCAATTAATAAGGCGGGTTCGAATGCTAAGGAACATATTAATCAATTACCAAATCTTACTACGGAGCAACGGAATCAAATTAATTCCACAATTGACAACCTAGTAAATGCAGCTGTTGCTTCAGACGGTAGTGTTGATAAGGCGCCAAATGTTAATGCGGCCAATAAAATCTATAATGATATTGTTGATCAGTTAAAGGATATGACGAACTTGTCCGATGCGAAGAATAAAGCATTGGCAGAAGTTGGTCAATCTGAGGAAGATTTAATTAACCAGATAAATAGTAACGATAGTTTAACAGCGGCTGACAAGACTGACCTGGTTAATGAAGTGAATGCGGCAGCTGACCGAGCAAAGGCAAATATCAATAATGCAACGACACCAGAGACGGCACAAAGTGCTGCAAGTGACGGTGTAACGGCCATCAATGATGTAAGTGTTGCAGCAAAGTTACAGGCAGCGAAGAATGATGCCAACCACGCATTATCAGACGCAGCACAAACAGCAATAGCTGCAATTAATGGTAATGATAGCTTAACAGCAGACGAGAAGACTGATTTAGTTGGGCAAGTAAACACTGCAGCAGAGCAGGCAAAAGAAACCATTAATAATGCAACGACATCAGAGACAGTACAAAGTGCTGAAAATGTTGGTGAAACAGCTATCAATGATGTAAGTGACGCAGTCGAGTTACAAGCAGCAAAGAATGATGCCAACCATGCATTATTAGACGCAGTACAAACAGCAGTCGATGCAATTAATGGTAATACTAACTTAACAGCAGACGAGAAGACTGATTTGGTTAGTCAAGTGAACGCAGCGGCTAACCAAGCAAAGTCAAACATTAATAATGCAACAACACCGGAGACAGCACAAAGTGCTGCAAGTGACGGCGAAACAGCTATTAATGGTGTGAGCGAAGCTGCTAAATTGCAAGCAGCAAAGAACGATGCCGTTAAGCAATTAGATCAAGTACGTAATGAAACTATTAAGCAGGTAAAGAACTCAGGTCTAAGTGCAGCGCGTCAGCAAGAATTGATTAACGAAGCAAATGCAGCACATGATGAGGCAGTTCAAAAGGTAAATGCAGATACAACCATTCCAGCAGTTAATCAAGATGTTGAGGATGGTTTGGTCGCAATTACTCAAGTGCGAGCAACGATGACGAATGAGAGTGATCAATTACATCTTGCTCAAAATGCCGCCAAGAATAAGCTTGATAGTACAGTACAAGATGTAATAGCCGCAATTAATGGCAATGATAGCTTAACAGCAGACGAGAAGACTGATTTAGTTGGGCAAGTAAATACCGCAGCTGACCAAGCAAAGGCAAACATCAATAATGCAACGACACCAGAGACAGCACAAAGTGCTGCAAGTGACGGTGAGACAGCCATCGAAGGAGTAAGTGAAGCAGCTAAGTTACAAGCAGCAAAGAACGATGCCGTTAAGCAATTAGATCAAGCACGTAATAACACTATTGAGCAGGTAAAGAACTCAGGTCTAAGTGCAGCGCGTCAGCAAGCATTAATTAACGAAGTAAATGCAGCGCATGATGAGGCAGTTCAAAAGGTAAATGCAGATACAACTATTCCAGCGGTTAATCAAGATGCTGCGGATGGTTTAGCCGCAATTAGTCAAGTTCAAGCAACAATGACTGGCGAGAGTAATCAGTTACATGCTGCTCAGAATACTGCCAAGAATAAGCTTGATAGCACAGTTCAAGATGCAATAGACGCAATTAATGGTAATGATAGCTTAACGGCAGACGAGAAGGATGATCTGGTTAATCAAGTAAACACTGCAGCAGAGCAGGCAAAAGAAACCATTAATAATGCAACGACACCAGAGACAGCACAAAGTGCTGTAAGTGACGGTGAAACAGCCATCGAAGAAGTAAGCGAAGCAGCTAAGTTACAAGCAGCGAAGAATGATGCTAACCAAGCATTGTCAAACGCAGTACAAACAGCAATAGCCGCAATTAATGACAATGATAGCTTAACAGCAGACGAGAAGACTGATTTAGTTGGGCAAGTAAATACCACAGCTGACCAAGCAAAGGCAAACATCAATAATGCAACGACACCAGAGACGGCACAAAGTGCTGCAAGTGACGGTGTAACGGCTATCAATGATGTAAGTGATGAAGCCAAGTTACAGGCAGCGAAGAATGATGCAAATCACACGTTGGCGGAAGCAACTCAAAATGCGATCGATGCGATTAATGGTAATGATAGCTTAACGGCAGACGAGAAGACTGATTTAGTTGGGGAAGTAAATACCGCAGCTGACCAAGCAAAGACAAACATTAATAATGCAACAACACCGGAGACAGCACAAAGTGCTGCAAGTGACGGTGAAACAGTCATTGAAGAAGCAAGCGAAGCAGCCAAGTTACAAGCAGCAAAGAATGATGCAAATCACACGTTAGTGGAAGCAACCCAAAATGCAATCGATGCGATTAATGGTAATGATAGTTTGACTGCAGACGAGAAGGCTGATTTGATTAGTCAAGTGAATGCAGCGGCTAACCAAGCAAAGGCAAATATCAATAATGCAACGACACCAGAGACAGCACAAAGTGCTGCAAGTGACGGTGAGACAGCCATCGAAGGAGTAAGTGAAGC
>NZ_FMAO01000017.1 GCF_900094835.1 Weissella bombi | reverse complement strand
ACGGTCACAACGGGATTCGAACCCGTGATCTTTCGCGTGACAGGCGAACGTCATAACCAACTAGACCATGCGACCAATGGACGTTACAGGGATCGAACCTGTGACCCCCTGCTTGTAAGGCAGGTGCTCTCCCAGCTGAGCTAAACGTCCATTATTTTTGTTGCAATTCAACAACAAAAATAATTATACCGATATTTTACTTTCTTGGCAACCCCTAAAAGATGTTATATTTCATATTTATTATGTAATTTCACTTATTTTTTCATGAAACCCCTTTAAATGTACAAATTTCAACAATAAAAAGGGTTAATTATACTTTCTATGTCATTATACAATTGCAAGTTTACGAGATTTCCCCTATAATATGTAATCGTGGTAGTAATTATGGTAGTGTAGCCAAGTGGTAAGGCAACGGTCTGCAAAACCGTCATCACGGGTTCGATTCCCGCCACTACCTTAAATGAAAAGGACAAATTGACAGCGTCGCGTCAATTTGTCCTTTTTATTTTGCTCTTTAATTTAAAACCTTTTGCCAAATAGCAGACATACTATCATCCCCAAACACCTGCGCTTTAGCATGTGCCGCAGCTGACATTTGTTGCCAAAGATTTTCATCTAACAACAAATCAACAGCTTTCTGCGCCATGGCACTGCTTGATCCATCAGGAACAATATAACCATTATGTCCATCTTCTATTAAAACATGTGCGCCATAAGGTACATCATAGCTAATGGCCGGTACACCATAACACATTGCCTCAACTAAGTTCATACCTAATCCTTCAGCAACTGATGGCTGTAAAATGATTTGTGCTTTCTGGTAAGCTTGTTGCAACGCATTACCACTAACATAGCCACCAAACGTCACATGATCAGCGACATTAAGTTTTTGAGCCAATGCTTGCAATTCATCCATTACATCTTGTGAAACCGCATAACCGTAATATACTAGTGTTGCATCAGGCACCTTTTTGATGACCTTAGCTAAAACCCGTAACGCTTGATCAGGTCGTTTTTCGGGAGATAGACGACCAACGTAAATTAACTGATGTAATTGTCGTTCAGATAGCGTTGCCGGCTGCTTTTCTAATGCTGATGGTGTCAGTGAAATATCAGGTGCAACTTTAATTGTTAGTGCAGGATAACGCGTTGCCAAATCTTTTTGCTGTGCTGTTGTTGGCACCAAAATAGCATTAAACGCCTGTCCATAACGTTCCAATACATTAATATATGCCGGATATAATTTACCACGCACCGGATGCTTAGTATCTCCTGTATGAATATCATGTAAATATGCATACTTATTCATTGAGCCCTGTACAGCTGCTACTACATGATCTAAACCACGACGATCAGAAATTAAAGTTGCATTTGGTTGTTGTCGTGTAATCTCATTTAAGAAAAACAAAAATAACTGTTCCTCTGAATTAAAACGATAATCATGACCCAAATAATTTTTTAATTTGTACATACTAGGCAATAATCGCCCATTAACATTCATATGTGTAATTTCAAGAACCGGCTCACCCGATAGATTCAAAAATCGCTGTACTGCCAATTGTCCATCTGGATGAAAATAATCAACCGATGATTTAAAGCCACGCCAATCAAAATTTTCACGCACCGTCATGTTATCAGCCCGATCATAGTAGGTAATATCATTCACCAAGCCAACCGTTGCTGGCATAACGTTGATACGACCAATCACACGGCCTTCATCTTCAATAGTTGAGTAATTTGGTCCATGCCCCACAATGTGGTATTGATCCAACGCTAATTGTGGTAATAGACGTAAATGTTGTTCTTTACGAGGCACATTAGTTGTCCCTTGAAAATAATCATACATATTTAAGACTTCATCAGCACCCAGACCAATTGCTGTCGCATCGCGATTTAAGAACCGATTATAGTCACGTGTGACATATGCGGCACGACCTAAACGATTATTTTTAGCTTCACGATTAAAAAAACGTACGCGTTGCGCCTGAGCATGCTCCGTTCCTGAGTTATATGCAAATATATTTTCACTTACAAAATAATACATTCTTACCTATCCTCTCCGCTGACCAGGCATCGCAGCAAGCTTATTGGTCCAACTATCCTGTGCATCTGCCAACAAATTTTTCCAAGCATCCCATACTGTTGCTTCAGAATATCGTTCTGCCGATTGATAAGCGCCCTCGATGTACTTTTCGGCCAATGCCGGATCACGTAACACCTGTAAAATTGCGTCTGCCAATGCTCGATAATCACCATACGGTACTACCGCACCATTCACGCCAGCGTCCACGATCTCATTTGGCCCATAGTTAACATCATATGAAAAAGCAATTAATCCATGTGAAATAGCCTCCATGATAGCCAGGTTAAATCCTTCCATACGTGAAGTTAAGCCGTACATCATAGCATTATTTTGAACAGCATCAATATCAGAGGTATAACCCTTTAACGTCACAACACCTTCTAAACCATACTCTGCAATTACTGCTTCAACTTCACGCTGTGCTTTATAATTTTCATTAGGATCTGGATAACCGTACAAATCTAATGTTACCTGCGGTATTTCTTGATGAACAATCCCAATTGCACGCACTAAATCATCCAGGTGCTTTTCCCAAGCAATTCGTGCAAAAACAACCATTTTACCAAATTGACGATCAGCCAATGGTACACGTGGTGCCGTCAGCAAGCTGTCAGGCACAACACCTACTGGAATAGTAAACAACTGTGCTTTAGGCTGTAATCTTGTGCGCACATCTGCCGTTTGCTTATGTGTCGCTGAAACAACAGCATCATAGCCATCAATCGCATTTAAAGCAAATTCATAATTATTGTTAAACAAAGGCGCTTCTGGGTCTTGCGCATTTGACGTATGCGCATTATGCAAATGGAAAACGGTATAGGCAGGCTTTTTTAACTCTAATAATCCCTGGTCACCTAGATGTGCACGATCTAAGATAAAAACATTGGGATGATCAAGTGACCAATAATCCTCATTTAAACAATCTAAAAAGTAAGTTGTTAAAGCAGTTAACGTATCAAATTGATGATATTTATTATCATGATCAATTACGCGCCAATTTGTTTTTTGCATCTCACCGCGCATCGTTTGCTTATGAAAAGCTTCAATCACAACACGACCTGTAGGCGTCTGCCAAGCTTCTGTGCCGATTTTATTATCTGGTGTGTACCACTGTTTTAATGAGACAAATCCTCTTGAATCATAATGATCGACACAATATAAATTATTGAAGCCATCAAACCATTCAACCGATTTCACTTGACGTTCGTCAGTCTGCTTATAATTTACACGAGCTACCAATTGACCATTTGCCGTTACCAAATAACGATTATTACTTGGATCATCTGTATACTGCGCATTCAACACACCGTACTCAACATTTTGTACTTGTACTAATTTCGCAGTAACTTGTGTTGTTTCTTGAAAATAATCAAATAAATTTATAATTTGTTCATCTGAAATACCAGCTTGATTAGCCGTTACATGCGCATTGGGATCCCAATCACGTAAAACTAATTTGGCAGGTTCACTATTTTTATTGAACAAGTCTAATCGTTTTAATTCTGCATGCTCAATACCTGATTTGTGATCTGGCATTGTCGCATTAATAAAAAAGTTCATTTGTTACGCCTTTCAAACCGGATATTTAAGCAAACTGTGCCCATAAACGGACAATTGCTTGTATACCAGCATCTGCTAATTGTTTTTCATCAACCAACTTTGTATAAAATTGCTCAGCCATTGTAGTCATTGGTAACTCAACCTGCATTTTCTTTGCCTCATCAAGTGCAATCCGTAAATCTTTAATGTAGTGCTTAACATAGAAACCAGGCTCATAATCATCAGCCAACACACGTGGTCCATAGTTATCCATTGACCAATTTTGCGCTGCACCACCACCAAGTGTTTTTAGTACTTGTGGTAAATCTAGTCCAGACTCCTTTGCATAAGCCATTGACTCAGCCATTCCCAACATAGTACCTGCAATCATAATTTGGTTTGCCATCTTAGCACTTTGACCACGACCAGCTGTACCAAACAAAGTAGCTGCATCTGAAATTACTGAAAACATTGGTTGCAACTTCGTAAATGAATCTTCATCGCCACCAACCATAATGGTCAATGTCCCATTTTTAGCACCGGTATCACCACCAGATACTGGTGCGTCCAAAACCTTCACATTATATTTTTCACCAGCTGCCGTTAATTCTTTAGCTAATGTTGGTGTTGATGTTGTCATATCTACAATGATTTGACCAGGATGTGAACCCGCAAAAATACCGTTGTCACCATAATATTGTTCAGCAACATCCTTAGGGTAACCCACCATCGTCATCACAACATCTGCCGTTTCGGCAACTTGACGTGGTGAATCTTGCCAAACAGCACCATTATCAATAACAGATTGTGCATGTGCTTTTGTTCGATTATAAACAAAAACCTCATAATCAGCTTTTAGCAAATTATTGATAATACCGCGTCCCATTACACCTGTTCCAATAAAACCTAATTTCATTTTAATATCCCCCAATTAGATAATCGTCTAACAAAAAATCTTCTTATCATACTTAGTATTGTATATTAATGATTCTATCTTAAATTCAGTTAATTTAACAAAAAAATCCACGAAACTGATATTAATTACCAATTCGTGGATTAAATTATTTAACATTTTATTTCGTCGCTTTAATAATGTAAAAATGTATATCTTCTTAATTAATCAGCAAAAACAACTTGTCCATCTTCAAAAGCAGCAATACGTGCCAATGATTCAACATGAACACCTTTTTCATCTAACATAGCGCGTCCCTTTTGGAACGTCTTTTCAATCACAATACCAACACCAACAACTTCAGCATTAGCAGCATCGGCAATTTCCATCAAACCAGTGACAGCTTGACCATTTGCCAAAAAGTCATCAATAATCAAAACACGTTCACCCTCATGCAAGAAACGCTTATCAATCATGACGTGATTAGTTTCTTGCTTGGTAAATGAGTAAACATCAGCAATATATGACTCTGATGAAAGCGTAATTGACTTCTTCTTACGTGCGAATACCATTGGTACATTTAGTGCTGCAGCCGCAAAAATAGCGGGTGCAATACCTGAAGATTCAACGGTCAAAACCTTATCAATTTTTTCACCATCAAACAAGCGAGCAAATTCATCACCCATTTCTTGCATTAATTGTGGATCAACTTGATGATTCAAAAAGTTATCAACTTTCAAGACATCTTCACCCAAAACACGTCCATCTTTTTTAATACGATCTTCTAAAATTTTCATATTACTTACATAACCTCTTTCTCACGACCTGGTAACACAATGTTCAACAGAACTGCCAATATTGATGTTATAACTACTGAATTTTGAATAACTAATTTTACAAGTTCTGGTAGATGTTGGAAGATTTGTGGATAAACAGTTACCCCGATTGCTGCACCAATCGAGACACCAGCAATCATCAAATTACGTTCACTATCGAAATCAACTTGCTTCAAAATTGTAATTCCTTGTACTCCGATTGTACCAAATAGGACAATCATTGCACCACCCAAAACAGCTGATGGAATAATTGTGGCAAGCGCACCAAACTTTGGCAATAGTCCAATCAACAATAAAATCAAGACGGCATAATAAATTGGCCGCTTTGTCTTAACACCTGATAAACGAACAACCCCAACATTTTGTGAGAAAGTTGAATATGGGAAGGTATTAAAAATACCTGACAAAATAACAGCCAAACCTTCGGCACGATATCCTTTAGCCATATCTTCATTAGTTAACTTGCGACCTGTTAAATCAGCCAATGCAAAGTACACACCTGTTGACTCCATCATTGATGTTAAAGCAACAATCATCATCGTCACCATTGCCGACCAGTGGAAAGTTGGTGTTGCTAGGAAAAATGGCGTTGGCATATGGAACCAAGATGCTTCAGCTACTGGTTGTAGTGATACTTGTCCTAATAGCCCTGCAAAAACCGTTCCCAACACGATTCCTAACAAAATCGCAATTGACTTGGCAAATCCCTTAGCAAATAAATTAAATAGCAAAATGATTAAAACAGTTACTAAGCCAATTGATAGATTAGTTAAACTACCAAAACTTTTAGCTTCTAAGTCGCCGCCACCCCAATTTTGAAAACCAACGGGAATAAGTGTAAATCCAATCACCGTAATTAATGAGCCCGTAACTACCGGTGGGAAAAATGCTCGTAACCGCGAAAACAAACCAGCGATTAAAAAGACAAAAACACCAGCGGCAATTGTGGCACCATACATCGCACCAATTCCTAACGTACTACCAATATTAATTAATGGTGATACTGTTTGAACTGCTGAACCAATAACAACCGGCATTGCAATTCCGGTATAGCGTGTTCCTTTCAATTGAAACAAAGTTCCAACTGCGGTCATAAAAATATCAGCAGATATTAAATAGGCCATTTGTTGCGCATTAAATTGTAATGCTGCACCAATTAACAATGGTACTAAAATACCACCAGAATACATCGCCAAAACATGCTGTAATCCTAAAATAAGATTACGCAACTTGCTGAAACGTTCTGTCGACGTCTGTGTGTGCGACTCCATAACTAAACTCTCCTCCAATTTAGAAACACACGTAACCACTATCTCCAATAGACATTTGGCAATAAAAAAATGCACCCTACGCATTAAACAGCATGCAGAATGGGTGCATTAATAAATCAAAACACTATCGGTAGTCCATCTCTTGGGAGAAGGGTAGGAACTCGTTGGCCATTCTCCAACAATTATACCGATAGTGATTACGTCTTTAATTATTATGTAAGTTAAATATAGCAAACATTACAGCTTTTGAAAACAGGCAGATTTTTAATAAAAATAAAATTAATGCCGTTTTATCAATATAATGCATTGACAACCTTGGGTAAATTCCGCTATTTTAAGCAGAGTAGTCATTTATAGGTTTATAGTTGCTATGCCATCATAGCTTTTAGGAGGGTGCATGTGAAAGAATTCAGAATTCAAAGTTTTGTACTGATTTTAATCTCTTTCGTATTAGGTTTCAGTGAATTTATTATTATTGGTATTCTTGATGATTTGGCCAAAGAGTTTTCGGTAAGTGTTGCCACTGCCGGTTATTTGGTTACTATCTTTGCAATGGTGTATGCAATTAGTACGCCGATTATTACATCGACACTAAAGAACAATTTATATCACGCCATGATGGTGTTAATTATTATCTTTACTTTAGGTAATGCTTTAACGATATTTGCACCTAATTATACGGTGTTGGTTATCTCTCGTATCATTGTTGCAATCGTATCGGGATCGCTGGTTTCACTATCAATGACATTTGCTACCGTGATTGCACCTATTGAAAAACGTGCTTGGTTAGTCAGTTGGATTTTCTCAGGTTTCAGTGTTGCTTCAGTTTTTGGTGTTCCCCTAGGGACTTGGATTAGTACAACATTTGGTTGGCGCATCACGTTTATTACGATTACAATTTTTAGTTTATTAACCATTTTCTTGATTATTAAGACACTGCCACATAATTTAATACAACAAAAACAAGGTAATATCTTACAGCAATTTATTATTTTCAAAGATCCACGAATTTATTTGGGGGTTATTCTACAAACATGTAGTTTAGCCGGCGTTTATGTTTTCTACACATATTTACGCCCCATCTTTTCAAAATCACTTGCTTTTGATCCAGGTTTAATTACATTATTACTAACAATCTACGGCGTTATGTCGCTTATTAGTAACCAGGCAAGTGGTAGAATTGCCGATTATAAAGGATTAAAGTTAATGCCAACGCTTTACATCATTGAACTTGTCATCCTTTGTGCTATGCCTTTGCTTTTGCACAGTACATGGGCAGGAACGATAGATATTATGTTAGTAGGTATCTTTATGTATCTTATTAATTCACCATTACAATTACACATTATGGGCGTTGCCGAACGTGATTATCCACAATCATTAGTTCTTGCATCATCATTAAATTCAATTTTCTCTAACTTAGGAATTTCATTAGGTTCAGCTGCTGGTGGTCTAGTTGTTGCTAACTTTGGATTGAATAGTGTTGGAATTGGTGGTGCCGTCTTCATTGCTTTCGCATTAATTGCAACAATTATGCTAAACAAGGTTAATGCTGTTCAAAAGGCATAAAATAAAAATGAATATGGTTTTAAAAAGACAACTACCGATTATAACTGGTAGGTGTCTTTTTATTTTGAAAGCTAGTATTGATTTATTTCAATTACGCATAAATATGCTATAGTTTTTAAAAACATCTCTTTAATGCTGGGGGAAAATCACATGGTCGCTTTAAACTTACGCAAAGCACAACAAAAACATTTGGATGACATTATGGTTATTGTCCATGATGCACAACAAAATTTAAAAAATGCCGATGTTGACCAATGGCAAGACGGCTACCCTGATAAATCTAATATTCTTTCTGATATTAACCAGGGTATTCTCTATGAAATTATCTTTAATAATAAGCTTGTTGGTATCATGGCAATTCAATACACCCCTGAACCAAATTATCAATCACTTTCAGGTGGTAAATGGCATGCACAAGGACCATACGCAACAATTCATCGCTTTGCTATCAGCTCAAATTTTGCACATCAACATTTAGGTAAATTAGCACTTACAAGTGCATTAACTTTAATTAAAAACAATCACATAACAGCCGTTAGAATCGATACCCATGAAACCAATCTTCGTATGCAACATCTGCTAAAGCAATTAGGTTTTCATTATCGTGGTATTATTCATATTAGTGATCCACACGGCGATTTAAATACCAACGCCTATGAATTAATTATGTCCTAACCAATGAACCTATTAGGAGGTATATAATGGTCAGCAATCATAATAACAAAATATCTAAGTTACTTCGCACTGCCCTCATTTTGGTTATCACAGGAATCGTCTTATCTTTAGGCGGTATACTTTTTAATTGGCTGACTATAAATGATCAAAACGGTGCCAATATTGGTGCCGGTCTCATTTTCTTACTTGGTGGTCTATTATTTTTATGTGGTCTCATTCTCCTACTTATCACATTTCTCAAGAAAAAATAAATTACAAAAAGGGATTGTTGCCGTTCAAAAATTGGCAACAATCCTTTATTTATTATGGTCATTTAAATTATTTAAAAGAGATTTCCCCCATATAAGCTACCATAATCACTTATCCATAGCCCTTTGTTATATTTTTTGATCCACCGCTTAAGAGATATGTTAGTGGTTTCAATAACAGAAGGAATATCATGACCAACGTTACCAATGATTATATCTGTTAATTCATTTATTCATAGATTAACGATTGGTAACGGATTTGAACCTTTTGTAATTTTATCGGCTGATTGCAGAACATTGTCTCTTAAATTAGCATAATTTTGGGGAGGTAAATTATTATATAGTTTAGACAATAGATCTAAAATATCTTTTTTATTATAAGACTCACTCATATTTTCTCCTCATTAAATTATTTTAGAAAAAATATGATAAGTCCGATGCAACTGACGGATAAGCAAATAACTGTTGCGTAACCGTCTCTTTCGTTAATCCTTGATTAATTGCGGTTGCTAGATAATTAATAAGTTCATCAGCATGACTATTCATTACTGTCGCCCCCACTAATCGTCCAGCTTGATCAATAGCCACTCTAATGCGTGAAGCTGGTTCACCTTGTCGATAAGCTGTATACCAACTAGTCATATCAATGTCATTGACGGTATAACCATTTTGAGCAGCTGTATCTGTCGCAACGCCAACTTTGGCTAACTTTGGTGTCCCGTACACAACAACTGGCACTGCAGGATACGTAATTGGTTGTGAGTCGCCCAAAATTTCTTGTACAACATGATGGGCTTCATATGAAGCAACTGGTGTTATCTTAGGCACCGGCGAATAAGCAACATCCCCAACCGCATAGACATGCGCATTACTAGTGCGTAAATGGCGATCAACTAGGACACCCTCATCACTAAATTTTACTTGCGCTTGATCTAATGCCAAGGTGTCATGATTACCAACACGACCAGCTGCACGAACAACCACACCAGCTGTTAAGGTATTACCAAAGCTTAACGTTGCTTCAAACTGATTATCAACGGCTTTTAGTTCTGTAACTTCAGTATCAAAATACATGTGAATGCCACGATCATCTAACTGATCCATTAGCGAATCAACCACCTCACCATCAAATGAACGTAATAGCTGATCACTATGTACTAGCAACGTTACATTAGCACCTGCAGCTGCCGCAATTGTTGCAAACTCAATCGCAACAAAACCACCACCAATAATCACAACATCGTCAGGTAATGACGGTAAGCTCAAGAATTGCTCAGAATCAATTGTTAATTCAGCACCTGGAAAAGATAATTCAGCTGGTCGTTGTCCAACGGCTACAATCCAATCTGCTGCTGTTACTTGTACATCATCTTGATTTTCTTGACTGACCACTGCAGTATGCTCATCAATAAAAGTGGCCTTACCAAATAAATGATCAATACCACTGGTAACTAATGATTGTTCTGTTCCTTGTGAAATACCATCAGTATATTGATTTTTACGTGCCATTAAATCAGTCCAATTAATTGTCACTTTGCCATCAACACCTGTACCAGTTAGAAATTCAGCATATTCTTTTGCTTCGACTGCACCTAATAATATCTTTTTGGGATCACAGCCGTAATTTGGACATGTACCACCCCACAAATATTTTTCGATAATCACAACTTGTTTACCAGCATCATGCAATTCATGCGCTGCCGCCAAGCCTGCAGGACCTGCACCGATTATTGCGACATCATACTGTTTGGTTTCACTCATTAGTTTGCCACCATCCTTTATCAAGTATTCATTAACACTATTATCGCAAATTTTTATTAAATATAAGCTAACAAAGTTTGTGCGAAGTGCTCCAAATCCGCCTTATCTTGATCCGTAAAACGGTTTGTGCGCGTTGAATCAATATCAATCACGCCTAATTTTTCACCATTAGCGCGTGTCAAAGGTACTACAATTTCAGCATTTGATGCTGAATCACAAGCAATGTGTCCTGCATGCTTATGAACGTCAGCAACCACAATTGATTCTTGACTCTCATAACCTTGGCCAACCACACCTGAACCTGGCTTAATACGCACAACGGCTGGCTTTCCCAAAAATGGTCCTAAGATTAATTCATCTTTGGCTTGGTTATACAAATAAAATCCTGCCCAATTAACATCAGCTAAGTTTTCAAATAAAATAGCTGCTGCATTTGATAAATTAGCTAATGGGAATTCTTCTGATTCTTCACCAGCAATCCATGATGTTAATAATTGTGATAATAATGGTGTTTCATTCTCTGTCATATTATTTCCCTCCAAATATAAAAAGTCCCTCATAAAAACTGTTAGTTCTTATGAGGGACGATTTCTCGTGTTACCACCCAAATTCACTTATTCAATATGAAATAAGCCTCTGATGTTATTACTTTACGTACAAACATAGACGATAACGGTTCCCACCGTGATAATCGCTCTCACGAATCATCATTCTCCGAGTTCATCTTCAAGTTTCCACCAAACACTTTTTCATCAACCAAGTGCTTTCTAAATTGGTATGGTAACATTACTCTTCTCATCGTTGAATTTCTAAAATTTTTATTGACCATATCATACGAATTACACGGATAATTGTCAATCATTAAATGAGAAGAACTCTCATTTAGACGTTCTCAGCAACCCAATCCATAACTTGAACTGGTGTCAAACGTTCACCGTTACCGATGTGATCAACTTGCTTACCATCTTCAAACAAGACAAAAGCTGGAATACCCATCAAGCCTTGTTCTTGAGCAATAGCTAAGTTAGCATCACGATCAGCGTCAAACCAGTTAACGCCGGCTGCAGTAACACTTGATTTAATATCCTTTACAAATGGCTTAATGGCCTTGCAATCACCACACCAGTCGGCTTGTAAGAACATTACTTGCTTACCAGGTTTAGCGATTTCTTGACGAATAGTTTCATCATCATTTAATTCTGGTTGGTAGAATTCCATGTTCGCACCCTCTTTTCACTTATTTATTGTAAGTATAGTAGTTAACTCCTAATTAGTCAAGCTAACCCCTTTTGAGTATGAACGATTAGTGAATTTTTGGCAAGTAACTATATTAAACCTCTTGCAAACGCAAATCTTGAACGCGGGTTTGACCAATTACCTTCAAGAAACGGTAGTAAGCCCATGAAAGAATTGCCGGAACAACAACGCCGAATGCAATTAGTAGCATCAAACCGCGCATATCATGTGCAACCAACCAAAGTGGTGCAATCAATGAATTCAATCCCAAACCTGCAAGTGCGTATGGCACCTTAAAATCAAAACCAACAACAGCGATAACAGCTGTAATCATAGCGATTGCTGCAGGACCGATAGCCAAGATTGGACGCTTCAACAAATTAGCAAATTGCACCTTTGGTGTTACCAAACCTTGTGCGATATTACCACCAATTGTATTTTGATTATAAGACATTGCTGTAAATGAAACGAATGCAACGGTTGTTCCAATCAAAGCGGCACCCGATGACATTGGATCCAATTGAACGGCAATAGCAAGTGCTGCTGATGAGGCAGGTGTCATCAAAAAGACAAACCATGCAAATGAAACGACCAATGATCCCAATACTGGGTTAACTTGCATCGTGTGTCCCAATGCACCACTCACCCAGTTAAGAGCAGGCGTTGTAACAGAAGCCAAACCTAGACCGGCGATTGAACCAACCATTGTTACGGCAAATGGTACCAACACCATATCCAATGGCGTCTTACCAGTCATCCACTTTCCCAACATGGCTGCAATGACACCAGCTAGTACGGCTGATACTGGTTGACCAGCGGTCATAATTTGCGATCCAGCATCCTGTGCTGATTGCCAGCCAGTTGCGGTCATTGTGTTTGCAACTGCACCTGACGTGAAGTAAACGCTATTTGCACCAACTGTTGATGCAATCATTGTTCCACCAATAACCAAAGTTGATGTACGCATCATTACGGCGATTGCCATCCCCAAAGCAGGCGCAAGCAACTTTTGTGCAATATTACCAACTTGCACCAAGGCATCCCAGTGAATTGTCGTCCCTACGGTATTAACCAACAAACCAATTCCCAAAAATACCAAAACTGTATTTGAAACACCTTGTGAAACAAGGAAAACATAATCCTTGGCAGTTAGCTTCTTTTCTTCTGTTTGTGTTTGTGCCTGTTCCATAACGTCTACCCCTTTTCCATATTGCCCTGAAGATACAAAAAACCGCTAGTTAGTCTGTTCCTAACTAGCGGTTCACGAATATAACATTCCAGTGATAAACTAGTCGGCCCTTTTTGTAGGCCGACACAAATTGCTCGACCTTTTAGCTGATAATAATCAAGTCTAAAATTAAGCCGAGTAATAAGGCGTTATTTGCATTGTTCATAACTGTCTTTGTCATAATTTCGTTTCTCCGTTTTCATTTGATGTTTACTATTATGCACCCAAAAATTTGAATGTCAACACTTTATTCTAATTTATTTTTAATTTTAAACGTCAATATTTAATAATGTGGGGAATTTATACAAAAAAATCAGCAGCCCTTCCCCATTAAAGAAGACAGACTGATGATTCTTATACTAAATATTAATTAATCTAATGGCACATCAACAGCCCAGCCTTCAGGACCCTTTTCATCGCCATATTGAATAGCAACTAAACGATCATACAAGGCTTGCGTCTTAGGACCAACTTCAGTTTCAGAGTAAAAGACATGCTTATTACCTTGATGCGTAATAGAACCAACTGGTGAAATAACAGCTGCAGTTCCCATTGCGCCGGCTTCAGCAAACTTATCCAAATCATTAATGCTAATAGTTGTTTCTTCCGGTTGCATACCCATCTCTTCAGCCAATTCTAACAATGAAAACTTTGTGACTGATGGCAAGATAGATGGTGACTTAGGCGTTAAGAAACGATTATCTTTGGTGATACCAAAGAAGTTCGCTGAACCTAATTCTTCAATGTTTTCATGCAATCGTGGGTCCAAATAAACCACATCAGAATAACCTGCTTGATGTGCTTGCTCACCTGGCAACATTGATGCAGCATAGTTTCCACCAACCTTGGCTTGACCAGTTCCACCATGAGCAGCACGATCAAAGTCACTTGTGACATAGGCTGTTGGTGCTAATCCACCTGGGTAGTACGCCCCAACAGGTGTCACAAAGATATTGAACACATAATCATCACCAGGGTGTACCCCAATATCAGGTGTTGATGCAATTAATAATGGTCGAATATACAACGTTGCACCTGAATCATAAGGTGGAACAAATTCTTGATTAGCCTTTACGACTTCTTTAATAGCTTCCACAAACAAATCTTCTGGATAGCCAGCCATCAATAGCCGTTCTGCTGAACGTGCCATACGAGCAGCATTACGATCTGGTCTGAAGATATTAACACCACCATCTTGACGACGGTAAGCTTTCAAGCCTTCAAAAACTTGTTGTCCATAATGAAGACCAACCGCAGCCTCACTAAGTCCCAAATTACTATCCGTAACTAACTCACCTGGTTGCCATTCTCCATTATGATATTCTGCACGATAACGATAAGGTAAATCATGATAAGCGAATCCCAAATTTTGCCAATCTAAATCTGATACTTTTGTTTTTGTCATTTACCAATTCTCCCCATGAAAAAATTTTGTACTCAATTATTAGAATATAATGAGATAATTGTCAACCTTTATTTTATACAAAAAAAGTTGAAACAAAAGGAAATGTTCCAACTTTTTGACTAAGCTTATTTAACAACGGCAACAGCCCACTTCTTCTTACCACGCTTTACAATGATGTACTTACCATCATACTTATCGGCAGGATTAATAACGGCATCTTCATCCTTAATTTGAACACCGTTAACGCGAACGGCACCGTCCTTAACTGAACGACGAGCTGCAGTCTTTGACTTTTCAAAACCAGCAGCTACTACTAAGTCTAATAGGCCAATTTCAGCATTATCAACTGCAAACGTTGGCACATTACCAGCTAAAACAGCTACTTCATCAGTCGTTAGTGTCGCAACGTCAGCATTACCAAACAAAACATTCGTCATAACTTCTGCTGTATGCATCGCTTCTTCACCATGCACGAAAGTCGTTACTTCTTGTGCCAAACGACGTTGCGCGTTACGAGCTGCCGCATTTTCAGCTAAATCAGCTACCAAATCAGCAATTTCGTCTTGTGATAAGAACGTAAAGTACTTTAACATCTTCTCAACATCAGCATCTGCTGTATTCAACCAGAATTGGTAGAATTCAAATGGCGTTGTCTTTTCTGGATCTAACCAAACAGCACCACCTTCAGTCTTACCAAACTTCGTACCATCTGACTTCAACAACAAAGGCACAGTTAAACCAAAGGCAGGTGCATCACTATCGATTAACTTATGAATTAAATCAACACCATTCGTGATGTTTCCCCATTGGTCGGAACCACCAATTTGTAGACGTACATGTTCACGTTGGTATAGTTCATAAAAATCAATAGCTTGTAAAATTTGGTATGTAAATTCAGTAAATGAAATACCTGCCTCTAAACGTGAAGCAACCACGTCCTTAGCTAACATGCTGTTAATTGAGAATAACTTACCATAGTCACGCAACATCCCCAACAACGACATCTTGCCTAACCAGTCATAGTTGTTAACAATTGTGAAACCATTCTCACCAAACAACTTAGCCATTTGTGCACGAATCTTTTCAACGTTGGCTGCAACATCTTCTTGTGATAACAACTTACGTTCTGATTTCTTACCAGAAGGATCACCGATTGAGCCGGTTCCACCACCCACAACAATTACTGGCTTGTGACCAGCCAATTGGAATCGCTTTAAAATCATAAAAGGAATCAAATGACCAATATGCATTGAATCACCAGTTGGATCAATTCCTGCATACAAACCAATTGATTCTTTTTGTGTTAATTCACGTAATCCATCTTCATCAGTAACTTGGTTAATTGCACCACGCCAAGCTAGTTCATTTAATATATCTACTGCCATTTACTATGCCTCCAAATTATTTTACATCATCTATTTTTATGCTACTCGTTATAAATAAAAAGCACCCTAACCAAGGACTTGCCTTGATTAGGGCGCATTAAACGCGGTACCACCTAAATTGTCACTTACTGTGACCACTTATATCTCGTAACGTGAGATTGCCGTTCATGCTTTCTTTATGACTGTAATTCGTCAATGAGTTTGATTAGTTCACAGCAACCACTAATTCTCTATCTGTCCACTCATTTTCCTACTATATATCATGCATAATACAGAAATTATAGCACATATTTTAGTATTTTGTATAACAAAAAAAGAGGCCTCTCTCACTAAATGAGCGCAGGCCTCTTCCTGTATAAGTGGACCACCACGTACCACTTATACTTTTTCACCATATCATGTTAACGGGCACCACCCCATTAACAATCCCCTTGTTCTAAGAATCCCGTCTTAGAACTCCTTCCGCTTCACTGAGGCTCCTTCACAACCTCAGCAAAACCATTATCGGACAGCAGGGAATTGCACCCTCCGAAAAGGCGGCCCTAGGACATCACCCCTTGACCAACTGCATCCCCGATAACATATTCATTATATCATATTTTAATTCACGTGAAATATTGTATCCTCACTAATCCCTAGGTAGGTACGCATTTCAGAAGTTAAGCTCAAACTTTGTGCATTAAAATCAACTACTTGTGGCAAGTTCTCAGTTGTTAATCCGCTTAAAGCAAGCGCTTGGTCATCCCAAGCCTGTTTTACCAGGTTATAAAAGCCAGTTCTACCAGCAGCAGCTGGTGATGTTATTTGCAGGTCAAATAAGCGATAAATAATATAACTTTGTACATTCATATACTGGGTTACCTTAGCAAATATTTCAGGTTGTTCATTTTTTAGCCAAAGTATTTGCATTAATGGTGTCACTTCTTGAAATACCAAGCCTGTTTTACGCTCTAACTGACCAATGACACCGTTCATCATAAGTGCATCAATATACTTTTGCGTATCATGGCCATAATTTATCGGCATTAACGCCTTTTTATGATCATCAAAAGGCACTAAACTATCCAAAGTTATTTCAGCAAATGTAATTGCTTCAATAAAATCATCATTGGTTAAAGTTGCCTGTACTTTTTTTATAGCAGCAAGCACTTCAGTAACAATTTGCTCAGCCGTTACAGTTTCTGCCGATTGAGATAATGTAAAAGTTTGTTGTGATAATTCATGATTTTCATCAACCAATGTCGTATTGATTGCCGACAGTGTCACATCGATAAGTAGTGTATATTTCATAATAGCTCCTCTAACTGAATCCTTTTATTATTATACGACAGATATATACAAAAAAGCTGGGGCAGAATAAATTCTACCCCAGCTTCACTTTCACAATCAAAACATTTTATGGGTCTTACTAAGTAATAATTACTTAGCAGCGTCCATGGCGTGTCCACCAAATCCGTTACGTAGTGCTGAAACAACCTTACCAGTAAATGTATCTTCTTGTAGTGAACGGTAACGCATCATCAATGACAATGCGATAACAGGTGCTGGAACTTGCAAGTCCAATGACTCTTCAATAGTCCACTTACCTTCACCAGATGAGTGCATAACACCAGAAATCTTGTCTAGCTTAGGATCCTTTGAGAATTGCTCTTCAGCCAATTCCATCAACCATGAACGGATAACTGAACCGTGGTTCCATAACTTAGCAACGGCTTCGTAATCGTAATCGTATTGTGAAGCTTCCAAAACTTCGAAACCTTCAGCGATTGATTGCATCATACCGTATTCAATACCATTGTGAACCATCTTCAAGTAGTGACCTGAACCTAGCTTACCAGTGTATAGGTAACCATCTTCTTCAGCAATTGATACGAACAAAGGCTCGATAGTCTTCCATGCTTCGGCGTCATCTCCACCAATCATGAAGTTTCCACCATTACGAGCACCTGACATACCACCAGAAGTACCAGCATCAAAGAACTTAATTCCGGCTGCAGTGGTACGCTTGTTTTGCTCCAAGTTATCCTTGTAATTTGAGTTTCCACCGTCGATGATAATGTCGCCGGCTTCCATCTTCTCAATCAAAGTATCAATGGTTGAGTTAGTTGGCTTTCCAGCTGGAACCATTACCCAAACAACCTTTGGTGATGGCAATGCTGCCAACATGTCGTCTAAGTCAGTAACACCAGTAACAGCTTCTGAATATGAATCAGCTTCTTTAACTGAATCTGCACTCAAGTCATAAGCAACTACTTCGTGACCATTATCAACGGCATTCTTTACCAAGTTCAAGCCCATCTTACCAAGACCGATCATTGCGAACTTCATGTCTAATACCCCTTTTTTTCCTTTATATTTCGTCTACCCCATTATTATAATGCAAGAGTTTTTCACATTGCAAGTATTTTGTTGTAAAATATTTTCATAAGCTACTTTTAGTTCTATTCTATAGTAATAATGCTTGAAATTATTAAGGAGAAATTATGTCACAATCAGGTTTTGCTCGGATCCGGTCAATATTTGAACACCTCACTGGTTCCGATAGTAAAATAGCAACATTCATTTTAGACAATCCTGCTGAAATCCGTTCATTGACTATCCAAGAATTAGCCAATGCCATTGGTGTATCAACTGCGACCATTTCGCGATTCGTTAAACGTGTAGGCTTCACTTCATTTCGTGAGTTCTCATTAAGTCTCGCCAGTTCACCAATTGTACAAAACAACTTTTTCGGTGAAATCGATCCAACCGATGATCAAACTAATATCGTGCATAAAGTATTTAGTGGTGCTGAAAATGCACTGGATGCAACGGTTAATCTAATTAAACCACAAACATGGTCAACGGCTACTAAATGGTTGCTTGAGGCAGAAACGATTGGTATTTTTGGTGTAGGTGGTTCATCTATTGTCGCTTTAGACGCCTATCATAAATTCCT
The DNA here is from genome assembly GCF_900094835.1 of Weissella bombi. Lineage (GTDB taxonomy): Bacteria > Bacillota > Bacilli > Lactobacillales > Lactobacillaceae > Weissella > Weissella bombi. Next base: position 6,623 of record NZ_FMAO01000017.1, on the reverse strand, counting down.
ACGAACACCTTTACACGTAGAACAACACCCAGATTACGATGTGCAATTAATGCAAACTGTTCATATGACTGACAAAGACATTGCAATTGTCATATCGCATTCTGGTCGTAACCACAATACGTTAAACATTGCCCGTCGTTTAAAGGAAAAAAATATCAAAATTATTGCCATTACGGCATATCCAAAATCTGAATTAGCCAAATTAGCATCTGTAACCCTAGCAAGCGTTGCAGAAGAAGTTAATATCCGTAGTGAATCGATGTCTTCATTAATTGCTCAAATCGCTATCGTTGATAGTTTATTTACATTAATTGGTGTCCATTTAGGTGATAAGACACAATCAATTGTTGATAAAACACGTTTGACGATTGAAGCTAGTCGGGAGTGAAGTGAAAAAGGCGTTAGTTGAATGACGATATAATTATGGATTAATATAGGATATAAATTTTTAGGAGAAGAATATGCAAATAGACTATTTTAAAAATTTAATTACCGGATACTTAACCGTAAATGGCTTATCTTTGGATTCTGTAGAATACGAAAAATTAAACAATTCAATTTATATTACTATTCATAATATTCCCAGTAACAACAATGCTTACGAAATATTAGACATAGTTCAATACACAACCAACATACTCAATCAGATAAGTCATCCTGCTTACCACATGCAAAATATTTATCGAGAAGATATGGGGCATTGGTTAGAAGCAACATATTTAGAATTTAGCATTACAGATTATGAAAAACTGAACGCACAACTCAATAATGAATTGAACAACAATGCTAAATAACTCATTACTAATGAAAATACCCAATAATTGTCAGATTTTTTATCTCCAACAATTATTGGGTATTTTTTTATAGTTGTTCAGGTTGTAAACTATCTAACTTAGTTAGCCAGTTTTTAGTAGCCATATCGTTTGTTTTAATAACAAACGGCGTTGTTGAATAGACAACAGCTACATTTTGCCAAACGATGTCATTATCCGTCATAAATGATGTCACTAATTGTGAAACATCGGTTGCTTTAATCGTTGCCAATTGATCAGCAGTATTAAAACGCATTAAATACCAGTTAATGGCCAATTGTTGACTAACTAATGCACGTATATCAAAGACTTGTTGCGCTAATTTTATTGCTGTTTTTGTCGGTACAGCAGGTATTTCTTTAATAAAAAAATGGCTCAATTTATCCCACTGTTTCACAATAATCGCATAAAATTGCCAAGGTACTTGATTAGCAATGTTTGTCAAAGTCTGTTGGGTAATTTTTTTCATATCCAAAACATCCCCACTAACTGTTTCAGCTTGTGATAACCACTCTGACAAAAAGCGTTGCATAGTTTCATCAACTAATGAAGATGTACCCCGCTGTGTTAAAACATAACGGCCTTGCACAAACTCACTAACGTCTTGTCTGTTAATTTCGCCTGCAACTGATTTTGTTTGACGTTGACGTAACGAACGACCCTTCTTATTAGATTGAACGCCCGCATAATGACCTTGTTTAACCACAACCTTACTCCTCTAATTATTTCTTTGCACGACCTAATAACCAAGAAACAATAACAACGATAATAATAGCACCAATGATTGATGGAATAATTGCCATACCGGCAACATTTGGACCCCAAGAACCTAGTACTTTCTCACCTAACCATGATCCAATCAAACCAGCTACGATATTTGCAATCCAGCCCATTGAACCACCGTTTTTAGTAATAGCACCAGCAATAGCACCAATAACAGCACCGATAATTAATACCCAAATTAAATGAAACATAATAAATCTCCTTTCTATCTATAACTACGACAAGTATACACACTTTTTCTTGATATATAAATGATTGTATTTACTAATTTAATAACATGTTATTTAATCATATGTAATAAGGTCACTTTCAAATATGTTATGTTATAATGCCCTTAAAAGGGGATTATTATGTACTTAACATTTACAAACGCTGCTAAAGAGCGTATTTCAAAGCTTATTACACCAAATACAACCATTGTCTTAGACTTAGACGACGGTGTTGGTCCATTTTCTGATTTAGCAACATGCGCATTCGATGTTGCTTTTAATCTTATTCTCTGCCAAACAAGTGATCTTTCAGCAGACTTTAACGAAACAATTGATAGTGATTTTGGTCCTGTCTATATCAAAGACTACACTACAAGCCAATTAGAACCTAACCTTAAGTTAGACGTTGATCGTTACCTACGTTATAGCTTGTCTAGTGATGCTGGTATCTTAGATCCTAGCGTTACTTTGCGTAACCTACAAACGACAACACAAGCATAAAACGTTTGTTAGCATTATTAACCTAAAAAAGCAGGCAGTTATCAACTTATATATTGATAGCTGCCTGTTTTATTTTTTATAATTTTATATTTAAATAAAGTTTGCAATAGCCAAATAAACTGGTACTAAAATAATAATTAATAGCGTTGAAATGGTAATCACATTACTTGCATACTTTGTATCACCTTTAGCTTGACCGACTAATAATGCCATCGCTGTTAAGGCAGGCATACCTGACATCAAGAAGATAACCTTTACTCCCAAATTAGACAATGCAAATGGTGTTTGTTGTACTAATTTCAGCATAATAAATATAACAGCTGGGCCAACTACAAAGCGAGCTAACAATGCAATAATTGTATCGCGCTCAATCTTTAATGAGCTGAAACCTGCATCCGCAATAATAATACCTAAGTATAGCAATGCCAGTGGTGTTACCAAACCGCCAACCATTCCCAAACTTGAATCTGCCACCTCTGGTAATGGTAATCCAATCAATAACCAAACAATACCAATTAAGAAACCAAGCACTGGTGCTGGCAATAATTTCTTCCAATTGAATGATGATTCTGCTGACTTTTCGTTTGTATCATTTTGAATAAAGAAAATACCAATCGCCCAAGTAGAAACCGTATTAACTAGGTAATAAACCAAGTAGAAAGGCATCGCTTTGTTACCAAAAATAGCTAAAGCTAAAGGTAAACCAATAAAAATAACATTATTATTAGTAAAAGTATTAACTATAATACCACGGCGACCAACACGAATATTAAATACTTTGTTCGCAATAAAACTCAAAATGTAAAGTACAAAGAAAGCAAGTGCAACAAATAGAACACTCATACCAAATGTTCCCAATAATTTACGCGTTAAGTTTTCTTGAATACCAACAAATACAGAAATTGGCAGAGCAACATTAACGATTAAAAATTCCAAATCTTTTTTAAAAGTATCGTGGAAATGGTCTTTCTTACGTAAATAATACCAATCAAAACAACAAAAATAATTTTAACGATACTGTTTAGCGAAGTTACTATCGCATCCATGCTTTAGTCCTCCCCGTAAACTGGGTGCCATTGATATTGTTCTACCAATGTCTTAGCATCGCCTTGTTGTTGAGCAACACCATCATCAATAGCAGCTTGTGCGACCGCAGTAGCAACTGCCGTTGAAATTTCAGATAGTTTCTCAAATGATGGCAAAATAGCACTACCAACCTTGCTGGTATCAACCAGCTCACCTAGCGCTGCAGCTGAGGCTGATAACATGTTTTCAGTCAACAAGTTTGCCTTGCTTGCAATGACACCTAATCCAATACCAGGGTAAACAACTGCATTGTTAGCTTGACCAATGTGATAAACAACATCTTCATAGCTAACTGGATCAAATGGCATTCCGGTTGCAACTAATGCACGACCTTCAGACCAGTTGATAACGTCTTCTGGCACTGCTTCGTGAAGCTTAGTTGGGTTTGATAATGGCAAAATAATTGGACGTGCTGCGTGAGCTGCCATTTCGCGAACAACATTTTCCGTAAAGTGACCTGCTTGACCAGATGTTCCAACCAAAATTGTTGGGTGCACAGCCTTAACAACGGCTTCCAAAGTAGTTAAATCAGCACCATCGTCAAATTCGGCACGTGAACGTGCAAATGGACGTTGTTCTGGTGTTAGATTTTCGTCATCATCAAACAATAGTCCTTGACGATCAACTAGATAGAAGTGCTTACGGGCTTCTTCGGCCGTCAAACCAGCGTTAATAAATTCTTGCAAAACACGATTAGCAATACCAACACCGGCTGAACCAGCACCATATGTAATATAAGTTTGGTCAGTTAACTTCTCACCAGAAATCTTTAATGCGCTTAGTACTGCTGCCGTTACAACGATTCCAGTACCTTGAATATCATCGTTAAACGTAGCTAGACGGTTTTGGTAACGTGTCAACAATTTCGTTGCTGTTGAACGGCCAAAATCTTCAAAGTGCAAATAGAAGTTTGGGAAAATTTGGTCAGCTTCATCCACCAATTGGTCAATAAAGTTAAAGTATTCATCACCACGAACACGTTCGTGACGATTACCTAGGTAACCATCATTTTCCAAAAGTGTCTCACGATTTGTACCATCATCTAGTACAACTGGCAAAACGCGGCGTGGGTCGATACCAGCAGCAGCTGTATAAACCATCAACTTACCAACAACAATGTCGGCTCCTTGCACACCCCAATCACCAATACCTAAAATACCTTCACCATCTGTGATAACTATCATATCGATATCACGACCATTAGCGGCGTTTTTCAAACTTTCAGCAATGTTTTCTGGATGGTGAATATCCAAAAAGGCAACTTCTTGTGGGTTAACGAATAACTCTGAATAACGTTCAATCGTCTCACCAACAGTAGGTGAATAAACAATTGGCATCATTTCTGTCAAATGTGCACCCAATACTGCATAGAACAACGTACGGTTTTCATTGAAAATTTGGCTTAAGAATAAGCGCTTTTCAATATCGTTAACTTTACTATTATATTGTGCATAAGCTTGTGACACTTGCTCATCTAATGATTGTACCTTGGTTGGTAATAAACCTACCAATCCTAGTTCTTTACGTTCTGCCACTGTAAAGGCAGTTCCCTTATTGCTAAAAGGATCTTGTAAAATCTGCATACCACTCTTCATCTCAAATTACCTCCTATTAAGTACATTAGCGTATAATAGACTTTTAAAAATGGTATAGTCAAAAGCGGTCGCTTACATAAAAAACATTTATATGAGGAGAACAGTATGCATTTAAAAGATTTAGCTTATTTTGAAAGTCTAGCTGTTCACAAAAACTATACATTAGTTGCTGAACAATTTAAGGTAACGCAACCAACTATCACCTACGCCATCAAGCGATTAGAGCAAGAGGTTGGTGCAACGCTATTTACACGAAACCAAGCACATAAAGAAGTTAACTTAACTGAAGCGGGCGCCATTTTATTACAAAGCGCTCGCCACATACAAGTTGAATGGGCAACTGCCACCAAAGAAATTCAACGTCTAAATGTTAATAAAATTCGTTTAGTGTTGCCTCCGATTATTGAGACATATTTCTTCCCAAGGGTCGCAAAACAACTACTAAAAGCTAATGTTTTACATTTAATTGAGACTGAAGAGGTTGGTAGTTCCAAATTACTAACACTTTTACGTCAAGGCAATATCGATATCGCATTAATCGGCGCTACCGAAAATTTTGATTTAACGGACCTAGAAGTTGTTGAGTTAGCTAGCTTCCCATTTGTCATCATCGCTAAAGCTAGCGATCCACGAAAATTTTCATATTTCGCCGACTTTGCTAACGATGATTTTATTTCTTTAGACGAACAATTCGTTCATCCAAAAGCTTTTAAAGCACTCTCTAACCAATCAGGAACGCAGCCTCATGTTATTTATCAAACAAATAACGTTACAGCTATGAAAAACTTAGTTCGCGAAGGCATTGGTTTAGCATTTTTAACAGCACTGGCCGTGCAAAAAAATGAAGACGGACTTAAAAAAATCAACTTAATTGACCAACCGCAACCTAATTTTCACGTCTATATGGCTTTTAGAAAACAGCACTACATGACACAAAATCAAATTAAAGTTAGTGACATCATTAAGGGGGCTTTTCAATAAATGTCGCCATTAAAAAAGCCACTGTGCATAAAACACAGTGGCTTTTTCTTAATATAGACTATTTATTTCCGTAGTTGCTGTTCTAGCTGCTGAATTTTACTAATTAGAGCATCCTCGATAATGCGATAATGTACCAATTCCTGATCAGATACCGTTTGCTGTTGCTTAACTGGCACCATGGTTTGCACCTGATTCTGATTTTGGCGAAGTGCCTCATTTTCATGGCGTAATTTTTCAATTTCTTGCGCCATTAATTGCATTGTTTCTTGCAACTCTGTTGCTTGTGATTCATAAATTTCAGCACCTGTTTGCCATTTTTCTGCTTCTTTTTGGGCCTGATTTAACGCTACCGTCAACTGCTTAATTTGTTCTTCCATCGTTAATTTCATTTTTATCCCTCCTGACTTCTTTTTACGATACTAAAAAAGCCATTCACAATGGAATGGCTATCAATTACTCCGAATGTCGGGCTCGAACCGACGACAGCACGATTAACAGTCGTGTGCTCTACCAACTGAGCTAATTCGGAATGATATGCATCGCAACGTCCTATCCTCGCAGGAGGCGATCCTCCAACTACTTTTGGCACTACTGAGCTTAACTGCTGTGTTCGGTATGGGAACAGGTGTGACCTCAGTGTCATCATCACGACACGT
>NZ_FMAO01000029.1 GCF_900094835.1 Weissella bombi | reverse complement strand
GTTCCCATACCGAACACAGTAGTTAAGCTCAGTAGCGCCAAAAGTAGTTGGAGGATCGCCTCCTGCGAGGATAGGACGTCGCGATGCAAATTTAGGAGACTCACAGTAAAATGTGAGTCTTTTTTTGTGATATGAAAATAGGATAATTGTTTATGAGGTTATTATCTTATTTTAGTCCATTTATATAGTTAATTTTTTAATTCACTGTTTGTATGAATTAACTTATATTGTGATTCGTTATATAGAGCAATAATAAGCCGTTATAAGAAATGGTTATTGATAGCTGAATGTTATCGAATAAATTCAGTGATATGAGAATTTATATTTGATGTAGGAAATATAATCTTTGTTGGTTAGTGCCTTTTTTAGATTGTGGGAAGCATAATTGTTTATTTACCAAATGAAAAAGTAAAAAGGTTTAGGTATAATAAGTTAAGATAATAATACGTAGAGGTACATAATGAGTGATATTAATTTAGAAAATAGCATCGATTACCGTAATTTAGGTGCTGATTTTAAAGGAATGACTAATAGTGAAATTATGCAAGCGTTAGATCAGCGACGTGGTGATATGATTACTGTTCTTCAAAATTTAAGTCATGACTTTAATAAAGCAACAGCTGTTCGTAATCACAATGCTTTTTCTGGGCGAGAAATTGTTTTTTTGAATCCAGATAATCCGATGGATAAGGAAAATGAAGAAGGTGCAAAAAAATGGAATAAAAAAGGTGCAGTAGGTGCACAACATTATGAACATATTAGTCATCATCGTATTTTGGATTATCAGACGTTATTTAATAAGTGGCATGATGAAGGATACGTAATTTATGCCGTAGATAATACGCCAGGGTATGAGTTACATAATGTTTTTGATGTGGCATTTCCAAAAAAGAGTGTTTTTTTGTTTGGTGAAGAGCAAATTGGGTTGGCAAATGAGTTGATAGAAGCAGCTGATGAAATGATTTATATTCCACAAACAGGATCAGTTCGTTCGTTAAACGTTTCGGTTGCACATGGTATTATTGCAGCACTATATACGGCACAACATCCAGTACCAGTAGATTAAAAAAATACGAAGCACTAATTACTAGCGCTTCGTATTTTTTAATAGTTATATACCTATAGTTTGATTTCGAACTCTAAGTTATTATATTGATCACGTTCTCTGATTTGACGGTATCCAAATTCTTGTTCATTTCTATCTAGTAAGTCAGTATGCCAAGTTATTTTTTCACTAAAGTTAGCAAACATTTCTTCTTTAAGCTTATTCATTAGTGAAAGAAAGGCCTGTCCTTCGTCCGCAGTCATTGCAGCGTACAAGCGTTCGTCATTACCATACTTTTTGGAAATTCGTTTTAATTTAATGTTCATCACTTGTCGTGTATAAGCAGGATTTCTGTTCAAACGGACACTAACGTTAATGTGGTTATAGTGAAAATCACGACTGTATTGCAGTAGCATTGCTAAAAATTGTTCGGCATCTATTTTATTGTTTTTGTTTGACATACCTGTATCCTTAATCTGTATAATATCTTTTAATTAGTATAACACGTAATAAATATTATTATTATAAACAAAGTTGATAAAAACACTTGCATTATGTTTCGAAAGGGGGTATTATATAAAAGTTGTCTTTTGTAAGAGACACCAATATTAATAATCAGTTCATTTATGATATATGTTTATGCAATGATTTTGCATTAAACAATATATGAATTTGAAAAATGTTTTAAAAAACATGTTGACAAATTCGTTTAGGTTCTGTATTATTGATTAAGTTGTCAACGAGACAACGACGTTGATCATTGAAAACTGAATATCGTTTCGATAGAACAAATGTGTAGGGTCTTCAAGCATTAAGCTTGA
>NZ_FMAO01000015.1 GCF_900094835.1 Weissella bombi | reverse complement strand
ACTAACGAATCAACGGCACCAACCTCATGAAACGCAATATCAGATACTGGAATACCATGGATTTTACTTTCCGCTTGGGCAATCGTTTCAAATAATTGCAAACTCAACTTCTTAACAGCATCAGATAAACCACTGTTTTCAATATTAGCCTTAATTGCTGCATAGTGTGCATGGCTGTGAGTATGACCGTGCGCATGCGTGTGCTCATGTGCATGTTCGTGCTCGTGCTCGTGCTCGTGCTCGTGCTCGTGCTCGTGCTCGTGCTCGTGCTCGTGCTCGTGCTCGTGCTCGTGCTCGTGAGTATGACCATGTGTATGATAATGTACACCACTATCGATATTATTCAATGATTCATCATGAAAATGTAATTTTAAGTGGTTCGCCGTAATCCCATGCTGATTAACCTGTTCAATGGATAAATCAAATTCTTCTGGGATAACCTGACGTAATGCATCATGAACGTCATCAATATCAACGCCCAAGCCACATAATGCAGATAGAAACATATCACCAGAAATACCATAACCACAATCTAAAAATAAACTTTTAGTCATGTTGTCCTCCTAATTTATTCATTCTACGTATCATTAAGCTTGCTTGATATGCAGCACCAAAGCCATTATCAATATTAGTTACGGTAATACCTGAACTACATGACGTTAACATTGACAACATCGTCGTAATTCCTTGCAAATTAGCACCATAGCCGATAGAAGTTGGTACAGCAATAACTGGTGCATCAACCAAACCAGCTAATACAGTTGGCATTGAACCTTCCATACCTGCAACAGCGATAATAACATCCGCTTTACGCAATTCTTCAGTATAATATAGCAAGCGGTTTAGTCCAGCAACACCTACATCCCACAAATACTTGACGTTCACGCCCATCCATTCAGCTACTTGCACGGCTTCTTTAGCAATTGGTAGATCAGAAGTTCCGGCACAAACAACATAAACTAAACCAAGTTCTAACTTTGGATTTGGTTTACCAACAGATAAAACTTGGCTTTCTTCGTCATAACGAAGATCCGAAATGCGTTCTTGCAAGTATGCATACTTTTCTTCATTAACACGAGTAACCAATGCATTACCATTTTTTTCCAATAACACATTTACAATTTTTTCGATTTGCTCAGCTGTTTTACCACTACCATAAACAACTTCTGAAAAACCTTTTCTCTGTGCGCGATCAACATCAACCTTCGCTGAACCAATATCTACAAACTTCAACTTTCTAATCCCTTCTCTAAATCCATGATAAAAATAAAAGAGCTGTTTTTCTAGATAGTTTAATTATCACGAAAAGAACAGCTCTTTATAATAGTTTATTAGAATTATCCGTTACTTACTGCTAATTCTTCTGCTGTCAAAGTAGTGTTCATACGACCACTACGGAATCCTGCCAAATCAACAGAAACAAACTTGAAACCAAATGATGTTAGCTTTTCATCAATAACATCTTTGTTTTCAAAGATAAATTGAATTTCGTCCTTTGGTACTTCAATACGTGCTACATCCCCATGGAAACGAACACGTGCATTTGAGCAACCCAATGAACGCAAGAACTTTTCTGAGTTCATAACTTCGGCAATGCTATCTAGATCAATCTTTGTGTTGTATGGGAAACGTGATGAAACTGAGCAGCTAGCAACCTTATTCCAGTTACTCAAACCAACCTTCTTAGCAAGCAAACGTACATCTGTCTTGTACAAGTCAGCAGTTTGCAATGGGCTAACAACGCCAGCTTCCTTCTTAGCAACCAAACCTGGACGGTAATCATCATTATCATCCATGATAGTTCCATCTAACACAATGTCGTAACCCTTTTCGCGACGGATGTCTTCCAAACGGTTAAAGAACATTTGCTTTTGGTAGTACCATGACTTTGCTGTGTTGTTAGCAATTTCTTCATTAGTCAAGTAAGCCAAATCAGTTCCCATAACAGTTGCATCTAAGTCCTTTGCCAATGCAACTGCCTTGTCAAATTCTTCATCAGTAAACAATTCTGAATTAGCAACAACGGCCAAAACGTTTTCCTTACCTAAAACATTCAAAGCTTCCTTTAGAACCAAAGTACTATCGATACCACCAGAAAAGGCAACGATAACACGGTTATATCCAGCTAAAGTGTCTTGCAAAACGGCTTCTTTTTTCTCTAAATCTTTTGTTGCAGTTGTTGTACTAATCATAATTCATCCTCCTAAAATAACATATACATCCTACTAAGTAATATTATATACCTTTATGCTTTAATAATTGTTGAAACACCGTCTGGCAAAACAGCAATTGATGAGTCTGCACCGGCAATGCCATCAGCAATCGTCAATGCTTCTTCAATTGAACTAGCAAAAGTCATCTTCATATCTTCAATGATTTGCTTATTTGATTCATCACTGACGATAATGACATGGTGCTTCATCATAACACGTGCCAAGATTTGTGCTTGCCATTGATCTTGCTCAGTGTGCAAAGCAGGCGTCTTAACAGCATTATCATAGATATCAGAAATCTTTTCGCAATCCTTAAATTGACGATAGAACTTCTCACCACCAGTACCATCAGACAAACGACTAGCGATGATGATAACACCACCCTCGATGTTTGTTGCTTCGGCACCAGTCATACCCTTAACCGTTTGGTAAATGTTTTGGTCCAATGGGTAACCACCATTACTTGTGATTGTAATATCAGTGTAAATTGGCTTAGCTTCCATAATGCTGTCAACAAACTTTGTACCTGCAATGTGAGCAGTCTCTGAGTTTCCAGCAAATGAACCAACAATACGCTTATCGTGGTCCAAAACAACGTTCACGATAAATTGTAGCTTTGCCAAACGGGCAGCTTCTAACATATCCTTGTGAATTGGATTATGCATCAACATACCAGTTCTTGAGTGCTTTGAATCAATAAATTGACCGTTGTGGTTACCCACAACTGACTTTCTTGATGCAATTCCAGGGAAGACCGCTTTACGACCACCAGAATAACCAGCAAAGAAGTGAGGCTCAATAAATCCTTCAGCAACTAAAACATCGGCTTCAGCAGCAACACGGTTAATCTCACAATCAGCACCTGATGGTAATGTTCCAACATTAATCATGTTTTCAGTATCATCACTATCATGAACAACAATGTTGATGTTGTTAACAATATCTTCACCGTACTTATCAACCAATTCATCATGTGTTGTCAAACGGTGTGTTCCCGTTGCAACTAGAATGGTAATATCTGCATCAGGATTACCTTTCTTAATTTCTTCAATGATGTTAGGCATAATACGCTTTGATGGTACTGGTCGTGTGTGATCAGAACTAATTACCACAATATTTTGCTTACCAGCCACTAATTCAGACAAACGCTTTGAATCAATTGGGTTTGCCAATGAATTGTCCACGATTTCTTTTTCTGTTTGTTCATAACTCTTTGCTAAAATTGCTCCAGCATCGGCCTCAATTGTACCTTGTAGTCGACTTGAAGGAACTTCACCAGTTAACTTACCTTTTCCATATGGCAAAGAAATTTCCATAATATATTACCTCCTAGTTTTTGTGAAATGCGCTGCAATAAATGGTATTAACAGTGCTGTTACAATAACAGACGTTGCTACTTGTGCAGTAGCCTGACTAACATACGGTGCCCAACTTTTATCAAATTGTGCAACGATTGCCGGCGTTGCAACAGCATTACCTGCCGTTGTCCCAATAAACCAGCCCATCACATTATTGGGTAAGTGCTTTTTAAACAATCGTCGGCAAATCAAGAATGAAATACCACCCGTAATAAGAATGTTCAATAAACCAATAACTATGCCGCCAACACCTCCTTTAAATAAATCACCCAAGTCGAGTGCCGTTCCTAATGGAAAAGCAAAAAACGGCACTAACAATTGCTGTCCTTTAGCCAAGAACGTTCTAAAATCAGCATCGATATTACCTAAAATTAGGCCAACCAAAATGGGTGTACAAATCGCAACAAACTGTATCATTGGTATACTAGCTAACCCACTAGCCCCAAGTGCTAAAAACACCATCAAAGGGCCTTCATTAATCGCAACAATTGATGTTGCATTAACTTCATCTTGCGTACCAAACTCTTCAGCCAAAGAAGCATATACTCCCACATTAGCATTGCTCATTGCTGCTAGTAGCGCCAATGGTGAAATGCCAATCAAACCGGCATAACCCCAAAAATGGGCTACTAATAATCCAATTGCTGATCCCAAAATAAATTTTAGAAGTAGCAACGTACCACCAATTTTAATTGTTTTTCCAATCGTCTTTATTTGTATTTGGGCACTCGTGCATAAAATAAACAAGCCCAAAAATACTAAAGCACCATCTTTAAACACGGCTGTTGTAAAAGAACCAATATTTAAAAATTTTGGAAAGAACGAATTTACTAATACTCCCAAGCACAATGGTATAACCATCATGCCACCCGGAATCTTTTGAATACTACTCAAAATTTTCCCGTTAAACATATCTATATTATCCCCCATAATATACAAAAATTACTCACATTTGCTTTTCGCTTAGTGCGCACCCTTTTTATTGATAACACGCCAACCACCATACGCAATCAGCCATACCATCACGAATAACACAATCAAACCATAACCTAACCAATTAAAATCAAGGTTTTGTACCCATGCTAAGAAACCACCTTGAATATTCACTTCACTAGTTGTTACTTGGAGCAATTCAACAACTCCAATGAACAGAGCTGCAATAACTGACACCAGCGTAACCGTAAGATTGTAATAAATCTTACGCATAGGTGTCTCAAATGCCCATGAATATGCCCCTGACATCATAACTGAATCAGTTGTGTCCATCACATTCATACCAGAAGCAAACAAGATTGGTAACGCTATAATCCCCCAAATTGACGCACTCTGCGTAGCCGTACCCGCAGATAATGCAATTAGCGCAATTTCTGAAGCCGTATCAAAGCCTAACCCAAATAAAAAGCCAACCGGATACATTTGCCAAGAATGACTGATGAATTTAAAAATAGGGCCTAAAAATTTTGCTAAAAATCCCCGTGACATTAATAATTTATCAAAGCGTTCTTGATCAAAAGTTCCTGCCTTCATCTGACGGTACTGTGACCAAATATTGACTAAAATCACACCATTTATCAACGCTATAACAATTAAAAATATTCCAGAAACTGATGCTCCAATTTTGCCACCAATTTCTTGTAAAATCGGCAAATTCAATTTAGCAAAGCGCACTGCAAAGCCAACAATTAATGCCATAATAAACACGACTGTTGAATGCCCAAGCGAGAAGAAGAATCCCACGCCAGCAGAGCTCTTTTTTTCTTGAACCAATTTACGAACAGTATTATCAATAGCAGTAATATGATCGGCATCAAATGCATGCCGCAAACCTAACGTATAGGCGATTAATCCGATTCCCAAAAATTTAGGTTCATGAATAGCCGCAACAATCAACAACACTATCCCAACAACGTGCAATGCTAAACTCGCCGCATAATACGGTAAAGCATCACGAAAAACTTTTTTATTCACCCTATTCCTCCAACACTATTTTTTATCTAAACTCATCATCAAACGTGCTATATTTTCAGCCAATAACGTCAAGTCTTTAGCACTATCTGCCATTGCTTCTTCTAGTGGTTTAGCACTTGAAGGCGCCGCAAAAATTGCATCAATAACACCTGTCTCATATAACTCTTCAATTCGCTTACCGATTTTACCGACAAAACCAATTACTGGCGCATGTGGTGCAATTTTCTTAGCTGCCAACGCAACACCATAAGGCGTCTTACCATATTTCGTCTGAAAATCCATACTACCTTCACCAGTTATAACAACATCTGCATTTTCAAGGCGACTTTCTAAGTTACTATATGCAACAACAATATCGATTCCTTTTTGTATTTGAGCACCAGTAAAGGCTAACAAACCGGCACCTAACCCACCTGCAGCACCACTTCCTGCTGCTTGTTCGATATCAATATTCAAATCACGATTAATGATTTGTGCATAATGATGTAAATTCTCATCTAAGCTAGCAACCATTTCTTCAGTCGCTCCCTTTTGTGGACCAAAGACTGCACTCGCACCATTGGTACCAGTTAATGGATTCGTAACATCTGATGCAATTAAAAATCCGGTATTTTTAATACGTTCATCAACATCACTCATATCAATCTTAGCTAATTTGCCGAGTTCGCCACCACCATATGCTAACTCATTATTATCATCATCAAGCAACTTTACACCAATAGCTTGTGCCATACCAGCACCGCCATCATTAGTAGCTGAACCACCAAGTCCTAAAATAATTTTTTCAACACCATGATTAATTGCATCAATGATCAATTGACCAGTTCCATAGGTAGTTGCAATCAGTGGGTTTTGCGTTTGTTCATTAATAAATTGAATACCACTTGCTGCTGACATTTCAATAACTGCCGTTTTACCATCACCCAGCAAGCCATAAGTAGCACTAACTTGTGTATCTAGGGGTCCGGTAACTTGCTTTGTTACTAACTGACCATCCGTCGCATCAGTTAATGCTTGGACAGTCCCTTCACCACCATCAGCCATTGGCACTTTATCAATTTCTGCATCAGCAAAAACTTTTCTAATTCCGATCGCAATATCATCAGCTGCTTCTTTTGCAGTAAGACTTCCTTTAAACGAATCTGGTGCAATTACAAATTTCATTTGGCACAACCTTTCTTTAATATAAATGTATTTTATTTATATTTAAAAACATTTCACTAGCAATGCCCAGAAAAAATTAAAAGGGCATTACTATCGTCAAACCAGGCAATCTAATGAATGTTTCCGCTCTTTAATAACACAATAACATCCATAGCATACGCCGTTTTCCCATATAATTAGTATATAATTAATTAGCGCTTTTACAATAAAATTTCGAATTAATTGTGAATTAAAACGGAATATTTATAATACTGCTATTATTCCAATTATCATAAAATTCAAGCGATACCCAGTTACTATTTAAATTAAAAAGGCCGTCAATCTAACCATTTAATGTGGTAGATTGACGGCCTTAAATGTGTTCCAAAAGACTGAAGCCTTGCTGTAACAACAATGAGACAAATCCGGCTCTTCGCTCCGCTACGAACCAAATTCTGCCTCATCATCGTTACAATCGGCTTCAATGCGTCTTTTATCTCACTCTTCTTAAATGTGTTCCAAAAGAACAAAACCTTACTTTTGCCCTTTTAGATTCACTTACTTTAATTAGAAGCTAAACTTGTTACCGTTTTCTTCCTTGATGTACTTTGAAGTCAAACCTTCAGCTTCAAGGAACTCACGGAATGGTACCAATTCTTGTGCTTCGTACTTTTCCTTGTAGTCGTTAACAACATCTTCGCTGTACAAGTTAGTATCAAGCTTCAAAGTTTCAACAGGAATTGGACGATCCTTAGTAATCTTAGCATCGATAACAACAACACGACCTTGGTTGTAGTAATCAACAGCTTCCTTCATAACGCTATCAATGTCTTCAATGCGGCTAACAGTTAGACCAACAGCTCCTTGAGCTTCACCGATCTTAGCGTAGTCAACATCGCCAAAGTCAACACCGAAGTTGTATGTGTTAGTATCTTCGTACTTATTCTTAATGAAACCGTACTCAGTGTTTGTGAAGACAACGTTGATAACAGGCATGTCATAACGTACATTTGTCACAACGTCTGGGTAAGTCATTGAGAAGGCACCATCACCCATCAAGTTCCATACTTGACGATCTGGGAAGATGTTCTTGGCACCGATACCACCTGGCAAACCGATTCCCATTGTTGCAAACAATGGTGAAGTACGCCACATGTTCTTTGGTGTCATGTGCAAGTGACGGATTGACATTTGAGTAACGTTACCAACATCAGTTGAGAAGATTGCATCTTCTGCAGCATACTTGTTAATAGCATTGTAAACTTGGTAAGCTTGTAGGTCACCCTCAGTCTTTTGCTCCAACTTGTTCATGTAATCACGCCAGTTTTGAACGTTCTTGATGTTAGCATCCCACCAAGCTGATTCCTTAACTTCTGAAACCTTACCTAGGATAGCATCAATAGCTTCACCAGCATCACCCAAGATAGCAACGTCAGTTTGGTGACGCTTACCTAGCATTGCAGGGTTGTTATCGATTTGGATAAACTTTTCAACGTTACGGAATGTTCCCTCAACCTCTGAGAATGGGAAGTTAGTTCCGACGAATAATACTGTATCAGCTTCAAGAACAGCTTCGTTAGCTGGCTTCCAACCAACACGGAAAGTTGAACCAGTCAATGCTTCAAAGTCCCAGTCGAAAGTCTCAAAGTTCTTACCAGTTGTAATAACTGGTGCCTTGATCTTACGTGCCAATTCTTGAACAGCTGGTCCGTGACCCATAGTACCAACACCAGCGTAAATTACTGGACGCTTTGCGGCGTTCAACAATTCAACAGCAGCGTCAATATCTTCTGCTTCAACAGGAGCTGACTTGTATTCCTTAAACTTCAAACCTGATGAGTACAATGGTGTTGAGTAAATTGAATCTGCATCAAGCTCTGCAAAACCAAAGTCTGCAGGTACTTCAAGTACGGCAACTCCGCGCTTTGCGATAGCAGTACGGATAGCATCGTCAACCAAGTGTGGCAATTGCTCTGCAGTAGCAACACGACGGTTGTAAACAGCGATGTTATCGTACATTGGGTTTTGGTTCAATTCTTGGAATGAGTCCATGTTCAATTCACGAACAGGCTTTGATCCCAAAATTGCCAATACAGGAACGTTATCCATTGCTGCATCGTACAAACCATTAATCAAGTGAGTTGCACCAGGTCCACCAGAACCAACAGCAACACCTAACTTACCACCAAACTTCCATTGCATAACTGCTGCCATAGCACCAACTTCTTCGTGCTTAACTTGCAAAAACTTAACATGGTTTTCAGGATTACCCATAGCATCCATGAAACCACTTAAAGTTCCAGAAGGAACACCGTAAACTGTAGGTACTCCCCAGCCTTCCATGACCTTCAATGCTGCCAAGCCGGCAGTAATTTTATTATCTGACATTCCACATTCTCCTACTCAACGCGCTTGAAAACGCTTTCTTTTCTTTTACCACTTAAAAGTATATTTTAAATTGGGGTCTGATGTCAAGTGCGTTTTTTACATAAACTTTTTGTCTTTTTTGTGTCTTTTTATTAAAGAAACAGGTAAAATACTGTTTATTTTTCAAAAATCAATTAATTATCATACTTATAAAATCTTTTATGTTACAAAATAAATCACTTTTTCCTATATAATAGTAAGTCTCCTATTTATGGGACTACATTTTATTTTTCCAAACTTAACCAAACTTTAGAAAAACTTAAACAATTAACGGCATTTTTTCTGCCCCAAATTCTTAAAATATTCTTTTATCATTCATGAATTATTCTTTTTTTCAATTTTTCAAGTAAACTTACCGGCACTCAATGAAACATAATTTCAATGAATGCTATATAATATAGAACAGTTGAAATTATCATTCACAATAATGTATAATATCATTACTGAATGAAACCGTTTACAAAAAAGGAGACCTATATAATGAACTTAGATCAACTAACAACTGAGCAACGTAATGAACGTACTATGAATTTAGATAGTCTTAGTATTCATGAAGCTGCCGTATTAATGAATGACGAAGACCAAAAGGTTGCTACTGCTGTTGCAGAAGCTCTTCCTTCTATTGAAGAAGCGATTGCTAAAACAACTGCTTCCTTAAAGGCTGGAGGCCGTATCATTTATATGGGCGCTGGTACAAGTGGTCGTTTAGGTGTTTTAGATGCCGCCGAATGTGTCCCTACCTTTGGGGTAAGTCCTGAAACAGTCGTTGGTTTAATTGCTGGTGGAGAAAAGGCAATGATTCACGCTGTCGAAGGTGCTGAAGACAGTCTTACTTTAGGCCCAACTGATTTACAAAACTTGCAGTTAAGTGATAAAGATACCGTAATCGGAATTGCTGCAAGTGGTCGCACACCTTACGTTATTGGTGCTTTAGACTATGCTCAAAGTGTTAACGCTGCAACGGTTAGCCTAGCTTTGAATCAAAATGCACCTATTAGTGACCATGCACAAACCGCAATTGAAATTACTGTTGGACCTGAATTTTTGACGGGTTCAACACGTTTGAAGTCTGGTACTGCACAAAAAATGGTTTTGAATATGATTTCAACAATCTCAATGATTGGTATTGGTAAGATTTACAAAAATCTTATGGTCGATGTACAACCAACCAATGAAAAATTGGTAGAACGTTCAAAGGGCATTATTATGACTGCAACTGATTGCTCATATGAAGTTGCAGAAAAGACACTAGCTGCTGCTAACCAAAACGTCAAAACAGCAATTGTTATGATTTTAACAGGGGTTAACTACGAAGAAGCCCAAGCTAAATTACAACAAGCAAATGGTTTTATTAATAAAACTTTCTAATAAAGGAGTATAAATATCATGGCAAATGAGAACTATGATCAAATGGGGCAAGACATTTTCAAAAACGTTGGTGGTGAAGAAAATGTTGATAAAGTCATACATTGTATGACACGTGTTCGTTTAACACTAAAGGACGAAGATAAAGCTGATATTGAACAACTAAAAGCTATTCCTGGTGTTCTAGGTGTTGTTGAAGACGAAACCTTACAAGTGGTTGTTGGACCAGGTAAGGTTAATAAAGTTGCACAAAGTATGGTAGATTCAGTTGGTGTCAAATTAGGTGAAACTTTCCCACAAACGGAAAATAAGCAATCTGATATCGGCAATTTGAAAGATCAAACAAGCCAAAATAAAGCTGCGGCAAAGCAAAAATATAATAAGCCTAATAAATTCAAATCAATTTTGAAGTCATTAGCTAACATCTTCGTACCGATGATTCCTGCCCTAGTTGGTGCTGGAATTATCGCCGGAATTGCTTCTATTTTCCAAAACTTGATAACGGCTGGTACATTGACGGGTGATAACATTACCCAATTTGTAACTATCTTAAACGTTATCAAAAATGGTTTGTTTGCTTACTTGGCTATCTACACTGGTATTAACGCCGCTTCTGAATTTGGTGCTACACCAGCCTTAGGTGGCACTGTCGGTGCCGTTACCTTGCTATCAGGCGTGACACCTGATACACCAATTCAAAATTTGTTTAATGGTCAAGATCTTGCTGCTGGTCAAGGTGGTATTATCGGTGTTATCTTTGCCGTTTGGATCTTATCATTAGTCGAAAAGAGATTACACAAATGGGTACCCGATGCTGTTGATATTATTGTTACGCCAACCTTGAGCTTATTGGCCATTGGTTTAGCTACAATTTATATCATCATGCCAGTTGCCGGTGTCGTTTCAGATGGCTTACTACAATTTATTAATGTCGTCTTAAATGTTGGTGGTCCAGTTGCCGGATTCATATTAGGTGCACTATTCCTACCAATGGTTATGCTTGGTTTGCACCAAATTTTAATTCCAATTCATTTGGAAATGATTAACCAAATGGGTAGCACACCACTATTGCCAATCCTTGCCATGTCTGGTGCCGGACAAGTTGGTGCCGCATTCGCACTTTGGTTGTACTTCCGTCACAGTAAGCAACAAGCTGAGTTAGTACAAAACATTAAGGGAGCCCTTCCAGTTGGTTTGCTTGGTGTTGGTGAACCTTTGATTTATGCCGTAACTTTGCCACTAGGTCGTCCATTTATCACTGCATGTATTGGTGGTGGTATCGGTGGTGCCGTTATCGGTATGCTTGGCCATGTTGGTGCCATTGCAGTTGGACCTTCAGGTTGGGCACTAATCCCATTAATTGCTAACCACAAAGTTGTTTATTACCTAATCGGTTTGGCTGCCGGTTATGTTGGTGGTTTCATCTGTACTTACTTCTTTGGAATTCCAAAAGATATGAAGAAAACTGCTACTGATCAAGTTACTGCTCCAGCAGCTACTGACGAAACACCTGCAGTCGCCGAAATTACTGAAATTACCGAAGATTCTGAAAACAAGTCATTCACGGATGAACTAACTGCCCCTGTTAACGGTCATTTGATTGCTCTTTCTGATGTACCAGATGATGTCTTTTCTGCAGGTATGATGGGACATGGTGTTGCTATCGAACCAAGTGACGGTAATATCGTTTCACCAGTTAACGGAACAATCCAAGCAGTCTTCCCAACTAAGCATGCTATCGGCATTATTGGTGAGAACAATGAAGAAATTTTGATTCACATGGGCTTGGACACGGTTAGTCTGGAAGGCAAAGGTTTCGAAACTTTGATTGAAGCTGGTCAAACTGTAAAAGCTGGCGATCCAATTTCAAAAATGGATCTTAACGTTATTAAAGAAGCAGGACTTGCTACTGTAATTCCAGTATTAGTCACAAATAGTGCTGACTTTGGATCTGTTACCGGTATTGATGCACAAGACGTTCAGATTGGTGATACAATTATAACGGTTAAGTCATAATATAATTGCTATCAAAATGGAGTAAACATGAATTCATTATTTGCCCGTCTATCAGCTGAAAAGCACTTTACAGCAAGTGAACGTAAAATTGCTGATTTATTACTTAAAAATCCAAAAAGTTTTCTTGAGGCAACCACTGCAAAAATTGGTGATAAAACCCAAACTAGTAGTGCTGCCGTAGTTCGATTTGCTAAGAAATTAGGTTACGCCGGGTTCCCGGCTCTACGCTTAGATATTGCTTTAGCAATGTCTGATAATGAACAACCTGCGTTAAGTGAAATAGCTGCCGACGAACCTTTTGATGACATTCTTGCAAAAACAAGTACACGTTTTAAGTTAATTCCTGACGTTGTTGCACAACAAAATAATGCTGATAATTTTCTTACTGCTACACAACTAATAGAACAAGCCCAACATATTTTTGTTTATGGTATTGCGGCCTCTTCCTTAGTAGCACAAGATTTGCAACAAAAATTCACGCGCATTGGTATCGAAGTGACGTATCACGCTGATTTTCATCAAATGATTACTAGCGTACAAGCTATTGCAACAGATAATGATATTAGTATTATTATTTCTGAATCTGGTAATACGTATGAAACACTAAAATTCCAAAAGATCAGTCTTGATTTGCACTTAAAAACAATTGTTATGACCAGCAATCCAGATACTCCATTAGCAACTAAGAGCCAAGTGGTATTACAAACTGCTACGCAGGAGTTTGATAAGGTACGATTTGCTTCGACCACTGGATTACTATCACAATTATATGTCGTTGATATTTTGTTCTACACTTATATCAGTCGTCATTACGATGATGCACAAGAAAAAATTGCTCTCACAAGAGCACGAATTGATCAAGATTTGTAGATAAAAAAACGCCATCAACATCCGATATTTCAGGATGTTGATGGCGTTTTATTTATATTTTTTGAATTACTCCACACTATTTATAAGCTGCCATTTTGTATTAATCATTAACGACGTTTTCAAATCCTGCCTGCAATTCTGTATTCGCCGTAGGAGTAAAACTCAAAATATTACCATTTGTTGTTTTGGTCATATAAACAATTGGTTGTCCATGATTTAGCATGAATAAGTAAGTTGTTGGATACATTTGACCGGGAATGGTACCTGATGCTACAGCAACGGCTTGATAGTCACCTGGTGTCTTGCCGTCAGCATCCCAAACCACGTCCGTTATTGAACCATTGATTTCAATTTTTCCTTGTAGTTCACCATTCTGTATTTGCTCAGGAAATTTAATACCTAAATGGTCAACCGTTTGAGAATCATAAGTTCCTTGATATTGCTGGTGCATTTTCGCCTGCCATTGCGCCATAAAACTTGATAGTTCAGCCTGTTTAGTAGCATTCCATCCAGATACCGTTGCTGCTTCCGAAGAAGATGATGATTGTGTCTGACTTGATGAAACCGCCTGACTACTGTCTGCTACTTCTTTTTTTACTGCTTCAGTTTTCTTTTGTGATGATGTATGACTAGATTTCATCACTTCCTGATCATCATTTTTCTGCAACATGTGAGTAGCACCCAAATAGCCGCCACCACCACCTATTAAAATCACCACAGCAGCAACTACTACCGGTAATACCCAACCGTGTTTCTTTTGTGATTTTGTTCGTGTCTCTTGCTGTGATGCTTTTGAATCTCGGATAATTACTTGCTTCATCTCACTAAATTCGTCTGCAGTAATTACTCCCTCATCAAGCATTTTCTTAAGTTTGCTTAACTTTTCCAAATCCGTTGATCCCATAACACTACTCCTTTAGATAACTGCCCACATTATGTAAATTTAATACACCACTCAAATATCTATCAATACAATTCGTATTAAAATGCTTTATATCGCCTTGATTATACCATATATCACAACATATAATTTCAAAGGATAACGTCAGTATCTTATGTAATAATCATCCACACTCAGTCAGCCGTTTTACCTCATACATTATAAATATAAAGATTATCAGATTTACCATAATTATATATTTTCTAATTAAATGCACTGGTTTTAAACAAGTTACTACGTCCATAAAAAAAGAACTATGAGCAATCTCACAGTTCTTATATTTATATTTTACTTGTTAAAGTAGGCCTTCAACTCATCAACCTTGTCCAAACGCTCCCATGGCAAGTCCAATTCTGGACGACCAAAGTGACCGTATGCAGCAGTTGCTTCATAACGAGGCTTACGCAAGTCCAAATCATCGATAATACCTGCTGGACGCAATTCAAACAAATCACGAATTGCAGCAACCAAGTCATTATCAGCAACCTTTGATGTACCAAACGTCTCAACGTTAACTGAAACTGGGGCAGCAACACCAATTGCGTATGCAACTTGAATTTCAACCTTATCAGCCAAACCTGCGGCAACGATGTTCTTGGCAATGTGACGAGTTGCATAAGCAGCTGAACGGTCAACCTTGGTAGCATCCTTTCCTGAGAAAGCACCACCACCGTGACGAGCATAACCACCGTAAGTATCAACGATAATCTTACGTCCAGTCATACCAGCATCACCCTTAGGTCCACCGATTACGAAGCGACCAGTTGGGTTAATGAAGTAACGTGTTTCATCGTCAACCATGTCAGCTGGCAAGATTGGATCGATAATGTATTCGCGTACATCTTTACGTAGTTGTTCCAAAGTAACAGCAGCACGGTGTTGTGTTGATAGCACAACCGTATCAATACGGATAGGCTTACCATTTTCATCAAGTTCAACTGTAACTTGTGCCTTAGCATCTGGCAACAAGTAGTCCAAAACGCCTGCACGACGAATATCAGCTTGCTTCTTAACTAACTTGTGTGACAACACAACTGATAATGGCAAGTATTCATCAGTCTCATTTGTAGCAAAACCAAACATTAGACCTTGGTCACCAGCACCAATTTGGTCAAGTGGATCAATACCACCATCTTCACGTTGCTCAATAGCTGAATCAACACCTTGTGCAATATCAGGTGATTGCTCATCCAAAGTAATTCCCACGTGAACATCATCTGCCAAGAATCCAGCTTCGGGATCATCATAACCGATACGCTTCAATGTATTACGTACAATATCATTAATGTTAACGTATGCACGCGTTGACATTTCACCAAAAACATTAACGTAACCAGTTGTTACTGAAGTTTCAACGGCTGTACGAGCCTCTGGATCTTGCTTCAAGACAGCATCCAAGATTGCATCTGAAATTTGATCAGAAACTTTATCGGGGTGTCCTTCTGAAACTGATTCTGACGTAAATAAACGCTTTTCTGACATAATATATCGATATCTCCTTTTTTACTATTGCAAAAACTAAAATAAATAAACCCCGACTACCACACATAGGCGGCATGTCGGGGTTTGAATCGATATGCGCCTATCTACTAGAAATTACCACATCACCTTTAACGGTAGTTGGTGTCAGATCATGGGGTCCAGTCCCTCCCTGACTCTTGATAGGATGTCGAGTTATTTTATTTTTTAATACTTTGTCTATATTACTTATTTTTTTTAAATTGTGCAAGTTAAATTTTCATGTTAAATAAGAGATGGCTTATCATTAATGCCTTTCAAAGCTTCCTGCACAAATGTCACCATTGCACTAACACCTGGGTTATTAGCAACTTTTACTCGTCGTCCCATGCGACGTAAACGATGTGCTGCTGTTACTATTTCATGATGCGCCCCACGTAATACAATAAGTTGAAAATCATACTGCGGTTTATGCATTTCATTAACAATTTTGTCATTATTAACATCCGATGGATCAAGCCAAGTAACTTCAATTCCTAAGCGCTTTAATTTATGTGCAGCATTTTTTACCGTTTCACCCCACCAAGAAATAATCAATACTTGGCAATCAAATTTTGCCACGGGTGTCAGTAATTCATCTGTTTGTTTTTCTTTATCAGCCTCATCAACAACTGGCAAATTCAATTGACGAATTAATATAATTGCCCCGGTATCCCGACGTTGCCGTGCCGAATAATAATATGCTGTTGTTAAATCTTCTATGGGAATCCCATTCATTGCTTCAGTAGTTAAACCGTACTGATTTGCTTGTTGGTCAATAAATAACCAATCTTCCCCTAAGCGTACTAAATGTCCTTGTATTTGATGCCATAAAACAACATCTTCAGACACTAATTGATTATATTTATCGACTAAACGTAATAACGGATGGTACTCACTAACACAAGTTTCATTTAATTCACTTGTTAAGCATCGTAATCTCTCAGAACGGCTAATTTTAGATATTTCCATTACTTTCGACGACTGTTTCTGCGGCTGTCGTTGTTGTAATTTTGATAGTTTTTCTTGTAAAGTAGCTATCTTTTCAAGCAAATGACGATTATCCGATTTTAAGCAAACATGCTTCGGTTCAAACTTTTCCTTCACTCTTTGCGCTTGATTCATCTTGGTCTGCTTTTGACGTACTTGTTCACGAATTTCCCTCATTTCTACTTGCTGTTTATCAATTTTAAATTGATATGTGTCATTAATTTCACGTAATTCTTGTAACTTTTTAACCAATTCTTGATTAATCAACGCTTGATCATGTAAATCTTTTTGAGTCTGTAATAACTCATTTTCCAATTGTTGGTACTTTTGATCTAATTGTATTTTATTATCCGTTAACTGTTTCAAACGTTGTTTTAACGTTTGATTAGCTCGCTTTAGCTTATCATCAGTCTTACTTTGTAATACCTGTTGTTGTTCTTTAGGATGTTGATTATAAAATTCCGCTTCCGTTATTTCACCAGACAATAATTGATTTAATCTTTGAATGAACTGCTGTACTGAATATCGTTCACCACTAGGTAATACAACCATTAACTTCATCAATCGACGATCATTGCAATACGTAATTGTGGTCATATCCAACGGCTGCTGTATTAGCTTAGCATCTATTTGTTTTTGTATCGCACTTAACATTACCAAACTAGTTTGACTGAATTTAGCTAACTGAGCTTTAGATAACAAGCTATCGTTACAATACATTGTCTGAATTAATTTTCCAAAAGGCTTTAAATCATCAACTAATTTTTTGCCGCTCGTCCCCGATTTAATAGGCCGCTTACTAGTTCTCATTAAATTATCCTCTACGTCGTTTGTTATATTCATATGCTACTTTGTTTTTTTAAACATAACAATATTTTTTGCGACGTATAATTATCTCAACGTTTAAAAATCGGCTTTTTATGGCATACAAAAAACACGTGCTTGGCTAACGCCAAACACGTGTTTTCATTTAATAAATATCCATAATATGAATATTTTTTTATTTTATGCTAAAGCTTTAACAACTGCTTCGTTAAATGCTGGAATATCCTTTGGTTCACGACTTGTGATTAAGTTACCATCAATAACGACAGCTTCATCTTCAATACGTGCACCAGCATAGTACAAATCAGGTTGTACAGTTAGGTATGAAGTCATTGTACGACCATGTACCAAACCAGTTTGGATCATTAATTGTGGACCGTGGCAGATACTTGCTGTTAGCTTGTTCTTTGCCAAGAAAGCTTTAGTAAAATCAACGAAACGTTGGTCTGCACGCAATTGGTCAGGTGAGAATCCACCAGGGATGAACAATGCATCAAAATCTTCTGGCTTTACGTCAGCGATTGACTTATCGATAGTAATCTTAGTACCGTGCTTACCTTCAACAGTACCTTCTTCAAATCCGATAGTTGTTACATTGTGACCTGCAGCCTTGATAGCTTCTACAGGATCAGTGTATTCAACATCTTCAACTAAATCTGTTACAACAACTGCAACTTCTTTTGCCATGATTAACATCCTCCTTTGATTATGGTATATAATTTATACCTAAAAGTACCATAACACAATAACGCACTTTTTTGTGCGTATGAGTTTTCATATCAAATAGGAGATTATTATGACTGATATTGTAAGAAAATATGCGATTGAAAAAATACAAAAAAAGGACTTTAGTTGTGCCAAAGAATACACATTATCTATGTTTTCAGGTAAGTACAAAATTGTCATTATTTACCATCTATCACATGACGGTACAATGCGCTTCGGTGAAATTCAAAAGTTATTGGACCACGCTACTCATAAAGTATTGTCACAACAACTTAATGAATTAGTTGAAGATGGTTTAGTTTCCCGACAGGAGGATTTGGTAAATAATCGTAAAGCTGTCTTCTACTCATTAACCCCAATTGGTCAATCCTTAATGCCTATCATTGAAATGATGTTCTCATGGGGAAAAGATCGATTGGCAATGCTAGACGTCGATTACACACCAAAAATATAAAACATAAAATCCTGTTCTCAGTGAGAACAGGATTTTATTAATTATTATTTTTCTATAGTAGTTTGATTATCAATAGCTTCCTTAATCGGTGTATCTCCACCATCCAAATCAAATGAACGGCGTATAGTAGCTTGATTATTCAAAACAGCCATAACAGTTGCAGCAACATCTGCACGTGGAATCTTCATCTTTGGTGAATCCACCTTTTCCAAATCATCTGTAATGGTTACCTTACCCGTACCTTCGTCATCCAATAATAATGTTGGACGCAAAATCGTGTAATCCAAATCACTGTGTTCCAAATACAAATCGGCATAATGCTTAGCTGCATAATAGAAGTTTCCAGTTGCACCTAATTCATGACGGCCATATGACCAAAAGTCACGCTTGTTGGCATTGATTGCACTAACAATAACAAAACGCTTAACGCCAGCATTTTTAGCGGCCTTCATACTCTTAACGGCCCCATCCAAATCAATCATCATTGTTTTTTCTGGACCTGTTTTACCACCCGAACCAGCAGTAAATACAACGGCATCTACGCCCTGCATAGCCTTCTCTAAGTCTGTTTGTTCTTTTTCTAGATCAATTGCCACCGTTTGTACGCCCGCTTCTTCATAAGCATTTCTCTGCTCCGCTGTGCGCAAACCTGCAACTTCTTCAAAATCATTACTATCATGTAATTTTTTAGTCAAAATTTGACCAATTTTACCGTGTGCCCCAATAACTAATACTTTCATGACTTCCCGCCTTTCTATTAGTAAGTACATGTCCATAATAACGCAGATACAATAAACTCGTAAAGTAGCTTACTTCGCCTTTGTACCTCCAGCATCCCCATTACTACCTTCTTCGGTCCCTGGATTAAACCAGTCTACATGTGCATTAGTAGGCTGTTTTGTTAAATCAAAATAATTAACAACACGACTAGGTGCTTTCTCCCATGTATATGTTTTTATTAAATAACCAGTTGTAATAATACGATACTGCGTACTAGGGAATAAACAAGTAATAATCGTCACTTGTGCTGTCTGAGTTGGATTTAACACACTTACGTCATCAGCTGTCACCAAAACTTGTTTGGCAATTTTATATTTATAGATGCCTTTAGCATTCGCCAAATAAATTGGTTTACCATTTAACCAATTATTTTCATGACGCTGACCATCAATCAAATAAGGCGCATCATCTTTGTAATGCTGCTGCAAACCACTAAAACCAGTTAGACCATCATCAAAATTATGACTCGCTAAACCGTAATTACCCTGTCCCATCACTGGCACTTGTTTTCCCTGAGGATCAACTTCATTACGATTTGCATAACTGGCGCCGGCTTTCAATCCTTTTTCTGAATAAGCATCATTAAAAACTGGTTCTAAAATACCAACTTTTGGTACGCTCACAAAGCCTTGTTTTTGTAAGTTCGGTTGTGTTTGACGCATTAGACGGTTGCGAATATCATATCGCGTATTAACCTTTTTAATCGGTGTTTTAATAGTTGTTACTTTCTTTGATTGTACTTGTTCTACAACATAGCCATGTATACCAAACCAATTATACTGATAGGCTGTATAACCAATGCCAAATATTATAGTTACTACCAATAATACTTCTACTATAATCGTTATTATTTTTTTCATTATTATGTAATCTTCCAATTATTGTTTTTAAGTGTGTACCCTTAACTAGTTTACCTCATAATACGGATAAGTTTTAACCTTCAGTAAGCAGAAATTATAACCTAATTACTTAAGAATTTTCTAAATTAAAGATGCGTATATCATATTTTTATCCTAATAGAAAACTATGGGATTCTTTTTGAAAAACTAACAAAGAGCATCAAAAAACCAGAATAGTGGTTAAACCCTATTCTGGTAAATTTATTTATTAACTTTTCTTTTTATGGCAAATCATTACCGGCTGCAAAATAAATATCATACCATTCTTGATGAGTCAAAGTTACATCACGACCATCAATCATTTCGACCAAACGACTTGGGGTCATTGATCCCAAAATCACTTGCATATTTGCTGGATGTGTCAAAATAAATGCAACTGCAATACCATTCTTAGTTGAATGATGTGCATCAGCAATTTCTTGCAATTTAGCATTCAATTCAGGGAATTTATCATTATCGATAAAGTGACCTTCAAACATACCATATTGGAATGGTGACCATGCTTGGATAGTCATATTCTTCAATTGTGAATAAGGTAAAATACCACCATCGTGATCAACTGAACGACTATCAGACATGTTAACATGCAAGCCAGCATCAACCATCCCCGTATGCATCACACCAAATTGCAACTGATTGGCAACTAGCTTTTGATCAACTACTGACTGAATTAATTCAACTTGCCATGGATTCATGTTAGAAACACCAAATTGCTTTACCTTACCTTGCTGAGACAATTCATTGAAAGCAGCAGCAATTTCTTCAGGTTGCATCAAAACATCTGGACGATGCAATAAGAAAACGTCCAAGTAATCTGTTTCTAAACGTGCCAATTCAGCATCAACTGAAGCAATAATATGCTCCTTTGAGAATTCATAACGTGGTCCCAAAATACCATCATCTGCAACCGGACCAGCATCTGATAAAATACCACCCTTTGACTGCAAAATAATATCTTCACGCTTAGCACCAGCAGCTTTTAAAGCCTTCGCTAAACTCTTGGTTGATGCACCGTTTCCATAAATATCAGCCGTATCAAAAAAATTAACCCCTTTTGATAATACGGTTTCAACAACTTCTTGTGCTTCTGCCTCTGTTTTATCACCCATACGCATTGCACCTAATGCAATTTGGGGTACCATCAAACCAGAACCACCTAAATTAATTTGTGACATATTATTCACCCTCCCTGTGTAGTATACATTTTACACTTTTTTCGGTATCAAAAATACCGTCACATCTACTGCTTATCTTTAGCATAATTTGCTTCAACTGCCGTTTTATCTGCTTGCCACCAGCTTTGATGGGCCTGATACCACTGAATTGTTTGTTGTAAACCTGCTGCAAAATCCGTATATTGCGGTTGCCAATTCAAATCATTTTGTGCTTTCGTTGCATCAATGGCATAACGTAAATCATGACCAGGACGATCAGCAACAAAATCAAAATCTTGGCTGTCCAGGCCCATATTCTGCAAGATCATCTGTAATACCGTCAGATTATCCAGCTCTTCATTAGCGCCTAATAGATAAGTTTCACCAATTTCACCACGTTCTAAAATCGCCCATATACCAGCAACATGATCCAAAACATGAATCCAATCGCGCACATTCTGGCCATTACCATACAATTTAGGCCGGATACCACTCATAATATTTGTAATCTGACGTGGTATAAATTTTTCAATGTGTTGATATGGACCATAATTATTAGATGTATTAGAAATTGTTGCTTGTAAACCAAATGAACGTACCCAAGCCCGTACTAACAAATCTGCACCAGCTTTTGTCGCCGAATAAGGCGATGAGGGTTTATATTGTGATGACGTCGTAAATTTATCCAGATCGGGAGTTGTTGGTCTTAGCGGTAAATCACCATAGACTTCATCCGTTGATACGTGATGAAAACGCACATGATATTTACGTGCCGCCTCGATTAGCGTAAACGTCCCCATCAAATTAGTTTGCATAAAAACACGCGGGTCATGTAAAGCTCTGTCATTATGACTTTCCGCTGCAAAATGAACGACTGCCTGAGTCTTTTGTACTAACTGATCAACTAAATCAGCATCATTGATATCCCCCACAACCAGTTGCACACGGTCTTCTGGTAAGTCCTTTAAATTGTCCGCATTCCCAGCATATGTCAATTTATCGAGCACAACAATTTGTACGTCCGGATTATTTTTAATCACATAACGAACAAAATTTGTACCAATAAAACCGGCACCACCAGTTACCAAAATTTTATTATATTTCGCCATCAGCATTACCCCAATTAAGATTGTAAAAACGTTCTTCTTGTCTTCATCATATCATATATTATAGAGGTACTTTATCCGACCGTTACTCTGCTATTCCTTGAAAAGCTTGTGCTAAATCTGCCAACAAATCTGTTATGTCTTCCACACCTACTGATAAACGAATTAATTCATCAGTAATCCCATTTTTCAAGCGTGTCTCACGTGGAATGGCACCATGTGTCATAATTGCTGGTACTTCAACCAAGCTTTCAAGAGCACCTAAACTCTCTGCTAATGTAATAACTTGTAATTTCTCGACAAACAAGCGTGGATCCAAACCAGGCTGCAATTCAAATGAAATCATCGCCCCGAACCCATTCATTTGCTTTTTAGCAATCGCATAATCTGCATTTTCAGGGTCACCAGGATAATAAATTTTGTTAACCAATGGTTGTTGATTTAGATAATCGAAAATGGCTTCTGCATTGTGTAAATGCGCACGCATACGCAATCCTAAAGTCTTCATCCCCCGTTGCAACAACCAACTCTCTTGTGGTGCTAAAATACTACCAATTGCATTCTGTAAATACCCAATTTGCTCTCCTAAATCAGGTTCCTTCGTAACGACTAAGCCAGCAATTACATCACTATGACCACCCAAATACTTTGATGCACTATGCAAAACGATGTCGACGCCCATATTAAGTGGTTTTTGAATATATGGCGATGCAAAAGTATTATCAATAATACTTAAAAGAGCATGCTTTTTCGCTAATGACGCAATGGCAGCAATATCCGTAACTCGTAGTAATGGATTCGTTGGTGTTTCCAAATAAACTGCTTTTGTTTGGGGCGTAATAGCTTGTTCAACTGCCTGTAAATCACGTGTATCCACAACTGTAAATGTCATGCCAAAACGCTTTAACACCGCATCAATTAATCTAAATGTCCCACCGTACACGTCATTTCCAACAATGATATGATCACCAACAGAAAAGAGTGAGAAAACGGTATTAATAGCTGCTGAACCAGATGAAAAAGCAAAACCAGCCGTTCCGTCTTCTAAATCAGCAATTAATTTTTCAACTGCTTCTCGCGTTGGATTTCCTGAACGTGAATACTCATACTTACTTTCGCCAATTTTATTCTGGTGAAACGTTGATGCCATATAAATTGGAATCGACGTTGCCCCCGTAAACTCGTCTTCGCTAATACCACCATGAATTAATTTTGTATCAAATTCCATTATTATTTACCCCAAATTTTATATTATGAACAAAAAAAGAGCCCGATATCCTGCTTTAAATACAGAAATCGCGCTCTTAGCCTAATATCAACCTTATTTTTATCAGTGTTAGGTTATTTTTTCTCAAAAAAACTACACTTAACAGGCCGAACATCGCAAAAAGCGCATTGTTCGACAAAAACATACTGTTAAGTTTAGCATTGATTGATTCATCATAACCCTCCATCCATTATTTGCCCCAAGTCTACCGAGATAGCAGTTACTTGTCAAGATACATAAAAAATTTGGGACAACAGAAATTGTTCCAAATTTTTCTCAAAATACATTAATTAACTAATTTTATTTCAAAAAATCATCTTCCATAAACTCAGGATTTGGGTAAGTATAGAACCCTTCGCCTGCAGCCGCACCAGTCTTACCAGCATCAATCATTTCCTTCAATGCTTTCACAATACGTGCTTGCTCTTCATCATCTTCAGCTTTAGCCAATGACAAATTATATGGTGTGTTCAACCCAACAACATCAAGAATAGCAAATGGGCCTTGTGGTGCACCAGTTGCAATCATCCATGACTTATCAATGGTATGTGGATCAGCAACACCGTTGACCCATAGCTTTTGTGCAGCGTCCAATAGTGGTACCAACAATGAATTCAAAATGTAACCATGTTGTTCCTTGTACAAACGGAATGGCACCATGCGAATATCCTTAGCAAAAGCAACCAATTCGTCTAGATACTCATCTGCCGTTCCTGCATGTCCCATGATTTCAGCATTATTATTCTTCCAAATTTGATTTGCAAAGTGAATAGCCAAAAACTTTTCAGGACGGTCAACATATTCCACGAATTGTGAAGGCAAAAATGTTGATGAATTTGTTGCAAAAATTGTCTTTTCAGGAGCAACCTTTGATAATTCCGTGTAGTATTCAGACTTAATCTTTACACTCTCTGGGATTGCTTCAATAACTAAGTCAGCGTCAGCTACTGCTTGTGCTAAATCTGTATTAAATGACATACTATCAATAACTGTGGTTGCCTTGTCACCATCATCATAAAATGCTTGATATTCTGGTACGTAGCTAGCCAATAACTCTTTTGCATGATCAATGGCACCGTCATTAATATCATATAATGTGACATTAAAGCCTGAAAAAGCCGTTTGGAACGCAATTTGGCTTCCTAAAACACCACCACCTGCAATAGTTACATTCTTGATTGTCATGTCAATTCCTCCTAATATCCTTTTATGAATAATAAAATAATCCTCTACAATTAATTATAGCTTAAATATTTTTAATACTCTAATGATATGCATTTTCTAACTAATTATATATATGAAAAAGAGCTCGGAAGTTAAATTCCGAGCTCTTTTTATAAACTTAATTAAAACAATGGTGCTAATGTATCAATAATCAATTTGATGTTTAGAATAGTCAACAATGTCGCAACAATGTAACCAGTCCATTTAGCCCAAGCATTATTTTTAAATTGTCCCATATACTTTTCTGAAGAAGTAAAGTAAATCAATGGGAACATTGAGAATGGCAAAGCAACTGACAAGAATACTTGAGAATATACCAAAAGTTCATCAAGTGCTCCTTCTGTTGCACCAAAGATAATCGTAAAGATAATAATTGGTACCAAAGCAATTCCACGAGTTACCAAACGTTGCAACCACATTGGCATCTTTAAGGTTGTAAAACCTTCCATAATGATTTGTGCTGTCAACGTACCTGTAATAGTTGAATTTTGTCCTGATGCCAACAACGCAATCGCAAATAGCATACTTAAGAATGGACTAGCGATCGCACCAACAATTGCTTGATTGTTCAAGGCATTGAACAAATCACCAAAGGCTTCCAAATCAGAACCATGTCCGAAGAATAGTGCCGCTCCAACAATTAGCAACAATGCATTAACAACAAAGGCACCAGTTAATTGAATATTTGAATCCCAAGCGGTAAACTTCAAAGCTTCTTTGATACTCTTCTTATCGCGCTTAATCTTTCTTGTTTGTGAAATTGATGAATGTAGGTATAGATTATGTGGCATAACCGTTGCACCAACAATTCCCAATGCCAACATCAATTGACTATGATGTAACACTTCTGTATGTGGTACCAAGTTAACCACTGCTTCACCCATATCTGGCTTTGCTAAAATTGCCATGTACAAGAAAATTCCCAAAATAACTAAAATTAACGTCGCAACGATAGCTTCAATCTTACGGAAACCTAACTTCATTAGCAATAGCAATAGCAAGACATCAGCTGCTGTAATTAAGACACCCCATAACAATGGCAAGCCAAACAATAGATGAATGGCAATCGCCGCACCAATTACTTCGGCCATATCTGTTGCCATGATAGCCAACTCGGTCATAATCCAAAGTAGCCACCCAACAGCCTTATTTGTACCATCTCTCGTAATTTGTGCCAAATCTTTTTGTGCCACAATCCCTAGTTTAGCTGCCATATATTGCAATAACATCGCAATTAAACTTGAAATTAAAACAACTGATAATAGCAAGTAATGGTACCGTGCACCACCGACGATAGACGTGATCCAATTACCTGGATCCATATATCCTACGGCAACCAAAGCACCGGGTCCACTCCATGCCATCAACTTGCGCAAAAAACTTCCTGAGTTTGGAACAGCCACGGAACCATTTATCTCAGCGAGACTTTGCTCCTCTGGTTCCTGTGATGTTGTTTTGTCTGTCATTAGTTACCCTCTCCTAACTTGTGTTTTCTGCCCTCTCTACCTTAGTATCTTAATAAAATTCAAAAATTTCAACCATTATGTATTAATTCATCTAAAGTTCCAAAAAATAATAATAATGCTCATCTAATTAATGAATTAAAGGGGGCCTTTATATCGTTCATTTAGCATAAGATTATTGAGCAAATAAAACAAAAAGAGTTGAACTAATAGTTTATGGTCAACCAACACAAGGGGCCGCTCAGCGTCACAAATTTCTGAATTAAAAACACTAATAAAAAAGGTTTCATAAACCTAGCTATCCCAGATTTACAAAACCTTAACAATGCCGTCGATGGGGGTCGAACCCATACTCTCTTGCGAGAACTGGATTTTGAGTCCAGCGCGTCTGCCAATTCCGCCACAACGGCAATATAATAATTAAATAAGCAATTTGCCAATAAATGGTTAATGCCGTCGATGGGGGTCGAACCCATACTCCCTTGCGGGAACTGGATTTTGAGTCCAGCGCGTCTGCCAATTCCGCCACAACGGCATATTTAATTATTATTTATATTATAATAAAAGTTATCACTAACTTTAAGGGCGGTAGATGGGGATCGAACCCACGCGTGCCGGAACCACAAACCGGTGTGTTAACCACTTCACCACTACCGCCATCATCATTAAAACAGGGGTAGAGGGAGTCGAACCCCCACCGACGGTTTTGGAGACCGTTGTTCTACCATTAAACTATACCCCTATCAAAAGATGGTTATTTAACAATACAATGTATTGTTAAATGGCGCGGGGCGGAATCGAACCGTCGACACTACGAGCTTCAATCGTATGCTCTACCAACTGAGCTACCGCGCCATTATTAAACGGTCACAACGGGATTCGAACCCGTGATCTTTCGCGTGACAGGCGAACGTCATAACCAACTAGACCATGCGACCAATGGACGTTACAGGGATCG
>NZ_FMAO01000007.1 GCF_900094835.1 Weissella bombi | reverse complement strand
AACTCGCCTCGAGATGAGATTTCCCATTCAGTAATGAAGTAAGACCCCTTATAGATGATAAGGTAGATAGGCTAGAAGTGGCAGTACGGTGACGTATGGAGCGGACTAGTACTAATGGTTCGAGGACTTAACCAAGTAGCAAGTGGTGTAAGGTAAGAATTGCAATTATGATTCAGTTTTGAGGGAACTAAGTTCACTCAATTGAATAAAACGTGTCGTGATGATGGCACTGAGGTCACACCTGTTCCCATACCGAACACAGTAGTTAAGCTCAGTAGCGCCAAAAGTAGTTGGAGGATCGCCTCCTGCGAGGATAGGACGTCGCGATGCAAATTTAGAAGACTTACAGTAAAATGTGAGTCTTTTTTTGTGCACAAAAAAGGGGATTAGCGTCTTTATAAAGTGGAGGTACACCAATGATGTTTTATGAAGAAACGCTATTATATGGACGATATATTGTCTGTGAGAAAGAGGATATTCAGCAATTACCAGTAAATGTAAAAGTTGTACCGGCTATTTTAGAAAAACGTTGTGGACGATGTCAAAGTAAAATTTTAAAGAAGTGGCAGTTGCCTAATAATATGAGTTATTGCTGGATTTGTGCAAAAATGGGCCGAATCACATCAAACAATTATTTAGTAACTATGGAAGAACCAAATAATTTTAAGAACAATGAAAACCCATGTATTTGGGAAGGAAAATTGACAAAATTGCAACAAACGATTTCTGATCAACAGCTTACAGCTCTGAGTACTAAGACATCACATTTAACATATGCAGTAACCGGAGCGGGTAAAACGGAAATGTTATTTCCAATGTTGACGCAAGCAATTATAGATAACATGAGAATTGCAGTTGTTGCACCTCGTATTGATGTTGTGATTGAACTACAGAAACGTATACAAGCTGCTTTTAACATTCCATTTGTGACATTGTATGGTGGTAGCAAGGATGAATATAAGTATACGCAATTAGTGATTGCTACAACACATCAATTAATGGGATTTAAAGAAGCATTTGATGTCATTGTTTTAGATGAAGCTGATGCGTTTCCATATGCTGGTAACGAGGTATTAGAACATGTAACAAAGCAAGCGTTGAAGAAAACCGGCATTTGCTTTTATTTAACAGCCACCTTAAATCAGCAACTTAAAAGATTAGTACAAAAAAATGAGATAGCATTCTCAACATTACCCAAACGATTTCATGGTTATGCACTGCCTAATATAACTATTAAATTTATTTATAATTGGCGTCTTAAGTTACCATCTAAAATAATTAGGCATGTGCGACGGTTAAAAAAATTACAAATAAAATTTTTATTATTTGTACCCGAGGTAACTGATGTTGAAATGATTGTATCAAAGTTAAGAAAAGTTGATATTAATGTATTAGGAACGTATGCAGCTGACGAAAAAAGATTAGAAAAAGTTCAACTTATGCGTGATGAAAAAATTGATGGCTTAGTAACAACAACTATATTGGAACGTGGTGTTACTTTTAAAGGAATTGATGTTTTAATTTTAGGAGGAGATGAGAAAATTTTTACAGCGCCAACGATTATTCAAATTGCTGGTCGTTGTGGGCGAAGTATTGAACGACCGACAGGAACGGTTACAGCATATGTACGTGAAAAGACAAAGCAGTTAAACATTGCTATTGCAGAAATTAATTATCTAAATGTACTAGGTAAAAAATATGATATGTGAATTATGCCAGTTAAATATAAAGCAATCGTGGCATTTAACGATGTTATTTGGTTTAGAAACAATTAAACAAAAAATGATTTGCTCTGAATGTTGGTCTGAATTTGAAATGATTGATGCTGTAGCCGGATGTGCAGAGTGTCAGATAGAAACAAATAATGAATATTGTAATGACTGTTTAAAATGGTTGCGGCAAGGCTACCCACCAATACGTAATCAAGCATTATTTAAATATAATGCTAAAATGAGGGCTTATTTTAAATGTTATAAATTCGAAGGCGGGTATCATTTACGAAATGTCTTCAATGATACTTTAAAACAAAGATTGGCAACAATTAATGTTGATCAAATTGTTCCTATACCAGTATCTAAAAAAACTTATGAACAACGAGGATTTAATCAAGTTATTGGCTGGTTAGAAGGCGTAACATTTGCAGAATTGTTAGAATGTCGTTATTCTATTAAAAAGAAACAATCACACAAAAGTCGTCAGGAACGTTTAAACACGGAACAACCGTTTAAGCTAGCTGTTGGACAGAATGATATAAAAGGACAAAGCATTTGTTTAGTGGATGATGTCTATACAACTGGACGAACTTTAAGGCATGCAACACAGTGTTTATTGGAGGCTGGCGCCCGGAAGGTGGTCTCGATAACCTTATCAAGGTAACGATATCAAATAAATGATAACGCTTTCTTTTTTTGTTATTAATGTGTTACAATATAACTACCGAAGGGATACAAATTTAAACCCTTGGTAGGGTAAGATATAAAGTTTGGGGATTGATATCTTGCCAATTTAGTCAGACAGGAGACAGAATTATGCTAGAATTTAAGGTACGTGGTGAGAACATTGAAATCACTGATGCAATGTCAGAGTACATCGAGAAGCGTATTTCACGCTTAGAGCGCTACTTGAACACAGAAGCTAGTTATATTGCTCGTGTTAATGTACGTTCATACAAAGAAGGTACTTTTAAGACAGAAGTAACCATTCAATTACCATATTTGTTGTTGCGTGCAGAAGATACACAAGAAGATATGTACCAAACTGTTGATTTTGTTTCTGAGAAATTAGAACGTCAAATCCGTAAGTATAAGACTAAGGTTAACCGTAAGTCTCGTGAAAAGGGCTACAAGGGATTAGAGAATACTGATTTCATGGTTGAACCAGAAGTGACTGAAGATGAACCAGAAGATGGTTTGAAGATTGTGCGTACAAAGCATGTTGACTTAAAGCCAATGGACGTTGAAGAAGCTGTTCTTCAAATGGAGCTATTAGGTCACGAGTTCTTCATTTTCCAAGATGCTGCGACTGATTTACCAGCCGTTGTCTACAAGCGTCGTGATGGTAAGTACGCATTAATTGATACATTAAATTAATAATAATTATTGTATAATTTAATAATAGGAAATTTTAAATCATACAATTAATTAAATTGAAACGATTAAGGCTGGGAAATTTTCCTAGTCTTTTTGTTATTATAGGAGTGAAAAATGGCTAAGAAAAAATTTATTACGGTTCAACAATACAGCATGCTACTAGGTGAACAAATTGAATCTATCGAAGAAGCAGGCAATCATGTTGCGCCATTTTTTGAAAAATTAGATGATGCATTGAAGGCAGATAAACTTTCAGAATTATCAAATGATGAATTTGTAGAAATTGCAACAGAATTTGAAAATACAGTTGAAGTTTATCAAGACGTTACGGAAAAATTAGCACATATTGCAGCTCCTGTACGTTTTATCGGTGCACATAAGAACATGCAACAGTTGTTTGCAACATATACATCTGCAACTAAGAAAATGGCTGATTCTTTAGATACTGAAAACAAACAGGTTGATTTATCAGCATTTAGACAATCAGAACAAGATCAAGACATGTATTTAGATAAGTTTTTTGCACAAGTTAAACGTATTTTTACTATGGGAACAAAATAAAATGACAGGTTTAGACAAAATTAGTGACATACTGGCAATTAATGTGCCACAAAAAGTAGGTGAACAATTATCATTACCTACTAAAAAAGTGAAAGCAGTTACGGATTTGTTAGATGATGGTAATACCGTACCGTTTATTGCACGTTATCGTAAAGAAGCAACTGGTAATTTAGACGAAGTCCAAATTCGTGATATTCAAACGGCTACTAAGCATTTAACGGAGCTTCAAAGCCGTAAACAAACAGTTTATAAAGCAATTGATGAACAAAAAATGATGACTTCATCATTACAAAAGGCGATTGTGACGGCTGATTCTTTACAGAAGATTGAAGATATTTATTTGCCTTATAAGAAAAAGCGTCAGACTAAGGCAACCATTGCTAAAGAAGCTGGATTGATGCCATTTGCGCAATTAATTCAAACTTTTCCAAATACTGACTTGAAGTCTGAAGCAGAAAAATATGTTAACCCACAAAAAGAATTAAATAATATTGATGATGTTTTTGCGGGCGTACACGAAATTTTTGCTGAAGTTATTGGTGAGAATGCTGGGTTACGTGATTGGGTACGTCAATTTACGTATAAGAATGGTCATCTTACGTCTAAGTTAAAGCGTGGTGCTGATGAAAAAGATGAACAAGGTGTTTTTGAATTATATTATGAGTTTGATATGCCTTTAAAGAAGGTACAAAATCACCAAATTTTAGCCATTAATCGTGGTGAGAGTGAAGGTGTTTTATCAGGTAATATCACTGTGGATGAGGCAGCCATTGATCGGTATTTTAAATTTCGTTTGGTAGGAACTAAGACCGGTAGTGCTGCTGATGTTTTAAATGAAGCGGCTATTGATGCTTATAGAAGATTTATTAAGCCAGCAATTACACGTGAAATTCGTAAAGAATTATTTGCTCAGGCAAGTGGAGATGCAATTAAGGTGTTTGGTACTAATTTGTATCATTTATTAATGGCAGCACCACTACGAGGACAGGTCGTATTGGGATTTGATCCGGGTATTCGTACCGGCTCAAAATTGGCTGTAGTTAATAAAGCTGGACAATTTTTAGACAAGGCTGTTATTTATCCACATAAAGCACAAAAATACGATCCTAAGGGTGCTCGAGATACAATTATCAAATTAGTTAAGAAATATGGTGTGTCTCTGGTGGCAATTGGTAATGGAACTGCATCACGTGAATCCCAACAATTTATTGTTGAGATTATAAAGAATGATTTACCCGATTTACGGTATGCCGTTGTTAATGAAGCTGGTGCATCAGTTTATTCAGCTAGTGACATTGCCCGTGCTGAATTCCCAGATTTGCCAGTTGAACAACGATCAGCTATTTCAATTGCTCGTCGTTTACAAGATCCGATGGCAGAACTAATTAAGATAGATCCACAAGCCGTGGGGGTTGGACAATATCAGCACGATTTACCAACTAAAGAATTGTCTTTGGAATTAGATCATGTTTTAGAAACAGCGGTTAACCAAGTTGGGGTTAATTTAAATACAGCTTCACCACAATTGTTGACACATATTGCAGGTTTAACAAGTACAACGGCTAATAATATTGTGTTGTATCGTAATGAAAACGGGCGCTTTAACGCTAGAACTGAACTAAAAAAAGTTGCTAAATTAGGCCCAAAAGCATTTGAGCAAGCAGCAGGATTTTTGCGAATTCCAGGTGGAAAAAATGTATTTGATAATACTGATATTCATCCT
Organism: Weissella bombi; assembly: GCF_900094835.1. Taxonomy (GTDB): domain Bacteria; phylum Bacillota; class Bacilli; order Lactobacillales; family Lactobacillaceae; genus Weissella; species Weissella bombi. The sequence goes on along the minus strand of NZ_FMAO01000007.1, from coordinate 89,780 downwards.
GAGTCATATAAAATTGCTGAACAAATATGTCATGAAGTAGGGATTGAAAGCTTAGGTGAGCAATCAGCTGAAAGATTGCATCAATTAGATACGCCGACATTTGCTCAAAAAATCAATATTGGTTATCCGACATTGCATGATATTATTAATTCACTAATTACACCTGGCCGTGATTTACGTGATGACGCGCCAATGGCGACGTTGCGATCTGATGTATTGACACTAGATGATTTGCAAGTTGGTATGCAGCTACAGGGAACTGTACGTAATGTCGTAGACTTTGGCGCTTTTGTGGATATTGGTGTTCATGAAGATGGACTAGTGCATATTTCAAAACTTTCGAAAGCACACGTTAAAAATCCGCATGCTGTAGTCGCTGTAGGCGATATTGTGACAGTTTGGGTTACTGAAATTGATAAGAAGAGACAACGCATTGGCTTGTCAATGATTGCACCGAAATAGTAATTATTTAAAATAAGAGCCTTGTATTTTTGTGAAATTACAAGGCTCTTACTTTGTTTAAAAATGCTGTTAAGTGTACGGTTGCATGTACTATTAATATTTGCTAACATTATCAATGTGTTAACAACAAAGCGAATGTGGCGGAACTGGCAGACGCGCAGGACTAAGGATCCTGTGGTAGAAATACCGTGAGGGTTCGATTCCCTTCGTTCGCACTTTAATAAACAACCCCTTAGTATTAGTTATGCTAAGGGGTTGTTTATTAGAAAGTATTACTTCTTCAATTTTATTACATATTGACGGCGTTATAAATTAGGATAAGGGCACCAATGATAAATAACGCGCCACCCCAAAGAATTTGTGTAATGACGCTTTTGTCACCGAAATATAAACGAATAAGTGGGGCGGTACTACCTAGTATTGTAATTAAGATTCCTAATATAATAATTACTAAACCAATTAATCCTAGCATGTGCTCCTCCAAAAAGTGATATAAAAACGATTTTGTTTCGTTATTATCTAACAAAATATTTTTTATCTAGTATTTATTGTGGTATCATAGTACCGAATTAGGATATCTTTGTAAATAAAAATTGGCTTTATTTTTATTTATGAGACAAAATAATTGTGGCAAGTAATTAATTTATGGGTTACTTGTATAAAAGTGTTGACATGTTTGGCTTAAAAAGGTAAGATATTCTTTGTGGTTGTGTTAATTCAATTGCATACATGGAGATATACCCAAGTCTGGCTGAAGGGAACGGTCTTGAAAACCGTCAGGTCGGGAAACCGGCGCGAGGGTTCGAATCCCCCTATCTCCTTAAACATTATTAAATGTTTTATTTTAATATTATAGCGGGTTGGAGCAGTCTGGTAGCTCGTCGGGCCCATAACCCGAAGGTCGTAGGTTCAAATCCTACACCCGCAATTAATGGAGATGTACCCAAGTCTGGCTGAAGGGAACGGTCTTGAAAACCGTCAGGTCGGGAAACCGGCGCGAGGGTTCGAATCCCTCCATCTCCTTTTTTAAAATAACCGTGTCCTTGGGCACGGTTATTTTTGTATCAAAAACATTTTATAAATATGCGAGGGGTGTAATATATGCCGGTACGTAAAATTCGATATTACCAATACGCAATTGTCATGTTTGTTTTGGCATTGTTAGCTGCTATTTTTTTACCAACGTTATTGAAAATGTCGCCAGTAGTGACAGCGCATATTAGTCATTTAATGATGGCATTATTTGGTTTAGGGGCAGTAATGATTGTGTATTTGGACGATCGCATGATCAAACAAGCTTTATATCAAAATAAGCAAATGAAAATTGTGACATTATGGTTACCAATTCTTGGTCAAACTATTTGGTATTTGGTAGTTCTATGGATTTACTTAATTAATTTGCATGATCATACAATGCAGACAATGACGTTGCCTGTGTTATTCTTGGGGATGGCTCTAATGATGACATCATTAGGTCTCTTGCAAAAAGAAACCTTGTCAATTATTGTTAATGAGCCAATGAAAAAGACGGCTCGTCGTTTAAATATAGCAACTGTATTTTTAGCAGTTTATGCATTATTGTTCTTTGGGATAACTGCTAGCTGGATATATGGATTAACAATCATGATATCAGTGTTAGTAATTGCTGATGCAAATTGGCCAGCGCTTTGGGCTGGTTGGCATCGTGAAAAAAGTTTGGAAGATTTACCAACACAGGGTATCAACTTTAAAGACGTGCGTGTTATTGAAAAACTGCATAAAGTATCAACTATTGTAACCGAAAAAAGAGGTATCTTGACGGACAACCATATCACTATACACTCGATTTTATCGTTAGACGATCGTTATAGTGATTTTGATATTTTGGGATTGGCAACTGGTATCTTGTCATTAGAACCTACTTCTGGGTTATCACAAGCTATTGTGCAATACGCTGAGGACCATACAATTTTTCCATCGACAGCATCGGAACCAGAAATCGTACCTGGTGCCGGAGTAAGAGGAGTTGTCTTCAATGAACGTTTTGCTGTATTATCGGCTGCTGAAACTTTGGCAGAAGGTTATGTTATAGATGAAGAAGCATTAACAACTTATAAAAACCTAGGAAATTCGGTAAGTTATGTTGTGGATAATTTGCAAGTAATTGGCGTTATTACGTTTGGTGATACCTTAAGTAAGTCATTGATTTCTTTGAATGACTTTTTTGTAAAACGTCATTTATCAGCAAAATTAGCTTCCGGTGATACTTTTGGGGCGACCGCACCATTGGCTAAGCTAATGCCTTCATTGACTGAAGTTTCTTCTGATTTAGCGCCTGTTGAAAAACAATCACAAGTAGATAAATGGTTAGCACAAGAAAATACCATGTTTGTTACTAACCAAGATAATTTGCCTGAAAATAAGGATGTAATTACGGTTGCTGTAAATCGACCAGATTTAAATGCTGATATCCATGTTAAAGAAATTGCTGATTTAAAGAGGTTTTGGGCAACTGCTGATCGACTAATTCAGATAGATAAAAAGATGCTACGTTGGTCTAGTCTACCAGTTATTATTTTGCTATTGTTAGCAGCTGGATTAGGTATATTTATTTCACCATGGTTGTATATATCACCAATTGTTGCAGTCATTATTCGTTGCATAATGAGTTATATTTTAAGAGTCCAGATAAGAAATAAGAAGCATAAAGTAAATAGTTAATTTGAAATAGCGTCATATCATCATGCAAATGTTGATGTGGCGCTATTTTATTGTTTAGCAGTGACCGCCAGTTGCATTGACTTATGGTACGTAAAAGCCTAAAATTAGTTATGTGTTATTAAGCGCAAAAAAACACTATTGATTTGACATAAACGTCAACTCTCTAGACAGGAGAAACAAGATGAACATATATATGATCATCCTGTTGTTGCTTGTCGCAATCGTAATTGGTGGTGTGTTAGGTTATCAGGTGGCTAAGACAAAAATTAATCACACATTAACTGTTTCACATCAAACCGCTACAGACATCACGAGTCAAGCTGCTACAGATGCTGAGCAATTAAAGAAAAATGCTCTAGTAGAAGCGCGAGACGAAAGCCAACGTTACCAACAACGTATTGAAGGTGAATTACAAGAACGCCGTTCTGCTGTAAAATCACAAGAAGATCGATTGGTAAGTCGTGAGTCTGTTTTGGATCGAAAAGATGCTTCGTTGCAAAAACGTGAGGAAGTTATTTCGAACAAAGAAACAAAATTGGATCATCAACGACAAAGTGTTAATGATAAGCAAAAGCGTGCTGAAGAATTAGTTACTGAACGAGAAGAAAAGCTTGTCGAAGTAGCTAATTTATCTCGTGAAGATGCGCGTCAACAAATCTTATCTGAGACGGAGGAGGCATTAGTTGCTGAACGTGCCGTGATGATTAAGGATAGCGAAGAACAGGCCAGTGCAGAGGCAGATAAGCGTGCTAAGAACCTAGTTGTTAGTGCTATTCAACGTTCTGCTGCTGATATGGTTGCTGAATCTACTGTTTCAGTTGTTACGCTTCCAAACGATGATATGAAGGGTCGTATTATTGGTCGTGAAGGCCGTAATATTCGTGCTCTTGAGACGGTAACTGGTATTGATTTGATTATCGATGATACACCAGAAGCAGTTGTATTGAGTGGTTTCGATCCAGTTCGTCGTGAAATTGCTAAGAATACCTTAGAGAAGTTGATTGCAGATGGTCGTATTCATCCGGCACGTATCGAAGAAATGGTTGAGAAGTCTCGTAAAGAGATGGATGAGCATATTCGTGAGGTTGGTGAACAGACTGTCTTTGATTTAGGTATTCATAATATGCATCCTGACCTAGTTAAAACGGTTGGTCGGATGAATTATCGTACAAGTTATGGACAAAATGTTCTTGTTCATTCAATAGAAGTCGCAAAACTAACTGGCTTGTTGGCAGCTGAGTTAGGGGAGGACGTTACGCTTGCCAAGCGCGCAGGATTGTTACACGATATTGGTAAGGCTATTGATCATGAAGTAGACGGTTCGCACGTAGAATTGGGTGTCGAATTGACAACTAAATACAAAGAACGGTCCGTCGTGATTAATTCGATTGCTTCACATCATGGTGATGTTGAACCCGAGTCTGTAATTGCTGTTTTGGTTGCTGCAGCTGATTCTATTTCAGCCGCACGCCCAGGAGCACGTTCAGAATCTTTGGAGAACTATGTTCAACGTTTGCAACAGCTTGAAGCTATCGCAAATGATTTCAATGGTGTTGAAAAGTCGTATGCTATTCAAGCAGGTCGAGAAGTTCGTGTTATTGTAGAACCAGCAGCTGTTTCTGATATTGAGGCAACTGTGTTGGCTCGTGATATTCGTAATCAGATTGAAAATGATTTAGATTATCCAGGGCACATTAAAGTAACGGTTATTCGTGAATCGCGTGCCATTGAGTATGCAAAATAGAAGCAATAACTAATAATTTAAAGGAAGTGTTGGTATTTTAATGCCAGCACTTCCTTTTTTGTTAATATTTATTTAATAAAATGTAATTATGCATACATATAATTTATAGCATTCATACAAAAAAATGAAACTTTTCTAAAAAAAGGGTTTACAAATTTTTTGGAAACGCTTACACATAATATATGTGCTAAAGATACGGGGGAACGTATACGAATCACGAGATTATGAAACATTTAATGGAATGGGGTCCGTTAAAGTTGGTTAGTCGCATTTCACTCTTACTGTTCGAATTATCAATTGATCTCAAAAACTTGCTGAAAACTCTTCTCCTTCAGAAAAAATGAGTATGATAATTAGAATTTGATTCGAGCAGTAAGAGGGTGATGAGACGACTCTATATCAACATCAACGCTTTCACAATCAAAAATATTTTGTGGGTCGTCATCCACACCAAATCGCATTGCGGATACGCAAGGCGGTTTTTTTATTATAGAAAAATTAAAATCAAATTATTCGCATATTTAATAAATTATCGATATACTATATGTATTCCCCGTGGTAGTTACCTTATACTACTAAGTACAGTTGTTAATGTACGAAGCGTCGTAGATATACGGCGCTTTTTTAAATTAAAATATGTTGACAAAAATGAAAAATATATTAGAATTAATATTATCAATTAAGTAAAGGAGCAAGAATGATGAATAATATGACGTTAACAACTGGAACGAAGTATTACTTTTGGTTTTTTAGGTGATTATCCGAAATAACCAAAAGCATTTTTGCTAGGTTTCGGATAAAAAATATCCGAGACCAAATAATTAACAGTTTAATTGATTGATTAAATTGCATTTTATTAGGGACCGGGTATTTATTATAAAATACCCGGTCCTTTTTATTATTACTTAAATTGGTAACGGGTACGTAGGGTAAATATTTTTTAATGGGTGCTAGAAAAGGTGGCATGTATATGGATAAATTAAGTAAAAAAGAATTTGGGCTAGCTATTTTAAATGGTAACGCAAGTGCGATTATTGTAGCGTTAATCCCGGCGGCATTGATTAGTCAGTTATTGGCTGTCATGCCACAAATAGAAATTGTCAAGACATTGAATATGATGGTGACTTTGGCTCAAAGTGCACTACCATTGATTGCTGCGTTTGCTGTGGGTTATTTGTTGAAATTTGGTACGATTGAAAGTGCTTCGATGGGATTAGCGACATTCATTGCTTCAGGCGTTGTTACAAATCATAATGGTCAATTTATAATTAGTGGTTCGGGGATCATTTTAAATATTATGCTGACAACGTTAATGGCAAGTTTGGTAACAGTATTTTTTCATAAGGTACTTGGTCAATTACGAGCAGTATTTGAGCCATTAGCTGTTTTGGTAGTTGGTGGTGGCTTAGGCTTGCTAACACTACCAGTTATGGTATTTATTCAAAATGCTATCGGTAAAGTTGTGGAAGCAGCTACAACAACTGCACCGCTTATCATGGGTATTTTATTAGGCGCTTTATTTGCAATTTTAATTGTTTCGCCATTATCATCAGTAGGTATTGCTACGGCAATAGGATTGGCTGGTATTGGTGCTGGTGCAGCTAATGCTGGTATTGTTACGGCATCATTGGTGTTGGCTATTATGGGCATGAAAGAAAATTCATGGGGGTTATTCATTGCTCATTTTATGGGATCACCTAAAATCCAAATGGCTAACATGTTATCGAAACCAAAGTTGTTTATTCCTGTAATTATCGCTTCAGCAATTTCTGGTGGTGTCACAAGTCTATTTAAGATGGCGGGAACACCATTTTCAGCAGGATTTGGGATGTCTGGCTTTATAGGACCAATTACGGCGTTAAATGAATCAAGTGGTGGTCATCTTGGTATTCGTGTTATGATTGCTTTCTTTGTTGTACCAATTGCTTTAGCATTTTTGATGAAGTATATTTTTATCAATAAATTACATTTGGTTGATGCAAAAGATTTGAAGTTACCGGAAGTTTAAAAGTTGATAAATTAGCTATTCAAGCATTGATTGTAATGAATAGCTTTTTTTTTGAACAAAAAACAATAAATGATTTGACAATCTAATATTAGATTGTGTATAGTATTGCTTGTAACATAAATGAAATAAATTAAAAATATCGGGAGAAAAACTATGACTGAATCATTATTGATTGCTAATCAATTGAATAAAAGTTATTTAAGTGCAGCAGGTGTACAACAAGATGTTTTACACGATTTGTCATTTTCAGTAGATAAAGGTGAATTCGTTGCAATTATGGGTCCATCGGGATCAGGTAAGTCAACGTTACTAAATATTTTATCAACATTAATGGCACCAACCTCGGGAACTGTCACAATTAATGGTAAGGATATTTGGCAACTGTCTGATAAGGAAGTTTCAAAATTCCGTGGCCAGGATATGGGTTTTATTTTTCAAAACTATAATTTGATTGATAGTTTAACAGTGCAAGAGAATATTAGTTTACCATTAACCTTGCAAAAAGCGGGTGCTAAGAAAATTAAGCAAGCCGTTAAAAAGGTTGCACAAATGTTGCATATTGAAGAATATTTAAATAAATATCCGAGTGAATTATCAGGAGGACAACAACAACGTGTTGGTGCGGCCCGTGCATTGGTACATAATCCAGCTCTTATTTTTGGGGATGAACCAACTGGTGCATTGGATTCTGAGAATGCTCGAGAAATGATGAATTATTTAACAACTATTAATGCTAATGAGGGTATTTCTATCATTATGGTAACCCATGATGCTTTCTCAGCTTCATTTGCATCACGTATTCTATTTTTGACTGATGGACAGATTACTAAAACGATTAATCGAGATAACCAACCACGTGAAGTCTTTTATCAACAAGTTTTGTCTGAATTAGGAAACTTTAATTAGTAGGAGGAGGGGCATATGTTTGGAATTGCTTTAAAATCACTACGATCAAAGTGGCGTGACTACATTGTTTTATTTGTTGGTTTAATTATTTCGGCAGCTATTTTCTATATGTTTAGTGCGATGGCTAGCAATAAAGCATTTTTGGAATCAAATTCATTTGTATCCCAGATATCAATAATATTCGTTATTGGTGAGATACTACTAGGAATTATCACTTTTGTATATTTGAATTTTGCGAATGCGTTTTTACTTCGTTTACGTCAGTCAGACTATGGATTGATGTCGATGCTGGGAGCTAGTAAAAAACAAATTGGTTCACTGCTATTACGTGAAACATTAAGTATCGGAGTTATTGCAACTGTTATTGGTATCATTTTTGGATTTGCGTTAACGTCATTGAGTAGTAGTTATTTGATTAAATTATTAGGTGTTGAACTAACTCATTGGCAATCTATTTCAGTTAAGTCAATAGTTATCACATTAATATTCTTTACGGTATTGTTCTTGTTGAATGGTTTATACAATAAACGCCGTTTAAGTAAACAAGATACCTTAGCCTTATTATTAGCTAATAAGCAAGTAAATCAACCTAAAGTACATCAAAAGGTAGACTTGTTATTTGGTTTAATTGGACTAGCATTATTAATTGGTAGTTATATTTTAATGCCCAAAATAGCGACATTGGGTATGGCCGGATTTGTTGTTATTTTAGTTCTTAATGTATGGGGAACATATTGGTTTATTAGTCGTACTCTAAAAATGATAACAAATTGGGTACGTCAATCATCATTTAGTATGCGAGGATTGCGCTCATTTATTAATGGTCAGTTGTCGTTCCGTTTGCCAGACTACCAACGAATGTTATCATCTATTGCGATTATGTTCGCATTGGCGTTAGGAGCTATGTCTGTTGGACAAGGTTACTATCGCATGTTACCCAAGTTAGCTGAATCAAATTATCCAGTTACGGCAGTTTATGATACAAACCAAGTTAATACTGATAATTTAAAGGATGTGACTTGGCAACAAACATATCATTATGTAAAAAGTGGTAATACTATTTACTTTAATGGTGCTGAATTTAATGCAAATAAATTACCAGCACGGGTGCCTTCAACTGATGGGGCTTCAATGCATACAAAATGGTTAACTGGTGATTATATCCGTAAGACACCTGGATCTGACTACACGTTAGAAGGGATTGCTAATCAGCTTCTTAACCAAAGCTATGGTGCTAAAGTTATCGTTACACCTAGTCAAGCTCAGATGCCAGCAAATGGTGAGCTACAATCAATAAAAATGGTTAAAGTATCTGACATGTTGGCTAACGAAAAAGCACTGGCACATAATGCTAGTGTTGAAAAGAAAGTAACTAAGTCAGATATCGAATTTGCTACAGGATCTTATGCAGGCTATCAACAAACCAAAGGTATTTTTGGTGGTGTTGAATTCATGGGGGTCTTCTTAGGTATTGGATTCCTAGCAATGTTAGCAGCGACATTAATGTTTAAAACGTTGTCAGGTGTTGCAGATGATAAACAACGTTATCGTATTCTGACGATGATTGGTACGAGTGATGCGCAGATTACTCGGACAATCGCAACTGATTTAGGAATTCTATTTGGTATTCCGATGATTATTGGTATTTTCGATGTTATTTTTGGGTTGAAAATGTTTGCACCATTAATGGCAGGTGAAAAAAATATTTATCTTGGTTTCGGTCCATCATTAGTTGGCATCTTAGGATTGTACCTAATCTATTATCTTCTAACAGTATGGATGTATCGTCGTTTAATAAAAAACTAATTCACCATTTCTATAGAGAATACGTTATAATGGGAACATATTCAAAATGTTGTGGAGTAATGAGACGTCCATACTATATAAAACGCCTATCTAAACGCGCAAGATAGGCGTTTTTTTTGTGTAATAAAATACTTGTTAGAAATGTTGATATTATAAGAAAAATGCGTAAGCGTTTCCACTTAAATTAGCAATCTTTTCTGTAAACGTTTGCAATTGTTATAGATTTACACTACAATACGTTATGAATAAAAAAATAAATAATTTAATTAATAGGGGGATTCCCAAAATGTCATTGTTAGGTGCAATTGAAGCAGGTGGAACAAAGTTTGTGGTGGCTGTTGCCCCAATTGAAGATCCTGAAAAAGTGGTTGCTCGTGAAAGCTTTCCAACAGAAGATGGTGCGGCAACTGTAAAAAAAGTGCAAGAATTTTTTGATCAATATGAAGATATTGCTGCAATTGGAATTGCATCATTCGGACCAATTGATGTTAAACCAGATAGTGCTACCTATGGTTATGTTTTAGACACTCCTAAGCGAGGATGGTCAGGCTATGATTTCTTGGGTGCTATGAAGGCATGGCGTGATATTCCATATTACTGGACAACTGATGTTAATGCTGCTGGTTGGGCTGAATATGTTTCAGGTGCAGCATCAGATGTCGAAAATGTTGTTTACTTGACTGTTGGTACAGGTGTCGGTGCAGGTATTATTGCTAATGGTCAATTTGTGGGTGGTTATTCTCATCCAGAAGCTGGTCACATCGTAATGGCCAAGCACGAGAAGGATACTTATGAAGGTCTATGCCCATTCCATCATGATCGTTGTTTAGAAGGATTAGCTGCTGGTCCAGCTATGGAAGAACGTTGGGGAGTTTCAGCTAAAGAATTACCTGATGATCACTTGGCATGGGAGATTGAAGCGTATTACCTTGCACAAGCTGCTTTGACATATACCGCAACTTTGCGTCCAGAACGTATCGTATTCGGTGGTGGTGTTCCTCACCGTGAAGTTTTGTTACCAATGGTACGTAAGTCATTTGCTGAGCAATTACACGATTATCTTGCTGTTCCTGATTTGGATGATTACATTGTTTCAGTTGGTAATGGTGATAATGCCGGAATTTACGGTTGCTTCTACTTGGCAAAGGAACTAGTTTCTGATTAATAAGATTACTTGCTCATTTTTTCATATATTTTGGTAAATCTCTTGATATACGATATAATTGGTTAGTTGCTTTAAGAAATAGCCTAAAAAAAGTGAGAATCAGTATGTTAACAGTTATTAAACAATATGAAGATAGAGATGTAATAGCATATGATTATTGCATTGAAGATCGACAAAATGTTTATGCTGATGTTGGACATATTGTTATTAAATCTATGGGGGGCTTAGCCACATGGCGGGCGGTTAATGACGCAAATGATTATTACCTCAAACAGGCGATTAAAGCGTTGTTGATAAAAAGAAACCAAAATGGTGGTGTCTACCCTGAAATGTTGAAAGTAATTTTAGCAAAAAAAGGAAATTAAAATCCTGAAAGTCTATGCTGACTTTCAGGATTTTTTATTTGCCTTAATCTTTGCCTTTTACTATTTAAATAGGTGCGTTTAATCCTGTAATATCAATTATTTACGCCTAAACACGAACTATCGTGAGGAGAAAAGCGTTTATTTTATGCTTTTAGTTTGATATACTAATTTCAAGTTACGTTTAAGAGATTAATGTTCGAATTTTTTAGAAAGTGATGGGTAAAGAATAGTGGATGTACGTTTTGAGCACGTGTCGTTAACTTATAATCGAGGGAATGAAGTACTACATGATATTGATTTTAAATTACCTGATGGTGAATTAATTGCTTTGTTGGGCCCTAGTGGTGGTGGGAAATCAACTATTTTAAATTTGATTTCCGGATTACTACAAGCAACTTCAGGGAAAATTTATTTTGGTGAAGATGAAGTAACTAAAAAAACAGCCTTACAACGTGGTGTTGGTATGGTATTTCAAAACTATGCATTGTATCCCCACATGTCGGTTATTGATAATATTGCTTTTCCAATGAAAATGGCAAAAGTAGATAAGAAACAGCGTTTAACCAAAGCACGTGAATTAGCTACGTTAGTGCGTGTAGATGATCAGTTGGATAAATTCCCTAGCGGTTTGTCTGGCGGTCAGCAACAACGAGTAGCAATTGCTAGAGCATTGGCTAAAAATCCGTCTGTTCTGTTATTAGATGAACCATTATCAAATTTAGATGCACGATTACGTGTTGAAATGCGTGAAGAAATTCGCCGTATTCAACAAGAAACAGGCGTGACCACAGTTTTTGTAACCCATGATCAAAGCGAGGCAATGCATGTTGCTGATCATATTATGCTATTGAATGATGGGTTTATCCAACAAATCTCAACACCACAGTCCCTTTATGAGACACCAGCTAACCGTTTTGTTAGTCGTTTTATTGGTGACCCAGTAATTAATGAAATTTCTGTAAATGAACTAGAAAATGTGTTTGTATTTCCAGATACAGCAACAAGTATCGGTATTCGTGCTGAGGCATTAGTTGCTGCTAATGGACAACAGCCACAGATCAAAGTGATGGTTAAAGAGGCCCAACTTTTTGGTCGGGAATATCAAGTACGTTTGCTGTTGAACGGGCATGAATTAATTGCGACAAACGATGTGCAGCTGAATCCCGGACAGGTAGGGATGGTAAGTTTGGATATGAGTGGTGTACATATATTTAATGAACAAGGAAAACGCCTTAATAAGGAGGTGCAGACATTATGATGAATAACGTCAAACCAACTTGGCGTGACAATTTAAAAGCGTTGTTGTACTTGCTTCCGATGTTAATTATTATTGGTATTTTTAATTTATACCCTATCATTAAAAGTTTTGTGATGAGTTTTTATACTGATTATAATTTTTTTACCAATAAGGTTAACGCGCTCGGGTGGGATAATTTTAAATTTCTTTGGGAAGATCAAAATTTCCATGACGCCGTATGGCATACATTAGTTTTTGTAGTTGGGGTTGTTCCAATTGAAGTTGCATTGTCATTAGTTATTGCTTCACTACTATATCGGATTAAATTTTTGGCAGGTTTCTTTCGGACTGTGTACTTTTTGCCATTTGTAACAAGTATCGTCGCCATTTCTATGGTGTGGCGCTGGATTTATAACAAAGATGCAGGATTACTTAACTACTTACTTGGCTTTATTGGCATTCAGCCAATTGATTGGTTGAATGATCCTCATTATGCGATGGCAGGATTAGTTATTCTGGCGATTTGGAAAGGATTAGGATTTAATATTTTACTTTTCTTGGTTGGATTAAGTAATGTTGATCAACATTTGTATGATGCTGCCACTATCGATGGTGCGAATGGATGGGAAAGATTTAAAAATATTACTTTACCAATGATTTCACCAATGACTTTTTTAGTGACAGTCAACGCAGTTATTGGTTCCTTCAAAGTGTTTGATGAAATATTCTCATTATTTGGGGGGCAACCGGGACCAGGAAATTCAGCTATGACAGTTGTTTATTATCTATATCGAATGTTTTATGAACAAAATCGTTATGGTATTGCGGCAGCCAGTGGTGTCATCCTATTTATTATGATTTTAGTTGTAACAATGCTTCAAACTTGGTGGAGTCGCCGCCACGTACATTATTAGGAAAGTGTGGGCAGATGCGAATAAAAAAGATAGCAATCTACATCGTCTTAACAATTGGGGCAGTAACGATGTTGTTACCGTTTTTCTGGATGATTTCAACTTCCTTCAAAACTGGATTTGAATCATTGCAGACACCGCCTACCTGGTTGCCTGCAAAATTACAATGGCATAATTGGGTTGCTGCTTGGCAGGCAGCTCCATTTACAACATATTTGATAAATTCAGTTTTGGTATCGGTTGTCACAACTTTTGGACAGTTATTTACGGCAATTTTAGCATCGTTTGCGTTTGCAAAATTGAATTTTAGTGGTAAAAAGATTATTTTTAGTATTTTGCTTGCTACGATGATGGTCCCGGCAGAAATGCTAATTATTCCTAATTTTGTTACTTTATCACAAATGAAATTAATTAATACGTATGGTGCATTAATTATTCCATGGTTAGCTAGTTTCTTTGCCGTGTTTACATTACGACAGAGTTTTATGAGTGTACCAGATCAACTTTATTACGCTGCCAAGATAGACGGCGCTAGTGACTGGAAGTTTTTGTGGCGGATTTTGGTACCTAATGCTAAGTCGGCTATCACAACGATTGGATTATTGCAGATTATCGGATCATGGAATGCATTTATGTGGCCATTAATCGCAACTAACACAGAATCAATGCGGACGTTACCAGTCGGATTGCAAGCATTTTCTAGTGAGTCTGGTATTAGCTACCCAGAATTGATGGCGGCATCAACATTTGTTATTTTGCCAATGGTTATTCTTTATTTGTTTTTGAATAAATACGTAATTGCTGGCGTGGCTAATGGTGGCTTAAAAGGCTAGTTATATAATTACTCACATTTATTTGTGGGTAGTTTACTGCGATATTTTTAATTATCGTAGTAAACTGCTCAAAAATTAATCTTTTAGGTTTTTATAGGACAGTGTATTTGAAATGGTGGTAGTAGGACTAGGAAGTAGAGACAAGGGAGAATCTTATGACTAAGATGTGGACAAAGACAATCGCAACTTCAGCACTAGCATTGTTAACAGCAGGAGGTGTAGCATCAGCTTTACCTATGACTGTTGATGCGGCAAGTAAGCCGGTGAAAATTACCTTCTGGCACGCAATGTCAGGTCCTTATCAAAAAGCATTACAGAAGCAAATTAATGAATTTAATAAGTCACAATCAAAGTACAAGGTTGTTGGGACTGCACAGGGTGACTATAAAACATTGAATCAAAAAATTATGGCCGGAGCAAAGTCAAAAACTTTACCTACTATGGCACAAACGACATATACACAAGTACCAGATTATGAGAAAAATGGTATTGTCCAAGATGTTGATTCACAAATAAAGAGTAAGCAAGGGTTGTCAAAGGAAGAATTAAATAATATTTATCCCGGTTTCTTGGAGCAATCAAAATATCAGGGTCACTACTATTCAATGCCATTTTCTTCTTCATTACGTGTGATGGCATATAACAAAGATATTTTAGATAAATATAATCTATCAGTTCCCAAAACATGGGATGACGTGAAAAAAATGGGTGAAACATTAAAGCCACATAAGATTGCTGCTGTGGGATATGACCAATCATTCGATGCTGAATGGCAAGCAATGACTAAAGCGGCAGGTAAGCAAGTAATCACGCCGTCTGGTAAAGTAAATGTTGCTTCAAAACAATCAAAGAAGGCTATGAATGATTTGATGTCAATGGTTAAGGATGGTACTGCTAAGACAGCTGGTGCCGATATTTATGGGACAACTAGTTTTGTAAATGGTAAAACAGCGGTTTACATGTTATCTTCAGCCGGTATCACAGCAACAAAGAAGGCAGCACCCGATAATCTACATTGGGGAACAGCAGTTATGCCAGAGTATCAAGGTAAGCAACGCTCAATGTTAGCTGGTAATAACCTTGTTTTGACATCACAAGCTGATAAGAAGCAAAGTGATGGCGCATTTGCTTTTATGAAGTTCTTAATTTCAGATAAGCAGACTGAACAATGGGCAGAAGATACTGGGTATATTCCTGTAACAAAGAAGGCTGTTAAGTCAGAAGATTACAAGAATTACTTAGATAAGAATCCACTTGCAAAAGCAGCTACTGATTCATTGCCGGGAGCTTTTGCAGACACCTCATTTGTTGGTTATCAAGAGTATCGTACCGACATGCTAGAATCAATTGACAGTATGCTAACCAAAGATACCAAGCCAGATAATGCATTAAATAAGTTAGATAAGCAAACAACTAAAATTATAAAGGATAATAAGTAATGCAAACGATTGTTCGTGTACTACAAGGGTTAGACACTATTGGGGGAAACATCGTAGCCTTTGAACGTGAAGATAGCCGCGTGGTTATGGATTTTGGGACTACTTTTGGACCGACCAATGATGATACGCAGAGCTTATTAACTGAAAGAAAATTACCAAATATACCTGAATTTTTCTTAAGTGAGGTAAAAGGGCATTTTACGCATAACGCTATTTTTATTTCACATTTGCATATTGATCATATGGGCGCTTTACAATACTTGGCTGACACAGTTGATGTGTACATGAGCCCAGAGGCTATTCAATTGTATTTAACGTTGCAATCTTTAAATAGTGAACCAGCAACTAAAGCTAATTTGAAGCCTATATTCCCAGAAAAACCTGTGCAAGTAGGTGAGTTGACTGTAACAGCCTATTTATCGGATCATGATATAACTGGTGCGTATATGTTCCGCATTCAGGATGGCTTTCATGAATTTGTACATAGTGGAGATGTGCGCTATGATGGTCCTCATTCTGAACGTGTTGATTATTGGACAAAAATACTACATGACAATCAGCCCGATCTTTTTTTCATTGAAGGTACTGAATTTAGTTTTGAAAACAAAAGTCAACATCGCGAAACTGAAGCAAGTTTATTATTGGATTTTGAAAAAGTCCTACAACAGACGAATGAGTTAGTTGTTATCAACCCATATCAACGTAATATTGAACGTCTGTTTAGTTTACAAATGATAGCACGCAAAATGGGACGTGAATTAGTTTGGAACCATGAGTTCGCGACGATTCTAAAAAATCAAACGGCTAAACATGTGCATGAAATTGCTGTTGATGTATCTTGGTCAGAAATTGAACAAGAACCGAATAAATATGTTGTTCAAAATTCATTCAATGATTTAAATGATTTGAATAAAATGAATAATTTTGTTTATTTGCATATGAATGGCGAACCGTTAGGAGATTATGACGGTCGTTATGCAATTTTAGAGAACTATTTAACAGTTCGTAATATTCCACTACAATTAATGGGAGCTAGTGGGCATGCAACGGAGACCGATTTATTGAAAATTGCAGCTGCGGTCAATGCAAAACTGACTGTTCCATGGCATTCGTTTAAACCTGAGTTAGAAAATCGGGCGTTGCAAAAACTAGGATTGAAAACTAATTTACCTCATTTAGATGAACCAATGATTTTTGAAGATTAATTTATCGTGTCAAAATTAGAAAATGATTACAATTTTTTTATTGTTTTTATCATTTTTAATGTTATAATTGTGGATAAGTCATCAATCTTATTCATGTTTTCTACTCTTAAAAAGATGATGTATCGTGATTATATTTTCCTATATGGAAAGCGTGATCACTTTTTTATTGTGTTAAGTTTCATTTTATGTTTCTTTATATTATTTTTAAGTCACAGGCTTTATTATATAAATTGTTGATAGGAAAGCCCATTCCAATCAATAACCCATACTCATAAAAATTTACCTAATTATCTAAAGTAAAATTTAGATACTCTACTCCTAAGAAGGTTAAGCGGTCATTATGGAATGTCCGTTTGATTTAAGAGCGCCTACTAAAACTATATTAGTAGGTGCTTTTTGTATGTGTTTATAAGAAAAAACTAATTTTATTAAATAACACTTGATTTTAAGTATAATAATCGATAATTTATATATTAACTAGTAGGTCATTAATAAGGTGATACATATGAACAAAAAAAGGAATCGAAAAAGATGGTGGCAACTATTAGCGGTTGTAATCGTGGTCATTGCCATTGCTATTGGTGGTATTAAGGGACATAAAATTTATCGTAATAATCATCCTAAATTATTAACTGATGAACAAATTAAAGATAATTTGGATATTAAGTTAGATAATAAGTTGATTGATGAACAAAAAAAGTTAGAACAAAATTACGATAAAGCAGCAAAAGATGATCAGTATACCACTGATAAAATGTTTGTGAAGACGAATCCATATCAGACTTCCCCATTAACTGCGCTTGTTATCTTTAAAACTGATAATCCAGCCAAAGTAAGTTATACGGTAGCGGGTAAAACAGAAAAAACATCTATTACGAATACTGTTAATAAGCAAACGAAAACTCATCGAATTAATGTTGTTGGTTTGTATGCAGACACTGATAATAAAGTAACTTTCAAAATTACCAATCAAAATGGTCAAACTGAAGAAAAAGTTATCACTATTAAAACGGCGCCTTTGCCTAAGCTTTTAGCGGCCGTTAATATTAATGTGAAAATGGCAAGTAAAAATCAAATGGCCATTGGTAATAATGGTTTAACAGTGTTTACAAGAACAACGAAGGAACCGTTTGCGATTGACGCAGATGGGGCAATTCGTTGGTATTCAACGGAATATAACCAACATATATTCAAAACCCTTAAAAATGGTCACTTATTGATTCTACGTAAGCAAAGTAACAGTAAGCTAGTGTATAACGATTTAGTGGAAACAAATTATGTTGGTAAAATTTATCGTGATTATAAGTTTAGTAATAAAACTTCATCAACAGAAAATTTGAAATCAACTAATAAGGATGATGGCGAAACAACCGTTGTACATCATGATGTGATTGAACTACCAAATGGCAACTTATTAGCAACGGTTTCAGACGGATCAAAATATATTGAAGATACTATGGTTGAAATTAATCGTAAGACGGGTAAGACAGAACGTGTGATTGATTTTAAGAAAATATTCCCTGATGCAACTTATGCACATTATAATGCAACTAAACGTAGTGACGGCCAAGTTGACTGGTTACATCAAAACTCGATTAATTATGATAAAAGTGACGGTAGTATCATTATTTCGTCACGCCATCAAGATTTGGTTATGAAATTTGATTATAAGACGATGAAACCCAAGTGGATATTGTCAGGTAAACCAAAAGCAGAGTGGCCAAAAGAGTGGCAAAAGTATGTATTAAAATATGAAAATGGTACAACGATTAATGGTGGTCAGCATGATGCACGAGTAATACCAGGATCGCAAAAGAACGGACAAGAAGTTATTTCATTTTATGATAACAACAGTGCTGTTTCATACGGTGATAAGGAAACGTCTACTAAATATTCAGCAGGGCGTGAAATTAAGATTAATTTGAAAAATATGACAGCTAAAGAAGTTTGGTCGTATGGTCAAGCATTAGGAGAGGCTAATTATACTGATAGAATTGGTTCAACTCGTTTATTAGATAATGGTAATTACTTGATTGACTTTGGTTATTTGAATGCCCAGAATGGTGATGCTTCAAATATTTTAGAAGTCACACCAGAAGGTTATCAGGTATTCAATGTTGAATTAAGTAACTTACAATCAAAAGGCTATGTCTATCGTGCTTACCGTATTAACATATCTTAATTAAAGAGTTGACCTTGCATAATAGCCTTTAAAGCGCTAAACTTAAATAATTATGAGAAAAAGGTGGTTAGAAAATGAGTGAAATTACCCAAGAACAATTAGCAGCATTTAAAAAGTCTGTTGATGAACAACCAAAAGCAGCCGTTTTACGTGGTGCAGTAACAACTAATGGTATTCTAAAGTCAGCCCGTGACAATCAACGTGCGGGTGAGTTGACACCTACTTTTAGTATTGATCTGGAAAGCTCACCAGTTGCTAATCAATTACAGTCAGGTCGTTGCTGGATGTTTGCAGCATTGAATACAATGCGTCATGACATGAAGGCAGTTCACGGTTTGCCTGGTGATTTTGAATTATCACAAAGTTACACATTTTTCTGGGACAAGTTTGAAAAAGCAAATTATTTCTACAATAATATTGTTGCAACTGCAGATAAAGCAACAACTGATCGTGAAGTAAGCTTTCTTTTGGCAACACCACAACAGGATGGTGGTCAATGGGATATGATCGTTGCAATCATTGAGAAGTATGGGGTTGTGCCACAATCAGCATTCCCTGAGTCACAAGCATCATCACATTCAGCTGAATTTAACCGTTTGTTTAATAGTAAGCTACGTAAGGATGCGATTGCTTTGCGTAAATTAGTTAATGGCGGTGCTTCAGAAGCAGACGTTGATGCTAAGATTGAAGCATTGAATAAAGAAAACTATCACATGCTATCACTAACGTTTGGTGAACCACCACTATCATTTGATTTTTCATTCCGTGATAAAGATGGTGAATTCCACCGTGAGCAAAACATGACACCACAAGATTTCTTTAAGAAGTATATTGGTTGGGATTTGAGTGAATATATCTCAATTATCAATGCGCCAACTGAAGATAAGCCATACAACCAAACATATGGTGTTAAGATGTTGGGTTCAGTTGTTGGTGGTCGTGATGTTAAGCACTTGAACCTTGATTTGGCAACGTTTAAGGAATTGGCAATTAAGCAACTTTCAGCTGGCGAGAACGTTTGGTTTGGAGTCGATATGGGTCCTAAGCTAGACCGTACTGCTGGTTTGATGGATACTAAGTTGTACGATGAAGACAGCTTGTTTGATATTGACTTTAGCTTAACAAAGGCAGAACGCTTAGATTATGGTGATTCATTAATGACTCACGCAATGGTTTTGACTGGTGTTGACTTGGTGGATGGTCAACCAACTAAGTGGAAGGTTGAAAATTCTTGGGGTGACAAGAATGGTCACAAGGGATACTTCACTATGTCTGATGAATGGTTTGATGAATTCACATACCAAGTGGTTATTAAGAAAGAATATTTGCCAGAAGAATTACGTAATGTTTACGAAAATGCAACACCTAAAGAATTAGCACCTTGGGATCCAATGGGTGCCTTAGCTTAATAAGGCTGTTAGGTTACTGATTATTAAAAAGAGCTACTAATGTAAAAATTAGTGGCTCTTTTGGTTTATAATGAAAAACGAAATAATATTGAATGAGGATTATATGTTAAAAGAACAATTATCAGAAAAGCTGCAATTATTAAACGAAACACGTCATAACTATGAATTAGATGAATTATTGCAACCTGTTTTAGTGCAGGGGATGCATCGTGGTTTTCAAGCAGCATACTTATATATTATCGGAATTTCTTCTGGTGTAGATCCTTCTGCACAGCCAGCTCATTGGGTTGATCAAGTTGAGCAGATTGCTAATGATCAATTTGTACCATTCGTGGCGGAGGTTGATAAGAAAAATACCAGTTTAGGTAAAGAAGTCATCAGTATGTTATCTGAGGAATCACACGCTGTGGTCGCACATCAAGACAATGTTTTACAGTATGAAAATCTGATTATGCCATATTTCAATGGTTGGTTTTTAGGATATTATCATGCATTGTTGATTATGTTATCAAAGAGTGATGAAGCTGCGAATAATCAGGAAGATATGCAGAAGAATGCATCAGATCAGGCTATGCAAGCAGTGACAATAGAACGCCAGAGCTTTCAAAAGCAACCTGTCTACCAGGATAGTGTGTGCCGCGATATCTTAAAAATTTTGCAGTAAGCTATTATATAAACAGTATTTATTTTCAAATTTCATCTAACTTTATTTGACCTAGTTATATGCCGTATAGTATTATATAGTTTCAAATAGGTTGAAAGAAATTTGAGGTAAAATAAAATGACACAAATTAAGAAAAGCGGATTATCAGGGTTTGCTTTGAAAATAATTGGTATTATTTTCATGGTGGTTGATCATATTAATATATATTTAGGTGATGTTTTAAATTTGCCTTTATGGGTGTCGTTATTAGGACGCTTTGTTGCCCCGTTGTTTATGTTTTTTATTATCGAGGGGTTCTATTATACGCATAGTCGAAAAAAATATTTTTGGCGTTTATTTATTGGTGGAATATTAATGTATGGTATTAATATTGTACGTAATGTTGTAACGTTTAACACGTTGAATCCTTATACGAAACAATTTGATGTCTTTTATCTCTTACAGGGTCAGAATATTTTTATGACACTAGCACTCGTATTACTATGGATTTGGATATTAGATACGATGTTTGTTAAACGCCTAAACTTTTCGAAGTATTTTATGTTAATTATGGCTTTAATCGTGATAACACCATTTATCATTATTAGCGAAGGTGGACCGTACGAATTAGTAATGGGATTAATTTTTTATCTATTCCGTGGTAATTTTAAAAGAATTAGTATCGGCGTGACCGTATTTTCACTACTTTTGTTTGCGCATGCTTTGATGAGTTACTTTGGACAAGTTGAAGTTGGAACCCTATATCAAACATTGACCTTCGATGATGAATATATGATGATTACAGTGTTGCCATTTATTTACCTATATAATGGTCAGCGTGGTGGTAATGGTCAAAAGTGGCAGAAAAATCTATTTTACTATTTCTATCCCATTCATTTGATTATTATATATTTTTTGAGTGCTATATTTTAAAATAATTTGATAAACAGAAATGCTTGTTTACTAGTATGAAAATACTGGTATACCAGCATTTTTTTATTTAGTGGCGTTTAAACAACATGAATTCAATGCTTTTAAATTAAAAAATCAATATATAAGTCCACAGTAAAACGTATTAATTATTATTTTTTGAGCAAATTAATTGATAATCGTATTTTTACGTGATAACATGGCCTTGTAATCAGGGGTGAAGTGATTGTCATTATTTGTTTTATATAGATTGAGGAGAACTTATGAAAAGAAAAGATGGCAAGCTTGGCTTGTTGGAGAAAATTTCTCTAATTATGACAGTATTACAGTTACTGTCACGTTTGTATGGCGTGATTAAACAGTACCGTAATCGTAGACGTTTTTAGTAGTTTTATAGGAATATAAGGAATGGGGGATTATATGATTGGTAAGATATTTAAAGCAATTTTATCTTTGATGTTAATTGTTAGTGGTGTTACTATTTTAGGAACAATTTTTACAGCAAAAGGAATTGATGTAGCTGGCGATAAGTTAGAGGAAAAGTTACACGGTTAATAATCTTATGTAAGCAAACATAAATTAAGTCTAGAGGCGTGATATGCAAAAAAGTAAAAGAAGTATTCTGATTATTTTTGCTCTTGGATATTTGCTCGGAATTAGTTTGCTGATTTGGCCTAATCTCTATACAGAGTCAGTGAGATTACTAGAAGAAATTGGACTATACGTTACTTTGTCAGCTAAGACGTTTATTTACTATTATGGTCTTGTTTTGTTAGTCATTACAGCACTTGTATTGATTGTCGTATTATTTTGGCCAAAACAATTAAAAGATGTGCCATTGCAAAATAATAAAGGTGGACGTCTAGCGCTAAGTAATTATGGTATCAGTCAGTTTATTAAACTAAAACTTTCCGGTGAAGATTTATCAAATATCAAAATTAAGGTAAAAAATACAAAGCGACAACATAAGTTTTATATTGTTGCTGATGCGGCATACAAGCAAGCAACAGTTAAAGAACTACCACGTATTTCAGATGAATTACGTGAGAGTATTGAAGAATTGCTTGCTGGTGAAGGAAAGCAACCAGTTAAAGTTGATATTAAAGTAAATCAAAAATCAAATTCAAAGCGCAAAACAGCGCGAGTTATTTAATAAGGAAGGTGAATTAAATGTGGGACAGGAAATCAATATATGTATTGATTAGTGGTCTTATCGGTTTCGTTCTATCAACTTTGTTTGTGACTGTTGGTTTTTGGAAAACGATATTAATCGTAATCATTACTTTATTAGCGGCTGGCATTGGTGCTTTGCTTGGCAGATATAATATAGATTTGTCAGTTGTTACCAAGATATTTACAAGAAAAAATTAAGGACATTTATAATTAAGAGGGGTATTCAAAATGGCTATTGAAAAGAAAAATGAAGCAGCAGTTACAACAAAAGGTGAACTAACATTTGACGACAAGGTTGTTCAAAAGATTGTTGGTAATTCAATCGAAAAAGTACCTGGTTTGCTAGGCGTTGATGGTGGCTTTGTCACTAACATTAAGAACAAGATTGTTAACAGTGATAACCCAACTGATGGTATCGATGTTGAAGTTGGTAAGGAACAAGTTGCTGTTGATTTAAGCATTATTATGGCATATGGCCACAACGCTCATGATGTTTATGATGCTTTGGTTAAGGCAATTAGTAAGCAAGTTAAGGATACGACAAGCTTGGAATTGGTTGAGTTAAATGTCGAAGTTGTGGACATTCAAACTTCAAAGGAATTTGAGAGTTCACAAACAACGTTGCAAGATCGTGTAACTGATGCAGGTAGTGTTGTTAAGGAAAAGACAGCTAGCGGTGTTGAAAGCGTAAAGTCTTCAACTGCAAACATGACATCTGATGATGAGCGTGTAAAGTAACTAGTTAGCATTATGAATGTTTGAAAATAAAGCTCGTGAATCTGGCAGTTGTGCTGGATTCACGAGCTTTTTGTATTGGGAAATTAAGAATTGATTTTTGTAAAATTGTCATGGTAATATGTTAGAAATTTATTGATATTTACGTATAGGGAGCTTATAAAATGTGGCTTAGTTTATTTATTGTTTTAATTATTATCGTAGTATTAGTATTGTTGTCATTTCCATACAAAGACGGTTATCAAAGGGCGTATACGGAACTGACTAATGCAGGGATGGGTAAAAAGAAAGCTAAAATTGTTTCAACAATTTTAGCCTTCATATATATTTTTTAAACGAGTAATGAACGTGAGGAAAAATAATGGATTATGCACATTGTAAATTAAAAAAATTAGTTGTGGTAGTATTAAGTTTGTTTGCTTTTAGTATATTTGCAACACCATTAGCAAGCGCATCTGATACTTTGTAAGAGGATCAAGAAATACAGCAAATGACAGATCAAAAAGTTTTAAGTAAACAAGACCAGTATTTTTATGAATTAATAAAACAACAAGTATCAACAGTTAGCGATGGCAATGATACTATTGCTAGTATTACAGACTATCAAGTTGATCAAGCTTTAAAACAAGCTTATGGATATACTGACGATCAATTGGCTAATATGGATGAAGAAAGTTCTAGTGAAAATTTACTTAGAAAAGCTGGTTCTACGAGAATTGTATTTCATGGTGCTAAGAAAAAAGGTAATTTTGATCTTTATTTATCAGCAAGCATGCTAAATAAAATAAAAAAAGCAGGAATTGGCGTAGGAGTTTCTTTAATAGCTGGTGTGACAGGAGCTTTTCCGGGGGTTGGCCGGGCTATATCATGGGCAATCAAGCAAGCTATTGCTAAAATGGTTGTTAATGGTGGTTCAAAATTTAAAGCAGGTAGAATTTATTATTCACGTAAATTTAGGACAGCTGGGTGGCGTTACCAATAATAAATTGTTAATATGATGGTATTTAATAATTGTTTTATATATTATAAAACGGTTTTTGATTGAACTATTTTTTAGAGTAGTTGTTGGAAATTTTTAGATGATAAAATAAAACATATATTGATTTACCCTAATACAGAATGTGAGTAAGTTTATGTGGCTTAGTTTATTAATTATTTTAATTGTTATTCTTTTAATCATTGGCGCATTGGTAATATTATATCTTGATGGTTATTTCAGCGTTTACAAAGAATTAATCAATACAGGATTAAGTAATAAAAAGTCTAAAATAATTGCACTAATTGTTGCTTTTTTTCTTTTATTGTTTTTCTATTTGCTATAAATTCACTTTAGTGAAGTGGCTTTTAATATAGTTACATAGTTGGTATATTATAAACATTTCATAGTCATTATAGTGGAAACGAGCAATTAAATTTTTCACTGTCGAATTTTCGACAGTGAGATTTAACGCCCTAAGTTGAATATAGGGCGTTGTAAACTTGTCAAAACTTGTATTTTGGACAGCTGCAAATGTGAGCATTTAAATGACTTTCGACAGAAGTGTTGAACCTAATAAAACTTAACATGAAATAGATAACACTAACATTAATTTGTTAGTGCTTTTTTTGTTCATTAGTTAATGAATATTTAAGGGTGGCGGAGAAGTCGGCAGACCTCAATTTATTGATCGTTCATGTTCTGATTTGAGTGGGACATAGCCAGTTGGTTATGAAAGATAAATAATCATATTTGCCAATTGATTAAATTTAGAGCAGTAAACGAATTTATAAACAAATTAGATGTTTTGATGATTTAGGCAGATTATTTTGTATCGTTTTAGGTAAGTAAATGTCAGTATTAAACGTTGTACTAAATGCTAACATTTGCTAACATTTTTTAGTCTAAAAAGATGGTAAATGATGTTGTAGAAATGTTGACATTAAAAGGAGGTTGATCGCTGTTTGAAAAGGTTATAAAGCTATGATTTAATAAGGAAAAACGCTGCAACGCGTTGCCCTAAAACGCAACATAAAAATTGCGTACAAAATCAAAAAAGTACGCACACAAAAAAGTAAAAAAGGTTGCACCCAAAAAAGCTAAAAGGTTGCACCCTCAAAGGCGAGCTAATTACTGTTGTTTAAGCTTTTTGATAGACATTAGATGTTGTCATTTGTTGACCTAGAATGCTAGTAAATGCTAGAGCAAGATGCTAAGAAATGCTAAGGTAAAATGCTAGTAAATGCTAGTATTAATTGTTGGAAAATGTTGGACTAATTATAGGGGGATAAATTGAATGTTATCCATACTTGATACAGGTAAAGACTTAGACGAGAAAGCTACAATTAGGAATGTTCGAGAGTTCTTTAATAGAGAATTACCAATTATTAAAGCAAGAGCGCACCAAGCCTACATAGATATTCAAAACTATGATTTTAAAAACATCCCCAATGATGAGAAGTTAAGCAACTATATGCAGGCTTGCCAACGGTTAGATGAGATAGTTAAAGCAGTAATTGCAATACCAACTAAAAACAGGCAATTTATTGATTACCGCTATATGAAGTATAAGCAGTGGTTAGAAATCGAAGAGTTGAGTGGTTATAGCAGAAAAAGAGGTCAAGAACTATTAAATGAAGCATTCTTATACTTTGCTAATGGTTTTACAGATACATACGATTTTAGAGTTTGGTACTGATTGCCTAACAATATGAATAACAAGAGTGGTTGTAACCACGCTGGTTACTTACAAAAGACCACCACTTACAACAGTAGGCAAACCTACACTTGTTCCCAGATGTGGTCATGGACTAAGAAACAGCTTTAATACTATACGTCGTATATTGTGTAGGGGGGTGTTATGAAAAGAGCAA
This sequence comes from Weissella bombi, assembly GCF_900094835.1. GTDB lineage: Bacteria > Bacillota > Bacilli > Lactobacillales > Lactobacillaceae > Weissella > Weissella bombi. The sequence goes on along the minus strand of NZ_FMAO01000007.1, from coordinate 63,077 downwards.
ACAAATTAATTCAAGATTATTTTAGCGGGTGGTTGGAAGCAGATATTAAATGTACCAAGTTAGAAATGGCATATTTACATAGTGATGATGATACTAAGCTAAAAGAATACGAGGAACAAAAAGCGATACTAGATGAATTGTTAGCAGATTTAACGCCCGTCCAACTTAAAGCAATAACCATGCACGATAAAGAAAGAAAACCGTGGCAAGCAATCAGTGAGGAACTAGGTGTTAAACGTCTTGTGCTACAAAAAATGAAGTCACGCCTAATACAGAAGTTACAAACACGCTATAAATTTATAGCACCTTGTGAGACGTCATATATTTACCTGTATGGCGTTTTTGTGCGTTTTGGGGTAATTCGTCGAGTAGCATTAGAAACAAGCTACTTTTTTAAAGGTAATTGAACAGTGTGTTTAATAAAAGTATCTGTTGATCTAAGTTGTCCACTTTTGGACAATACTACAAATTACTACATGAGCTAAGGCAATGTTTTGAGTTTCTCGATAAGTTGGGAAAGGGTACTGCAAGTTACAGACCCCTTTTTGTATTCCGCCACTTTTGGCGGAGAATTTGTTAAAAACTATGTTGTTTTCGCAACTTGTGGCGAAATTAAAGGCGCTATGATATCACTTTATACAGTAAAATATACAACTGTGAAAATGGGTACACTTGTTATTAGATCCATATAGCTTCATCCCCCAAAAAAGTGCAAAATAAAACGCCGTCCGATAACGAACAGCGATAGATTTATGCGGTAGGTAGTTCCGTGATTTGGTAAACCTTACTATGGAGCCGAGGGGAGTTGAACCCCTGTCCTAACATCTTGCAACCGACACATCTACGTTCATAGCAAAACGATTTGGATTTCGCTAATCGCACGCTGCTTTGCTAAGCGATCGAGTTAGCTAGTCTGATTATCCTCTTCTAAACTACCCCAGACGGAGGTAGTTTAGCGCAGGTTGTTAATTTTTAGACTTATAGCAGCACACAACTAATACAGCTATAAGCAACGCCAGCTGTTTTTTAGGCAGCTAATGCGTAATTATTGTTTGAATTTTTTGCAGTTAATTCTACTGAGTGGATTATAGGGCCACAACCCCTAAACGCAGTACCGGCCCAAACAATGCCAGTCGATTCCGTAACGACCCCGTTACATAACTAATTAATTATATCAAATATTGGATAGCGAAACAAACGAAATGTTTTAATGCTGCTTTCTAATAATATTCGTTTTTAAACTCTATATAAGGTTGTTTATTATATTTAGTTCGTGTATAATTTGTTATTGGTGGTTGAAATTAAATTAAAACAATAAAAAACGAACATTTATTCTAGGAGTTTATTAATATGGAAATTACAACTGTTTTTGATTATGAAGATATTCAATTGATCCCCAATAAATGTATTATTGATAGTCGCTCAGAAGCGGATACTTCGGTAACACTAGGTAATCATACATTTAAGATACCTGTAGTGCCTGCAAATATGCAGACAGTCATTGATGATGAATTGGCAATGACTTTGGCAAAAAATGGTTATTTTTATGTCATGCATCGTTTTAATCCAGAAACACGTTTAGATTTTGTGAAAACATTTCATGAAGCAGGTCAGATTGCGTCAATTTCTGTTGGGGTTAAACAGGAAGAATATGATTTTATCGATCAATTAAAGGCAGCAGATTTAACTCCAGAGTACATTACAATTGATATTGCGCATGGACATGCTGATTCAGTTATTGAAATGATTCGTTATATTAAGAAGACTTTGCCAGAAACTTTTGTGATCGCTGGTAATGTTGCAACGCCAGAAGCAGTCCGTGATTTGGAAAACGCAGGTGCTGATGCTATTAAGGTAGGTGTAGGACCTGGAAAAGCCTGCATTACTAAGTTAAAGACCGGTTTTGGAACTGGTGGCTGGCAATTAGCAGCATTACGTTTATGCGCAAAGGCTGCTAAGAAACCGATTATTGCAGATGGTGGTATTCGCTACAATGGGGATATTGCTAAGTCAGTTCGATTTGGGGCAACAATGGTTATGATTGGTTCATTATTTGCTGGTCATGCTGAAACACCAGGGGATATTGTTGAAATAGATGGTGCTAAGTATAAGACTTACTTTGGTTCAGCTTCTCAATTCCAAAAGGGTGAATACAAAAACGTTGAGGGTAAAAAGTTGTTAGTACCATATCGTGGTGCTATCAAGGATACATTAGTAGAAATGGAACAAGATTTACAATCATCTATTTCATATGCTGGTGGTCGCCGACTAGTAGATCTACGTTATGTTGATTATGTCATTGTTAAAAACTCAATTGTGAACGGTGATTCATATTAAGTTTATTAAGCATCAGCTAAGGCTGGTGCTTTTTATTCATTAAAGTCAGAATAAGGGATGCATGCTATTGTAAAATTAGGTATGATGATACTGAATGAATGATGGAGGGAGTTTAACATGAATATTTTGCAAAAGTGGTTGATCGATAATTTTGATTGGCAAGCTATTGGACTCGCTTTATTAATTATAATTGTGACAATTATTGTGACAAAAGGTCTCGTTAGTCCAGTATTTTCACAAATTGAAAAAAGAATACCTCAAAAATTTTCAATTTGGCGAGATATATTAAAGGCATTTGAACGTCCTGCAAAAATTGCGCTTTTATTTGCGGGATTAAATTGGGGTTTGCATGTTGCTCATGCTCCACGAATAATTTTGCATTATGCAAATGATATTAATAAATCAGTTCTAATATTTAGCGTTGGTTATGGTATCTATTCTTTGATGGCTTCATTAGCTGATTTACTACGTCATTTCGGTGCAAAAGTGCATATTGAAGTCGATTCAATTGTAATGCCATTTTTAAAACGGACATTGCAATTTATTGTTATGGCTTTGACAGTAACCATGATCCTATCTGATTGGGGTATTAATGTTAACGGTGTTTTCGCAGGACTAGGGTTAGCAGGATTGGCTGTTTCGATGGCAGCTCAAGACCCAATTAAAAATTTGCTAGGTGGTATTATTATTATTACTGAGAAACCATTTCAAATTGGTGATAATATTGAGTCACCTTCAGTGGCTGGTATTGCTGAAGACATTACGTTCCGTTCAACATTAATCCGAACTTTAGACGGAGCACTGGTAATTGTGCCTAATGCAACATTATCGAATGAACCGATTACGAATTGGTCACGAGTCGTTACTAGAAAGATTGGGTTGACCTTCTATTTATCTTTAGATACACCAACTAAAGATATAATTGCAGCTTCAGAAGATACGATGGAAAAGTTAGCGCAAAATGATCACTTTGTTGAAGATTCGGCTGCAGCATCTATTAGTCAGGTATTACCTGAGGGATATGAGTTTGACGTTAGTGTCATGTTAAAAATGTCATCTGATACTAATTTTGCAAATGAGCGGGCTGATGTGAATATGACCGTTATGCGTGTGTTGGCTAATCATGAAATTCAATTAGCTGTCACAACGCAACCAATTGTGAAATCATAATTGACTTAATTTTTAGAAACGGGTATAGTTTTATACAATATAATATTGCTTTTTTAATTGTCAGACGAGAGCTGACCAAGGAGCGCGTAAAAAGAGATAAGTATACCTAATCGCGCCATGGCTATGGCGCGATTTTTTTATCTAATAAGGAGAAAATAATGGCAAAAGAGTTTGGTAAAGTTCAAGCTATTGGTAAAGATTACCGTACAATGTCAAATTGGGATATGTTTGCCACATGGATTGGGGCCAATGCAAATAATGGAACGTGGTATATCGGTGGTGTTATTGCAGCCGCAGGTATGTACACAGCTTCAACGACGTTAATTGCAACGGGTATTATTTCATACATATTTTTAGCATTAGCTTCATATATGGGATATAAAACTGGACTACCAATGATGACCTTAACACGGGCTTCATTTGGATTGAAAGGTTCATTTGGACCTTCGGTAATCAATTTAGTGCAGTTTATTGGTTGGGCAGCAGCTAATACTTTTATTGCAGCTATTTCCATTTCGGTTATCTTTAAAGATTTGTTTAATTGGACGGCTTACGCTGATGGTGGGAAAGTCGGCTTGGTCATTGGAATTATTATTATGTCGCTATTGCATTTAGCGTCAATTTCTCTCGGCGAGAAGTCAGTCCGTATGATTGAGCGTGTGGGAATTATTTTAGTTATAATTTTTGTTATTTGGGAAGCAATTGTTGTTTTCCAAAATGTTTCATTAGACCAAATTTTTCAATGGCAACCACCTAAGTCAGTTCGTATTTCATCAGGAGCAGCCGTTGATATTTTGGCAGCCTTTAATTTGGCATGGGTAACGGCGTCATCAGACTTTTCACGTTTTGCAAAGAAGAAGTCAGGAGGAACTGTTTGGTCATTCTTAGGTGCTAATGTTGGTTTGTTCGGTTTTGCTTTTATTGGATTGTTAGCAACAATTGGTACAGCAGTAATGAATCAAGCATTTGATCCTAATGATTCAGATCCATCGACGATTGCTTCTAAGTTGGGACTAGGGATTATTGCACTATTGGTTATTATTATTACATCAACAACGGCGAATGCTGTTAATCTAATGGCCGCTGGTTCTGCATTAACAAATATGTGGCACAAATTGAAACTAACGCCGGCATTGTGGATTGTAACTTTAATTGCAACGCTTGTATCATTCATTCCACTGTTATTTGCAACATTCTTAGATGCCTTTACAGTATTCTTAGATTACATTGGTATGTTCTTAGGACCAGAAATAGCAGTATTCTTGGTTGATTATTTCATTATTCGCAAGGGTCAGTATGAAATTAGTGAAGTAACTAAGGTTTCGGGTAAGTATTGGTACCATGGTGGTGTAAACTGGATTGCTGTTGCATCATGGGCAATTGGGATTGTCCTATACTTCAGTCTAAAAACAGTATCATGGATTAGTGATACCGTTGGTGTAACTTTTGTGACGATGATTCTTGCAGGAGTAATCTATTATATTTTGACAAAGGTATTTAGCAAATATGCAAAATAGTTAAAATTTTTCGTACAATATATTTGAGGATAATAAAGATGAAATATTTAATTGTGACGGAAAAACCATCTGCTGCCAAGAACTTTGTTAAGGCATTAGGTGGTCAAACGGGAAATTTTGCTGGCAATGATTACCGAATTGTTAATCTGCATGGTCATATGATGGGGTTTAAAGAACCTGAAGAAATGGTTAGTTCAGACAAGCAAACTGCATACAAATCATGGACTTTAAAGTATCTGCCTTGGCAACTTGATGATATGAGTTGGCAGAGAACTTATTTAAAACAACGTCAGCCACGGACAGGCCGTTTAAAATCAACTAAGACTGAATTAACGGTTTTGCAACAAGAGAGTAAGCAAAATTATGATGCAATAGTTATAGCAACTGATACTGATCCGTCTGGTGAGGGTGATTTATTGGCTTGGGAAGTTATTGATGCAATTCACTGGCATGGGACAGTGTTACGCGCTAATTTCGTAGATGAAGCGCCTAATAGCATTCAAAGAGCAATGCAAAGCTTAACAGATGTGTCAGACAAGTGGCAACACGGTGCATATTTAAAGGGAGAAACGCGTAGTCGATGGGATTTTGCTTCAATGCAGTTAACCCGAATTGCAACAACATCCGCTAAAAAAGCGGGGTATAAAGTTGTAGCACGTGAAGGAAGGTTAAAGTCTGTTATTGTGTGGAAGATATACGAACAGATGCAGGCAATTAAAAATTATGTAAAAAAGCCCTATTATGAAGTTTGTTTTACTGACCCAGCTAAGCATGTTTATAGGCGTCAAGCCCCAAAAGACGGCACAGTTGATTGGCAATATTCAGATATAGCACAGGCTGAAAAAGAACTACAGGGATATGAAACTGCAGAGGTTATAAATGAGCGCCATCAAACGCGACGACAAGCGCCGGATAAATTACTTGATTTGGCTGGCTTGGCAGCAATCTTAGCGCCAAAGGGTTATGACAGTAAGGAAGTTTTACGTACTTATCAAAAAATGTATGAAGCACAGATTGTGTCATATCCTAGAACGGACGATAAAACGGTGACGCCAGAGCAATTTGCTGAACTACTCCCTAAAGTGGATCAGATTGCCGATTTAGTTGGTGTTGATAAACAATTATTAACACATCGTCAGCCTCGGCCTACACATGTAAAGGCTGCTGGATCGCACGGTGCTAATCGACCAGGATTGCAGGTTCCTGCTAATTTAGATGCATTAGCTAAATATGGACCAAGCGCAGCGGCAATTTATGAAATATTAGCCAAGAACTATTTGGCAATGCTGGCAGAAGATTACATTTATGATCATGTAACAGCGCAATTGAAACAATATCCAACTTTTAAAACGGCTTTTAATTTGCCAATTGCGTTGAATTACAAGCTTGTGTATGATGCAAAAAAAGCTTTGCAAGTCGATGAAGATGATGCGAAAGTTCAGAAGAGTCAGGTCGGCCCACAAGCGACACCATTTATTTATGAGGGTGCTAATAAAAAACCAGCTTATCCGACGACAAAGTGGTTAATGGCTTTTTTGGAAAAACATAATGTTGGTACTGGGGCAACGCGTGTTTCCACGCTTTCAGAGATGAGTCAGGGTACTAAAGCAATGATGCATGAGAAAAAAGGTCGTTTGACGTTAACGGAAACGGGAAATGTTTCGGCAGTGATGGTATTTGATACATGGATTGCTTCGCCAAAAATTACGAAACGTTTATTTGAAATTATGGATGAAGTTGGTGAATTTAAAATGCCGATGAGACAAGCATTACATTCTGTGACGCAAGTGGTTGAGCATGATATGCCAATTATGGTTGCAAACGCACTAAAATTAGAAGCAGCGCTGGGTAAACCAAAAGTTAAAAAGACGGCTAATAAAAAGACGAAATCATCTGAAAAAGTAAGTGGTACGTTTAATAATCAAACGATTCAGTTTTCTAAAACATGGAGTGATCATACATTTACTGATGAAGAAATACAGATACTGTTAGCCGGTGGTGAAGTAAGCTTTTCATCAAAAACTAAGCGAGGTAAGCAATACACAGCTACGGGTAAGCTAGCAAAGCAGACATACAAGGGTCATTCATATTACGGATTTAAGTTAAATCCTAAATCATAGTAAAAGAATTAAAGGGGATAGAGATAATGTTAATCAAACAGGTTGTGATTGAGAATGCAGAAACGAAACAAGATGTGCGCATAGTTGATGGTAAATTTTCTGAAATTTCGGCGCATCTAGAGGCGCATGAAAATGAGCAGGTCATTGAAGCAGAGGGTAAGTTGATGATACCGCCATTTGTCGATCCGCATGTACATTTGGATTCTACGATGACGGCTGGTGAGCCTGAATGGAATGAAAGTGGTACGCTATTTGATGGTATCCGGATTTGGGGTGAGCGTAAGCAAACTTTGTCACATGAGGATGTTAAGCAACGGGCAATCAAAGCATTAAAAATTCAAGCTGCGCACGGATTACAATTTGTGCGTTCGCACGTTGATGTAACTGATCCCAATTTAGTAGCCTTGAAAGCATTGCTAGAAGTTCGTGAGGAAGTAAAGCCATGGATGACGCTTCAACTAGTTGCTTTTCCTCAAGACGGTATTTTATCATTTCCACATGGTAAAGAATTGATGACAAAAGCTGCTGAAATGGGAGTTGATGCTATTGGCGCAATTCCACATTTTGAATTTACACGTGAATATTCCGTTGAATCTTTGCATTTTGCATTTGATTTGGCACAGAAATATAATTTGTTGATTGATGCTCACACTGATGAAATTGATGATCCCGCTTCACGTGGATTGGAAACTTTGGCAATGTTGGCATTGGAAACGGGATTAAAAGAACGCGTAACTGCATCACATACGACGGCAATGGGATCATATAATGACGCATATGTTTCTAAGTTAACGAGACTATTAAAGTTGGCCGATATTAATTTTGTTTCTAATCCTTTGATTAACATGTACTTGGGTGGTCGTTTTGATACGTATCCTAAGCGTCGTGGTTTAACGCGTGTTAAAGAATTAGATCAAGAAGGTTTGAATGTTGCTTTTGGCGAAGACGATATTAAAGATCCTTGGTATCCTATGGGTAATGGCAACATGATGGACGTTTTGCACACAGGGCTTCATGCTACGCAAATGATGGGTTATACGGAAATTATGAACTCATACCGTTTTATTACTCGTCACGGAGCGCGTGCTTTACAAGTTGAAAATCAATACGGTATTGAAGTGGGAAAGCCAGCTAATTTCTTAATTTTCAATGCTGACAATTGGTATAATACGTTGAATGAACGTGCCGAATTACTTTATTCTGTTCACGAAGGAAAAGTTTTGGTAAAGACACAACCAGCAGAAGTACAAGTGAATTTGCCAGAAATAGATTAATGCATTTTGAAAATAAAAAGAGGTTGAAACAATTTATTTTGTCGCAACCTCTTTTTGTTTTCAATAAATATTATTTGGTGTTGCATCGCTGGGATAGTCCAATAAAAAAATTTGTGGTACATCGTTGTATAATAATTTGTGAAGAATTTAAAAAAATAAAACAAATAATAATAATCAGATGTCAGGAGATACTATGAATTTATTAATGATAGAGGATAATACAGCCGTATCAGAAATGATGGGGATGTTTTATAAAAAAGAACAATGGAACGTTGTTAATGCTTACGATGGTGAGGAAGCATTAAAGTTGTTTGATGATAATAAGCAATCTTGGGATGTGATTGTTTTAGATTTAAATTTACCTAAAGTAGACGGAATGCAAGTGGCACTTAAAATAAGAGAGACTTCGGAAACAGTGCCGCTAATCATGTTGACTGCACGTGATTCAGATTCTGACCAAGTATTGGGGTTTGAAGTGGGGGCAGATGATTATGTAACTAAGCCATTTAGTCCAATAACATTGATTGCACGTATTAAGGCATTACATCGTCGTGCATCGATGCAAGCGAATAACCAAGATGATAACGTTGCTGATGATTTTGATGTAAAAACACGAACATTTAAATTGAATTCACGTACACGTGAAGCATACTTAAATGATGTGTTAATTCCAGATTTAACACCAAAAGAGTTTGATTTGTTACGTGTCTTGTCTCAAAAACCACGCCAGGTATTTTCACGTGATCAACTATTACAATTAGTTTGGGATTATGAATATTTTGGTGATGAAAGAACTGTTGATGCACACGTTAAGAAGTTACGTCAAAAAATTGAAAAGGTAGGACCACAAGTTATTCAAACAGTATGGGGTGTTGGGTATAAATTTGATGATTCTATTTTGCCAGAAAATCCAATGAAATAAGTGAAGGACAATGAGTAAGCATGAAAAATAGATGGCTTGAGATAATAATGATGATTTTGAGCACACTTCTTTTCTTATTAGTTGTTTGGGCATTGTTGGAACACGTTAATTTGTTCTTTTTAGTGTTGTTAGTTCTTGTAATATGCTTGGAAATTACGATGATAACTTTGGTTGAAAAGCAAAGAAAAGCGGTAGTGCAGCAGAATGATGAAATTGCCTCTCTAAAAAAGCAATTGGCTGATGAACGAGAAGAAGAAGCAACTATGTTGGCCAATGTTTCACATGAGATGAGGACGCCTTTGACGACAATTACAGGTCTCGCAGAAGGCTTACAATATGGTGTTATGGACGGTAATGAGAAACGTTCATATGATCTAATCAAAGAGGAAGCGGATCGTCTAACGCGATTAGTAAAATCAGTCCTTTCTTTTGAACGTATGCGTCAAGGGACGGTTGGTAATCAACCGGAAGAATTTAATATTACATTGTTAATCAGTGAATTAACGGAAAAATTATGGCCACAAGCTAATAGTGTTGGAGATGAAATTCAAAATCGCTGTGAAACAGATGTTTTGGTGTACGCTGAGCTTGATCAAGTAGAAAGAATTTTGATTAACATTTTAGCAAATGCCATTCAATTTACTAAAAATGGTATCATCACAATTTCCGCTAAAGAAGTTGCTGGTGAAGCACATATTTCAATCGCTGACACGGGTATTGGGATGACAACTGAGCAAATAGATAAAATGTGGCACCGCTACTACAAAGCGGATCCCTCGCGAACCGTCAAGGGAGAGTCAGGCCTCGGGATGTCAATCGTACGTGAGTTGGTCAAAGCTAATAATGGCAGTATTAATGTGACATCTAAAGTGGGAGTTGGTACAACGTTTGAAGTGATATTACCGCAAAAGGCTAAATAAGTTACAGGTTTCATTTGTTATGAAAACGGTTTATTTATGTACAATTAGAAACAATTGGATATGCTAAAATACAGTTATATTGAAAAATAAAACCACTTTAGGGGAACGAAAGAGGAAATTTAAAATGACAATATCAATTCATGAAATCGGTAAAATGCCAAATGGTGATTTGGCACAACAAATTGTATTAGAAAATAAAAATGGACATAAAATTGGTGTAACAACTTGGGGAGCAACTTGGCAGTTCTTTAAGACGAATGATGGTAAGGATTTGATGTTTGGTTGGCAGACAACTGATAAGTTATGGGATCATCCATATTCTGTAGGTGGTGCAATTGGACGCGTAGGAAATCGTATTACTGGCGCAACTTTTACTTTGGATGGTAAAGAATACCATCTAAAGGATAACGAGTTAGGAAATGCTCTACATGGTGGTAGAGACAGCTTTATGAATCGCACATGGGATTTTACCACTGATGAAGAAAACAATTCTGTTACATTCACAACAACGATGACAGAAGCAATTGATAATTTCCCTGGTACGATGCCAACATCTGTGACCTATACACTAACTGATGATGATGAAGTTATCTTAGATTTTGCAGCTGAATCAGATGAAACAACTCTATATAATCCAACTAGCCATGGTTACTTTAACCCAGCGGGTATTGATACTGATGCACGTGATTTGACTTTGCAAATTAATTCAAAGCGTCGACTAGAATTACGTGATACAGACACTACACCAACTGGTAATTTCTTTGAAAACGCTAATACACCTTACGATTTCACTGAACCAACTCGTATTGGTGATAATTTGTCACAACTTGAAGGCCCATATGATGTTAAATTTGACGAAGCATTTGAAATCAATCAAGTAGCTGGACAACCAGCTGCGGTTGTTTCTGATCCAAAATCTGGACGAAGTGTTGAAGTTTATTCTGATCGTAATGCAATTATCTTCTTTATTGCTAACCCAGAAGTTGCGGATCATGAGGGTGACCGTGAGTGGTTTGATGCAAATCCTTATAATGCGATTGCGCTTGAAGCACAAACATTAAGTGATGCAATTAATCATGAAGGATTTGGTGATATTGTGTTGCCAGCTAATAAGAAGCAAACATATCGTACAACTTATAAATTCAATAATTTGGCATAATTGAAAAGAGCGCTAATAAGTTCGTGAAAACACTTTCAATTTAAGCGATGAGCGGTTATAATTGGTCTATACCGTGATGCAAAATGTCAATGGGATCTATAGGAAGAAGGAATTAATTATGAGCACATTATCATTTGATACTTCAAAGCTAGCAGACTTTGTTGGTGAAGAAGAATTGTCAATGATGCAGCCAATGGTTACTGCTGCAGATGAATTATTACGTAAGGGTACTGGCGTTGGGGCTGAGTTTACTGACTGGCTACATTTGCCAACAGAATACGATAAAGATGAGTTTGCTCGTATCAAAGCAGCAGCTAAGAAGATTCAAAGCAACTCGAAAGTATTAGTTGTTATTGGTATTGGTGGTTCTTATTTGGGAGCCCGTGCAGCGATTGATTTCTTAAATGATTACTTTAACAATTACTATGGTGATGACGAACGTGACTTCCCACAAGTATTGTTCGCAGGAAATTCAATTGCACCAGCATACTTAAACAGCTTGATTAAGGTGATTGGTGATCGCGACTTTTCAGTTAACATTATTTCAAAGTCAGGAACAACAACTGAACCAGCAATTGCTTTCCGTGTCTTCAAGCAATTGCTAGAAGAAAAATATGGTACTGAAGGAGCTCGTGAGCGTATCTTTGCAACAACCGATGCACACCGTGGTTCTTTGAAGACATTAGCTGATACTGAAGGTTACGAAGAATTCGTTGTTCCTGATGGTGTTGGTGGTCGTTTCTCAGTATTAACAGCTGTCGGTCTATTGCCAATTGCAACGGCCGGTGGTGATATTGATCAATTGATGGCTGGTGCGGCAGCTGGTGAGCAAACTTATGCAGATGCAGATTTGACTAAGAACCCTGCTTACCAATATGCAGCATATCGTAACATCTTGTACCGTAAGGGTTATACAACTGAATTGTTGATTAACTACGATCCAACATTAGTTCAATTTGGTGAATGGTGGAAGCAATTGCAAGGAGAATCAGAAGGTAAGGATGGCAAGGGTATTTTCCCAGCTTCTGGAAACTTCTCAACTGATTTGCACAGTTTCGGTCAATATATTCAAGAAGGTCGTCGTAACATTTTCGAGACTATGGTCCGTGTCACAGAACCTGTTTCAGATGTTGTTATTCCAACGATGGATGCTGATGATGGTCTAGGTTACCTACAAGGTGAAAATATGAGTTATGTAAATCGTACTGCTTCAGAGGGAACGGTTCTTGCTCATGTTGATGGTGGTGTACCAAACATGATCGTTGAAATTGATAAGCAAAATGAATTTGCCTTGGGACAAATGATTTACTTCTTTGAAGTAGCTGTTGGTATTTCAGGATACTTAAATGGTATCAATCCATTTAATCAACCAGGTGTTGAAGCATATAAGCGTAATATGTTCGGCTTATTAGGTAAGCCTGGTTATGAAGAATTGACAGAATCATTAAAGGCACGTCTATAATAGAATAAAAGAATCGAAACAGTAAATGTTTCGATTCTTTTTGGTAAAAACAAAAAAATTAACGAATATAGTGTTAAAATGGATGTAATGCTGGTTTTTATGAAGAAAACCTGCTAATATAATTCAGAAAGACATAAATTTAGGAGAATTCAATCATGGCAACTATTGGTATGAATGACTTGAAAACAGGTTTGACAATTTTGTACAACCAATCAATCTGGCGCGTTTTGGAATTCCAACACGTTAAGCCTGGTAAGGGTGCAGCCTTTGTGCGTTCAAAGTTGAAGAACTTGCGTACTGGTGCGGTAAACGAAGTAACGTTCCGTCCTGGTGATAAGTTTGAAACGGCAAGTATTGAGCAAACTGAAATGCAATACTTGTATGCAGACGGTGATCAACACGTATTTATGGATAACGAGACTTATGATCAAATTTCTATCCCAGCAGATAAGATTTCAGAATCATTGAAGTTCTTGCTTGAAAATATGACTGTTAAGATTACAACCTATCAAGGTGAAATCTTGGACGTTGAATTGCCAAAGACTGTTGAATTGACAGTTAAGGAAACACAACCTGGTATCAAGGGTGCTACTGCAAATGGTGGTGGTAAGCCTGCTACTATGGAAACTGGTTTGGTAATTATTGTTCCTGATTTCATCAATGAAGGTGACAAGCTAGTTGTTAATACTGACAACGGTGGTTCATATACATCACGTGCCTAGTTTTTACTAGGAATGTTAGGTATAATAACGATATCAATTGAGAAAGCGCCGACCGGCAGCCGGCCGGCGCTTTCGATTTATTTAGGAGGTTAGTTCCATATGGCAGAAGAGACAATCGTATTAACTTACTCAAATGAAGCCTCTGGCGAAACACTGGTTAGCATGCGCGTTCTAGAAATTATCGCAGGTTTGGCAGCACAAGAGGTTGAAGGCGTTTCTCGGTTACGCGGTTCATTAACAGAACGTGCACAAGAAGCATTTGGACGACACGTACACGGAAAAGGTGTTGAGTTACAGCAAACTAAATCAGGACTAGATGTTGATGTCTATGTATACCTTAACTATGGTGTAAGTGTGCCCAAAGTATCACATGCTATACAACAACGCATTACATCACAAGTAGCAGCGATGACAGAATTACAAGTTAACCTTGTTAACGTTCATGTGCAAGGTGTTGTTTCACAAAAAACGACTAGCACAATTGATGTGAATAATTTATTTGGTGAAAAGCCAGATACGGAAGGAACTAAGAAATGAGCGAACTAAATCGACACCAAATTCGTCAAGCAGCCTTCCAATCACTTTTTGGTTTAGCCCTAAATCCAACGGCCGATGTTGAGACAACAATCTCACAAGTGTTGGCGGGTGATCCAGAGGTAGAGTGGACGCAAGAAATACCAGCAGATTTAACAGCGGTAGTAGATGGAGTGGTTGCACATCAAGATGAATTAGATTTAACCATCTCAGATTACTTATCAGCAGGTTGGACTTTAGAACGATTAAATACAACAGATCTTGTTTTAATGCGTTTGGCAATTTATGAAGCAAAGTTCACGGAAGTACCTGCTAAAATTGCTGTTAATGAGGCACTACAATTAGCGCATGATTTTACAGATGATAAGTCTCGTAAATTCATTAACGGTATTTTGAATAAAGCCTTGACTTTAGATTAGTCAGGCGTATAATAAATATTTGTTAGGAAATAAAGTAATGGCATACCCGCCGTTCACCTCGTTAAGAGTACTTATCAGGTTAATCACTTTATTATTAAAGATGATAAATGGCGGGTTGTCGTGTGTAGCGACAAGCCGTTTTTACTTTATTACAAGTTTTTTCGGAGGTAAGGATCATAGCAAACGCACGCCAACCACAACAACAAAAAGATTTAATTAATGATCGCATTCGTGCTCGTGAAGTTCGTTTGATTACGGATGACGGTGACCAAGGTGTCATGTCTAAAGTAGACGCACAACGCCTTGCTGACGATGCTGAATTGGATTTGGTATTGGTGCAAGCCAACGCTAAGCCACCAGTAGCTAAGATTATGAACTATGGAAAGTTCAAATTCGAAGCACAAAAGAAGCAACGAGAGCAACGAAAGAACCAAAAAGTTGTCAATGTTAAAGAGATTCGTCTTAGCCCAACAATTGATGTTAATGATTTTAATACTAAAAAGAACAATGCAATTAAGTTCTTGAATAAGGGTAATAAAGTTAAAGTTTCAATTCGTTTCCGCGGACGTGCTATTACGCACAAAGAAATTGGGCGTGAAGTAATGAATCGTATGGCAACAGAGCTTGAAGAAATCGCCAAGGTTGAATCAAGAGCTAAGATGGAAGGGCGCAGCATGTTTATGGTGCTTGCACCCAGAGAAACTAAGTAATTAAACCAGTTTGGAGGACATATCAATGCCTAAGTATAAGACACACCGCGCTTCAGCAAAGCGTTTCAAGAAAACTGCAAATGGTGGGTTGAAGTCAGCTAACGCCTATACGTCACACCGTTTCCACGGTAAGACTAAGAAGCAACGTCGTCAATTGCGTGGTACTTCAATGATGAACCACACTACTTTGAAGACATACACGAACATGTTGAGCCGTTAATTATAACTTTTTAAGTATAGTTATAACTGGTTCCGAATAAAATTAGAAATTACTGGAGGAAATACCCATGCGAGTTAAGGGTGGTAACGTTACGCGTTCACGTCGTAAGAAGATGATTAAGTTGGCCAAGGGTTACCGTGGTCAACGTCACATCAACTATAAGGTTGCTAAGCAACAAGTTTGGAAGTCATGGTTCTATGCATTCCGTGATCGTAAGCAAACTAAGCGCAACTTCCGTAAGTTGTGGATTGCACGTATCAATGCTGGTGCACGTATGAACGGTTTGTCATACTCACGTTTCATGAACGGTTTGTCATTGATGGGTTCAACTTTGAACCGTAAGATGCTTGCTGAACTAGCTGTTTCAGATTTCGAAGCTTTCTCAGCTTTGGTTGAATCAGCAAAGAAGGCATTGGCTGACGATGGTCAAGCTGTTGCTGAAAAGTCAGCTGCTACATTGGAGAAGGGTGTTGTTATCAACGCTGCTTCAGCAAAGAAGTCAGCTGTAAAGCCAACTGAAAAGAATACTGTTGCTGAAATTAAGGAATATTTGTCAGAAAATGGCATTGAATTCACTTCTTCAGCAAAGAAGGCTGAATTATTAGCTTTGGTTTAATTCTTAGAATTATTGAAAAACACCATGAAGTCATTCATGGTGTTTTTTTATTACTAATTTAAATAGTAGTAACATAGAATGACGGCGTAACCAAAAGTTATTGCAGGTACGAAGGGTAAAATGTCTTTGGTGATGATGATGTGACAAACAAGTTGAACACTACAGGCACATATACAAATAATCCAGAATTCATAGAAAGAAACATAAAATAATAAAATGGCTAAAATATCTAAATCACCATTTCCGATGTAATGTTCATTTGTTAATGTGTTAATAATTAAGCATAAAATATAGACTGCACAGATCGTAAAAATTGGTGTACGATAAAAAATACCACCAATGAATAATGGTAGTGATAACCAAACGCTATTAAATTCATGATGACAAATATCTTGATAAGAAAGATAAATTAATATAATTAACAATAAAGATTCAAAAAACATAGTCACTTCTCTCCCGTTGTTTCTATCTAGAAAGACGCATAAGGACATGGTTTTTCTAAAAGTGACACGCCCGGTATTGTTTGCAAACTAAATGTTATTCTATCAACGTTTTTTATATGATAAAAAGGTTGCATATTATATGAGTCAGTGGTATATTATTAATTGTGCTTTTAGTTAGCAGGGTGTTTGCGGTTACGCGACGTGCTGAACTCGTAAACCAAAAGTACCATAAACAAGTTCATCGGGTGTGTTGCTTAATAAATGACACGCCTGGAAATGTGGACTAAACACTATAAAATATAAAATTGAAAGGGGACTGTTCGAAATGCCTACAATTAACCAATTGGTTCGTAAGCCTCGTAAGTCACAAAGCTCTAAGTCAAAGTCACCTGCTTTGAACTACAGCTATAACTCACAACTAAAGAAATCTACCTATGTATCTTCACCACAAAAGCGTGGTGTTGCTACCCGTGTTGGTACGATGACACCAAAGAAGCCTAATTCAGCTTTGCGTAAGTACGCTCGTGTACGTTTGTCAAACTTGATTGAAGTTACTGCATATATTCCAGGTATCGGACACAACCTACAAGAACACTCAGTTGTTTTGATTCGTGGTGGTCGTGTTAAGGACTTGCCCGGAGTTCGTTACCACATTATCCGTGGTGCACTAGATACTGCTGGTGTTGACGGACGTATGCAATCACGTTCTAAGTATGGTGCAAAGCGCCCTAAGAACAAGAAGAAATAATTAAGGGAGGACTTATATAATGCCACGTAAGAGTTACACTAAGCAGGCTGAAGTTCTGCCAGATCCAATTTACAATTCAAAGCTTGTTTCACGTTTGATCAATCGTTTGATGCTTGATGGTAAGCGTGGAACTGCTTCAACAATCCTATACGATGCATTCGATCGTATCAAGGAAGTTACTGGTAATGAACCATTAGCTGTCTTTGAAGAAGCTTTGAACAATATTATGCCCGTATTGGAAGTTAAGGCTCGCCGTATCGGTGGATCTAACTACCAAGTTCCTGTTGAAGTTCGTCCAGAACGTCGTGTCACATTGGGATTGCGCTGGTTGGTACAATACTCACGTGCCCGCGGTGAGCACACTATGGAAGAGCGTTTAGCTAAGGAAATTATGGATGCTGCTAACAACACTGGTGCATCTGTTAAGAAGCGTGAAGACACACACAAGATGGCTGAAGCCAACCGTGCCTTTGCACATTACCGCTGGTAATAAACCAATTTTGTGGCTGCAGTCAAATGACAGTAGCCACTTTTGGTGTATTTACGGTATAATATAATTAGACAACCGACATTTAACAAAATGATGTGTTAAATGTTAAGAAACTCAAGGAGAATTACTCATGGCTAACAAGCGTGAATATCCTTTGCTACGTACTCGTAACATCGGAATCATGGCGCACATCGACGCTGGTAAGACAACGACGACAGAGCGTATTTTGTACTATACTGGTAAGATTCATAAAATTGGTGAGACTCATGATGGAGCTTCACAAATGGACTTTATGGACCAAGAAAAGGAACGTGGAATCACGATCCAATCTGCTGCCACAACTGCTGTTTGGCATGGTTTCTATGACCAATACAAAAAAGACCCATACCGTGTTAACATCATTGATACACCAGGTCACGTGGACTTCACTATCGAAGTTGAGCGTTCACTACGTGTTCTTGATGGTGCCGTAGCCGTATTGGATGGGGCTGCCGGTGTTGAGCCACAAACAGAAACTGTTTGGCGCCAAGCTGAAACTTATCAAGTACCTCGTATCGTGTTCGTTAACAAGATGGACAAGTTAGGTGCTGACTTTGGTATGTCTGTTGATTCATTGAAGGAACGTTTGGACGCCAATGCGAAGGCTATTCAATGGCCAATTGGTGCCGAAGATGACTTCGAAGGTATTATTGACTTGATTGAAAAGAAGGCAATGTACCCAACGACTGAACTTGGTGAAGAGTGGGAAGAACGTGAAATTCCTGCCGATTACGTTGACTTAGTAGAAGAAAAGTACAATGAATTGGTTGAAGCCGTTGCTGATGTTGACGACGAAATCATGGACAAGTACTTGGAAGGTGAAGAAATCACCGAAGCTGAATTAAAGGCTGCTATTCGTCGTGCAACTCTTGCACTAGAATTCTACCCAGTTCTTGCAGGTTCAGCCTACAAGGATAAGGGTGTTCAAATGATGTTGGATGCGGTTGTTGAATACCTACCATCACCATTGGATGTTAAGCCATATGTTGCTAACGATCCTGAAACAGGTGAAGAGATTGACTTGGTTGCAAACGATGAAGATCCATTTGCTGCCTTGGCATTCAAGGTTATGACTGACCCATTCGTTGGACGTTTGACATTCTTGCGTGTATACACTGGTACTTTGGAATCAGGTTCATACATCATGAATACGTCAAAGGGTAAGCGTGAGCGTGTTGGACGTTTGCTACAAATGCATGCAACTGACCGTAAAGAAATTCCTGAGGTATTCTCAGGTGATATCGCCGCTGCTATTGGTTTGAAGGACACAACTACTGGTGATTCTTTGACTTCACCAGATCGTCAATTGATCTTGGAGTCAATGGAATTCCCTGACCCAGTTATCCAATTGGCTGTTGAGCCTAAGACTAAGGCTGACCAAGCTAAGATGACTGTTGCTTTGCAAAAGTTGGCTGAAGAAGATCCATCATTCCGTGCTGAAACTAACCAAGAAACTGGTGATACACTAATTTCTGGAATGGGTGAATTGCACTTGGATATCATTGTTGACCGTATGAAGCGTGAATTTAACGTTGACGTTACGGTTGGTGCACCACAAGTTGCTTACCGTGAAGCATTTACGAAGACTGTTCAAGCTCGTGGATACTTCAAGCGCCAATCAGGTGGTAAGGGACAATATGGTGATGTTTGGATTGAATTCTCACCTAACGAAGAGGGTGCTGGATTCGAATTCGAAGATGCCGTTGTCGGTGGTGTTGTTCCTCGTGAATACATCCCTTCAGTTGAAGCTGGTTTGAGGGACTCATTGAACAATGGTCCTTTGGCTGGATTCCCATTGGTTGATTTGAAGGCTAAGTTGTATGATGGTTCATATCACGATGTCGACTCATCTGAAGCTGCCTTCAAGATTGCTGCTTCATTAGCTTTGCGTGAAGCTGCTAAGACTGCTGGTGCAGTTATCTTGGAGCCAATCATGAAGGTTGATATCATGGTACCTGAGGATAACTTGGGTGATGCTATGGGTCACGTTTCAGCTCGTCGTGGTTTGCTTGAAGGACAAGACCAACGTGGAAAGCAAATGCTTGTACACGCTAAGGTTCCGTTGTCAGAAATGTTTGGATATGCAACTACTTTGCGTTCATCAACGCAAGGTCGTGGTACATTCCAAATGGTATTTGACCACTATGAAGCAGTTCCTAAGAACGTTCAACAAGAGATTATCGCTAAGTATGGCGAGACTTCTGCTGAATAAGCTTTATATAACATAAATTAAGAAGGATACTGATAACTAGTTATCAGTATCCTTTTTTGTTTTATTATCGACTATTTTTTGATTAATTTGTATAATTAAGTTTATGTAAAGAAAGGTGGTACTGATAGTGGCACAACCAATTATCGAATTTAAGCATGTTGCTAAGCAATATGATGACAATGTTGTTTTGAAGTCAGTTGATTTAGAAATAGAGGCTGGTAAATTTTATACATTACTAGGACCTTCAGGTTCTGGTAAGACGACAATTTTACGTTTGATTGCTGGCTTTTTAGAAGCAACTTCAGGGGATATTTTATTTGAGGGGCAAAAAATTAATGATTTACCACCTGAAAAACGACGGGTTAATACTGTATTTCAAAATTATGCATTATTTCCAAATATGAATGTTTTTGAAAATGTGGCGTTTGGTATGTCAATTAAAGGCAAAGGTAAATCTGAAATTAAAGCCAAGGTTACTGAGATGTTAGGGTTGGTAAAATTATCTGGCTTAGAAGATCGTGAAATTTCGGAACTGTCTGGTGGACAACAACAACGTGTTGCGATTGCTCGCGCTTTAGCAAATGATCCGGAAGTATTATTGTTGGACGAACCGTTGTCAGCTTTGGATTACAAATTACGTAAAGAAATGCAGTATGAGTTACGTGAAATTCAAAAACGCTTAGGTATAACGTTTATCTTTGTCACACATGATCAGGAAGAAGCATTGGCAATGTCTGACTGGATATTTGTTACAAACGAAGGCGAAATTGTTCAAAATGGTACACCGGTTGACATTTATGATGCGCCTATTAACCATTTTGTGGCAGATTTTATTGGTGAGTCAAATATTTTGCCGGGGGTTATGCGTAAAGACTATTTAGTTGCCTTTGCGGGTAAGGAATTTGAAAACGTTGATGGTGGTATGCGTCCTAACGAACAGGTTGAAGTTGTGTTACGACCTGAGGATTTGGATTTGGTAAGTGCGGATGAAGGCAAGTTAATTGTTACGATTGATGATCAATCATTTAGAGGTGATTATTATGAAATTACGGCGCACGATGATGACCAAAATGAATGGCAAATTCAAGCAACAAATCCAGCTATCATCGGTGAGCGACGTGGTTTATTCTTTGATCCGGAAGATATTCATATTATGCGCTTAAACGAATCTGAAGAAGACTTTGATGCACGTATGGAAGAGTATGATGATACTGAAGAGGAGGGGACAATGAATGAATCATAAAAATACGCTAAGTTATACGATTCCTTATATATTATGGTTAGGATTGTTTGTCATTGCACCAGTTATTTTATTGATTATTCAGTCTTTTGGTAATATTAATGGCCATTTTACATTAAATAATTATGTGACGTATTTTAGTTCAGGTACATATTTAAGAATGACTTTTAATTCAATCTTTTTCGCCTTTATTGTCACAGCAATGACGTTATTAATTAGTTATCCGATGGCTTATATTATGAGTCGATTAAAGCATGCGCAATTTTGGTTATTGTTAGTTATTTTACCAACTTGGGTGAATTTATTGTTAAAAGCGTATGCCTTTATTGGCTTGTTTTCTAAGACAGGAACTATTAATGAATTTTTATCATTGATTGGTTTTGCGCCACATCAAATGATGTTTACGAACATGTCTTTTTTGATTGTAGCAGCCTATATCGAAATACCTTTTATGATTATGCCTATTTTTAATTCGTTAGTGGAATTGGACCGAAGTTACATCAATGCAGCACGTGATTTAGGGGCAACACAGTGGCAAACGTTAGTTAAAGTTATTTTTCCTCTTTCAACGGGGGGCGTTAAAGCTGGTATTCAAGCGGTATTTATTCCGACCTTGTCATTATTCATGATTACGAGATTAATTGGTGGAAATCGTGTTATTACATTAGGAACAGCAATTGAGGAACATTTTTTAGTTACACAAAACTGGGGAATGGGTTCAACTATTGGTGTGGTTCTAATCGTGGCCATGATTTTAACGATGATGTTAACAAGAGATCGCAAGAAGAAAGGTGGTAAGCATGGTAAATAAGCACAAAAAATGGGCAAACGTGTACCTAGTGTTAGTCTTTATTTTAATGTATGCGCCAATCTTTTATCTTATCTTTTATTCATTTAATAAGGGTGACTATATGGCCGGCTTTTCTGGCTTTTCATGGCGACACTATATTGATATGTTTGCTGATACTAGATTAATGCAGATGTTAGTAAACACATTTATTGTGGCACTGTTGTCAGCATTGATTGCAACATTAATTGGACTATTTGGTGCTATCGGTATATACAATACTAAGCAGACAGGTGTTAAGAACATTTTATTGTCATTAAATAATGTGTTGATGGTATCACCTGATGTCATTATTGGAGCAAGTTTTTTGATTTTCTTCACTATGGTTGGCTTGAAATTAGGTTTTGGCTCTGTTGTATTAGCACATATTGCTTTTTCAATTCCAATTGTTGTGTTGATGGTTTTGCCACGCTTGAATGAAATGAATCCGGCCTTGATTGATGCGGCACGTGACCTGGGTGCAAATAATTATCAAGTGTTATCTAGAGTTGTTTTGCCTTATGCATGGCCTGGTATTTTATCGGGATTTTTCATGGCAATTACGTATTCATTGGATGATTTTGCGGTGACTTTTTTTGTTACAGGAAACGGCTTTTCAACGCTTTCAGTTGAGATTTATTCACGTGCTCGACAAGGAATTGATCTCTCAATTAATGCGATGTCAGCATTAATGTTCTTGTTGTCATTAATTTTGGTAGTCATCTATTACTTTATTTCAAATTATAGTGCGGCTAGCAGCAAGAAGAAGAAAGGTACTAGAATGGTGGTGCATTAATCATGAAAAAAATCATTTGGTTAACAGCGATTATTTTGGGTGCCACGTTAGCTTTATTTGGGGTTAATGTTTTTTTACAGCATGCAGAGAATGTGGGTACTAAGAATAACGGTCGCCAAGAATTAACTATTTATAATTGGGGAGATTATATCGATCCGGATTTGTTAAAAAAATTCCAAAGGGAAACAGGCTACAAAGTTGATTATGAAACATTCGATTCAAATGAAGCAATGTTTACTAAAATTCAACAAGGTGGGACACACTATGATTTAGCAGTTCCCTCGGATTATATGATTCAGAAAATGAAGGCAGCTAACTTGTTGTTACCATTGGATCATAAAAAACTAACCGGTCTTAATAATTATGATAAGAAGTTTATGAATCAGCCTTTTGATAAAGGAAATAAATATTCTGTTCCATATTTTTGGGGTACCTTAGGAATTGTCTATAATGACAAGTATATTAAACCAGGTGAAATTAAAACTTGGAATGATTTATGGCGTCCAAAATATAAAAAGAGCATTATGTTGATTGATTCATCAAGAGATATTATGGGCATGGCACTAGCATCTAGCGGGCAATCAGTAAACACTAAGAGTATTCCTGAGTTGGCTGCGGCGAAGGGAAAACTAGATACATTAATGCCTAACGTCAAAGCAATTGTTGCCGATGAAATTAAGACTTATATGGCACAAGAGGAAGCAACACTTGCAGTTGATTATTCCGGTGATGCGGCAGAAATGATTTCTGAAAATAAGCATTTACACTATGTTGTTCCAAGTGATGGTGGAAATTTGTGGTTTGATAATATCGTTATGCCAAAAACGGTAAAAAATAAAAAAGCAGCTTATGCCTTCTTGAATTTTATGAGTGAACCAGCCAATGCAAAACAAAATGCAATTTATGTTGGCTATGCAACGCCAAATAAACGGGCAGTTAAACAATTACCAAAGTCAATTAAAAATAATCCATCATGGTATCCCGATGATAAGACTTTGTCTAAGCTAGAAGTGTATGAAGATTTAGGGCCAAATTGGGTTGGTAAGTATAATGATTATTTCTTAGAATTTAAAATGACAAATCGTTAATATAAATAAAAAATTTATCTTTATACTAAGCATTGGATTGTAGAATAGGGTTTATAATTGAAAGTTAATTAAGAACGGGAGCAAATATAATGAAGAAAGGCAAATCGGAAAAAATTATAGCATTACTTGCAGTTGTTTTTGTTATAGTTGGATTGGGTGTTGCATATCAGTCAGCACATTCAGATAAAGGCACAACAACTGAAAAACGACAATCACTTTCAAAAAATAAATTGAATAAGGTTGCATTACCACAATTGTCGAAAAAAGTGCATAAAAACGAGACGGTTGTTACGGTTAAGACTACTGCGGGTGACGTTAAAATTAAATTGTTTAATAAATACGCACCACTGGCAGTGAAGAATTTTATTAAGCATTCACAAAAAAACTATTATAATGGCACAATTTTTCATCGTGTGATTAACGATTTTATGATTCAAGGTGGTGATCCCACTGGTACTGGTACTGGGGGAGCATCAATTTGGAAAAATAAAAATGATAAAATTGATGATGGATCGGGATTTAAAAACGAAATTTCATCATGTCTCTATAATATTAGAGGAGCCGTTTCGATGGCTAATTCTGGTGAAAATACTAATGGTTCGCAGTTTTTCATTAATCAAAATCATGATGATGCAACGGCGCAATTAAAAAAATCAGAATATCCAGATAAGATTATCAATGCTTACAAAAAAGGCGGTAATCCATCGCTTGATGGTAATTATACTGTCTTTGGGCAAGTTATTAGTGGGATGGACGTTGTTGATAAAATTGCGACTGCTGAGGTTAAAGATAATGCCGATCATTCTGAAAAATCAACTCCAGTTAACCCTTACAAGATTATAAAGATAACCATTGATAAAAACGCATAAAAGTATAAATAAAAACAGCGCTAGTCTGGTATTAGTTACCGACTAGCGCTGTTTTTATTAGTCTAAGAGTTTGAATGGGCTAATGCCGTATTTGTTACAATCAACTGGAAATAGTTGTCAAACCCGGGTTTATCATAACTACGTAACAAACCAGCAAAGTCGGCTGGCGACCAGTCTGATACTACGATAGCACCATCTTGATATTGTAGTGAATGTGAAATGGCTGAAGTACTTTCGACTAAGTAGAAAGTGTCATTAATATCTAAGTAGAGTAGTTGCAACTTAATATTACGATTATCACCAAGTGAAGCTGTTGAAGTTAAAAAAGGATCATTTAGCCAATGTTTGCTAACGTGACTGTGTCTAAATTTATGAATAGTTTCTAGTGTATTTCCGATAATTTTCATATTGCATCCCCTATGTTAATGATAATTAAAAACTTAAAATTATTATAACCTAATTCTAATAAAAGTTCATTAAGTTAGATAACCAATAAAAAAACCAACTACAAAAATGTAGCCGGCTTTTTTAAAATTTACTGCACAATCAAAACATCCGCCTTAGCGTTTTGTACCACAAATGAGGTTACCGATCCAACAAGAAGACGTTCTAATGTATTTAGACCTGACTTACCAAGCATAATCAATCCAGTTTCATGATCACGAGGGAAATCACGTGCAATAACAGTTTTTGGTGAACCAAAACGAACGTGAATATTGACTTGTTCTGCACCATTATCGCGAGCGATTTGTGCATACTTTGTTAGCTTTTCTTCGGCATCTTGTACTAATTGGTAAACAACATCGCCAGAAATTGACATACCAGCTAGACCAGAAATTGAATTTGTATCAATAACGTACAATAAATCTAAAGCAGTTTTGTTACGCGCAGCAACAGCAGCGGCCTTTTCAATTATGATGCTAGAAACTTTTGACCCATCAATGGGGGCCAATATGTTCTTGTATGCAATCTTGTCTTCTGCCATGGCAGTCACCGTCCTTATAAGTAATAGTATTCATATGAATTAATTTATACTTATATTATATACCTAATAATAGGCAAATGTAAGCGTAATCTTAAATTTAAAGAGTGAGAACAATGCATATTTAATACAAAAGTGTATTGTAAATTGGTGAATATTCTGGATTGCTTTTTCTTTTTTTTATGCTATAATATTACTTATGCGATGAGTCGAGAAAGATCATAATAGATCTTTTATAAACGGCCCTTATTAACAGTCGTATACTGGAGGGTGCAAAACGAGTTGTGGAACTTGGTTTGCTGCACATGACTACCTTTAGCTTTGCTATTGGGTGTACGTTGACTGATAGGAAACTATCACGTGAGCTAGGACGCGTCAATCCTAGCAATGCCAATCTAAACACACTGTCTTTTGGGGCAGTGTGTTTTTTTATATAGGTAAATTTGTATTTCAAATCAATGCTAGAATAAGATATTTTCTGTAAAATGGTATATAATAAGTCATGGGTTAAATATATTTGATGGATACAAGGGGGGATGTGTCAATGGAAAAGCTAATTCAAATACGAGTTGAAGAAGACGTTCGTAATGCAGCTGATGACGTGTTTAAAGAAAATGGGTTAACGACACAACAAGCGGTTAAAATGTTTTTAACACAAGTTGCTCATAGCGGAAAGTCACCGTTTGATGACTTATTTAGAGCTAAAAATCAAAAATAGTTAAAGATTTTATCTATTACTGGAAATGAAATTATTCATTTCTGGTTTTTTATTGTCATAAAAGATTTTGTCAGACATTTAGCCAAATATAAGTATAATTTTGATATACTGTTTATTAAGAATAACTGGAGGAATTTTATGAAAACAGTTACTTTTAAGAATTTTTCTTTTTGGCAACGCATTATTATTAATACAATTACATTATTGGCGATGGCTGGATTGTTTAGAAATGGTCTTTATATTAGTAGTATTTGGACGGCAATTTTAGCAGCATTTATTTTAGGAATTTTAAATGCTTTGGTTAAACCAGTACTACACTTATTAGCATTACCATTTACTATTTTGACATTCGGCCTATTTGGTTTAGTAATTAATGGTGTGGTCCTTTGGTTAACGGCTTGGGTCATTGGGGATGGCTTTAAGTTTGCAAGTTTTGGATGGGCGGTTTTTATCGCAATTATAATGTCGCTTGTTAACTTAATAATTTCTAACTATTTTAGTAAAAGTAATCAACAAACATAATAAGATGGGGATTAAAGATGGCAAAAGAACTAACAGTAAAAGATTTGTTAGATAATACACGCTTAAAGATAGTTACGGGTGAGGCATATTTGGATCGTAAAATAACGACGCCAGATATTTCACGCCCAGGGCTAGAAATGACTGGGTATTTTAATTATTATGCACCAGAACGTATTCAATTAATGGGAATTACGGAAACGTCATTTGCGCATCGTATGAATCATGAAGAATTACTATTGATAGCAAGAAAAATGATGCAACCAAATACACCAACGTTTGTTGTTTCAACTGGTCGTAAATTACCAAAAGAGTTTATGCAAGCTGCGGAAGAAAATCATATTCCTGTTTTAGCAACGGAATTAACTTCTTCAAAGATTTTGGCTAATATGACTTATTTCTTGAGTGGTGGTTTAGCAGAACGAGAATCCGTGCACGGCGTTTTGGTCGACATATTTGGACTAGGTGTATTAATTACGGGTGATTCTGGTGTTGGTAAATCAGAGACTGCGTTGGAATTAGTACAACGTGGTCATCGTTTAATTGCTGATGATCGAGTTGATGTGTATGCCCAAGATGAGGAACGCCTGGTTGGTGAGCCACCTGCAATTCTTAGAAATTTGATGGAATTACGTGGTGTGGGTATCATCGATGTGATGGACTTATTTGGTGCTGGTGCAGTGCGCTCACATGCAACAATTGCTTTTAATTTGCATCTCGCAAAATGGCATGATGATCAAGAAGTTGACCGTTTAGGCAATGGTGAAGAAGTAATGAAGATTCAAGGTGTTGACTTACCACGTTTTGTATTGCCCGTACAGGCTGGTCGTAATTTGGCTGTCTTGGTTGAAACGGCGACAAAGAATTTCCGTGCTAAGTTGATGGGCTTTGACGCAACTCAGACATTCAATAATAATTTAACTAATCTAATCTCTGAAAATTCAAAATAGTAAAATTAGATTGCCAAGATACTAGATTGTGGTATTATTATGGTATTCTCAGGGATGTAGAGTAACAAGGAGGAATCTCGTGAGTCGCGAAATTATTGCAGTTTTAGGCGCTGGTTCGTGGGGAACCGCATTAGCAAATGTAGCCGCTGAAAATGGGCATGATGTCCGTTTATGGAGCCATCGTGCTGAACAAGTTGATGAAATTAACGAAACCCATCGTAATTCAAGGTATTTGGGTGAGCATTCAATCAACGAAGGTGTTGTTGCGGTATCTGATATGAAACAGGCTGTTGACGGGGCTGATCTTGTTTTGAGTGTTGTACCAACCAAGGCAACACGTGAAGTAGCGCAACAATTGGTTGCAATTTTGGAAGAAACGAATCATAAGGTTGTTGTGATGGCGGCAACTAAAGGAATCGAACCAGGTACTTACAAGCGAGTATCAGAAATGCTTGCAGAAGAAATTCCTAGCAAGTATTTAGGTGGTTTAGGGATTATTGCGGGACCTTCACATGCTGAAGGTGTTATAAAGCATGATCCAACCTTGGTAACAGCTGTAAGCGCTGATTTAACGGTTGCTAAATATGTACAAGGTGTTTTAAGTAATCAAGTTTTTCGTGTTTATACAAATACGGATGTGGTTGGCTCTGAAATTGGAGCGGCTCTTAAAAATGTGATTGCCATTGGAGCGGGTGCCTTAGAGAGCTTGGGTTACGACGTAAATGCGAAGGCTGCTTTGTTTACAAGAGGATTGGCTGAAATTAGTCGTCTTGGTCAAGCTTTTGGTGCTAATCCAATTACGTTTATGGGCTTAGCGGGTGTCGGTGACTTATTTGCAACAGCAACTTCAGTATACTCGCGTAATTATCGCGCTGGTGTACAACTAGGAGAGGGTAAGCACCTGGACGATGTTGTTGCTGATATGGGGATGGTTATTGAAGGTATTTCAACAACCAAAGTTGCTCATGAATTAGCTCAAAAGAAACATGTTGAAATGCCCATCACTTCAGCTATGTATCGTGTTATTTATGACAACGAAGATGTTAAAAATGTTATGCAGTTATTGATGGGACGTCCAGTCTCACAAGAAGGGAAGTAATTAGATCATGAAACCAGTACGTAAAGCGATTATTCCAGCCGCAGGATTAGGAACCCGTTTTTTGCCAGCCACAAAGGCATTAGCAAAGGAAATGTTGCCAATTGTCGATAAGCCAACAATTCAATTTATCATTGAAGAAGCCTTGGCTTCAGGAATTGAAGACATTGTCATCGTTGACGGTAAGTCAAAGCGCTCTATTGAAGATCACTTTGACTCAAATCCTGAATTAGAGAACAACTTGCGTGAGAAGGGTAAGGATGAGTTGTTGAAGGTTGTTGAAGAAACAACGGACATTAATCTATACTTTATCCGCCAATCACATCCACGTGGTTTGGGAGATGCTGTTTTGACTGCTAAGTCATTTATCGGTGACGAGCCATTCGTTGTTATGTTAGGTGATGATTTGATGGACGATGATGAACCTCTAACAAAGCAGTTGATTGATCGTTACAACACAACTGGTGAGTCAACATTGGCTGTAATGAAGGTTCCTCATGACCAAGTTTCTGAATATGGTGTGATTGCACCTGAAAAGGAAGTTGCTGATGGACTTCATCAAGTAAATAGCTTTGTGGAGAAGCCAAAGCCTGAAGATGCACCATCTGATTTGGCAATTATTGGTCGTTACTTATTAACACCTGAAATCTTTGAAGAGTTGGAAAACACTAAGCCTGGTAAGGGTAACGAAATCCAATTAACTGATGCTATTGATACTTTGAACAAGCGTCAACATGTTTATGCTCATGAATTTAAGGGTAGCCGTTATGATATTGGTTCAAAGATTGGTTTCTTGACAACTAATATCGAGTTTGGATTGAAGCATCCACAAACATCTGAAGATTTGAAGAAGTATATCAAGGACTTGGCTAAGAAATTAGACTAATTATATTGAACTTAAAGTAAAACTGTAGGTATTAAAAAAGAATACTTACAGTTTTTTATTTATTTACAAAAAGTAAGTGAAAATGCTTGATTTCTCTTTTAAAGAATGTAAAATGTAGTAGAAGTAATGAAGAAGTAAGAAAATAAAAGTATTTGAAGATGGAGGTGTTGTTATGGCTCAACACTATGACACAATAATTTTAGGTGCAGGACCTGGTGGGATGACAGCAGCTACATATGCATCACGTGCTAATCTCTCAGTGTTAATGATTGATCGTGGTATCTATGGTGGTCAGATGAATAATACGGCTGAAGTAGAAAACTATCCTGGTTTTAGCAGTATTTTAGGACCTGATTTGGCTGAAAATATGTACAAGTCTTCAACACAATTTGGGGCAGAGTATGCTTTTGGAACGGTTTTGCATGTTGAGGCACAAGAAGACGGTTCATGGCATGTTGTAACTGATATGGATGAATACACGAGTAATACAGTTATTGTCGCGACTGGTTCTGATTATAAGAAATTAGCAGTTCCAGGTGAGGATACGTATGCTGGTCGTGGTGTTTCTTACTGTGCGGTATGTGATGGGGCTTTCTTCCGTAACCAACACGTTATTGTTGTTGGTGGTGGTGATTCAGCCGTTGAAGAAGCAACTTATTTAGCTGGATTGGCTGAGAAGGTAACCGTATTCCATCGTCGTGATAAATTACGTGCACAACAAATTTTACAAGATCGTGCTTTTGCTAATGATAAAATTGAATTTGTTTGGAATACCGAAGTTGAAGAGATTTTGGGCGATGATAAAAAGGTGACTGGCGTTCGAGTTCGTAATAATGTGACCGGTGAAGTCTATAACGTTGATGCAGCTGGTGTATTTATCTATGTTGGTGTTTTGCCAGTATCTCAAGTTGTTGATGGCCTAGGCATTACAAATGAACAAGGCTGGATTGAGACAAACGAACGTATGGAAACTGCACGTCCAGGTATGTTTGCACTTGGTGATGTTCGAGATAAAGAACTACGTCAAATTACAACAGCCGTTGGGGATGCAGCTATTGCCGGACAAAATGTCTTTTCATACAATGAAGAGTTCAAATTAAAACAGCAAAAGGTAACAGAATCATAATTAAACGAAATAGGGTTTAATAATTTTTAGTATAATTTGGCTGGAACAAAACTTTTGTTCCAGCTTTTTTAGACAATGGGGGTAATGGCAATGACGACTTTTTATTTTGTTCGCCATGGGCAAACGTTGGCAAATGCGAGTGGTCTAAAGCAGGGACAGATTAATACTGAAAATACAGTGTTAAATAATGTTGGTATAGAACAAGTCACAACGTTGGCAAAGCATTTTGATATACAATTTGCGCAGCATTTGATAGCTAGTCCATTGAATAGGACACAACAAACAGCAACTTTATTAAATGAAACGGCCCAATTGCCGTTGCAGACTGATCGTCGGTTGCTAGAAATTTCATATGGTCAGTGGGATGGAAAGAGTAATCAAAAATTAATGGCTGCATATCCAGAAGTTTTTGATGACATATTACAAGATGTATTACCTGAATATATTAAATATGCAACGGCAGGTGAAACATTTGAACAGGTAGTAGCACGTGTACAATCATTTTTAGATGATATGACACAAAAATACCCTGATGATAATGTAGTAGTAGTTACCCATGGCTTTACGATTAAAGCAGTGATAATGGCTGTTTTTGGCATTAATGATATGACAATACGATTACCAGAACCTGCTAATGCAAGTCTCACAAAATTGACGCAGACTATTTCAGGACATAAGTATTTGTATTTTTTTAATCAACAATATTGATAAAATATAAATTTTATTAAAATATTAATGTTTTTTTTGGTTTGCACACGTATAATAACGTGTAGTAGTAATTAGGAGGAGAGCAGAGCATGGCGCAAGGCGTAAAAATTGTTGCTTCATCTCATTATGTCCCAAAAGATGTTGTCACTAATGATGATTTGGCAACAATTATGGATACAAATGATGAGTGGATTCAAGCACATACGGGAATTAAAACTCGACATGTATCACTTCAAGGAGAGAACACATCAGACTTAGCGACGAAAGCTGCGCAACAAGCGTTTGAACAAACGTCACTTACGCCAGATGACATTGATCTGATTATTGTAACAACGTTTACGCCAGACGGTTTAGCACCATCTACGGCGGCGTTAGTGCAAAGAAATTTACAAGCAAATAATGCTTGGGCTTATGACATATCAACTGCTTGCGCTGGTTTTGTTTTTGGGTTAAGTACTGCAGATAAATTTTTAAAGGCTGGCACAGCTAAGCATGCTTTGGTTATTTCAGCTGAGGTTAATTCTAAAATGATGGATTTTCATGATCGGACTTCAGCTGTATTCTTTGGAGACGGTGCGGCCGCATTTATTTTGGAGGCTTCATCTGAAAACCTTGTGATTGCTGAAGATATGCACACAATCGGTAATGCGGAAGTTGTTCATTCTGGTTTAATTGCACCACTCCATGAATTATCTGAAAATAATAGTCCACAGACAACGGCCTTTCATCAAGAGGGCCGTCAGGTATTTAGTGAAGTTGAACGTTTGATTCCTAAACATATTAGTGAATTGTTGCAAAAAAATGGTCTGGCGCCAGATGATATAGATTATTTTATTCCACATCAAGCTAATTTAAGAATCATTGAAATGTTAGCTAAAAGATTGCAGCAACCGATGAGTAAATTTGTTACAAATGTCGCTAAATATGGCAATACATCATCAGCAGGAATTGCAATGGGATTAGATGAACTTAGACATCATGTATCATTGCAAGGTAAGAAAGTTTTGCTAACTGGGTTTGGTGCTGGTTTTACTTATGGAAGTATCTTGTGCCAATTCTAAAATTAACTGTATAATATAAATGAGGAGGCCAAATGGATTACAACCAAATGTTAGATCAGTTGCGATCAGGTGAATTAAATCAATTCATAGTCACTTCAGAAGAGTTTCCGGATTTTTATACTGTTTGGCGTGACTATCCATATCAGAATGCAGTTAAAGGTACTGCTGAACGTGGTGGCATTATTACGTATACAGCAAAATCTGATGAAGCATCATAGAATTAAATTTATTGCAGAACACAACTCAATAAATATTTATGAAAAAAATATGTAAGCGCTTGCGATTGTATTTAATACCTGATAAAATGTTTTATAGAGGTTAGTTGAAAATAGATTGTTGAAAGTATTGATTAACTAAACCCATTTTATAAAAATAATATTTAAATTTAGAGGAGATTATCACCATGGAATCACGCGAATTTCACATTGTAGCCGAAACTGGTATCCACGCACGTCCAGCAACTTTGTTGGTACAAGCAGCTTCAAAGTTCTCATCAAATGTTACTTTGTCATACCAAGGTAAGGATGTAAACTTGAAGTCAATTATGGGTGTTATGTCATTAGGTGTTGGACAAAATGCTGATGTTAAGATTTCTGCAGAAGGTGATGACGAGGCTGATGCCTTGGCAGCTATCGCAGAGACTATGTCAACTGAAGGTTTGACTGACTAATTATTTTAACTAAATAAACAGATTCAAAGGGAACAGAGTAATGACTAAAAAAATTACAGGAATTGCTGCATCAAACGGTGTTTCAATTGCAAAAGCATATAAGCTTGTTGACCCGGATCTGTCCTTTGAGACTCGCACAATCGACGATGCTCAAGGTGAAAAAGACCGCGTGAACGCGGCCTTTTTGGCATCTAAGGCAGATTTGGAAACAATTCGTACTAAGGCTGAGGCGTCAATGGGGGCTGATGAAGCTGAAGTATTTACCGCACATATTATGGTGTTAGAAGATCCAGAACTTCTATCTAGCATTAATGATAAAATCGATAATGATAAGACCAACGCTGAAGCAGCTTTAAAGGCAGTTACTGATACGTTTATTGGCATGTTTGAAGCAATGGCGGATGATAATCCATATATGGCTGAACGTGCTGCTGATATTCGTGACGTGACGAAACGTGTCTTAAGTCACTTATTGGGCAAAGAATTACCAAATCCAGCGTTGATTAATGAAGAAGTTGTTATTATTTCACATGATATGACCCCTTCAGATACTGCGCAACTTGATCGTCGTTATGTTAAAGGCTTTATTACTGATGTTGGTGGTCGTACAGCGCATGCTGCTATTATGGCACGTACGCTTGAAATCCCAGCAATTGTTGGGTCTGATAACGCAACGAAAGAGATTTCAGAAGGTGAGACCGTAATTTTGGATGGTTTAGATGGGGTAGCTTTGGTTGAACCATCAGAATCTGAAATTTCATCATACCAACAAAAAGGTAACGAATATGCTGCTAAGAAAGCAGAATGGGCTAAGTTGAAGAACGAGAAGTCTGTTTCTGCCGATGGTAAAGAGTTCGTTATTGGTGCTAACATTGGAACACCAAAAGACCTTGATGGTGTTATTGAAAATGGTGCCGAGGGTGTTGGTTTATATCGTACAGAATTTTTGTACATGGATTCTTCGGAATTACCAACTGAGGAAGCCCAATTTGAATCATACAAAAAAGTCCTTGAAAACATGGATGGTAAGCCTGTAACGGTTCGTACTATGGAT
Organism: Weissella bombi; assembly: GCF_900094835.1. Lineage (GTDB taxonomy): Bacteria > Bacillota > Bacilli > Lactobacillales > Lactobacillaceae > Weissella > Weissella bombi. The sequence goes on along the minus strand of NZ_FMAO01000007.1, from coordinate 28,454 downwards.
ATTGGTGGTGATAAGCATTTGCCTTATTTGCCATTGCCTGAAGAAGATAATCCATTTATGGGTTACCGTGCTATCCGTATTTCATTGGATCGTGATGATATTTTCCGTACACAGCTACGCGCTTTGTTGCGTGCATCCGTCTACGGTCAATTATGGATTATGTTCCCAATGGTTGCGACGGTACCTGAATTCCGTGCAGCTCGCGATATTTTCAATGAAGAAAAGGCGAAGTTGGTCGACGAGGGTGTTGCTGTTTCAGATGATATCAAGTTAGGTATTATGATTGAAATTCCAGCAGCTGCAGTGTTGGCTGATAAGTTTGCTCAAGAAGTAGACTTTTTCTCAATCGGAACAAATGATTTAATTGGTTATTCAATGGCTGCTGATCGAGGTAATGATCGTGTATCATACCTATATCAACCATATAATCCATCAATTTTGCGTTTGGTTAAGAACGTAATCGATTCTGCACATAAGTATGGTAAGTTTGCTGCTATGTGTGGTGAAATGGCTGGTGATCCGATTGCAGTACCATTGTTAGTTGGTATGGGATTGGATGAATTCTCAATGTCAGCAACGTCAATTTTGCAAGCTCGTTCATTGATGAAGAAATTAGATACACAAGAAATGGCTAAGTTAGCTGACCAAGCGGTTGATTGTGAAACCAATGATGAAGTCATTGCTTTGGTAAAAGCAAATGTCTCAGCGGACTAGTTAATATAATATTTAATGGAGATAATCTGTGTTAGCAGATTATCTCCATTTTTTGTTGGATTAATGAAACGTTGCTATCGGTAACATGTAACAACCTTATTGATAAACTTATCACTAAATAAGGTACGATTTGGCTTAATTCAATCGGGTGAAGAATTGGCAAGCGTCAGATAACAATGGCAGGTTATAATGCGATTGTGCTCGGTATCAAATAAAAAGGATAGAATGTATTTTTATATTAGACAATGTTATCTATTAAAAGATGTAATCTAAATATTGCAGTGACAATTAATAATTTATTTATTATTTGTATACTTAGGCATAAAAGTTAATAGCTTTCATACAACGTTTAACCGTTCTTTAGCATTATGCGTGGTATAATTAGCCTTAGTATAATGAGGGATGGTAATAAAAATGTCACGACGACCAATTGTAATTGCAAACTGGAAAATGAATAAGTTGCCAAGTGAGGTGTCACAATATATCCAATATGTTGCACCAAAGTTGGCTGATTATCCAAATGTTGACGCTGTATTAGCAGGGCAAGATGTGTTATTAAATACAATGGTTATGGCAGCTAAGGATACACCAATTGAAATTGGGGCTGAGAATATGTATTGGCAAGATAAAGGGGCTTATACGGGAGAGACTAGTCCACAAGCTTTAGCTGATTTGGGAATTAGTAAAGTTATCATTGGTCATTCTGAACGACGTAATTATTTCCGTGAAACTGATGAAATGGTAAATTTGAAAACATTGGCAGCATTAAGAAATAATGTTTCACCAATCATTGCAATTGATGAGGCTGTCCAATTAACTTCTTTGAATGATCATGCACACTGGATTGTTAATCAAGTAGTAGAATCACTTAAGGGTGTGACTGAACAGGAAATGAATCGAATATTGTTGGCATATGAACCAACGGCAGCAATTGGTTCTGGTCAGGCAATGACACCGCTTGATGCACAAAAGAGTTTACGAATTATTCGGCAAACGGTTGCTGATATGTTTAATCAAAAAATTGCAGATCATGTGCGTATTCTATATGGTGGTTCGGTTAAACCAGCTAATGCTTATGATTTATTAAAACAACCAGATATTGATGGTGTGTTAGTGGGGGATGCTGCGTTAGATGCAACCACTTTTTTGGAGTTAGTTAGCTTAGCTGATCAAGCTAAGAGAAATTAAAAATAGACATATAAAAATGCGCTTTGGATATTTGATTCAAAGCGCATTTTGTTTCGTGAATTTGATTTAATCAATTGTTGAAATTGCTGTGTCAGGCTTCGACAAAGAAATTTCGTTTGGTACATCAGGATTTGTAACTTCTGATGACTCAGTATCATTAACAGGAACACTAGATGAATTATTTGAATTGCTGCTTGATTCATTAATGTTAGAACTGGTTTCACTTGAACTTGGTTTATTAGAAGAACTGTTATTAGCGCTACCATTATCAGATGAACTAGTTGATGATGAAGAGCTGTTTTGTGAAGAACTACTGCTGCTATCAGATGAAGTTACTGCGGAAGAACTGCTATTTGATGCAGATGAAGTTGTCTCTGAAGAACTCATATCACTACTAGTGTTAGTTGTTTCACTGTTTGAAGAGGCATTACTTTGTGAACTAGTATTAATGCTAGTTTCACTTGATGGACGACTACTTTGACTTCTGCTTGCATTACTATTTGAAGAAGAATAATTAGAATGTGAGTATTCTTTTGATTGTGTTTGTGAAGCTCGCTTTGAACTTGTTGGAATGGCAGCCACGCTATTTGAACTAACTGGTTGTTCTTCTTGTGTATTTGAAATAACGATACCACTGTCAGCAAGTTTAGAACTGAATTTCGATGAATCAGACTTTGAAGCAGCTTGAGATTGTTTTTGAGATTGCAAATTGGTTACTTCTTCTCTAGGATTAGTTAACCAACCTGAAAAAGCTTGGGAGGTACTTAAAAACACCACAGGGATCACAAAAAGAAGACCCACTAATAATGAAATTGTATAAATTGCGCGTTTCATAAACCTTCCCCCAAGATAATTGATTAATTAAGTGTAACGTGCTTAACAATTACATGACGGTCAAAAGTGTAACAAAATGACAACAAATCACTTGCAAAATAATGTCTAGGCATAAAAACAACGGCTATAGTTGATGATTTTACGTAAAACTTAACCAATTTTTTGACTATTTTGTGAACTTTTTGATGAGTGAAAAGGTCAGTGTTAGCATATACTTTGAATTATGTTACAATAGTTTCCAAGGGATAATCCCATATAACTATACTTTCAAGAATAAGTAAGGAGAAGACAACATGTCTGCAATTACTGATATTTATGCACGCGAAGTCTTAGACTCACGTGGAAACCCTACTGTTGAAGTTGAAGTTTACACTGAATTAGGTGGCTTCGGTCGTGGAATCGTGCCATCAGGTGCTTCAACTGGTGTTAACGAAGCCGTTGAGTTACGTGATGGTGACAAGAGCCGTTTCCTAGGTAAGGGAACTTTGAAGGCTGTTGAAAATGTCAACAAGGTAATCAAGGACAAGTTGATTGGTATGGATGTTACTGATCAAGTTTTGTTGGATCGTACAATGATTGCTTTGGATGGTACTCCAAACAAGGGTAAGTTAGGTGCTAACGCTATCTTAGGTGTATCAATTGCCGCTGCTCGTGCAGCTGCCGATGAACTTGGTACACCTTTGTACAACTACCTTGGAGGATTTAACTCAAAGGTTTTGCCAACACCAATGATGAACGTTGTTAATGGTGGTGCTCACGCTGACAACTCTGTAGACTTCCAAGAGTTTATGATTATGCCAGTTGGTGCTAAGTCTGTTGCTGAAGCTATTCGTATGGGTTCAGAAACTTTCCACGCATTGCAAGCTTTGTTGAAGGAATCAGGTCACTCAACTGCTGTTGGTGATGAAGGTGGATTTGCACCTAACTTTGCTTCAAACGAAGAGCCATTCCAATACTTGCTAAAGGCTATCGAACGCGCTGGTTACAAGCCAGGTAAAGATGTTGCTATCGCCTTTGACGTTGCTTCATCAGAGTTCTATGATCACGAACGTAAGATTTATACATTGGATGGTGAGCCTGATAAGAAGGAATACACAACTGATGAATTTATCGATTACTTAGAAAACTTGGTAGAAAAGTACCCAGTTGTATCAATCGAGGATCCTTTGGCAGAAGCTGAAGATCTAAATGATGAAGAGCAATGGGATAACTGGGCTAAGTTGACTGACCGTCTTGGTAACAAGGTACAACTTGTTGGTGACGACTTCTTCGTTACAAATACTGACTTCTTGGCAAAGGGTATTGCTAAGGGAGCAGCTAACGCTATCTTGATCAAGGTTAACCAAATTGGTACTTTGACTGAAACTGTTGAAGCTATTGAAATGGCTAAGGAAGCCGGTTACACAGCTATTGTTTCGCACCGTTCTGGTGAAACTGAAGATACGACAATTTCTGATTTGGTTGTTGCAACTAACGCTGGTCAAATCAAGACTGGTTCAATGTCACGTACTGACCGTATTGCAAAGTACAACCAATTGATGCGTATTGAAGATTTGTTGACTGATAAGGTTGCTGAATACAAGGGTATTAACAGCTTCTACAACATTGACAAGTCTGCACGTGATGCAATTGTTAACTACGAAGCAAAGTAATTAAATAATTAATTAAAGTGAGATTTAGCTATTGATTAGCTTTGTCTCACTTTTTTTATTGAGACAAACTTGCTCCTATGTTATGCTATATAAGTATATATAGACTATAAATAGAAGAAAGAGGAGGCACCAAGATGTACGACATATTATTAACGGCAATGATTATAGTTGGTGCGCTAATTATAATTGCAGTTATGATGCAACCATCAAAACAACAAGATGCTTTGTCAGCATTGTCAGGTGGTGGCGGTGGTGACTTGTTTGCAACCCAAAAGGCGCGAGGATTCGTTGCAGTTATGCAACGTATTACGGCTGTTCTTGCAGCAATCTGGTTTATTTTGGGATTGGCGCTAGTTTACCTTTCTTCACATTAAAAAATTACCAGTACTCAAGACCCTTCGTGACATGTATTACGAGGGGTTTTTAATTTTAAGAAGAGCGAGAAATCAATGGAATTACAAAATTTACAAGACCAATTATTTGGTTTTTTGAAAGGAAACCCAACCCAAGCTTATCCAGCACAAACGCTGACTGACGGGTTGCGGTTAGATGACGCAAATGCGTTTAAATTAGTTGTACAATCTTTAGCTGCTTTAGAACGAAGTGGCAAAGTGAAAGTTAATGAAGCTGGTGCATTTCAATATAATGCGGAACATGAAGGTGTTATTGGTACGTTTAAGGCCAACGATAAGGGATTTGGTTTCGTTCATTATGATGAAACGGCACCAGATGTTTTTGTAAATCCCGACAATACAGATTTTGCTACGCAAGGTGATGAAGTTCGGGTTAAATTATTAAATAAAGGTGACGAAAAACGTGGCCCCGAGGGAAAGGTAATTGAAATTATTACCCGTGGTCGTGAACAAGTTGTTGGTGAGTTTACATTAGGTAGCCCATATACAGGTTATATTGGAAGTATTCGCCTAACTGATAAAAAATTTGCATCATTTGAATTTTTAGTTAAAGAAGGTGGCTTGGCAGCAACTGATGGTGAAGTTGTTGTTGCATCAATTGCAACGTATCCATCGGCAGAGATGCCTAAGCACTTTACGGGTTCAATCGTTGATAAAATTGGTTATAAGGATGAACCAGGTGTTGATATCATGGAAATTGTCTATAACCATGATGTACCACATGTTTTCCCTAAGGCAGCGTTGGATCAAGCCGAAAAAATCCCTGATGAAGTTCAGGATAGTGAGCGTGAGGGTCGTGAAGATATCACTGATCAACCATTAGTAACAATCGATGCAATTGAGTCCAAGGATTTGGATGATGCCGTTGTGGTTTGGAAGTTGCCAAATGGTAATTTCCATTTAGGTGTTCATATTGCGGATGTTTCTCATTATGCTGTTGAGGGTACGCCATTAGATGAAGAAGCTTATAATCGTGGTACGTCAGTTTATTTGACGGACCGTGTTATTCCAATGCTTCCTCGTAAGATTTCTAATGGTATTGCTTCTTTGAATCCAGGTGTCGATCGTCTGGCAATGTCAGCGGAAATGGAGTTTACACCAAAAGGTAATTTGGTTAACCATCGTTTGCATACATCAGTAATGCGTTCACATGCTCGTATGACCTATAAGGCCGTGAATGCTATTCTAGCAGGCGATGAAGAAACACGTGCGGAATACGCTGAATTAGTACCGATGTTTGAAGATATGGCTGAACTACATGAAGCTTTGGCAGCCAAGCGTACAGCGCGTGGGGCTATAGAATTTGATGCGCCTGAAGCAAAAATTATTGTCGATGAACAAGGTAAGCCAACTGACATTGAATTACGTGAGCGTGGTTTATCTGAACGTATAATCGAATCATTTATGTTAGCGGCTAATGAAACGGTTGCTATGCACTTTGATTTGGCAAAGGTGCCATTCTTGTATCGTATTCACGAGGCACCAGATGCTGATCGCGTAGAAAAATTTGTTGAATTTGTTAAAGCATTGGGTGCACCCGTAAAAATTGATCCAGAAAAAGTTAAGTCAACGGACTTGCAAAGTATCCACAATTTCTTTATTGGTCGTCCGGAAGAACAGATGGTTTCAACCATGATGTTGCGTACGATGAAGCAAGCTAAGTATTCTAATGATCCATTAGGTCACTTTGGAATTGGTGCTGATTATTATACGCACTTTACTTCGCCAATTCGACGTTATCCGGATTTGACAGTGCATCGTTTAATTAAATGGTACGCTAAGAATGGTCTTGGTGAAGACGCACAAGCTAAGTACGCTGATAAGCTGGCACAAATTGGTGAAGAAACTTCAGTTAAGGAACGTCGTGCTGTTGATACTGAGCGTGATACTGATGCCATGAAGAAGGCTGAGTATATGCTTGATAAAGTTGGTCAAGAATTTGATGGTGTTGTTAATGGTGTCTTGAAGTTTGGTATGTTCATTTCATTGGAGAACACGGTTGAAGGATTGATTCATATTTCTAACTTTACTGATGATCAATATGTTTATGATGAAGCTCATATGGCACTGATTGGCCGTCGTTTGCACCACATTTATCAAATTGGTCAGCCAGTTCGAGTACGAGTTGTACGTGTCGATAAGGAGCAATCATCAATTGACTTTGTATTAGTTGATCCAGATGAGGCGCCAATTACAGATATTAAGGTGCCTGAAGAGCATCGCGGAGCCTTTGGTAATAAGAATCGTGGGGACCGTCGTCGTAATGATAAGCGTAACCGCTCTTCTAAGGGTGGTAAAACGCACAATGATGGTAAACCATTTGGTGCTTACCATAATAAGCGTAAGCCGGATGACAAGCGTCAAGATTCTAACCGTAAGGGCCGCCATTAATAAATATTTTTTTAGGGGGTTATCATGGCTAAAAAAAAGCGACGTTCGAATGATGCGTTGGCTACGAATAATAAGGCTCGTTATAACTATGCTATTGCTGAAACGTATGAAGCTGGTATTGAACTAACTGGAACAGAAATAAAATCTGTACGTGCTAGTAAAGTGACGATTGGGGATGGTTTCGTACAGGTACGTAATGGTGAAGCATGGTTGGATAATGTCCATATTAGCCCGTTTGAGCAAGGTAATCGATTTAACCATGATCCGTTGCGTAGTCGGCGTTTGTTGTTGCATAAAAAAGAAATTAAGGCATTACAAGCTGCCGTTGCACAGCAAGGGAAAACGATTGTACCGCTACGAGTTTATCTAAAACGCGGTTTTGCGAAAGTTCTAATCGGTGTTGCTACCGGTAAACATAATTATGATAAGCGTGAAACAATTAAAAAACGTGACCAAGATCGTGACTTGCATCGTACAATGAAGAAACGTTATTAGAATTAATAATTGATTAAAGATTGAACTAAATTTATTAGTTCAATCTTTTTTGTGTTAGGAAACCTAACATTGTTTATCTATTTATTAACGCAATAACGTACAATGAATTGGAATGAGAAGAGTCTTGGAGGAGAAAAAGAATGCGCAAGTGGTTAATAAGTCTAATAGCGTGTGCTAGTTTAGCGATTGGGGTAACAATTGGTTTACCAGCCGTGCATGCAGCGACGCCAAACTATACCATAACAACTGATACGACTTTCCCACCGTTTGAATTCCAAACGGATAAGGGAAACTATCGTGGTATTGATATGGATATGTTGAAGGAAATATCAAAGCGTGAAAATTTTACGTACAAATTAAAACCAATGAGTTTTAACGCTGGCGTACAAGCCGTCCAAGCAGGGCAGGTTGACGGAATTGTGGCTGGTATGTCGATTACTGATGAGCGTAAAAATACGTTTGATTTTGGAACGCCTTATTACAAAAGTGGTATTGTTATGGCCACAACAGAAAAGTCAAACATTAAAGGCCTTTCTGATTTAAAAGGTAAAACTGTTGCAGCAAAGACGGGTAGTGCTGGTGCAGATTATGCTCGTGAAATGTCAAAAAAATACGACTTTAAAATAACATATTTTAATGACTCAAATACAATGTACAATGACGTTACTATCGGTAATACGGTAGCAGCTTTTGAGGATCAACCTGTGATGGCTTATGCTATCCAACAAGGTACAAATCTAAAAATTGTTACAAAACCTGCTAAGGGTAATTGGTATGGCTTTGGTGTTAAAAAAGGTGCTAATGCCGAATTATTGAAGAAATTCAACAAAGGGTATGCTGAGATTGTTAAAGATGGTACCTATGACAAGATTGTTAAGCATTATCTAGGAAATGGTGGCTACAACTATAAAAAGAATGCTGCTGATAAGGCTGATCAAAAAACCACAATTTGGAGTTTGTTCAATGAAAATAAGAGCGCTCTATTTACGGGATTAGTTAAAACACTAGAATTAACATTAGTTGGTATTATTTTAGCTGGTATTTGGGGAATCTTCCTAGGAATTTTGGGTGTTATGCCAAGTAAAATTGCTCGTGGTATATCAACAACCATTATCTATATTTTCCGTGGTTTGCCAATGCTAGTGCTAGCATTCTTTATTTACATTGGTATTCCTAATTTAACAGGTCAAAAAATTCCAGCATTCACGGCTGGTGTTATTACGTTGATTCTAAATGAGGGTGCTTACATTGGTGCGTTTGTTCGTGGTGGCTTTAATTCAGTTGATTCAGGTCAGCTTGAGGCAGCGCGTTCATTAGGATTGCCATATGGGAAAGCAATGCGTAAGGTTGTTATGCCACAAGGAATTCGTTTAATGATTCCAAGTTTTATTAATCAATTTATTATTACGTTGAAGGATACGTCAATTCTATCTGCAATTGGAATAATAGAATTAACACAAACGGGTACTTTAATTATTGCTCGTAATCTACAGGGATTCCGTGTCTGGTTGATGATTGCGGCACTATATCTTATCGTGATTACATTGTTAACTTGGTTATCAAATTGGGTAGAAAAGAGGATCAAATAATGGCAGCAATTATTGAAGCACGTGATGTTCATAAAAGTTTCGGTAAAAATGAAGTGCTAAAAGGGTTGAGTTTAGCTGTCAATGAAGGTGAAGTTGTTGTAATGATTGGTCCTTCAGGTTCTGGTAAATCAACATTTTTACGTTCGCTGAACAAGTTGGAAGCAATCAATGATGGTCAAATTATTATTGATGGTGAAGACATTAGTGACTCTAAAGTTAATATTGACAAAGTACGCGAAAAAGTAGGCATGGTGTTCCAACACTTTAATTTGTTTCCACATCTTACGGTTATGGAAAACATGATTTTGGCACCGGTTCAATTAGGTAAGATGACTAAGAACGAAGCAATTGACAATGCTAAAACGCTGTTAAAACGTGTTGGCCTTTTGGAAAAAGCTGATGTGAAGCCGGATACACTTTCTGGTGGTCAAAAGCAACGTGTTGCGATTGCGCGTGCACTAGCAATGAATCCAGAAATCATGTTATTTGATGAGCCAACGTCAGCACTTGATCCTGAAATGGTTGGGGATGTGTTAGATGTTATGAAAGAACTTGCCAAGGAAGGTATGACCATGATTGTGGTGACCCATGAAATGGGCTTTGCTAAGCAAGTAGCTGATCGTGTTGTGTTTTTTGCGGATGGTTATATCAGAGAAGAAGGTAAACCAGCTGAAATCTTTGAAAACCCACAAGATGAACGAACACGTGATTTCTTAAATAAGGTATTAAATGCCTAAATAAAAAAAGAAGCATGCCATAATGATTAGATATAAAGCTAATTGTTATGGTGTGCTTCTTTTTAGTTATGTGGTTTTGAAGAACTACTGAAGGGTGATATCACTGGTATTGGTGTGTTAAAAGGACTTGGCCAGGCAAGTGGGTAACGATGTGCAATAAATGCCCAACGATCCAGAAAAGCCATGATTAATACTAGTAAAGATTCTTGTTCATTATTTAATAATGTTACTTTTAACCGTTTATCCGCTAATGGTTGCGCATACGCTAGTTGACGGTTAACTGTTGTAATCTGAAAACGTCGTTTTTCTAGACTTCCTAAAACAAACCAGTTCAGTGAATTGACGTATAAGAGTTCATGCCGTTTAAGTGAAATGCCAATTGAACCAACTTGCTTGTTTTGGCTGCTTAAAGTAAAACGTGGCAAGAGACCACTAGAAACTTGTGTAATAGTTGCCAACTCTTCAAAGGCATCATTGAAAATTGTTAATTGGTTATTGCGTTTACCGATTTGTCCCGAAACAAAATACTTAACTGTGCGATTATATTCAGTAACGGTATTGGTACCGGCACGTTTACTATGCGATTGTGAAATATATAAATCGTGCAAAATAAAACCTCCTTATAATGTTAAACAAGGATTTAGCTTATTTTTATTTTACCATATCCCTTTCAGGAGATTGATTTGTCAGTATAATGAAGATATACAATTTGTTAAGGGGTGATGTGAAAAATGAGGCCATTATTACCAATGGACTGGGCAAATGCCTTACAGCCGAAATTAGATAATCAATATTTAGAAAAAATTAGCGTATTTTTAGATACAGTTTATGCAAATGAAACAATTTATCCAAAGCGCGAGAATGTTTTTGCTGCGTTACAAGCGACGCCGTTAGCAACGGTCAAAGTGGTTATTCTTGGTCAGGATCCATATCCAAATCCAGAGCAAGCACAAGGCATGAGCTTTTCAGTGCCTAAGGGGATGGGGCTACCTAAATCGTTAATTAATATTTATAAAGAATTAGCTGATGATTTACAAAAACCAGCACCACAGGATGGTGATTTACATCGTTGGGCTAAGCAAGGCGTTTTATTGTTAAATACGGTTTTAACAGTGCCGGCACACAAGGCTGGAGGGCATGCTGGCAAAATCTGGGAACCATTGACTGATGAAATTATTCGTATTGTCGCACAACAAGATCAGCCAACGGTATTTATATTATGGGGAAAGCAAGCTCAAAAAAAGCAGGCTTTGATTAAGGGTAACCAAAATTTGATTCTTCAAGCACCCCATCCAAGTCCGTTATCAGCATATCGTGGTTTTTTTGGTTCTAAACCATTTAGTCAGACAAATCGATTTCTGGAGTCTGTAGGTTCTGAACCAATTACGTGGGCATAGGTATTTAGTAATTAAACATTTTATATTATGTTGTGCACGAAGTAGATATTAGTGTCCCAATAGTGGAACTCTATTGAAACGTTGGTGTATCAACATTTGTGTTATAATTACAAGTGTAGTAAGTAATCATTTATTAATAAAAGAGACGAGGTTTGTCCATCATGGAGTTGTTTGAACAATTAGCAAATAAAATTAAAGGGCAAGATAAAACCCTAGTATTTCCAGAAGGTGAAGATCCACGTATTCAAGGTGCTGCCGTACGTTTAGCAGCAGATGGATTGGTTAAACCAATTTTATTAGGTCAAAAAGCAAGTATTGATGCAACGGCAAAGGAAAATCATTTTGATTTATCACAAGTTACAGTAATTGATATTGATTCTTATCCAAAAGAAGATTTTAAAGAAATGGTTCGTACTTTGGTAGAACGTCGTCATGGTAAGACGGATACGGCAACTGCTAAAAAGTGGTTAAAGGATCCTAACTATTTTGGAACTATGTTGGTTTATATGAAATTAGCTGATGGAATGGTTTCAGGGGCAACGCATCCAACTGGCGATACAGTTCGACCTGCTTTGCAAATTATTAAAACTGCTGCTGACGCATCACGTATCTCCGGTGCTTTTGTAATGCAACGTAATGATGAACGTTATATTTTTGCAGACGCTGCGATTAATATCGACATTGATGCACAAACAATGGCAGAAATTGCTGTTCAATCCGCTAAGACAGCTAAAGTATTTGGTATTGATCCTAAAGTTGCTATGTTGAGTTTTTCAACTAAGGGTTCAGCGCGAGCACCACAAGTTGACAAGGTTCAAGAAGCAACGAAAATTGCTAAGCAACTAGCACCAAGTTTGCCATTAGATGGTGAATTGCAATTTGATGCTGCCTTTGTACCCGAAGTTGGAGAAGCAAAAGCACCTGAATCATCAGTTGCTGGTCATGCAAATGTCTTTGTCTTCCCAGACTTACAATCTGGTAACATTGGTTATAAAATTGCCCAACGTTTAGGTGGTTTTGAAGCTATTGGACCAATCTTACAAGGATTGGCACAACCTGTTTCTGATTTGTCACGTGGTGCTAATGAGGAAGACGTTTATAAAGTTGCAGTTATTACTGCAGCACAAGCGATAGCTAATTAAATAAAAAACTAAGTGTCGTTTAACCTGATGTTAAAAGCTTTAATAACTTTTACGAAGATTAGACAGCACTTTTTTAATATACTTGATGATTAAGGTAGGTGAGGAACATGTGTACAAGTATTTTACAAATTGCAAAAGATGGCACACATGTGTTGTCACGAACAATGGATTGGCCACAACTTGAGAATGCACCAATGTTTGTTCCAAGAAATTATCGGTGGCATTCAGCATTTAATAGGCATTTAATTCAAAATAAATATGCTTTTATTGGTGGTGGTGAGTTAAGTAATAAACGCACAGATGTTGCAGACGGCGTGAATGAGTTTGGCTTAAGTGCACAAAAATTAACGTTTGGTAATGGGGCTAAATTTATAGATGACATTGATAATGACAAGGTTCAAATTGCACCATTTGAATTTGTGTTTTGGTTGTTAGGTAATTTTAAATCAGTTGCTGATATGACGGCACATATCGATCAAATCCAGTTGATGTCAGAGAAAAATAGCGTTGTTAAATATGGTAACCCAGAATTACATTATGCCGTCACTGATACTACTGGTGCTATTGTTGTTGTAGAACCAACAACTTGGCCAATGAAAATAGTGGCTAATCCATTAGGTGTCGTAACAAATAGCCCATATTTTGATCAACAAATTAAACAATTAGAAAAATATGTTGAGTTTAAACCAGAATTTAAATCAGGGACGATTGGTATTAACGTGCCGAAGGTAACAACGGGCAAGCTCTCAGGAAAGGCAACACCACCTGGCGCTTATTCACCCGGCGCTCGCTTTTTAAGAGCAGCTTATTTGAAAGAACGAGCTGATCAACCAGGCGATGAAGATGAAGCTATTATAACAAGTTGGCATTTGCTTGATAGTGTAACTGTACCGAAGAATTTAACGCATCAAAAAACTTTTTCAGTCTATCGTGCAGCCACGGTATCAGAAAGTCGCAGTTATTATTTTCAAGCGTATCATCAAGGAAGTATTACAAAATTACAGTTAACTGATGATATGTTAGCTTTAACGGAACCGATTGTTTATGATTTGCCTGATAAGTTAGCAGTTAATCAGTTAAATTAGTAATAATTATTTTTTGGAAAGCTCAGTAGAAGCTATTTTTACATGAGCTTTTTAATTTTAAGCTAGCATTTGGTTACGCTGTAATCACTTGCGGAAAAATGGTATACTTTTAATTATGAGAATATTAGTTAAAACTGTTGATGAAACACAAGAATTAGCTGCAAAATTAGCAAAAAATGTTAAAGCTGGCGATACAATTTTATTGTCAGGAGATTTAGGCGCAGGAAAGACGACGTTTACGCAAGGCTTCGCAAAAGCTTTGGGAATTAAGCGGCCAGTAAAGAGTCCAACTTTTACATTGGTCCGAGAATATCAAACTGCACAATTTCCTTTGTATCATTTGGATGTCTATCGTTTAGGTGAAGAAGGGAATGCTGAGGATCTTGGGTTATCAGAGTATTTTGGTGGTGATGCGGTTGCGTTAGTCGAATGGTCACAATACATTAAGCCAGATTTGCCAGATGATGTTTTAGAGATTGTTTTCGAACGTGTTGAAAGTTCAGAGACAGAACGTGTTATAACAATGACGGCAGCGGGTGAACGTTCATCTGCTTTGTTGTCTGAAATGGAGAAATAATGGAAGTCTTTGTTCGCCCGGCTGAAAGGCAGGATGCCATTAACTTAATGCAATTAATCTTTCAACTTCAAGATGAATCAAGTACATTTCTTGTTGAACAAGATCCCAATCAAATTGAGCCTGATGAAGAGGCTGATAATATTGATATTTTACAAACGACAACCAATAACATTATGCTCGTTGCTAAAACGGATCAGGGTCAATTAGTTGGATTAGCATCTGCATCTGCATTATCTGGACAACCAAGAATTGCTGAGATTGGTGTAGCGGTGCTCAATGATTTTCAAGGGCATGGACTAGCACAGGCGATGTTAGCAGAATTGCTAGATTGGGCTACCACGTTTAGTACGGTTGAAAAATTGGTGTTAACGGTACAAGAAAAGAATACGATAGCAATTCATATCTATGAAAAGTTGGGCTTTGAGTTTGTGGCAGGTTCGGAAACTAAGATTTTAAATAGTGATCATGAAAGAGTACCAGCTTTTGATATGGCTTTGTTAGTCGTGAAATAACGAGGTGTAAAGATGAATTTTGTAGCGATGGATTTTGAAACGGCTAGTGCCAAGCGTGATAGTGCAGTTTCATTGGGATTGGCGATTGTACGCGACAATCAGCTTGTTGATGAATTTTATACTTTAATTAAACCGGATACTATGTTTGATAGACGAAATACAAGAATTCACGGTATTACAGAAGCAGATGTTGTGAATGCACCTGTATTTCCAGAAGTCTGGGAACAAATTAAACAATTTTATACACCTAATCAATTAGTTATTGCGCATAATGCATCCTTTGATAATAGTGTATTACGCGCAACGCTTGCGCATTATGGCATGGCACAACCCCATTATTTGTCATTGGATACGTTACGAACATCGCGAAAATTGTATCCACAGCTGCCTAATCATAAATTAAACACAGTAGCTGAAGCGTTAGCTATTGATTTACACCACCATCATAATGCGTTGGACGATACGGTTGCTGCGGCAAAAATATTAGTTAAACAAACAGAAACCTTTGGGGTAGCACCATTAAAACAGTTAGTTAAAGTGATTTGATTGAGGAAGAAAAGATGAAGACGTTGATTGAAATGTTTCCAAATTATAATATCCAAGCGAATGTTAAATTGGGAAACTATACCAACACACGTGTTGGTGGCCCAGCTGATTGGTGTTTCTGGCCTAAAACACAGACTGAGTTAAAAGCAGTTGTGCAGTATGCAAATGAGCAAGATTTGCCAATAACTGTACTAGGGAATGCTTCTAACTTAGTTATTACTGAAGATGGTTTAGCCGGTCTAGTGATTTTTTTGACAGAGATGAAACAGATTAAAGCTACAGGAAACAAAATTGTGGCCGAAGCGGGTGCTTGGATTATTGAAACGGCACAGATGGCTTATGAATATGCCCTAACCGGATTAGAATGGGCTGCAGGTATTCCTGGTTCAGTTGGTGGGGCTGTATTTATGAATGCCGGTGCATATGGTGGCCAAATTGATCAGGTATTAGAAAGTACAGATGTTATTACAATTGATGGGCAATTCAAGACTTATTCGGCAGCTGAGTTGTCATTTGGGTATCGGCATAGTTTGATTCAAGACACAGGTGACATTATTGTAAGCGCCACTTTTGCTTTGAAACCGGGCAAAAGAATAATTATTGGGGCTGAAATGGCCGATTATAATGAACGACGTGCTCAGAAGCAGCCGCTAGAATTTCCATCATGTGGGTCGGTATTCAAGCGACCAACCGGTTATTTTGCAGGGAAGTTAATTATGGATGCCGGTTTACAAGGCTGCCGTATTGGGGATGCACAAGTATCAACCAAACATGCTGGTTTTATTGTTAATCGGGGACATGCAACGGGAAGTGATTATGTTAATTTAATTCAGCATGTTCAGGAAGTTGTTTATCAAACATTTATGGTTCATTTGGAAACTGAAGTTCGGATATTAGGTAGAAAATAGAATTAGAAAAGGAGAGTGTGTATGGCGTTACTACAAACCGTTGTTGGCCTGACATTTTTAGTCGTGTTAGGTAATGTATTAGGTTATTTTTTTAAAAAAGTACCCGTTAGTTTGTTTCAGATAGCCCTGGGCTTATTAGTGGCGGTTTTTTTAAATATTAAAATCGAACTTGATACAGAATGGTTTTTGCTTTTATTTATTGCGCCTTTGCTTTACTCGGATGCATGGCGTTTTCCTAAAAAGGAATTATGGGAGTTACGAGGACCAATTTTTGGAAATGCCATCTTGCTGGTGTTTATTACAACAATAGTTGGTGGATTTTTAATTTATTGGATGGTACCAGAATTACCATTACCAGTTGCGTTGGCGATTGCCGCTATTTTATCACCGACTGATCCGGTAGCTGTTTCAGCAATTGCTTCGCAAGCAAAATTACCACCATCAATTATGCATTTAGTTGCGGGTGAGAGTTTAATTAATGACGCAAGTGGGTTGGTTGGTTTTAAATTTGCTGTTGCAGCTGCAACAGCAGGAACTTTTTCGTTATGGCAAGCAACCGGAGAGTTTTTCTATGTGTCAATCATGGGAACTTTGGTCGGTGCATTGATGGGCTTTTTTCTAAATATGATTGGTGATTGGTTGTCTGCACATGGCAATAATGATGTATCATTACGCGTTGTTTTACAGTTGTTCACACCCTTTTTAGTTTATATTCTGGCTGAGGAGATTCATGCTTCAGGTGTTATTGCGGTAGTTGTTGCGGCTATTATTTTGAATATTCATACAAAGCATGATGTGGACTACACTGGTGAGTTGCATGTTATTGGAATTAATACTTGGAACGTGTTTGGTTATCTTTTAAATGGGTACATATTTGTTATATTAGGAATTGAATTACCATTAGCCACTCATTTAAGTGAAGTTATTTCATTGCCAATGGCATTGTTGTATTCTGTAGTGACTTGGTTAATTATCTTCGGTATTCGTGTGATTTGGACATATGTGTCACAGTGGGTGCGTCTTAAGAATCACAAGAATGAAACGGCCTCATGGCGGGTCGCTTTTACATCTGGTTTGACTGGTGTACGTGGGGCTGTTACTATGGCCGGTGTACTATCTGTTCCACTTGTCACAGATAGTGGTGCACCATTTCCACAAAGAGCATTAATGTTGTTTATTGCGGCTATTACGATTATCCTATCTTTGATTATGGCAATTGTTTTGCTACCAATTATTGGTGGGGAGAAGAAGACTCAGGTACCACCTGGATCGACGAAGGCAAAAGCTCGGGTGGCGCAGCATATGTCTGAGCCAAGAGCTCGGGTATATGTGCTACAATCAGCAGTACGTGAAATTGAAGCACGGCGTCGTGAGTCAAATCAAGCGGTTGTTTATGATATTATTCGTCGTTATCAAAGTCAGATTCGACAATTACAATTACAGTTTATGAAGGCTGATAAAATGAGTCCAATTTTGGATGCTGAAATGTCGCTTCGAGAATTTGCGTTAGAAACGGAACGCGGTGCTATCCAAAGATTATTGGTAGATGAGCGTATCTCTCCATTGGTATTTGCTAGTGAAGGTCGACGTATTGATCGTGCTGAATCAGAATTAGATGATTTAGTAACGCATGATCGTGGTAAACGAACATGGCGTCAACTTCGTCGTTTCTTTACTGGTTTTGGTCGTATGGTACGTGTTTGGTTAAGCGATGATTCTTCAGATAAATTATTATCAGAATATCAATTAGCACGTCATGAAGCATCAAAAGAAGCAATTGCAGCTATTTCAAAATATATCAGCACGGATGAAGCACAAAAGTCACATCTTGACCAAACAGCGGCGTATAATTTAATTATTATGTACCGTTCTCAAATTGAGCGTGAGCGTCACGGTCAGGCTGGTGTACAAAATAGTGAAGCGTTGAAGATGGAACTAGAATTAGTCGGCTTAAATGCGCAACGTGAAGCGGTGCAACATTTGACGGAAGCTCACTTTATATCTGGGACAACTAGTTTGGATATTCGTCAAAATATTAACTTTACTGAAGCAGGTATGTTAACTAATTTGGAAGAGTAGGAGTTAGGATGAATTTCGATATTGAGACACTTTTAAAAAGTATAAGTATTGTCCGTATTATTGATGTGCTCATTGTTTGGTGGGTGCTCTATCGATTAATGATGCTAATTCGTGGTACTAAAGCGGTTACTTTGTTACGTGGTGTTGCCATTGTCATTATTGTGAAAATCATTAGTTGGTATTTTGGACTCGCCACGATTTCATGGTTGACAGATCAAGTTATCAATTGGGGAGTTATTGCATTAGTTATTGTCTTTCAGCCCGAAATTCGTCGTGGTTTGGAACATTTAGGACGTTCGGGATTGTTTAGGCAAAAGCAAGCTTATCAATCAGAAATGCGTTTAGTAAATGAATTGGATGATGCTATTCAATATATGTCAAAGCGTCGTATTGGGGCTTTGATTTCAATTGAGATGGAAACAGGTTTGGAAGAATATATTGAAACAGGTATTCCGATTGATGCGGAAATATCCAGTCAATTATTAATTAATACATTTATTCCGAATACGCCTTTGCATGATGGGGCAGTGATATTAAAAGATGGGCGCTTAGCTACGGCGGCGGCTTATCTACCATTGTCAGATAGTGCAACAATTCCTAAAGAATTAGGAACGCGTCATCGTGCATCTGTTGGAATTTCTGAGGTGACAGATGCATTGACGATTGTTATTTCAGAAGAGACCGGAGCAGTCTCAATCACGAGAAATTCTGAATTGATGCAGTCGTTATCACGTGAAGACTACCGTAAGTACCTAACGCGTCAATTAGTGACTTCAGATGAAGATACTAATAAATCATGGTGGTCGCAAGTGCAATCTTTTTTAAAGCGAGGAGATAAGTAATATGAAATGGCATACTGATAAAATGGTATACGGCCTGTTAACATTAGCTGTTGCTATCTTCATGTCTGCTTATACGGATTCACAAACGTCATCTACTCGGCGGACGGATAATCAAACAGAGGGCCTTTCAAAAATTGGTAAAATAGCATCATCTAGATCAGAAAAAATTACGGTGCCAATTCAATTTACTGGTATTAATACGGATGATTATTATATTAGTGGTGCACCAGATAATGTTGAAGTAACGGTGAATGGACCAGCTGCATTAGTTACGGCGGCTAAAAACACTAAGAATTTTCAAGTCTCTGCTAATTTAAAGAACTTGTCCGATGGTGCACATACGGTAACTTTAAAGGTAACGGGATTGAATAAGGATTTAACTTATAAGGTCAAACATCCTAAAGTTAATTTAACGATATACAAGCGAACATCATCTTATTATTCGGTCAAAACGAATTATAATAAGGACGCAATTGCAGATGGTTATACCGTTGGTACAGTTACAAGTTCAGTTAATAACGTGCAAATTATGGGACGTCAAAATGCAATTGATGCTGTTGATAGTGTCGTTGCTAATGTACAATTAGAACGAAATACTAAAAAAACAGTTAAGCAAAAAGTAACTTTACAAGCAGTTGACGTTAATAACAATCCGGTTGATGTTGCCGTGTCACCACAGGATACAACGGTAAAAATTCCAATCGAAAAAGGTAATGGTACGAAACAAGTACCGTTAGATTTAAAAACAAAGAATGGCAATGCTTCTGAATTTACATTATCTGGATCTGTAAATGAAGTTGAGGTAAAAGGTAATGTGGATGTGTTAAATAAATTAAAGAGCGTGGAAGCGGTTGTAGATTTATCAAACATTACTGCCAAGAGTGAGCAAGAAGTAACGGTCAATGTACCAGATGGTGCTGAAAGCGTAGACCCAAAGACAGTGTCAGTAGTTGTCACACCTAAGGAGTAAGAAAGTATGGTTGAATTACATTATTTTGGAACTGATGGCGTACGTGGTATTGCCAATAAAGAATTAACGCCTGAATTAGCATTTCGGTTAGGTCGTATGGGTGGTGCTGTATTGACGCGCCATGCTGTTGATCATCGTCCACGTGTATTGGTAGGTCGTGATACACGTATGTCAGGTCAAATGTTGGAATATGCACTAATTTCAGGATTATTATCCGTCGGAATTGAAATTCAACGTTTAGATGTTATTTCAACGCCTGGTGTGGCATATCTAGTACGTGCTCAAAAGGCGGATGCTGGTGCTCAAATTACGGCATCACATAATCCAGCGGAAGATAATGGTATTAAGTTCTTTGGTTCGGATGGTATGAAACTATCTGATGAGCTAGAGGGTGAAATTGAAGCTTTGTTAGATGCACCAGAAGACACGTTGCCACGTCCGGCGGCAGAAGGGTTAGGCTCTGTTGCTGATTTTAAGGAAGGAACAGCCAAATATCTTGAATATTTGCAAACAACTATTCCAAGTAGCCTTGATGGTATGAAGTTAGCAATTGATGCTGCAAATGGTGCGACGTCGGGATTAGTTGCTAATTTATTTGCTGATATGGGTGCTGATTTTGAAACAATGGGAACTACACCAGATGGACTTAACATTAATCAAAATGTTGGGTCAACGCATCCTGAAGCATTAGCTAAATTTGTGTTAGAACAAGAAGCACAAGTTGGTTTAGCTTTTGATGGTGATGGTGATCGTTTGATTGCAGTAGATGAAAAAGGCCAAATTGTTGATGGTGACCAGATTATGTTTATCGTTGGTAAATATATGTCAGCGCATGGTCGTTTAAAGCAAGATACGATTGTCACAACAGTAATGTCTAATATTGGTATGTATAAGGCGATGGAAGCTAATAATATGCATTCAGTTAAGACGGCTGTTGGTGATCGTTATGTTGTTGAAGAGATGCTTAAATCTGGTTACAACCTTGGTGGTGAGCAATCAGGGCATGTTGTATTCTTGGACTGGGCAACAACCGGTGATGGTATGCTAACAGCATTGCAATTACTACATGTTATGCAAGAAACTAATAAATCATTGTCAGAACTAGCTGCTGAAATGACGATTTATCCACAAAAATTAGTGAATGTTAAAGTACAAGATAAAAAAGAGGCTTTGGATAACGAAGCAATCAAGCAAGTGATTGCTGAAGTTGAAGCTGAAATGGGTGGTGACGGTCGTGTATTAGTTCGTCCTTCAGGTACTCAAGATTTATTGCGTGTAATGGCAGAAGCCACAACTCAAGAATTGGTTTCAGAATATGTTGACCGAATTGTTGCTGTTGTGCAACAAGAGGTTGGTGTTGAATAATGGCAGAAGCCTTTCAAACTCTGGATATTATTGAAGAAATCACACGAAATGATGGTTCGACATATAAGGAAATTGGCAATTTATTGCATAATGGCCAATCTGAGTATGCGGTTGAAAAAGGCATGATTAAAAAAGTGCGTATTTTGAAAATTAATATTCCACATTCTACTAATGTGATGAAATATGAAAAATTTGTTAATGAAAATTTTGATATTCCAACCAACATTGCCATTCCTGAATTTATCGAATGGCAACGGACACCAGAAATGGATGCAGTGGTTGAAAAAATTTTAGCAGAAAATAAAGTTAGTTAATTATATTTTGAGAGTTAGATGGATTTACTGTTTATCCTAAATTGGGATAATAAAAATTTTTTCTAACTCTTTTTATATGGCTTTTTAACCTTTACAAATATAAATTTGTTATTATATAAGGAATAAGCTATTTAGTGAAAGGCTGGTTAGTCATGAATATTGGGCTATTTACTGATACGTATGCGCCGCAAGTTTCAGGAGTTGTCACGTCAATTCAAACATTACGTGATCAGCTGATTGCACGTGGCCATCGTGTATATATATTTACTTCTACAGATCCAAACGTACCAAAGGATGTTTTAGAACCGGATGTCTATCGGTTCCCAAGTTTTCCTTTTATTGGTTTTAAAGATCGCCGCCTATCTTATCGTGGGGGGCTTCAAGCCATACAGTTGGCTAAAAAATTACAATTAGATATTGTGCATACACAAACTGAATTTTCACTGGGATTAATCGGGAAATTGGTTGCACGTCAACTAAAAATACCAGCTATTCATACATTTCATACAAATTATGAAGACTATTTACATTATGTTGCCAACGGTAAAATTATTCGACCAGCAAGTGTCGCTGTTATTGCACGTGGCTATATGATGGGAATGACGGGGGTCATTGCCCCCTCTAAACAAACGTATGATACATTAACGAAGTATAAAGTGTCTGCGCCAATTGAAATTATCCCAACTGGTGTAAATGTGCACCATGATGAAAAAGAAGATACTAGTAGACAACTACGTGAAAAATTAGGCTTATCTCCAGAAACACCTGTTGTTTTATCATTAGGACGTGTTGCATTTGAAAAAAATATTGATACAGCGTTATCAATTTTTGCAGAGGTACTAGTGAAAATCCCTGATGCAATGTTTTTGGTAGTTGGTGGTGGTCCAGCAATGGCAGAATTAAAGGATCATGTTCGTTCTTTAGAAATTTCTGATAACGTCATTTTTACTGGAGAGGTAGATCATGATGAAGTGTATGGTTACTACAAGCTGGCTGATGTCTTTTTATCAGCTTCAGTATCTGAAACACAAGGATTAACGTTCATCGAAGCGATGACTGCTAACACACCCGTTGTTGCAATGCGTAGCCCTTATTTGGAAACGGTTGTAATTGATGACAATATTGGTGCATTAGCCGATGACAGTTATGAATTGTTAGAACCTGTTGTAAAATATTTAATGGCTAAAATTAACCATCAAGTAATTGGACAACCAGCAGTTCGTGACAGAGTATTACACGACATTGATGCCGTAACATTTGGACAACGCGTGTTAGATTGTTATTCTGAAGCGTTGGTTGTCTATCATGAAGAGGAGGATATGGAAGAAGCAGATAGTAATGATTTGGAATATGCAAAATCATTTTTATCTAAGACGCCATTCCATAAAGAAGGAAAATGATTCGAATTACAATGTTTTCTGCTGCAGAAACTGTTCCTGGTCAAGGAGTCGGCTCAGCTTATCGAGAACTAGTCAACTTATTGACTGAGAAATTTCCTGATAAATTTGCGTTGAAATTTAATAGCTTGGCTAAAACAGATATCAGTCACTATCACACTATTAATTTTGGTTTTTTCTTAAATACTTTCTTACCTGGTCGGGGCGTTAAAGTGGGATATGTTCATTTTATTCCAGAAACACTTGAGGACTCTATTAAGTTATGGTGGCCGTTTAAGAAAATATTTTATTGGTATATGATGACGTTTTATAAGCGTATGGATAAAATTGTGGTTGTAAACCCAGTGTTTATCGATAAGCTAGTTGCTCTGGGCGTTAAACGAGAAAAAATTACTTACATTCCAAATTTTGTTTCTAAAAAGGTGTTTTTTCCTAAGCCGGTGACACAAAAACATGCGCTACGGCAAAAATTGTCCTTACCTGAGGATAAATTTATTGTACTGGGAGTTGGGCAGGTGCAGGTTCGTAAAGGTGTGCTTGACTTTATTCAGCTAGCAAAAGACAATCCTGATTGGACTTTTGTTTGGGTTGGAGGTTTTTCATTTGGTGCTATTACAGCAGGTTATGATGAACTAAAGAAAGTTGTTGATAATCCACCTAAAAATTTAATTTTTCCAGGTATTGTTGATCGCAATTTAATGAATGACTATTATAATGCGGCAGATGTGTTTCTATTGCCAAGTTATACCGAACTATTTCCAATGTCTGCACTAGAAGCGTTTAGTACAGGAACGCCAACTATTTTGCGTGATTTAGATTTGTATCAGGCAATCATTGCGGGCTATTATTTGCCGGCCCATGATCGCCAAGCAATGCAAACGCAATTGGATAGACTTGCAACGGATGATGAATTAAAACAAAAAGTCAGTCAACAAGCGCTTGCAGCTTCAGCATATTATTCTGCAGAACGGGTTGCTAAGTTATGGGAAGACTATTATATGAGTCAGGTTAGAAACGAAGATAATAATGAGGTAGATTAATGACAAGGCGTAATAGCATTGTGTTCGTTTTGATGATGATTGCCGGAGCTGGTATTTTCTATTGGTCATTTAAAAATGTCAGCATGAGTCAGCTTGCTCATGATTTAAGCAACGCTAATTGGTGGTGGTTACTAGTCGCAGTATTAGCGATGGCTGCTTATTTATTAATTGAATCTGTTGTTGTTAAAATTTTTGTGGATGATTCACATGAAAAGTTATCATGGTCAAACGCAGTTCGGATACCGTTAGTTGAACAATTTGGTAATGGTATTACGCCATTTGCTGCAGGTGGACAACCAATGCAGTTGATTACACTAATTCAAGCCGGTGTTGATCCAGGACGAGCGGGTTCGATTTTATTGATGAAATTTGTTGTGTATCAAGCAATGATAGTTGTTAATTTTTTCATTGCCATGGTTGTGGGTTATGAATTTATTGCTGATAAATTGAAAGCATGGGCGTGGTTTTTGGTATTGGGCTTCCTAATTCATTTTGTTGTGATTGTTGGCTTATTATTGGTTATGTATTGGCCGGGGTTAACGCGAACATTGGTTAAAATCGGTTTTAAGCCTGTGCAGTGGATTAAACCTGATAAAGTCGCCGGCTGGCAAATGTTAGTTAATGAAAAAATTGATAATTTCCATGCGGAGAGTATCCGTATGAGCCATGATTGGTTAGTGTTGACTAAAGCAGTTATATTGACCTTGGTTCAATTACTGGTTTATTATTTAATACCGTATTTCATTTTATTAGCGTTGGGAGCAGAACATGTTAATATTATTTTGGTAATGTCCTTGCACGTACTAATCGTGATGGTTATTTCTTTGTTCCCAATTCCTGGTGGAACAGGTGGCGCTGAAATTGGATTTTCAATGATTTTTTCAACGTTCTTACCTAATGCAGGACTATTAGTTTGTGCAATGTTTTTATGGCGTATCATTACATACTATTTGGGGATGTTTGCGGGAATAATTGCGTTTAACGTAAAATCAAAATAGTGAGGTTAAACAAATGCCGATAGAAAATAATTTGGATAAAATAGTGCATCGCATTAATGCAATGGTGCAAGATCATCGCACAACATTACAACAACGTGATTTTAGCGTTTTTGGTGTATCGGTGGTAACTGTTTTGTACGATTCGGTATCAGGCATGTTTGCGTTGGAAACTAATCAAGCAAAACACCAACGCTTTGCCTTTGATGATGTGGATTTATTAGCTATTGATGTTTATGAAGCATTATCGGAGTTTAAGGAATCTTTTTAAAATACAGTGGTGTTTTATGATATTTTTAATATGACTTCTGTTTAATTATTAGATTAGATACTGATTTAAAAAAATAGATAGCTGCTTGGCAGTTAAAAAATGTTTGGAGAGAATATAATGCAACGAATTATGTTAGCCATTAAGAAGAAGTGGCCAGATTTTAATGCCACTGTTGGCTTTTTCTTGCTATCTGTATTTTTAGTATGGATTAAAACTTATTGGGCTTATAAAACAAGCTTTTCTTTAGGTGTTAAAGGAACGCTTCAAGAATTTATTTTAGTTATAAATCCATTGCCGACAGCAATCATCTTGCTAAGTATTGCTTTATACTTCCGCGGTAAGGTTGCCTATTGGTTAATGATTTTGATTAATTTAATACAGTCAATTTGGCTATTCGCTAATATGCTGTATTATCGTGAATTTTCAGATTTTTTGTCTTTAAATATTATTAATTCTGGTGGTTCAGTAGACAATAATTTAGGGAAGTCAATTGCTCAGATTATTAGTCCTTTTGATTTTTTGGTATTTTTAGACATTGTTGTTTTAGTGTTGTTATTAGTATTTAAACGTATTAAGTACGATAAAGTAGTTGTCCAAAAGCGTTTTGCAGCGTTAACGACTATCTTTGGTATTGTTTTGATGCTAGTGGGTTATGGTATTTCAAGTAAAGATCGTTCGGGACTATTAACACGAACGTTTGATAATAACTACATTGTTAAGTATCTTGGTCTTAATGAGTACGCTGCTTACAATATGTTTAAAACTAAGCAGACAGCGGATGTTAAGAAAGATGCTAACGCTAAAGACTTAAATAAAATCAAAAATTACGTTAAGGATAATCAAGCCTTACAGAATGCGACTTATTTTGGTAAGGAAAAAGGTAAGAACGTTATTATGTTCCACTTGGAGTCATTCCAACAATTTTTGATTGATTATAAGGTGGATGGAGTTGAAGTAACACCAAACTTAAATAAGTTCTATCATGATCAAAATACATTATCATTTGATAATTTTTATAATCAAGTTGGACAAGGTAAGACTGCTGATGCTGAAATGATGTTGGAGACTGGTCTATTTGGAACAGCGTCAGGTTCAGCAATGGTTAACTATGGAACATCAAATACGTATCAAGCTGTACCAGCTATTCTAGATCAGCAAGGATACACAACAGCGGCTTTCCATGGGGATGTTGCTTCATTCTGGAATCGTGATAATACTTATAAATCATGGGGATATGATTATTTCTTCAGTAAGCCATATTTTAAGAATGCTGATAATGCTAATTACAACATTGGTTATGGTATGAAAGATAAGATTTTTTTGAAGGATTCTGCGAAGTATCTAGAGCAGCTACCACAGCCATTCTATTCAAAGGTTATTACGGTTACAAATCATTATCCATATGATTTAGATAAACAAAATACGTCAATTGCTAAAACTAAGACTAACGATAAAACAGTCGATGGTTATGTACAAACGGCACGTTATTTAGATCAATCATTTGCTGAATTCTTGAACTGGATGAAGAAATCAGGACTATATGATAATACAGTGATTGCTTTATATGGTGACCATTATGGTATTTCTGAAAACCATAAGGCTGCAATTGCTAAATTAACGGGTAAGAAGACTACTACCAATTATGACTTAGCTAACTGGCAAAAGGTACCGTTTATGGTTCATGCGCCAGGTTTGAAGGGTGGTGTTAATCACACGTACGGTGGTGAGATTGATGTGATGCCAACAATTTTGCACTTGCTAGGAAAATCAACTCAAGATGATATTCAATTTGGACAAGACTTGTTAAGTCAAAATCGTCGTCAAATTGTGCCGTTTAGAAATGGTGATTGGGTATCTGCTGAATACATGAAGTATGGTGGTAATTACTATGTAACTGCAACGGGTACAAAGATTTCACCGAAGGAAGATCCAAGAGCAAAAGAGATTATTGAACAAACACAAGAATATGTTGATAAGATGTTAACTTATTCTGACGATGTTCAAACAGGTGATTTACTTCGTTTCTACAAATCTAACGATTTTAAAAAGGTTAATCGTAAAGATTATTCATATCAAAAAGCTAAGGGTATGAGTTTACTAAAGAAAATGAATAAAGAGCATAAAACATCACTTAAAGCACAACATGGTGATAAATCAACGCTAAAGGATTATATAACAGATGCACCTGAACTAGGCGGTGAGCCGCAAACTATTCAGGAGGCTTCGTCATCATCTGAATCTTCTGAAAACAGTGATGATACGCAGAATAATGAAAACGGGGATGGAACAGCGAATACCGATGCTTCAACCAACGGTCAGTAGTATCTATTCTGTAAATAAGTAATTAAAAATCTCACTGAGATATATGTAAGGGTAACTTTACGATATTTCAGTGGGATTTTTTTATTTTGAAATATAAAATACCAGAATTTATTTAAATAAAATTGTTCGTGAAAATTAAATTAAAACAAGTTGTTGACGAACATTCATTTCTACGGTATATTATATAAGCGGTCGAAATACTGCAGGCAATTATACAAAACATTGATTAAATAAGTTGTTGACTTTTAAAATCAGTTCTGTATAATAGATTAAGTTGTCAACGAGACAACGACGTTGATCATTGAAAACTGAATATCGTTTCGATAGAACAAATGTGTAGGGTCTTCAAGCATTAAGCTTGAAACAAAAAACATTTGCGAAGTCAATTCGCTAATAAATTCGTTTAACTTCTGTTAAACAATTAAAGTAACAAAAATTGAGTTATACTCAAACTTTTAAAATGAGAGTTTGATCCTGGCTCAGGATGAACGCTGGCGGCGTGCCTAATACATGCAAGTCGAACGCTTTGTGCTTAATTGAGATGACGAGCTTGCTCTGATTTGATTTTTTGATTTCAAAGAGTGGCGAACGGGTGAGTAACACGTGGGTAACCTACCTCTTAGCAGGGGATAACATTTGGAAACAAGTGCTAATACCGTATAATATCAACAACCGCATG
>NZ_FMAO01000010.1 GCF_900094835.1 Weissella bombi | reverse complement strand
CTGCATTATGTGGCTTGGGCGTTGATATTGATGACGTTCATGATGCATTACGTCAGGTTATCCCAGAAGAATTTGATTTATCCATTGAACAGGTTAATCAGCATGGGATTACGGCGAACCACTTAAAATTACATTTTCATGATGAATCATTGAATAATATCGATAGTGGTGTACATTATCATACACATGGTCATACTCACGAGCACGAGCACGAGCACGAGCACGAGCACGAGCACGAGCACGAGCACGAGCACGAGCACGAGCACGAGCACGAGCACGAACATGCACATGAGCACACGCATGCGCACGGTCATACTCACAGCCATGCACACTATGCAGCAATTAAGGCTAATATTGAAAACAGTGGTTTATCTGATGCTGTTAAGAAGTTGAGTTTGCAATTATTTGAAACGATTGCCCAAGCGGAAAGTAAAATCCATGGTATTCCAGTATCTGATATTGCGTTTCATGAGGTTGGTGCCGTTGATTCGTTAGTTGATATTATTGGTGGCTGTGTTGCATTAGATCGATTGGGTGTTGATGAGATTGTTGCTACGCCGGTTGCAACAGGAACTGGTAAAGTAATGGTAGCGCATGGTCTATATCCGGTTCCAGCGCCTGCAACGCTAGAAATTTTGCAGGGTGTACCACTACAAGACTTTGATATTGCGAGTGAGCTAACAACACCAACAGGAGCCGCAATTATTAAGACGTTTGCAACATCATTTGCGAATAATCTACATGGTACAGTGCTTAAAACTAGCTATGGTGCTGGTACAAAGCAATTTGATCACCCTAACGTGTTACGCGCAGTATTGGTTGAATCAGCTGCACAAGCTGATAAAACAGTAAATCAAATTTGCGAATTAAATTGTGAATTGGATGATATAACGGGCGAAAGTTTGGGTGATTTAATTCAAAGTGTTATGGATGATGGTGCACTAGATATGTACTACACGCCTGTTGTAATGAAGAAGAATCGTCCTGCGTATCAAATAACTTTGTTGTGCAAGGTGCAAGATGCTGATCATTTTAAGAAGCGTTTGTTGGTCGAAACAACGACGTTTGGTGTACGCTCAACGCTAAAAGAACGAGCTATTTTAACACGTGAATATACAGAAATTCCGTTGGGTCAGGGTATGCTAAAAGTTAAGAAGGGTTATTATGAAGGTAAACTTGTAAAAGTAACACCTGAGTACGAATCAATCCATGAATTGGCTAAAGCTAATGAAGTGCCATATAACCAAATGTACAATCGTGCGCTTGGGGCAATTCAAACTGCCTTCGATATTTAAACGTAGAAGTCACGTATATGATGATACTTAAAAGGTTTGTAAATCTATTAATGTTTATTTGGTGGGTTACAGGCCTTTTAATTATGCGATAATTCGGTATTATATAGTAAGGTTGGTTGGGCGAAATGTAATATTTAGGGAGAATTTATGAATAATCGTTATTTGAAACAAACCACATTTATGATGGTTTTGTTATTGGTTTATAATTATGCAGCATCGGTCTGCATTGGATATATTAATAAATATTTGCCACCAGCTTATCAAATTGATACGTCAGGTATATCGGCGTTACTGAACGATTTAAAAGCAAATGGACTACAGTATGGTATGTCGATGGTTGGCTATTTCATAGTGTATTTAGTTTTTGTTATCTTGCTGATTACGGTTGTCTTACATCATTACCAGCAGCTGCATATAAAGACATGGTTACGAAATATACATCGTGTAAAAGTATACGTTTGGATATTTGTTTTATTGCTAATATTACTGCCGCTAAATCAGTTTGGTATGAAGGTTCCAGTTATTAATTACATACCAATTCCAGAAACTTTCGTTAGTATGGTCAGTGGTACGTGGATAAAAATATTCGCAGGTATTATTTATTTCGGTATCTTATTAATCGTATTTAGATTAAAGGATACAATGTATTATTTAATTGTTGAAGATGAAAAATTGAAGCATGCTATCACAAAAAGCTGGCATAAAAATAAGCGTCAATTATTGGCTAGCATAACGTTGATATTATGGTTGGTTGGTCAGTTATTATTGACTGTTGGTATCTTAATGGGCTTGCAATACTTAATTGATTACGTAGGTAATTTAGATATTAGTATCGTGGCAACTAATATATTTATTGCTTGTTTAACAGGAATATTATATTTTGTCACTGCACAGTGGTTATTGATGTTTATGACAGAGTTAACGATACAGATTGATCAAAGACCCAAGGCAAGCATGCAATTGTTAGCGGTTGTTGCTATGGCAGCGACAGGAGGCTTGTCATTAAGTCTATCAAACCGTTTCATCCAAAAGCCGGCAACTTCACAATTTGTAATGGCTCACATGGGTGTGACTTCTGACCATGATGTTCAGAATGCTATTGAAAATTTGCATAAGGTTAGTGTAACTAAACCAGATTATGTTGAAATTGATATTCAACATACCAAGGATGGGGTTTATGTTTTGAGTCATGATGCAACAATTAAAGCAACAAATGGCAAAAAATATAAAATTAGTAACACAAATTGGCAACAGCTACAAAAAGTGACATACAAATCAAATGGTAAGAAAATTAAAGTATCTAACTTTGGTGATTACTTGAATAAAGCTAATCATTTGAATCAACGATTGTTAGTTGAATTAAAAATTAATTCATCAATTAGTAATCAAGAATTGAAAGATTTTGTGCATGAATATGGACCGGCTATGCAAGAAAATGGGTCACAGATACAGTCATTAAATCAAAATGCTTTAAAGCGGTTAGCACGTTATACAGATATTACTGGTGGTTTGCTTTCACCGTTAAATAATACGATGAATCGGGATAAAACTAATCAGTTTTATGCGTTAGAGTATTCGAGTGTTGAACCTAAAACAAGCCAACGAGCACATCAAGTTGATAAAAAACTATATGCTTGGACGGTTGATGGCCATACCAATGTTATGACCATGTATGCTTATGGTGTGGACGGATTTATTACAAATGAACCTAAAGAGACGCGAGCATATCTAAAGAAGATTACGGAACGACCAAATTATGCGTTGGTAATTTGGCATAGTATGTTATTTGCGAAAACAGATTTTTAACTAATCAAATAAAAGAGCCGTTAGGACAAAAGAAAATGTCCCAACGGCTCTTTTAGTATATAAATGCAATTAATTTAAGCTTTGTGAGCATTGCCGAAAACACTGATACGGTCGGTTAATGCTGATTCGATACCTTGAACACCTGTTGCAAGTAACTTACGTGGGTCATAATTTTTTCCTTCTAAATCATGATCCGCTAAAATAAACTCGCGTAGTGCTTCGTGGAAAGCAAGCTGTGCTTCTGAGTTAACATTGACTTTTGAAACACCCATTGAGATAGCAGTTTCAATTTGATCATCTGGAATACCAGAACCACCATGCAAGACGATTGGTACTTTATGACCAACAGCTTCATCAACAGCAGTTGTGATGTTTTGAAGATGGTCTAGATGTAAACCAGTCCAGTTATCAGGGTAAGGACCGTGGATGTTACCAATACCAGCAGCTAAAAAGTCGATACCGGTATTGACCATGGCAACAGCATCTTCAATCGGAGCGATTTCACCATCCCCAATAATACCGTCTTCTTCACCACCAATGGTACCGACCTCAGCTTCAACAGAAATGCCCTTGGCATGAGCTAATTTAACGATTTCTTGTGTTTTGGCAAGATTTTCATCAATTGGTAAATCTGATCCATCAAACATAATTGATGTGAAACCAGCTGCGATAGCTGATTTAGCGGCTTCATAATTACCATGATCAAGGTGAATAGCAATTGGTACGGTAATGTTTAGTTCATCATGTAAATCGTGAACTAGGTCTACAACAGTTTTAAAGCCACCCATATATTTGATAGCACCCATTGAAGCAGCAACGATGGTTGGTGCTTGTTGTTCTTGGGCCACTCTTAGGATAGCTTCAGTCCATTCTAGATTATTTGTGTTAAATGCACCAATTGCGTAGCCGTTCTGGCGAGCATTGGTAATCATGCTTTTTCCTGAAACGATAGTCATTATTATTGTTCCCAGCTTTCTTTTTTAAATTCATCTGTGGCGTGACGGAGCTTGTACTGCGTTTTTTCATTAGCATGAATAATGTCCGTACGCAATGAATCTTCATCGGATTGCGCAATGCTAATTAAAAAGGGTACTAAATCTTCAGTCCAAACTAAGCGGGGATCATAACCGTATTGTAGCCAAAAGCTATCAATTTCTTTATCATCCCAATCGCTTGCGCCATGGTAAGGGCGATCATCAAGTAACATACTAGATGGCATTTTAACGAGATTTTTTTTATGCGTTAAAACGACCTTTTTATAAAATGGACTATTTTCATCATTGCCAAAGTATTCTGTTAACCAATTAATTTTATCTTGCCAAGAACTTGGGTTTTCCCAAGGGGCAGTTGATAAAATATAAAGATCATAATAATTAGCCAATTTAAAAATGCCATCGACGGCACCTGGCAAAGGCTTTAAATCACGGAAAATACCAGGAATTTGATCTGGTTTATTCACATGATATTTTTGAACGTTTTCACTCTCCGCATTTAGGATGGGAAGAGTGTTAACTAATGTATTGTCCATATCGATAAATAATTTTTTGATAATGCCCCTCTTTTCTATGCTTTACGTCATAACATTATTCAGGAAGAGTATACCCCTAAAAAAGTGACTTATCAAGATGAAAATAAAAATGGTATAGTTTTTATTTGACGATTTTTGGGTATTAAAAGTATGTGAAAAGTTTATTTTTGAGAAAAAGAATGTGATTAATAATTATTTTAAGGCTTTTGTGATAACTTTAACGATAGTGAAATGTAAGTAACCTTTTATATTAGATTTATTGCACTGTTGTTGATGTCTAATAAAATGGTATAGGTGGTTTTACGTAGAACGCCTTTTTAGCGTATAATAGTTATTTAACTACGTAGTAATAATTAACATATAGATGAACTTATATGTGATAATAGATATAGTAAGAAATAGGTTATTAGAGGAGTGAACGATGACCGATGAAGAGAGATTACGCCAGTATCAAGATTTATTGAATGCAGGCGCTATTAACCAAGATGAATACGATGATATGACAAAATACCTGCGAGCAAGACTTGAGGAAAAGTCAGAGCTTGATGAGCAGGATGTATCGACAGAAGAAATACCAGAACAAGTAGATGATAAATCAGCACCTGAAGAAGAGGTTGTCGCAGATACTGTTCCTACTGAAGATGATAAAGAGTCAATGCCTGATGAGAAAAATAGTAAAGCTGTTGATGAGCATAAGAAACCGATTGTTTTGATGCCTAAACAGGCAGAAAAAAAGGCTGCACCAAAGCAGGCTAAAAAGAAAGCTGTACCGTCACGCGCGGCACGGACTGTAAGTACTGCTAAAGAAACGAATAAGGCGCCTAAGAAAAATTATGACTTACTAATTGCAGTAGTTGTTGTGCTAATTGTTTTGATTGGTGGGGGCATTATTGTGACGCATCATAGTCAAAAGAACGCCCAGATTGGTACGGAAAACGTGAAGAAGGAAACTAGTAAAAAAGCTTCTTCATCATCGTCTGCTGTAAAGAAGTCTTCTAGTGCTAAATCAGAGAAGAAATCAAGTAGTGAAAAGGAAACTGTACCAGCACAATGGTCAGACTCGCAAAGCAGTGAATTAGCAGATTATATGAAAATTTGGCAGACAGCTGTTGGACAAGACTTTGTCGGTACCTATAATGGTGATACGCCACAACATTTAGATTATAAGTTCCCTGATGCGCTTAAAGATGGTCAATTAAAGGATCATTTAAAGCTTGATGATAAGAAGGTGGACTTTACGTGGTCGCCTAAAGCGGATAAAAAAGCTGACTATCAAGTAGTGGCTGTTGCAACGGGTTCACGACAAGGTGTCGATACACCAACTTCTTATTTCTTTGTTATTCATGAAGGTAAGGGTGTTGTGTACGCAACAGAAACAGCTAGTGGCAAGGATTTGACACTGACTGAGACGCAAAATGCTGATTTAAAGAACAATTTTGCTAATATTGTTGCAGAATCACAGAGTACAGATACTTCAGAAGCAAGTGAAGAACCACAAGAAGATGTCACAATTAGTGACGATGCTACGGTTACAGAATATTAAAAATTAGATATACCTCAAAAGTTAAGGTGAAAGCCCAAACTTTTGAGGTATTTTCTATAAAATGGTAGATAGGTGGATTCTTTACGAAATGTGCTAAAAAGCATATACTTACTTTTAGTAAACTGAAAATAACGGAAAGATGATTGATAAAAATGCAAAAAGTAAAGTATGAGATTAAACATTTAACCATGCGTGTTGTGGATGAACAACGGACACGGGTATTTTATGAAAAAGTATTAGGCCTTGTTGACGTACAATCTGATGATAAAGAAATTAATTATGCCTTTCGTAAAGGTGAGAAACCATTTTTAACGATGCTGTTAGGTGGTAAAGCGCAAACTGTAGCGCAGACTGGTTTATATCATATGGCTTTGCTTTTTCCTAATGCGGCTGAATTAGCATCACTTTTGCATCGTCTATTAACTTTGCAGATTCCAGTAGGTGGTGGCGACCATTCGGTTAGTGAAGCGTTGTATATTAATGACTTTGAAGGTAACGGTATTGAGCTATATCATGATCGTGATGCGGCTGGCTGGGAGTGGCAAGATGGATTAGTTACAATGGGCACCGATGAGGTTGATGGGGATAAGCTGTTAGCCCAAAAACAACATGATTGGACGGGATTCCCAGTGGGGATGCAGATCGGTCATTTGCATTTTATGGGTAACAATTTAGCAAATGCTGACAAGTTCTTTATGAAATTTTTGCAAATGGATCTTGTTTCAAAAATGTCGACGTCTGCTCATTTTTATTCAAATAATCATTATCACCATCACCATGCGGTTAATTTATGGCAAAGTGAAAACAGTGCGTTGAGACATTTAGATGAAGCGGGCTTGATTAATTGGTCCGTGCTTGTTGATCAAAACTATTTTGATTTACTGACAAAACGAGTAGAGTTGCTACCCGGCGTCTTGTTGATTGATACACAACAAATTAAAGTGACTGATTCGATGGGGACAACTTTATCAATAACGCATGATTAACTATCATATTAGTATTTTTAACTATTTAATTATGAATACAGCTTATTAGACAATTTACTGATAATTATGGTAATCTGTGCATAAAGAAAACGACTTATAATTTATCATTATTTTTAATAAGTGATGTTCTTTTAGAAAGAGGGATATAAACAATGGCAACGATTTATGATTTTACAGAAACTGAGATGAGTGGTAAGACAATTAATTTGAAAGATTATGAAGGTAAAGTTGTTATTATTGTAAATACTGCAAGTAATTGTGGCTTAGCACCACAGCTTGAAGGATTAGAAACTTTATATAAGGAACATAAGGATGATGGTTTGGTAGTGTTGGGATTACCATCTAACCAATTTAAGCAAGAACTTGATAGCGATGAAGAAGCTAATGAATTCTGCCAAGTACACTATGGTGTAACTTTCCCAATGACACGTCGTGTGATGGTTAATGGAAAAGATGAAGATGAATTGTTTACGTATTTAAAAGAGCAATCAGGAAACGGTGCAATTAAGTGGAATTACACAAAGTTTTTGGTTGGGCGTGATGGTAAATTGATTCGTCGTTATGCACCAATTACAAAACCTGAAAAAATGACGGATGATGTACTAGCCGCTTTAAATGATTAGTTTGCACCGTATCTTTGTATAAAATAGAACAAACTGTAAAAGCAGTTACATAGATTTTTGTAATTTATGTAACTGCTTTCATGTTAAAACAATCACATAAAACAGTTATTAAATAAAAGTCCTGTATTTGGGACTTTTATTGTTTCGTATATGAATAGTGTTGTGGTTGCTTACCTATAATATGAGCGATAGAATGTACTTGTTGATAAGAAGTTTCACAAAATATTTATTGATTGTTTTGGTATATAATTTATAATAAATACACTATTTGGGGGTATTAACATGAAGGCAGCAGTTTGGCATGGCGTAAAAGACATTCGAGTAGAAGATGTAGATTTAAAGCCAGCACAAGATAACGAAGTGGTTGTTCGCGTTGCTTACGCAGGTATCTGTGGAAGTGATTTGCATGAGTACTTAGAAGGACCCGTCTTCATTCCAGTTGACCGAGTAGATGAGTTAACTGGTGGTGAAGCACCATTAACAATGGGACATGAGTTCTCAGGTGTCATCGAATCTGTTGGTAAGGATGTTAAGAATTACAAGGTTGGGGATCATGTATCAGTCAACCCAACTGTTACACATGGAGAATCTCCAGATGATGTAGATGTTTATGATGGTTATAGCTTTATTGGTTTGAGTTGTGATGGTGGTTTTGCTGCTCACGTAAATGTACCAGAATCTAACTTGTATGCTTTGCCAGAAGACTTTTCATTACAATTAGCTGCTACTATCGAACCAACGGCCGTTGCAGTGCAAGCTGTTAAGGAAGGTGGCTTGAAGTTTGGACAAAAGGTTGCCATCTTCGGTGCTGGTCCAATTGGGGTATTAGTAGCCGCTGCAGCTAAGGCAGCTGGTGCAACTAAGATTGTGGCTGTTGATTTGTCAGCAGTCCGTTTGGAAAAGGCATTGACAATGGGTGCAACTGATGTTGTTAACCCTAGCGAAGTTGACGATCCAGTAGCTAAGGTACGTGAAATCTTAGGTGGCGGTGCTGATGTATCATTTGAGGTGGCTGGTGTACAACCAACGTTTGAACAAGCTATTTCAGTAACTAAGGCCCGTGGAACAGCAGTTATTGTTTCAATCTTTGCTCACCCAATTACATTTGATCCAATGCAATTGATGAATGCTGGGGTTAAGTTAACATCAACGATTGCTTACTCACGTGAGACATTCCAACAAACTGTTGACTTGGTAAGCTCAGGACAAATCAATGTTGAGCCTGTTATTACAGATATGATTGATTTGGATGATGTTGTTGAAAAGGGATTTGATCGCCTATCATCTGATAAGTCACAAGCTAAGATCTTGATTGATTTAACTAAAGAAGATTAATATAAAGAAAACGCATGCGGTTTAGAATCGCGTGCGTTTTTTATTTCACTTATTAAAAATAAGTGTTTACAACTTTGTAAAAGTAAGTTAAACTAGTTACAACGACTTAAACGTTGTACATAATTATTAATTTTAAGGAGAATTATCATGACAAAATATGGTGTAATTGTTGGTTCAACTCGTAAGAATTCATACTCATTGGGTGTAGCAGAAGCATTAGTTGCTGGTTTACCAGAAGATGCAGAAGTTACTTACTTGGATATTGCAAAGCTACCTTTGTACAACCAAGATTATGATGAAAACTCACCAGTAGAATATACTGAATTCCGTGATGCTGTTAAAGCACAAGATGCATTCATCATGGTAACACCAGAGCACAACCGTAGTGTGCCAGCTGCTTTGAAGAACGCTTTGGATGTTGCTTCACGTCCATGGGGACAAAGCGTTTGGGCAGGTAAGGCAGTATTGCCAGCTTCACAATCAATTTCAAACATTGCTGGTGTTGTAGCACACCACGTTTTGCGTAACTCATTGGACTTCTTGGACATGAAGATTATGCACCAACCAGAATTGTTCATCGGAAACACTGCTGAACTAGCTGATGAAAATGGTAAGATCACTAACGAAGATACTAAGGCATTTTTGGCTAACGTTGCTGGTCAATTTGCAGAATTTGCAAAGAACTAATGCATAATATTTAAACTAAAAACGGTTGGAACAATTTATTTTGTTCCAACCGTTTTTTAGCTCAAATGAATTAATTATAGGTCTGTAAGTTTTATAGCATAAACGCGTTTCAAAAGTCTGAAGTCTCAATGTAACGCAATTGCCGCAATCCTTGTCCTTGGCGTTGCTACGCCCAAAAATTTCGCCAATCACGTTACACACCGGCTTCGAAACGACTTTTGGAACGCTCTCTTTTTTGACAGTCACTAAATAAGTCTGTATAGTTTTTAACGGACTTTTTAAATTTTTTTGTTGGAAACCAGAGGTATTATATGAAAAAGAAATGGTTATTTGTACTAAGCATTGTTTTGCTTGGTGTTGTGATGCGGTCAACGTTCACGACGATTCCTGTGGTAATTGATAATGTTGCTGATTCATTTGGTTTGCCAGTTACACAACTGGGCATCTTAACAACATTGCCATTACTAACGTTTGCGGTGATTTCACCAACAACAACATTTTTTACTAAGCGTTTTGGAATTGAAAAAACGCTATTAGCGGCCTTGTTATTTGTCGTGGTTGGATCAATCGCGCGTGTTGTTAGTGCCCCAATGTTGTTTATTGGAACAATTTTGGTTGGTATTGGAATTGCATTTATTAATGTATTGTTACCAGCAACTTTGGTTAAATTTACGCCAAATAAAATCGGTGTTTATACGTCGCTATATAGTACGACGATGACGTTGATGACGGCGGTATTCCAAATTATTGCAGTACCCATTACAAAAACCTTTAGTTGGCAAGTATTAGTGATGTTTATTACTGTTATTGTCTTAATGGTAGTGGTTACTTGGGTTGCTCATATGATGATTAATGCTAAGCCTGCATTGGATAAATCAGCAGCTAGAACAGCGCATGTAACAGTTGAAAAAGTTAATCCATGGCGTAATAAATACGCTTGGGCTTTGCTAGTTATGGCAGGTATTCAGTCAGCGGTCTTTTATACGTCAATTGCTTGGGTACCAACGATTGCACAACGAACGGGTGTTACTGCAACCCAATCAGGCTGGGTTATTGGTGTCTTATCATTGATCGGTATTCCAGTTTCAATGTGGGTACCAAGCTTTTTGGAACGGTCATCATATAAAGGACGTCGTGCTTTGATGACAGGTGCTACTGTGTTGTGGTTACTTGCAATACTTATGATGTTTAATCAACACGCTGGTCTCGTTTGGTGGTTGATTGTGACTGCATTTATCGGTATCGGTGGTACGGCTGTGTTTGTTTATATGGTAACGTCATATGCTATTCGTACACGTACTGCTAGTGAAAGTTCAGCATTGTCAGGAATGGCGCAAACAGGTGGGTACCTAATTGCAGCGGGTGCACCATGGGCATACGGTGTTTTGTATGCACAATTAAATAACTGGATTTTACAAACAGTTGTTATGGCAGTTGCGATTGTTATCTTTATTGCTTTGATGTGGTTTGCAGAGAGTGATAAAACAATTTTTGAATAAATTTATCAGTTTCGTTAACTTAGGTTAACGAAACTTTTTTTATTGACCTAAATTTTCGTCTACTAGAACAGATGAGCTTTGATAAGATAATGGATACTAACAGAAAAGAGGGTCTTACATGTCAGCAACAAGTGTCGAAGTCCATAACTTGATGACGGTGAACGATTTTATGGCTTTTAAGGATGATGATTTTAAACATCTACAGCAGGATGTTGCTGATTTAAAGCATGAAAGCACACATTACAATCATGAAATAGCGGACCTAAAAAGTGATGTCCAAGTATTGAAAGTTAGCGTTACTGAGTTGCAAGTGGATGTACGTTATTTAAAGCAAGATGTAATGGAACTTAAACAAGATGTCCAAGGACTAAAGCTAGATATGGCTGAGGTGAAAGTGGGATTGAAAAATATTGTAGCTGAAATGCGTTTTTTTAAATGGTTGATTGGTATGAGTGTTGCTTTACCAAGTATTATTTGGATGATGCAGCAATTATGTCGTCTGATTGGTCGTCCAATTGATTAACTCATTGTTTAGTAGAATGATTGCCTGTGGTTGATAAACTAGTATAATGAAAGACAGTAATGCTAAAGATAATGAGAGAGAAAATATGAGTCATACAATCATGCCTGTACGATTAGGGCAAATACTAACAGGAAAAGTCGTCGAGGTTCTTTATAATGGATTCGGCGTTGTTATGTTGAATGATTACCCTATTCGCATGGCAAATGCATTTCCAGACGAAACTGTTAAATTTGAAATCACCCAAGTTAATCGTAAATTTGCACGAGGTGAAGTAGTTGAAGTAGTTGATCCCTCACCAGATCGTGTGGAATTGGGTAAGGATTATCTGTTAGACGTAGGGATTGCACCATATGTTAATTTACGATACGAAGCACAATTAAAGTTAAAACAAAAGCAGGTTGAAAAATTTTACGCAGCGGCAGGCATTGAAGCAAATATTGCGCCAACAATTGGTATGGAAAATCCTATTCAATATCGTAATAAAACGGTAGTGCCTATTAAAAATG
The DNA here is from genome assembly GCF_900094835.1 of Weissella bombi. Classification (GTDB taxonomy): domain Bacteria; phylum Bacillota; class Bacilli; order Lactobacillales; family Lactobacillaceae; genus Weissella; species Weissella bombi. Next base: position 54,151 of record NZ_FMAO01000010.1, on the reverse strand, counting down.
ATGGCGAAAAATTGGTGACAGGCTTTATTAAGCGACGTACTCCTGGCGAAATTTTGCCCCTTTCGGATTATTACGTTAATGACCCGGTAATCGACCAAACCATTGCGACGGTGCGTGATATTTTGAATCAGCACCAAGTATCAGTATTTAGTGATGAAACGCAGCAGGGCGAAATGCGTTACATTATGGTACGCCGTGGTTATTATAGTCATGAGTTGATGGTTGTTTTAGTTTCTCAAACGACTGCAATTAAAGATGAAGATGAAATTGCTGAAGAAATTGCAGCAGTGGTACCAGGCATTCATAGTGTTGTGTTAAATCATAATCCACGTTCATTACACGTTTTGATGTCGGGTAATAACCGTACTTTGTGGGGTGAAGATGTTATTCATGACACATTGTTAGGAATCGAATTTGAAATTGGGCCAAATTCGTTTTATCAGGTTAATCCACAAACAACTGAAGTTCTATACGCATTGGCGGCAAAAAAAGCAGAATTGAAACCAACCGATACTGTTATTGATGCATACTCGGGTATTGGTACGATTGGGTTAACGGTTGCTAGTCAGGTTAAGCAAGTACTTGGTGTTGAAGTTATCGAACGAGCAGTGATTGATGCACAAAAGAATGTTGCAAATAATCATGTTAAGAATGCCACTTTTATTACAGCAGATGCGCCAGCACAAATGCGTAAGTGGCAGCAAGAAGGTGTGCAAGCGGATGTCATTTTTGTTGATCCACCACGTCGCGGATTAACGGATGAATTGCTTGATGCGGTTACTGAAATAAAGCCTAAACGCTTCGTTTATGTTTCATGCAATCCAGCGACAATGGCTCGTGATGCTAAATACCTAATTGAAAAAGGTTTCCACATTAAAGGGGATGTACAACCGTTAGACCAATTCCCACAGACAGCCCATGTTGAAGTGGTTACGGTTTTTGAACCTAATAATTAAAAATAATCTATAATTCAACACCGTAAGTTAACGACAGTATTTGCTTACGGTGTTTTAGTGTTTAAAGATTATTCTATTGGTTAATTTTTATGCTAACTTTTGGCTTTTAGAAATCGTCTGAACAAAAGCAGATTATGAGTAGCTTTGATATAATAAATGTATTGAAATGATTTTTGAAAGGTAGATATGGTTAGTAACATGAAACCCAAGTTAGAAGATGTTGCAAAATTAGCGGGTGTCTCAAAAACAACAGCATCACGTGTGCTTAATAACCGGGGTTATTTAAGTGAAAAAACACTAAAAAAAGTGCATGATGCTATGGAAACGTTAAATTACCAGCCAAATGCCGCAGCTCGACAATTATTTAAGCAAGAGACGGGATTGATTGGTCTTATTTTTCCAACAGTATCTAATCCTTTTTTTGGTGAATTAGTAAATTATTTAGAATACGAATTATATCAAAGAGATTTTAAAGTAATTATTGGTAATTCACTACAGGACACCGATAAAGAAACGGATTATTTAAATCAATTATTGGCAGGACAAGTAGATGGATTGATTGTCGGCACGCATAATCAAGGCATTGCTGAGTATAAATATAGTCATCTACCAATTGTGGCAATTGATCGTATCATGAATAGTGATATTCCGATTGTCGAATCTGACAACTATCACGGGGGGGTTTTAGCAACAGAACGATTAATTAATGCTGGTGTTAAGCATATTGTTCATACTAATGGGCCAAGTTCTTTAGAAACCCCTGCACATCGACGGCGGGTAGCTTATGAAACCATTATGAAGAATAATGGTTTAGAACCACATACCTTTACAATTGATTTTAAATTATCATTTGCTGAAAAAAAACGACGGTATCAGCAATTGTTTGATAGCTATCCAGATATGGAAGCGTTGTTTGTTTCTAACGATGTTGATGCAAGTATTATTATGGCAATTGCTAAAGAACGTGGCCGTAAAATTCCTGAGGATTTATTGATTGTTGGATATGATGGTACTGAATTGATGCGCAATGTAATGCCGCAATTAACAACTGTTGTGCAACCAATTGAAGAAATGGCTAAAATTGCAGTTGATATATTATTGAAACGAATTGCGGGTGACAAAACGGAGTCAGAATATATATTACCAGTGACGTTATGGGAGGGAACTACTGGTCATAGATAGTTTTATTGAACGAAGGTTGAGGCAAAAATGCCGCAACCTTTTTAATTTATTTTTATATCAACCGGTTGACATATTTTTGGAACAAGGGTTATAATACCTTTTGTGAAAGCGATTACATTTTATTTCAATGAAAAGACACGATTGTTTATTTATTCGAAGGGGGATTATCTTGTGTCAAAATATATGAAAGCTTTTAAGAATGAGTCCTATTTGCAAAGTTCAGTTACAATGTTTTTATACTTTGCATCATGGGGCATTTGGTGGTCATTTTTTCAATTATGGTTAACTTCTAAAGATGGTTTGAATTTAAATGGAAGTTCTGTTGGGACAATTTATGCGGCTAATTCATTAGTCACATTAATCTTGATGTTTTTTTATGGTACTTTGCAAGACAAATTGGGACTTAAAAGAAATTTACTAATATTTAGTGGTATTTGTGCAGCGTTAGTCGGGCCATTTTTTATTTATGCATATGAACCAATGTTAAACAGTAATTTTACATTTGGATTAGTGGTTGGTTCAATTTTTCTATCAGCAGGTTTTTTAGCAACGACAGGAATTTATGAAGCTTTAGTAGAACGTTTCAGTCGTGTATTTAAATTCGAATATGGGCAAGCACGTGCTTGGGGATCTTTTGGGTATGCAGTGGTGGCCTTATTAGCAGGTCATTTATTTGTGATTAATCCGGATATTAATTTTTGGCTAGGTTCATTTTTTGGTGTTCTATTACTACTAAATGTTTGCTTCTGGGTACCTAAAGCTGAACGTGAAGAGAAGAAACGTAGTCGTAACACAACACAAGCATCAGTACCAAGTGTTAAGGAAATGTTGTCTTTGTTAAAATTACGTGACTTATGGGCTGTGATTATCTTGATATTTTTCACTTGGACATTTTATACAGTTTTTGGTCAACAAATGTTTCCAAGTTTCTATGCTGGGTTGTTTGGGTCAGTAGCGCAGGGACAACAAATGTATGGTAATTTGAATTCTATTCAAGTCTTTGTAGAAGCTATTATGATGGGGCTTGTACCAATTATCATGAATAAAATTGGTGTCCGTAATACGTTGCTGTTAGGGATTACAATTATGGCAATCCGAATTGGGTTATGTGGTTTTATTGATAACCCAATTGCAATCTCATGTGTTAAAATGCTTCACTCTTTTGAAACACCACTCTTTATTTTATCGATTTTTAGATATTTCACACTTCATTTTGAGACAAAATTATCAGCTACTCTGTATATGATTGGGTTCCAGGTTGCAGCACAATTAGGTCAAGTGGTTCTTTCAACACCATTAGGTATGTTACGAGATAATTCCGGTTATGCAATGACTTTCCATATTATTACAATTGTTGTAGTTGCTGCAGGAATTTACGCCTTCTTTGTGATTAAAAAAGATAATCAAGATGTAAACGGTGAACCATTAATTAATCAAGCAGCTTAAATTAAGAAAGGAATTTTAGATTATGAATGAAAAATTTGCCCAAGTAACAAACCCACGTTATCGTCTTAATTTTCACGTAGCAGCACCAGCGGGTTGGATTAATGATCCAAATGGGTTTGTTTATTTTAAAGGTTATTACCATATATTTTATCAGTACCATCCATATAGTGCAGATTGGGGACCCATGCATTGGGGACATGCTCGTAGTATAGATCTTGTACATTGGGAGACATTACCTATTGCTTTATCACCCGAAAAACCAATTACTCAAAATGGTATGTTTTCAGGTAGTGCAATTATTAAAGACGATAAATTGTACTTGATGTACACGGGGCACCATTTTGGTGATAGTGGCAACGATGATGATTTTTATGAAGATCAAAATATTGCAATTAGTAAAGATGGTATTCATTTTGAAAAATATGCTAATAATCCAGTGATTTCAACACCACCGATTGATAATACAGCTAATTTTCGTGATCCAAAGGTTTGGCAAGCAGGTGACACCTATTATGTGATTCTTGGTGGTCAAACACAAGATTCAAAAGTTGGGCGCGTACTACTATATTCATCAAAAGACCTATTAAATTGGACTTATGAAGGTGCGATAGCTCAGGCAAAAACACGTGATACAGAAGGTTATATGTGGGAATGCCCAGATATTTTTTCACTTGCAGGACAAGATATTTTATTGATGTCACCACAGGGAATTCAACCAGAACGTGAAAAGTATTTAAACTTACACCAAACAGGTTATATGATTGGTCAACTAAATATTGATACGGCAAACTTTGGAAGAAACGAATTTATTGAGATTGACCATGGTCATGATTTTTATGCGAGTCAGACGATGTTAGCACCTGATGGTCGTCGACTTATGTTCGGTTGGATGGCTATGTGGGAAAGTGAGATGCCTGAAAAAAAGGATGGTTGGGCAGGTGCTTTAACTTTTCCACGTGAATTAACGTTAAAAGATAACCATATTTATATGCAGCCAGTAACTGAATTGGATAAATTAAGAATTAAACAGACAAAAAATAATTTATTATTTTCATCAGATTTAACAGAACAAGTATTGCTATCTAATGTTGAGAGTAATGAAATTAATATGCAGCTAAAAGCAGACAAGGATTTCATCTTAAAGTTCCGGACGGCTGATGAGGTGGTATTGACTTTACAATTTGATCAGCAAAATAATAAGTTAATCATTGCAAGAGCTGATCGCTCAGATAAACGAGTGGGATACGTCAAACCAGCAAAGATGATTAGTTTACAATTACTAATTGATCGTAGTTCAGTCGAAGTCTTTGTTAACAATGGGGAAACTGTGTTTACAGAACGTTATTATAGTGAAGTACATCCTGATATCGTATTAGAGAGAACTGATTTTAAGGATGTGCATGTAACAACGTATGAATTAGAAAAAAACGCAATTAAATATTAATATAACCATGATGGGAGAAATATAATGTCACTTTTAGGAGCAATTGAAGCAGGTGGGACAAAGTTTGTTGTTGCAGTAGCTAATGTGGATGATCCAGATACTGTTATTGCACGTGAGAGTTTTCCGACATTAGACGGACCAACAACAATTAAACAAGTTACGGCATTTTTTGATCAATACCAAGATATTGCTGCGATTGGTATTGCTGCTTTTGGCCCAATTGATATTAATCCACAAAGCCGCACGTATGGTTATGTCTTAGATACACCGAAAAGGGGTTGGTCAGGTTATAATTTTTTGGGTGCTATGCAAGCATGGCGTGACATTCCTTACTACTGGACAACTGATGTCAATGGTGCCGGCTGGTCAGAATACGTTTCAGGTGCCGCAAAGGATGTTGAAAATGTGGTTTATTTAACAGTTGGTACAGGTGTCGGTGCAGGAATTATCCAACATGGTCACTTATTGAGTGGTAATTCACATCCTGAAGCAGGACATATTATGATGCGTAAACATCCTAAAGATAAATATGTGGGGCATTGTCCATTTCATGGTGATACATGTTTAGAAGGCTTGGCTTCGGGCCCAGCTATTGAAGAGCGCTGGCAAGAGTCTGCTAAATCACTACCAGATGATCATTTAGCTTGGGAAATTGAAGCAGATTATTTGGCACAGGCTTTAGTAACATATACAACTATTTTACGTCCAGACAGAATTATATTTGGTGGTGGTGTACCACACCGTAGTATCTTACTACCAATGGTTCGTGAATCTTTCGCTCGGCAATTAGCTGATTATTTACCAGTGGATGATTTAGAGCATTATATTGTGCATGTTGAACATGGCGATAATGCTGGTGTTTTAGGATGCTTTTATCTTGCTAAATCATTGTTAAATTAAATAGATTGATACAAAAAAATCATTGCTTACTAACGATGTCATGATGACATTTATTAAATAAGCAATGATTTTTTTAATGCCGTTGTATAACTAACGCACTTTCTGACGTTAACATATCTTCATAATAAGATACGCTGTAAGAGTTAGTTGGTAATTCAGCAAAGTATTTTTTAAGATCATCTAATAGTTTGGCATCATCGCTTAGTAAGCATAGAAGGCCATCTGTTTTTAAAAACATTAAGATAGCTTTAGCAGCATTTTGAACAGCAGCTAAATCAATCTGATCGTCCAATTGGAACATTGCTGCGCCAACTGGTTGGGTAGGGTCTAAATAATTGATGATTGTTGAGAAGTCTTTATTGATTAAATCAACACGGTCATTTAAACCGCTTAAGAATAGAGATGTAGCAACATCATCGATTTCATCTTTTTTCGCTGAAAAAGCTAAGAGTTTTCCAGTATCACCAACCCGACTAGCTAAGAAACGGGTGACATCCCCATGATGAATAGTAGCATCGATAGCTAAATCACCGGGATTTAAATATTCATTTAGCGATATTTGAACCAGATTCTGAATTTTGCGCATTTTCGAAAACCTCTCGTGTGCGATATTTAAAAATAATTTCTTTAGACATAATTAATAGGAAGGTTCCTAAACCAAAACCAGCCAAAACATCTGACAAGTAGTGTACACCTAAATAGACACGACTAACAGGGATAGCGATAATTAATGCAGCAAACAATGTCATAAATGCATAGCGGATATTATCCTCTGATTTCAAGTAATAGTGCACTAAAACAATTAAGGAACCATAGAGCAAAATGGCGTTTAACGCATGCCCCGACGGAAATGAATAACCTGATTGTTCGATAACATGGTAGATGTTTGGACGTGGTCTCTTAAAGATATGCTTAAATACACTCATAACCCCACCACCAAAGACACCGACATTGACGACCATAAACACCGCAACATCCCATTTGCGAACTAATACTGCAATTATGGCTGTGATTGCCATAACAAGTGCTGTCCATTTAGTGTTACCAGCACGGGTGATATTACGGAAAAACCACGATCTTTCTGGTGTCAGTGGTTCACGGATATAATGGAGACCAAATTGGTCGATGGTCGTAATGTAACTTAGGTTGTTGACATAACCAAATGCCATGATAATAAAAATTGCTAAACCACCTAAAGCAATGGCTAATTGAAAATAGTCAAATTTACGTAAATGCACTTGTTGCGGGCCTCCTTCTTATTTATTTCTCATTTTATTAGTTTAGCACAAAATGTCTTAAAAATATTGATGAGAATTATTTTGGCTAGTCCTTGATGAATATTGAAAGCTCGGTGTTTTTTTGATAAAGTAAGACTATTAAAGTGAGGTTATCAATCATGGCATATCAACACAAATTAGTAGAGAAAAAATGGCAACATTTTTGGGATGAACATCAGACATTTAAAACAACAAATGCTACTGATAAAGAAAAGTATTTTGCAATGGACATGTTTCCATTTCCATCTGGTCAAGGCTTGCACGTTGGTCATCCAGAAGGTTATACAGCAACGGACATTGTGTCACGTATGAAGCGGATGCAAGGCTACAATGTCTTACATCCAATGGGATTTGATGCTTTTGGATTACCAACTGAAGAGTACGCCATTAAAACTGGTGAAGATCCAAAGACGGTAACGGCTAAAAACGTTAAGACTTTCCGTAACCAAATGAAGTCTTTGGGCTTGTCTTATGATTGGTCACGTGAAGTTAATACAACTGATCCAAAGTATTACAAGTGGACACAGTGGATTTTTGAACAACTATACAAAAAAGGCTTAGCATACGAAGACGAAATCATGGTTAACTGGGCCCCTGATTATAATGGTGGAACAGTGGTTGCCAATGAGGAAATCATTGACGGTAAGACAGAGCGTGGTGGTTACCCAGTTTACCGCGTGCCAATGCGTCAATGGGCTTTGAAGATTACTGCATATGCGGATCGTTTAATTGATGATTTGGATGATTTAGATTGGCCAGACGCAATTAAGGAACAACAACGTCACTGGATTGGTCGTTCAATTGGTGCATCAGTGAACTTTAAAGTACAAGGTACTGATGATGAAATTGAGGTGTTTACAACACGTGCCGACACTTTGTTTGGTGCAACGTACTTGGTGCTATCACCTGAACATCAATTAATTGAGTCAATTGTGACTGATGATCAACGTGATGCAGTTGAGGCTTTGAAGGCTGAAATTGCTTCTAAGTCTGACTTAGAGCGTACAGACTTGAATAAAGATAAGACGGGTGTCTTCACCGGTGCTTATGCTGTTAACCCAGTTAACGGCGAAGCATTGCCAATTTGGGTAGGTGATTATGTCCTAGCATCATACGGAACGGGTGCTATTATGGCGGTTGCCGCACATGATAGTCGTGACTATGACTTTGCTAAGAAATATGATTTGCCAATTCGTCCAGTTATTGCTGGTGGTGATATTGAAAAAGAAGCTTACACAGGCAATGGTGAGCACATCAATTCTGGTTTCTTAGATGGTTTGGATAAAGAGGAAGCTATTGCTAAGATGATTGATTGGCTAGAAGAAAACCATGCTGGTCACAAGAAGGTTAACTACCGTTTGCGTGACTGGATTTTCTCACGTCAACGTTACTGGGGTGAGCCTATTCCAGTTATTCATTGGGAAGATGGCGAACAAACATTAGTTCCCGAATCAGAATTACCATTACGTCTACCAGAAGTAGATAACATTATGCCTTCAGGTACTGGTGAGTCACCATTGGTTAATGTGACCGATTGGGTGAATGTTGTTGATGAAAACGGACGTAAAGGTAAGCGTGAAACAAATACAATGCCACAATGGGCTGGTTCATCATGGTACTACCTACGTTATATGGATCCACACAATGATGAAGAAATTGTATCACCAGAAGCCGAGGCTTACTGGAAGAATGTCGATTTGTATGTTGGTGGTGCTGAACATGCTGTGTTGCACTTGCTATATGCTCGTTTCTGGCACAAGGTATTGTACGACTTGGGTGTTGTGCACACCAAGGAACCATTCCAAAGATTAGCTAACCAAGGTATGATTCTTGGTGAGAATCATGAAAAGATGTCAAAGTCAAAGGGTAACGTGGTTAACCCAGACGATGTTGTTGCTGAATATGGTGCTGATACATTGCGTTTGTACGAAATGTTCATGGGACCTTTGGAGCAATCAATTGCTTGGTCAGAAGAAGGCTTGGCTGGATCACGTCGTTGGTTAGATCGTGTTTGGCGTTTGTTCATTGATGATGAAGATAAGCTACGTGATCATATCACAACGGTTAATGATCATAAGCTTGATAAAATCTACAATGAAACAGTTAAGAAAGTTACTGATGATTATGAGAACTTGCGTTTCAACACAGCTATTTCTCAAATGATGATTTTCGTTAACGAAGCATACAAGCAAGAAAACTTGGTTGTTGAATATGTAGAAGGATTTATTAAGTTATTGAATCCAATTGCCCCACATATTACTGAAGAATTGTGGAGCTACCTACATGCTGGTGAATCAATTGCTTACGCAAAGTGGCCAACTTATGATGAAGCTGCCTTGGTAGATGATGAAATTGAAATTATTCTCCAAGTTAATGGTAAGCTACGTGGTCGTGTTACTGTACCAGCTGACGCAGACCGTGAAGCAATGATTAAGATTGCAAGTAATGAAGAAGCAATTCAAAAGCAACTTGATGGTGCAGAGCCAAAGAAAGTTATTGCTGTTCCTGGTAAGCTAGTTAACTTTGTTATTTAGTTTTAAGCATTATTTTGAATAATAGTTTTGAAAAACACTGAATTTTTGAAATTCAGTGTTTTTTTATGTGTTATTTATGGCTAGATACGTTATCATTATCAGGTGTAATGAATTACATCTACAAACAATGGGATTTCTTGTGTATAATAATATATTAGGGTGTTATTGGCGCTATAGTTCAACAGGATAGAACAAGGACCTCCTAAGTCTTAGATCACAGTTCGAGTCTGTGTAGCGTCATTAAAAATTAGGAAGGGGAACAGGCATGAATGACGATAAATCACCCCAAACAAATTCACCATTTCGACGAGATATTACCTTTGATGAATTAAACCAAATCATTAATGGTAAAAAGGTTGATGAAGTTTTTGATGACCGGCATAATGAAGCAACGTCTTCAGAAGTCACGAAGCCAGAAGAGTCAGCATCAACAGGTGATGCTAAAATTAAAGTTCATAAGAATGGTGTTGCGACGTTTAAGGTACATGAAGTACCTGATACCGTTACTAGTAATTCAGTGCCCTCATTTGCTTATCGAGAGCTTCCTAAAAAGCCGACAGAAAAAATTGTTGAAACGCCTCTTACACAAGATTCAGAGGAATATCAGGATGAGCCAATTGAGCCACCGGTAGAAACTGATAAGGATGCCAAGTCACGTATGTTACGTGGTTCAGCTTGGATGACGATTGGTAGTTTAGCTTCACGACTATTAGGTGCGCTATACATCATTCCATGGATTGCGATGATTGGGAATGTTTACTACAATCTTGCTAATTCGTTATTCTCACAAGGTTATCAAATTTACAGTGTGGCTTTGCTGATTGCAACCGCTGGATTACCAAATGTGTTAGCTCGTTTGGTTGCCGAATATAGTGCTTCACGACAATATGAAGCGATTCGACATATCTTTAGGCAGGCTTTAAATCTTGGAGCCATCTTAGGAATTGTTGCTGGTGCTGTTTTGTACTTGTTGGCAGGTTTGCTGTCGCAAGGTGATCCGAATGTTGTTCGGGTTATTAGAGCCTTGTCAGCGGCTGTTGTCATTATTCCAATACTTTCGATGCTGCGCGGTTATGTGCAGGGATTTGAATTTATGGGCTTGTCAGCTTGGTCGCAATTCATTGAACAATTAGTTCGCGTTGTGTATATGTTAGCCATGACGTATTGGATTATGGTTGGTCATCATGGAGATTGGGTGGATGCAACCGTACAGTCAACTTTCGCTGCTTTCTGGGGTGCATTAGCCGGAATCGTTATTTTACTTTTTGGTATTTTACGTCGACGTCGGTTCTTTAATGAGAAACGTAGACAAGGTGTGCCAGTTAAGAAGTTTGATGCGCGAGCTATTTTGATACGGATGGCACGTCAGTCAGTACCTGTTATCTTTGCAGGTTCAGCCATTTCATTGATTCAAGTATTTGATCAGTATACGTTCTTTAGAATTATTCGTGCATTTACGAATATTTCGAGTGATGTCATGCAGGCAATGTATGCGCAATTTGCTTTTAACTCAAACAAGTTGGTTATGTTGGTAGTGTCATTAGCTGTTGGAATGTCTGAGACGGCCTTACCAATGATTTCAAGAGCACGTGAGATTGGCGATCGGGAAAATATTGGTCATCAAATTCAATTTGCTTTTAAGTTATTAGCATTTGTGATGGTTCCAGCTGTATTGGGGATGGTCGCTGTTGCACGTCCGCTATATATTTTGTTCTATCAAACAAATGATGTGACAAATGGTACGCTGATTTTACAATTTGCAAGTTATTCGGCTATTTTCTTGAGTTTATACATGGTTGTCTTAGCCATTTATCAAGGATTAGGTCAATTGAGTTACACAGTTAGATTGTTGGTACTCATCTTTGTTATCAAATTTGTTTTGCAGATTCCGCTAACAATTTGGCTACGAGGAATGGGGCCATTACTAGCAACAACGATTGCATTTTTGGTAGGAATGGTTATTGCTATTTATCACCTATCAAGTCAATATCACATTGATTGGTCGTCGTTTAATGCAACGTTCGTAATTATTCTATTTTGGAGCTTAATTATGTACGCGGTTGTTGCACCGATTACCTACACGCTAGGGTTGTTCGTAGCTGATACTAAGTTAATGCAATTATTATTGTTGATAATTGCTGGTGTCATTGGTGTCGCTATTTATGGTGTGACCGTATTAAAGACGCATGTTGGTGAGGAAATTTTAGGTGCACGTGCTGTTAAATTAGCACATAAATTACACTTAAAGTAGCAAAATCGTTTTTAGAAAAAATTATGAATATTAAGATAAGGTTGGACTTAGATATTTGGTCCAACTTTTTTTATGTTAAGCTGTGGAAAAACTTGTGTAAAAAACGGTGATTTTGTGGAAAACTCGGGAAAAACAGGTGGAAAACCTAGTTAGATTTCCACTGTAAGAATCTAATTTAAGTTCAAAGCCATAAATTAAATTTTTAAAAACGATAAAAAGTACCTGTTTAGCTACAGTTTATTAAAATTTTTGACACTATTTATTGTGGAAAACCAATATTTATGAGTTGTTTGCCAAAATTTAAGGCAGATAGCGTATAATTTAAAATAACCTATATAAAGATGAGGATGAGAGTTAAACATGACACGTTCATTTAAAGAATTAACAACAGCAGAATTTGAAGCGTTTGCCCAAGCGCATCCTGCAGGTAGTTATTTACAAACAGCATCACAGGCTCGTTTGTTAGCTCGTCGTGGTTGGCAAACGAGATTAGTTGGTTTAGTTTCAGATGACCAAGTGGAAGCAGCAGCAGTTTTGGGATGGATTCCAGTTAAAATGGGTAATCTTTTCCAAATTGATGGGGGGATGTTGATTGATTTTAGCAATCAAGAGCTCGTTACAGCTTTTATTGATGGTGTAATGGCGTTTGCTAAAGAGCGTCGTGGTCTATTTTTGCGTGTGATGCCAAATGCGATTTATCGTCAGTTCGATGATGATGGTCAACAAATTGGTGAAACGGATAATACGGTTATTGATGCATTGGAAGCAATCGGTTTTGAACATACACCAGCTACGCAAGGTTGGACAACCAATTCTTCACCATCTTGGCAGTATGTTAAGTCGCTACAACCAGTATTAGATGCTGGTGGTGATTCTAAAGCCTTACGCGCTTCGTTTGCTAAGGATGGTAAGTATTACTTAAAGAAAACTGACCAATTTGGTATCAGAGTACATCGTTTGGATAAGGACGAGTTACCAGAGTTTAAGGCTTTGACACAAGATACGGCAAATCGACTAGATTATCATGATAAAGATTTAGACTTTTATGAAACGGTCTACGATGAATATGGTGATGATGCCTACTTTGTTTTTGCAGAAATGGATTTTCCGGCTTATATTAAAGGACAACAACAGGCACGTGATCATTTAGCTGAAGTGGTGGCTAATTTAGATGAACGAATTGCTGAAAAGCCTAATTATAAGAAGTTAAAGCGACAACGTGCAGAGTATGCAGATCAACATAAACAACATGAAAAGCGTATTGCACAAGCCCAGACAGCTCGTGAGAAGGCTGGTAAGGATATTGTTGTTATTGCGGGTGCATTGTTCTTGGCAACGGCTAATGAGATGATTTATCTTTATTCTGGTACGTATGATGAGTATAAGAATTTCTACGGCCCATATGCTGTTCAGGAATATGCTTTTAAGCAAGCAATAGCTCGTCAAATTCCACATTATAATTTCTATGGTATTTCAGGTGTCTTTGATGGGTCTGATGGTGTATTAGGATTTAAGCAGGGATTTGCAGGCCACGCTGAAGAAAAGGTTGGTTCATTTGTTAAGCCAATTAATGGCACAAAATATGCAATTTATCGTTTCCTAAAGAAACTTTTGGCACGCGGTTAGTGTGAATAAATAAAAAAATGTAGCGATGATAGTTTTTGACCATCATCGTTACATTTTTTGCTTACAATATTTATTTTTTAAAGAAACCGTAGTGCCATAAAATAAGGGTAACAATAACCATGAAAATAAGGGTGATGAAAATCGTATATACCCAACCGTCATTAGCATGAGTTAATGGCAGAATGACATTTTGACCAAAGAAACCTGAAATAATGGTTGGTACCGTTAAAACAATTGATGAAACAGTCAATAGCTTCATCGTCCAATTTAGGTTGGCGTTAGCAACGTTATCAAAAGCGTTGGCGACACTACTTGTAACTTCTTGTGATAGTTTACTGGTATCTAAAGCTTGTTTCAATTCGACCTCAACATCTTCAATACGTTCAAGCTGGCGATCGCTTAACAGTTTGTGATCGTGATTTTTGAGGGTTGCTAGCAACGTGTAATCAGTCTGTAGTGAATTAATTAAATAAATCAAATCTGTTTGAAGCGACATTAATTGATTAATGGCCGGCTGGGTTGGTTTTGTTGATTTAATTGAGCTTTGAATAGATAGACGTTGGCGATTAATGTTTAAAATTGCTTTCATGAATTCGCCAGACAATTTTTCGGCAACATTAAGAACTAGATCAATTGGTTGTATTTGTGAGCTTTCAAGGGCGTCATTAGTGAATTTTGTTATGTAATTAATAACGTACGACGTTTCTTTACGCGTGAATATGTACAAGTCAGATTGATCAATATTATATAAAAAGCTGATTGGTTCGGTTGTTGCGCGCTTTGATGTGGGCGTGACAACGTCAAAAATCATTAGGTTGTAATGGTTGTCGTCATCGAATTCCATTCGGGCACTTTCGTAAGGGTCGACGGCATAGTTGATAATTTCATTCGGAATATTTTGGGAACCTGTTAACCATGCACGATCATCAGGTGTTAATTCATCAATTTGATACCAATTAGAATTGGCAGTTAACGGTTGTTTGTTAATCATAGTAACGACTCTTTCTTTGCTAATACGTACGTTTTAAAGTATCTTATCATAGTTTAAGCTTTTATCGAAATAAATGTAGCCATATTTAAAAGCCATCAATCTAATCACTTTAAATGATTGGATTGATGGCTTTTGTTATATATTTATGTTGATATTAAAAGCTTGCTAAGCGATTTGCGTACCAGCTTCTAGTGTATTGTCTAATTTGAAGATATGTTCAATGTCAATAATAACTAAGGCAGCCCGTGGAAAGCGTTCAAAGATTCCGTCAGGTAATAATTCTTTAGCTAAATCATCATCTTCATGTATGTGTGCTTGACCTTCGAAACGGAAGCCTTTTTGAGCTTCTTTATCCGCAACTGCAACAGCTGCGCGCCCATTTTGTTGCAAGTTATGGTATGCATGATGGAAAGTGTGTTCGAAATACACTAAGTGTGAGTCATCAAATACGTGTAATGAACCCTTTGGCCCAACTTTAGGCATACCGTTTTCATCAGCAGTTGCTAGGAACGGAAATTGTTCGTCGATCATTTTTTTCATATCATCAGTTAATTTAGCCATAATAGGTGGCCTCCCTCATAAATTTTATAATAATCCCACTTACTAATTATAAGGAATAAACGATTGGAAATCAAATGATTACTTTAAAGTGTTGTTGTTTAAAAAAATATATTAATAATTATCTAAAAAACGCCCATTTAAAAATGAGTAGAGTTGACTAATGGGGAAAATATCGGTATACTTTAACAGTTATCGATAACAAAATGGAGGAATTAAACTATGGCAGTAAGATCACCATATAACTCATGGGCCAGCCGTCGTCCAGTTTCAAATGACCACTCAAAGAAAGTGCGTCAAAATGAAATTGTTAACATTCAACAATGGGCCAAGGGTAAAGCTGAATTAGCATCAAAGTAATTTGATTTTAATTAGTGATTAAAAATAAAACCGTATCAATGTAGATTTACATTGATACGGTTTTTTATTGCGTAATTTTTGTAACTAGTAGGTTAGTAAGTGTGGTTAATCTTTTACGACCGGATCGTTGGCATTAGCAATGGCTGCAACGGCCGTTGGCTTGAAGTAAATACGTAATGCATTGTTATACATAACATCCGCATATTCTTCTTCCGTGAAGATATCAGTGCTCTCTAACCAGGTTGCTAATTCATTGTAGGTGTTGAACGTAGCAGACCATGGTGAATCAGTTCCCCAGATAATTCGCTTAGCACCTAACATTTCTTTAGCGATTTTAACGTCTTGCTGACAGCGTGGGAATGGGAAGACGGTTTCGTCTTCAATGTCTTGAATTGCTGAAATATCTGTGTAGATATTCTCATAGGGTTGCCACTGTGCTAATGCAGCACGTAAGCGATCAGGATGATCAGCATTTGGGAATGATAAATGGCATACGACAAAGTCGATATTTGGATACATTTTAGCTAAGTTAGCGATTGCTTCTGGTTGATAACTAAATTGTTCATAATTACCATAGTCAACTGTTACGACAAAACCAGGATAATCAGAAATGAAATGCATAATCTTACCAATACGTGGGTTTGTATCTAATCTAAATGGTGTGTCATAGTGATAACCGTGCATACCACCGCCTTGGCTAATTTCAAATTTAATCGCTCTGAAACCTAAATCATCGACATAACGCTTAACGATATCCATGTAAAATTCTGAAAATGGATCAACAGAGAAAGCACCGATAAACTTATCAGGATACTTTTTAATTGCTTGGTAAGTGTAATAGTTTTGGTAACCGTTAAGACTACCTTGCAAAACAACGGCTTTTTCAATATCAGATTTAGCCATAATATCTAAGGCTGCTTCAGCTGTAAAACTATCATCGCCGCTACCATCAGGAATTAGTTTAATAACGGTACCATCATCCCAAACGGCACGACCGTCTCCTAATGGTGTTAAACGTCCTTTACCGTTAAAACCAGCAATTGCGCGAACTAAATGTAAATGTCCATCAATTTTTTTCATAATTAAATTATCCTCGATTTCTTATTCATTATATAAAAATTACATGATTTTTTCAGTGCTACCGTTGAAACCAGCATTCTTTTCAGACATTTTCTTAAGGTATAGCCAGATTTGTTCGCGTCGTGTCCGGAGCAAAACAACGAATACTAGGTAAACAATGATGGTTAGACCAATCCAGACTGGGTTCTTTGAAATCCAAGCTGCGAAAATTAAAGCATTTAATGGACGAGCCATTAAGTTGAAACTGGTGATAAGGACGATTCCAGCAGGAATAGCAACACCATAGTGTGAAATAGCGCCGGTATAAACGCTACCAAGCCAACTGCTTGCATAAAGTCCTAGACTAAACCAAATAACGCCGTTGCAGATGACTTTTAGTATGTTACCGCGAGTGATAGCGACAATTGATTCAATCATAAATGGGATTGAAATAAGATCTACAACTGGTAAAGTTTTGTTACCTGGCAAAATGAAGGCAATCAAAACCATAATTGGGATTAAAATAATACCAGCAATAATTGTTGCCGGTTCACCATAACCAACACCATCATCAACGGCTAAGAACCAACGCTTCTTATCCTTGATAGCTAGTTCTTCGGCATCGCCATCCGTGGCAACTTCATCCTTTGAACGCTTGTTGTCAATTTCTTCTGCCAAAGGTGAAAATGCTTTAGAGAAGACGTCTGTAACAAGCGGGAAGATTGTCATGACAGCTGAAAGGGCAATGGCAAATGACAAAATTTGTCCCCATGCTGACAATGTATTTAATGACTTTAGATTTCCCAATACACCAATAATGACACCTAAAATGGCTCCTAATGTAGTTGGTTCACCGAAGACACCTAACTTTGTTTTAAAAGTTTCTGGTGTCATTTTTACTTTGTTAAATCCTAATAGATTCCAAAGTGGGTCAAGTAAGATGGCTGGTACGGCTTGTTCCATATTGTGAAGGGAACAAACACTGGCATTTTTAACACCAAAGTAATTTGACCAACGATCAGCTTGCGTTTCGGCTAATGCTAATGTGTATAGCAACATAAAGAATGACAATCCCAATGACAACCAGAAATTATGGGTCACGTAATATGCAAGTGTTCCCCAAACCATGAAACCAAAATTATTCCATAGGTTAGAAGGCATGAATATTTTAGTCCATCCAATTGCGAATAGAACTAATTCTAGAATTAGTCCGAAAACGAAAAAACTAAGACCGACTGTAGAACCAAACGTTGCCAAAGAACCAGCTTGCCAACCAATATCAACAATTGGTAGATGAATACCAGTGTTGTTCACCATTTGTTTGATGATTTTAGTGACGATAGGGGTAAAGGCCGAAATGATCCAACTAAATCCTGTTAGACCAACACCAGCGTAAAAGGCACTCATCATAGCCGTTTTTATTGATACTCGTAGACATAAAGCTACGATGAAAATCATAATTGGCACGACAACTGTAGCCCCAAAAGTTTGAAAAATATGATTTATAAACTCTAACATAAAAAGTTTCTCCGTTTAAAAGTAGAAGTGTTAGTAAGCCTTTGTAATAGATTTAATTTTTACTAAATCTTGTGTTAGCTGCTCGATAGTTGATTGGTATTCAAAACCATAGTCTTGAACCGAACATTTAGAAATGATACTTGGTATGTTGACCGCACCATTTTCAAGAGACTGTGTTGTAGATAAAACACCTGATTTATTAGAGGCATTTTTTAAATGTAAGTAACTAACATTGGGTGCTAGTTTTTCAACAGCGGTTATTGGATCTGTATTTACCCAAAGCCAGTTTGCAGTATCAAAACAGAATGTAATAGGCATTTTCTGGCTGTTAATAATTTCAAAAAAATGCAAAGTGTTGTTTAGATTGCTATCTTCTGACGATTGATTATTTTCAACAGTCAGAGAAATGTCTGTTGTAATTGCGTCTAAAAATTCACGAGGGAAAACATTATCAAAATTAGCCAAAGAACCGATGTTCATTTTTAAATGTTTCGTATGTAATTCCTGTGAAAGCTTTAATTGATTAAAAAAACGCTGATTGAAATGACCATCTTTAATAAGAGGTTCATTCACGCTGTAATAGACCTCTGTATTAAATTGTTCGGCCAGCTGCACAATGTTAGGAATGTCTGCTTCTTGCAAAAATTCGTCGCGTAATTCAATTGCATCAAACCCCATGTCATGAGCTAGAGGGATGAGCTGTGATTGTGAATAACCACTGTTTAACTTATCAACCAAGGCAATGGTATTAAGAATAAAGTGGGCCATTTAGTACCTCCATTTAAGAATATGACTTATAATTCATGAATTATATTAAACGGTTAACCTATGACACGAATTGTAATATCTATCACAAACAAATGCAAGCGCTTTCTAAATCGACGAAGAATGAAAAATTATTAAAAATCATTATAAATAAATATTATAATAATGCTTTTTATGTTTTAGAATATACTATAAATTGTTGTTTTATAGAGAAAAAAATTAATTGATTAATTTTAGTTTATCGATTAATCATTTAAATTAAATTTATTATTTAAAATAAGCAATAAATTATAATTAATTGTGTTTATTTGTGAATTTTAAAATAAAACGTTTTATTTTAAAGTGCCTTAAAGCATTGATTTAAGGATATTAAGGCTGTTTTAAGGTTTGAGATTGTGAAATGTGTTTCAAAAAGTTGCATTCGATAATGAAAACGCATACAATGTGTTTTGTAAGTTAGTTAAGCGATAAACCTACAAAACAAAATAATGTTTTTAATATCACTAAATAGGTCGTTATTATACGACTTATTATTTTTATAATTTAGTTAATCGATTAACATTTATGGTTAACTGAATGATTTTTAGGGGGATGAATTTTGCTAGTATCAAATGTGAATGAATTTGCGAAAGAGGATTATGAACAAATTCAAGCAGCAATTGATTATTTAAAAAATAATCAATTGGCAGATATTGAGGTAGGACGTCATTATCCGGATCGGGAACAATTCTATGTGCAATGCTTAGAGTATGAGACGGAAAATATTGAAAATTTTGATTTTGAAATTCACCGTAATCGGCTTGATTTTCATTATGTCGTATCAGGTGAAGAGAGAATTGATGTCGGTGTTAGAGGAGAAGTGACACCTATTTCTGAATATAATGCGCAACGAGATATTCAATACGTGGCAGAACCAAGTGTTTTTAATCAAATTGTTTTGCATAGTGGAGATTTCGTTTTGATTGGAATGGATGAACCACATCGAACAAATGGGGAAGTTGATCATACTTCGTCAGTGAAAAAGTTAGTTCTAAAGTTAGAAAGATAAGGGGAAGTGGGGATGGAAACTTTATCAAACACACATAATAGATGGACTGCCAAACAATTTATAGTTTTGGCGGGAATATGGTTGGCCTTTTTAATTAGTTTTATTACGAGACTATCTTGGTCTACCATTGTGCCAGCAGCGATTGATTCATTGCATTTTACTGTTCAGCAGGGGAACAATTATTTAACAGCTTTCTACATTGGGTACGCGATTACCGTGTTGCCTGGAGGTATGTTAGCGGATAAATTTGGTTACCGGAAACTATTGTTGGCAGCAGTTCTTGGTAACTTAGTTGTTATGGCCGCAATGGTATTTATGCATGGTTATTGGGATGGACTAGCATTGCGTTTTATTTTGGGGTTAGTTAGTGGACCTGATTTATCAGCGTGTTTAGGAATCATAACAGAATGGTTCGGTGGTAAAAAAAGAGCTACTGCGACTGGTATTTTTAATACCTGCACGTCATTTGGATTAACGGTTATTAATTTGTATGCACCAACAGTTATGGTGCACTATGGTTGGCGTGCAACTTTAGGGGTAACCGCCTTTTTCCCACTAGTAGCATTTATATTTGCTTACTTTGCTCTTAAGGGAAATCCACCATATCCGCAACAATTTGTGGTTAAAAAGAGTAATGGTGAGGTTAAAGAAGAAACAGCAATTGAACGTCTGAAAAAAGCAATTAATAATCGTAGCGTTTGGATGCTTGCTATCACTGGTTTATTTGCAACTGGTGCTAAGTGGGGTGTTACTAATTGGGCAAATTTGTTTATTGTAAAAAATCTGCACTTTAGTTTGGTTACTGCTGGTGTTGCGATGTCTATTTTTGGTATAACGTCTGTTATATCAATGGTCGTTGCTGGTTGGATTTCAGATCATTCGACTCTTTCAAGGCATGCGTGGGCGGCAATCTTTATGGCTATCTTTACGCCAACCATTATTGGATTTACGTTTGTGCCACACGGTAATGTTGCTATGCTTTACTTTTGGACTGGTGCCATGGGTGTTGGTGCCTTTATGTTTAGTACGATTACCAATAATTTATCGGTAGAAGTTGCGCCGGCTGATCAAAGAGGAACTGTTTCTGGATTTATTAATGCCTTTAATCAAGTGGGGTCATTTTTGGCACCAGTATTATTGGGTCAAATTTTGGCAGGAACTGGCAGTTATGTCACGTCATACCTAATTATTGCAGCATTCCCACTTATCGCGGTAGTTGCATTAATGTTTGTACGTGAATCAGATGCAAATAAGTACGATGAAGTAAAAGATTAATTTGAATAATATAGGGGTATACAAAATGGAGTTTGGATTAAGTAAGAACCACGTTAGAAATGAAAAAGTACAAGCACGTATTCAATTGGCTTTAGACTGGTTGGATAGTCGTACGACTGAAGAGTTATTAGCAGAACCTATAGGCGCTAAAACAATAGCAGAAGGCGTTGAATTACGTTTCCAAGAATATGATACACGTGACTACGACAGTATGGATTATGAGACACATCGTGATCATATTGATATTCATTATATGATTACAGGTGCTGAGTGGGTACGCTGGTCTGATATTGGTGATACTGCACCAACTGATGAATATGATCCGAAAGAAGAAATTCAGCATTTTAAACATCCAGAATTTCATAGCAAGGCATTGTTGACAGATCGGCACTATGCAATATTTGATCCAAGTGATTTACATGCTGCTCACGGAATCGTTGATGGTAAAGTTGGGCATAATCATAAATTATGTGTCAAAATTGCACTTGCCTAAGGAGGCCACTTAAATAAAAAGAGGATGGGATAAAAAATATCCCATCCTCTTTTTAATATAAATCTGTACATAAGCGCGAGATGAAAGTCGCTTTCTTTTTAAAAACTTTCTCGAATAATAATGTCCGTAGGAATTGTCTTCATTCTAGGCGCTGGTTCGCTTGTATAATTTGTTGATAATTTTTCTTTTAGCAAATCCATGGCAGCATGACCAATAGCAACAGAATCTTGTCTAATACAGCTAATTCCAGGCGTCATTAATTGCATCCAATCAAAATTTTCATAAGTTGCAACACCAAAATCATCAGGATAAGTATAATTTAGACTTTGTGTGACCTTTAAGAAATTTTGTAAAACACGTGAATTCATGGTAAAAAAGCCTAATTTGCCATGAGAGCTAGTAACAATTTGGCGGATTGTTTGCGTAAAACTATCGTCATCTGATGATTCATAGTCATAAGGAATTGTTAATAAGTGCTCATCATTTGTATATTTAGTTGCATTCTTAAAGCCAGTGTAACGATTAATACGAGTACTAATACCCGATAATGGCCAAGTGACAAAATATAAGTCAGTATAGCCCGCATCTAACATTTTTTGAGTCATTAATTCAACGGATTTCATGTTATCAGTTGTGATTGTGTCGATAATGCTTCTTTGAGCTTGACGGTCAACAATAACTGTATATGTATTTGATAATCTTTGATAAGTATTACTATTTGGATTTACCGGATCAATGATTAGGCCGGCAACTTCTTCTTCTAATAAGCGGTTGATATTTTCGACTTCTTTTTGTTCATCATTATTTGAATTTGTGAAAACTAACTTATAACCGTATTCTGAACAACGTTCTGAAATACCAGAAATCACTGGTGAGGTAAATGGATTAGTAATATCGGCTACAGATACGCCGATAGTTTTGTTTTCGTTTTTAGCTAGGTTTCTAGCTGTTGTACTTGGGCGATAATTAGTTTTTTCAATGATATTAGCCAATTTTTCTTTTGTATTTGGCGACATTTTAGCATAATTACCATTTAAGTAGTTAGAGACGGTTGCGGTTGAAACGTCACTTAACTTGGCGATGTCTTTTATTGTGAACTTGTCCATTTTTCATAATGTCCTTTGTAAATTTTAATTTATTTTATATATCTAAAAACACTAAATAAACTCAAATTTATATAAATTTTCTTTAGTATGTCATTCAAATTAGTAAAACGGGTAACATACTAAAATGATTTCAAAGAATATTTTCAAATAATTCTGAGCTAATTAATTATTATTCTTTTCAATTAAAGCACATATGATAAGTATATGCAAAGCACAGGTAGCCTTTGATGCAACGGTATAAATGATAGTCAAAAACGATGGGGTAATGGTAGTAAAAAAGTAATGAAAATATTTGACAAAAATAGACATATAAGATAACATGCACTTGTAGATAGTTAATCGCTTAACTAAATTTATATTGTTGTGGAATATAAGCTTTGATAATTAAAATTAAAGTAAATGAATAATTAAAAATACAGGGGATTTTTAAAAATGGATAAAGCAAAAGTATTAGTTACTGGGATTATTCCTGAAGAGGGATTAGTTGAATTACGTCAAAATTTTGATGTTACGTATGAACCTGAGAAGGAAACACGTGAATGGATTCTTGATAATCTAAAGGATTATGATGGTTTGTTGTTAATGGGAACAAAGGCTGATAAAGAGTTAATTGATGCCGGAACAAATCTAAAAATTATCACAGCAAACGGTGTTGGCTTTGATCATATTGATATTGAATATGCTAAGGAAAAAGGCATTGTGGTTTCAAATTGCCCAACAGGTGTGCGAGTACCAACGGCTGAAATGACTTTCGCTTTGATTTTGGCAACTGTCCGTCGTTTGTCATTTTATGATAAGGTTGTTCGTAATGGGGATTGGATCGATGTTTCTGAACAACAATACATGGGTATGAGCTTGCAAGGCAAGACGCTTGGTATTTATGGTATGGGACGCGTTGGCTCAGAAGTTGGTCATTTCTGTCAAGCATTAGGAATGAATGTTATTTATAATGACGTTCGTCGTTTAGATGCTGATTTAGAAAAAGAGCTTGATGTAAAGTATGTTGATTTTGATACGCTAGTTAGTGAATCAGATGTTATCACGTTACATGCACCAGCACTTCCTTCAACTGAAGGTATTTTCAATAGTGAAGTATTTAAGAAGATGAAGAACACGGCTTACTTGGTTAACGCGGCACGTGGTGTTCTAGTTAAAGAGAATGATTTGGTTAATGCATTACAATCTGGTGAAATTGCTGGTGCTGGATTAGATGTATTTGAACACGAACCTGAAGTTTCAAGTGAATTACGCGCATTAGACAATGTTATTATGGCACCTCATGCAGGAACTGGTACATTGGAAGCACGTACGGCAATTGCTAAAGAAGCATCTAATAATTTAATATCATTCTTGCAAAAAGGTGAGCCACTAAATTATGTTAATGCATAGTTTAAAAAAATAGGAGAAATCCTATTTTTTTAGCAATTTTGTTAATCGGTTAACCTGAAAAAGAAAGAGAAAATTATGGAATTTAAAAAGGTATTTGAAGATGAATTAGATCATTGTTACGCCATTATGCGTCTTAAGGATAACGATGAAGATTTTATTGTTGTGGCATCAGAAGAGGACAGCCCTTGCTATGCCTATGATTTAAATAATAATTACGCAAGAAAAACAGTTTGGTCAAGCGTGGGCGGTACGATGACGATGGTGCAAATTCCAGGGACTTTAAATTTTTTGGCTACGCAAAAATTTTATCCTGGTTTTAATTCACCAAATTGTCGCATTGTTAAAGAGAAGTTCAATGGTAATGACTGGGATCAAGTAGTTATTGGCGATTTTCCGTATGTTCATCGTTTTGATGTTTTTCCTAAGTCAGATGAATCAGGTTACTGGTTTGTTGGCTGCTCAATTGCTAACTCTAAAAAGAATGCTGAAGACTGGTCTGATCCAGGAAAAATATGGGTTGGTGAGTATGACGATGATAATGAGCAGGTGAATAATTTACATGCATTAGATTTTGCTTTGACTAAGAATCATGGTTACAAGCGTATGGCAGGTTATTCGTTAATTACTGGTGTGCAGGGAATCTTTAAATTACAGCACCCTACGGCAACGAGTGACTGGCAATTAACACAGTTATCTGATATTGAAACTTCAGATATTTTTAGTGCCGACATTAATCAAGACGGACACCCAGAATATTTGACGATTGAAGGATTCCATGGTCC
Source organism: Weissella bombi (assembly GCF_900094835.1). Classification (GTDB taxonomy): domain Bacteria; phylum Bacillota; class Bacilli; order Lactobacillales; family Lactobacillaceae; genus Weissella; species Weissella bombi. The sequence continues at coordinate 29,191 of NZ_FMAO01000010.1, read as the reverse complement.
ATACTTGCGGATTTCAGATGAAAATTTTAATACGATTAAATTGAGTCAACCAGAAACACCATTTGGACATGCGATTTGGGGCGGAAAATTAATTGATGGTAATGAATACTTTATTTTTGGTTGGCGTTCAGGCAAGCAAAACTTGGAATTAATTACAAGTGATCAATTAGATACACAGTTAATTGATGAAAAGGTTGGCCCAAGTAATGTGACAGTTTATGAAAAGAATGGTCGCGAATATTTGTTATCAGCAAATCGTGAGTCAAACAAAGTGGCCGTTTACGAGATTAGCCTAAATTAGGGGAAGTTTTATGACAAACTATTATTTGACCATTGATAATGGTGGTACGAATACCAAGGTGACCATTTTTGATGATGATGGTAGTCAAATTTCAGTTTCTGCTTTTCCAACAAAAGGAATTGAACGGAAAGCAGGATTTCATGAAATTAATTTATTAGATTTAAAAAATAAATTGGTTATTGCCATCAAAGATGCATTGGATAAAGTTGATCTAAGTGGTAATGAGATTGCTGGTATTACAACAGTAGGTCATGGTAAGGGATTGTACGTTTTAGACAAAAATAACCATGTTTTTATGGATGGTATTTTGTCTGCAGACAATCGTGCAACGAGTTATGCAGCACAATTTGAAGATAAAGTTTCGGAAATTTATGATATCAGTCATCAACATGTTATGCCGAGTCAAGCACCGGTAATTTTACGTTGGCTAAAGGAACATGAACCAGAAAATTACAATAAGATTGGCAAAATTTTATCTAACAAAGATTTTATACGGTTTATATTAACCGGTGAAATTAAGCAAGAAATTGGGGATGCATCTGGTAATAATTTTATTAATTTAAATACAAAACAATATGACAGAAGATTATTTGATTTCTTTGAAATTCCTGAAATGTTTGATAATATGCCAAGTTTGGTAAATGCAACCGAGCAATGTGGTGGCATTACCGACGAAGTGGCCGTGATGACAGGATTAATAGCAGGTACCCCAGTTTTTGGAGGCATGTTTGATATTGATGCATGTGCTATCGCAACAGGTGTTTTAGATAATGACAAGCTTAGTCTAATTGCTGGAACATGGAATATGAATACGTTTGCTGATGACAAATTAGCACCGCTTGAGAGCGGCTTAATGAATTCAATTTTTCCAACAGGCAAGAATTTGATTGAAGCTTCAAGTCCCACTTCTGCAGGTAACTTATCAATTATTATTAACATGCTTTTGACATCAGAAATGCGTGATGCGAAGGCAAGCGGTGTTTCTATTTATGATAATTTAGAAGTATTTCTAGAAAATACGGATGCAAACTTTTCTAAAGTTATCTTTTTTCCATATTTATATGGTAGCAATTCTGATGCAAAGGCAACGGCATCGTTTATTGGACTTCAAAGTACAACAACAAAGTCAGAGTTAATTCGGGCAGTGTACGAAGGCATTGTCTTTGCTCATAAATACCATGTGCAAAAATTATTGACTGTTCTAGGTAAAAAACCAAGTGTTATTCGCATGTCTGGCGGTGGCACAAATTCACCAAGTTGGGTACAGATGTTTGCAGACATTCTAAATTTGCCAATTGAATTGGTCGAGGCTAATGAACTCGGCGGTTTAGGCGGGGCAATGGCAGCAGCTGTTGGTTTAGGTGAGTATGCAACGCTTGAAGAAGCCGTTGTAAAAATGTGCCATGTAAAGCAAAGATATGAGCCACGGACAGATCAAACGCGTATTTATGATAAAAAATATGCAGCATTTATTTCATTGATGAATGCTTTAGATGGCAATTGGGAACTTTTAAAGTCATTTCAAGAAGGTGAATAGCATGACAGTAAATGCATTGGGAATTTACGAAAAAGCATTACCTCAGGATTTAACCTGGGAAGAAAAATTTAATTTAGTTCATGAATTAGGGTTCAATTTCTTAGAGTTTTCTGTTGATGAAAGCGAAGATCGACTAGCTCGTTTAGATTGGACCCGTGAACAACGGACAAGTTTTAGAGATACAATGTGGCGGACGCATAGCCGTATTAATACGTTAATGCTTTCAGGACAGCGGTTATATCCATTGGGTTCTGCTGATCCCAAAGTTCGTCAAGAATCGTTAACTATCATGGAGAAGGCAATTGATTTGGCAGTTGACTTGGGAATTCGTAATATTCAAGTAGCTGGATATGATGTGTATTATGAAAAAAAGACGGTTGAATCACGAGAACTATTCGTTGAAAACTTAGAAAAATGTGTTCGAATGGCTGCTAAGAAAATGGTCATGCTTTCTATTGAAACAATGGATGATCCATTTATCAATTCTATTGGTAAAATCTCACACTATAAAAAGCTGATTAAAAGTCCTTGGTTGCAGGCCTATCCTGATTTAGGAAATATTTCTGCTTGGCCAGAAAATGATATTTCATATGATATTGAGGACTATGTGCAAAATATTGCCGCTATCCACCTTAAGGATACGTTGCCAGTGACACCTACGTCTGAAGGAAAATTTAAAGAGGTGCCATTTGGTACGGGTTGTGTCGACTTTGAAGGATGTTTAAGAATGCTAACTAGATTAAATTATTCTGGTAGTTACACAATTGAGATGTGGACAGGCACTAGTGACAATGCCATCGCTGAAATTAAGCAGGCTAAAAAATTCTTTGATGATATTTTTGAAAAAGTTGGTATTACGCAAGAGCCTGTTAATTATTTAGAAGGAGTTAAAAACTAATGCTTGAAGATTTAAAACAAGAAGTTTATGAAGCTAATATGAAACTACCTGCATTGGGCCTTGTTTCTTTTACTTGGGGTAATGTATCTGGTATTGATCGTGATAAGGGATTATTTGTCATTAAGCCTTCTGGTGTTTCATATGATGAATTGAAGCCTGAAGATATGGTGGTTGTTGATTTGAATGGGAAAGTTGTTGAAGGAAATATGAACCCATCAAGTGATACGCCAACACATACTTATCTATATAATCATTTTCCAAATGTTGGTGGTATCGTTCACACGCATTCACCATGGGCGGTTTCTTTTGCTGCTGCTAAGATGGATGTTCCTGCAATGAATACAACGCATGCAGATACTTTCTACGGTGATATTCCAGCCGCAGATGCTCTTAGTCAAAGCGAAATTGAAGAAGATTATGAAGGTAATACTGGTAAAACAATCGTAAAGACATTCAACGAACGTCACATTGATTATGAAGCAGTGCCTGCCGCTTTGGTTAGTCAACATGGTCCTTTTGCATGGGGACCAACGCCAGACAAAGCAGTTTATAATGCTAAAGTTCTAGAAGTGGTTGCTGAAGAAGATTACCACACAATGTCATTAACACATAATAACTCAGATTTACCACAGTACTTGTTGGATAAGCATTATTATCGTAAGCATGGTGCAAATGCTTATTATGGACAAGATAATGCGCAATCGAAGAATCATGCTGATCGTGCTTAATAAGCATATTTGATTAATAAAAAAGCAAGTTACCAAGTGCTGGTAACTTGCTTTTTAATATGGATTAAAAGTTAACTGGACTGTAAGATAAAATGATAAATATCATAACAACTAAAATAATAAGACCAGTTAACCATTTATAGGCAACAAGGAGTGCAATAAATTCACGCATTAATGCTGTAGGTAAGAAGTAAGATGAAACAGGTGAACCAACGCCATTTGCGTGTAGTTTTGCTTGTTGTGCATATAACATACTTCTTAAAACGTGATAATTATTTGTTGCGAAAATAACATTTGGTTTTCTTGATTCTTGCCAGTCTGCTGTAATTTTTTCTTTTGAAAAGACCATGTTTTCAAAGGTTGAAGTTGAGTTATCTTCTAGGATAATCTTATTATCGGGTATTTGTTTTTGACGTAAATATTTAGCCATTGCAAAAGCTTCAGAAACAGGTTCATCGGGTCCTTGGCCACCAGAGACAATGATTTTGGCTTGAGGATTCTTATGGTAATACTCTAGTCCTTTATCCAAGCGGGCTTGTAATAATGGTGTAACTTCTTCCGAGCTAATACCGGCTCCTAGCACGATAATGTAATCGGGAATTTTACGATAAGGTGTTAATTGATATAACGCTGAGCAAAATAGGTAACAAACGAATAAACCGATGAATACAATATCAAGAACAATTAGTATTGAGAATAAAATTGATAATGGTAGTGGCAATTCCTTACTAATAAATATTGGAATGATACTAAGTGCGATAATGAATAGGACATTTAGTCCAAAAAAAGCTGATAATTTACCGACAAGATTACGACCTTCTTTTGAAGCCATAACATGTGTGTTATAAATAAGACGAATACAAATGTAAATTACCGTGATTGGTATGATGACATAAGTAACTGCTAAAATGATAAATTGTAAGGTAATAGGTAGGAAAGTACTGTTATTTAATGCAAATAAACTTAGTAATAAACTGCTGAACATGAAACAACAGAACAAGATAATACTGATAAAAAAACGATGATTTAGATATGTAAAAATAGCAGCAAACAATAAAAGTAATATTATGATTATAAATGTAATTGACATACTCTCTCCTATAAAGTGTTTTGATTATTATCAGTATAGCAATTATATAAGCAAAGAAACAATTTGAAAGGCAAAATTATGGCAAATAAATATCCAACCGCAGAATTAGTGGGTGTTGTTATGAAACAGGCGAATACAGGCGAATATATACCCAAAGAAGATCAGATAGATGTACAGCCATTTCATAGTTGGCGTATCGGTAAACACACAAAAGGTAAATTACTTGAACCAGGACAATTATTTTTAACAGAAAATAATTTAATTGTGATGTTAGTCGCAATTAAACCGCTTGCATTCAAAAATCGACATACTATAAACCCGATGGCACGCTTTTTAACAACAACGGTGTCAGAAACGGTAAAAAATCAATTGTTAACAAACTATTCAAAGCAAATGTAAGCGCAAAACACAAGGGGTGCTATTTTATAGAACTCGCGTTAAACTAGTGATTATAGAGTTTGTTTGTTTAGACTATAGGAGGAAAATAAACATGGCAACAGCAGAATTTGGGGTTGTAGGATTAGCCGTTATGGGGCGTAATCTGGCGTTAAACGTTGCTTCACGTGGGTATAAAGTAGCAGTTTACAATCGTACATCTGGACGTACAGAAGATTTGGTAGCAAAGCATCCTGATTCAGGCTTTGTACCTAGTTATTCAATTGAAGAATTTGTTGCATCAATTCAAAAGCCACGCCGTATTTTGTTGATGGTTAAGGCAGGAGCAGGAACTGACGCTGTTATTGAAGAATTATTACCTTTCTTGGATGAAGGTGATATTTTGTTGGATGGTGGTAACACGTTCTTTGAGGACACAATTCGCCGTTCTAAAAAATTAGAAAAATCAGGTATTAATTTCATTGGAATGGGGGTTTCAGGTGGTGAGTTAGGTGCTTTGCAAGGCCCTTCAATGATGCCTGGTGGACAGCGAGCTGCTTATGATTTAGTAGAACCTATTTTGAAAGAAATCGCTGCTAAAGCACCAGAAGATGGCAAACCAACAGTAACTTATATTGGACCTGATGGTGCAGGACACTATGTAAAGATGGTTCATAATGGTATTGAATATGGTGATATGCAATTGATTGCTGAGTCATATGATATTTTGAAGCGTGTTTTACAATTAGATAAAAATCATTTAGCTGATACATTTGCAGAATGGAATAAGGGTGAATTGGATTCATACTTAATCGAAATTACTGCTGACATCTTAACACGTGATGATGATTTAGGATCTGGCAAGCCAATGGTTGATATGATTTTGGATCGTGCTGGTAATAAGGGAACTGGAAAGTGGTCATCACAATCTGCACTAGAAGTTGGTGCACCACAATCTCTTATTACAGAGTCAGTATACGCACGCTACATTTCAGCATTGAAGACAGACCGTGTTGCTGCATCAAAGGTGTTGTCAGGACCAACGTATGAATTTGACGGTAACGTTGCTGATGCAATTGAAGATGTTCGTAAGGCATTGTACTTTGGTAAGGTTATGTCATATGCGCAAGGATTTGATCAATTACGGATGGCATCAGACTACTATGATTGGTCATTGCCATTTGGTGAATTAGCACAATTATGGCGTGCAGGGGCAATTATCCGTGCACAATTCTTGCAACGTATTACAGATGCTTATAATGAAACACCTGACTTGCACAATTTGTTGTTATCACCTTACTTTAAGCAAATCGCTGAATCATATCAAGACGCAGCTCGTCGTGTGATTGCATTAGCTACGGCAGCTGGTGTACCAGTACCATCATTGTCAGCTGCAGTTGCTTATTATGATTCATATCGTTCAGCAGTTTTGCCTGCAAACTTGATTCAAGCACAACGTGATTACTTTGGAGCACATACTTATGAACGTGTCGACAAGCCAGCTGGTGAAATGTACCATTATTCATGGTATGACGAAGCATAAATTGAAAACTATGTGAAATTTATGTTGTTACGCTGTTTAAAGTATGCTAATATTTAGCTATCGAAACAAAACCCGTACATTAATTGGAAAGAGGATATCAAATGTTTAAATTTGTTAACAATAATAATAATAATCGTTTGAACTCAATACAATTAGTGATTGGGCGTTTTGTGTAACGCTTAAAACTGTGAGAACTTACGAAGCAGTCAACCAATTACTAAATTGGTTGACTGCTTTTTTGTTTATTTTTATATGAGGAGAGACATTATGGCGCAAGATGTTGAATTAAAACGATCGATGGGGATTTGGTCTGGACTGTCGTTAGTCGTTGGAACAGTTATTGGATCGGGTATATTTTTTAAACAAGCGGGTGTTCTACAAACTGCTGGCTCATCAACATTAGGTTTGTTAGCTTGGTTAGCAGGAGGAATTATTACATTGGCTGCGGGCTTAACAATTGCTGAAATTGGGGCTCGCTTACCGAAAACAGGTGGTCTGTATAGTTATATTGAATCACTATATGGACCGGTTGCTGGTTTCTTGACGGGATGGATGCAAGTCGTTATTTATGCACCAGCCGTGATTGCTTCAATCGCAGGATATGCAGCCTTTTTGACTGCTAACTTTTTAGGCGTACCAACCAGTTATGCAACCTGGATTGCTGTTTTATATGTGGCTTTTATTGCAGGTGTTAACTTGTTTGAAAATCGTGTTGCGGCTGGATTCCAAGTGCTCACAACTTCAATTAAATTGATTCCGATTGCTATTTTAATTATTTATGGTTTATTTTTTGGAAAAGTTGATGCACTAGGACAAACTGTGACACATACTGTTACCCATGGTGGTGGCTTTGGAATGGCTATTTTGGCAACTTTGTTTGCGTATGATGGTTGGATTTTATTAGCTAATATTGCTGGTGAATTAAAGAACCCTCGTCGTGATTTACCACGTTCACTTGTTGGTGGGGTAAGTATTATTGTGATTGCTTATGTTGGTGTTTCATTCGGTGTATACCATGCTTTACCATCTGACAGAATTGTAGCTTTACAAAATAACGCCACATTTACTGTGATGCGTGCAGCTTTCGGTGATTTAGGAGGTCGTGCATTAAGTATTGCGATTATCATTTCAATGTTGGGAACATTAAATGGTAAGATGATGTCTTTCCCTCGTATGGCTTACGCGATGTCTAAAGATGGTCTATTTCCAAAATATTTATCAAAACTAACTCGTAAAACACAAGAGCCAACTAACGCAATTTTGACGGTTGCGGGTATGACAATTGCTTTAGCAATTGTTTATACGAATGGTGTTGATCGTTTGTCAGATATTGCAATTTTCACAATCTGGATTTTCTATACTGCAGCCTTCTTTGGTGTCTTTATCTTGCGTCACAAAAATAAGCAAGCCGCCGTACAACTAGATGAAAATACTTTGTTCAAAACGCCATTGTTCCCAATTACACCATTAGTCGCTATTTTCGGTGCTTTATTTGTGATTGGTTCTACGATTTTAAATGACTTTACTGGGGCAGTTATTTCACTACTACTAGTTGCAGTTGGTTTACCAGTATTTTATTACTATAACCACAAGCGGAAGCAAGGATAGGTGGAATAATTGTCAGCCTTGTTAAAACGCGGTACACTGACTCTATTAGAATTTGATTAGAGGTAGTAATAAATGACGTGGGCAACGCAAGCAAAAGAGTATGAACAGGGGCTAATTAATGATTTAAATCAAATTATCCGTATCCCTTCTGTATTGGATCCAAAAACACAGACACCCCAAACGCCATTTGGTATTGAAATGATTCGTGCATTGAGTCAAATGGAAGCATTTGCTAATCGTGACGGTTTTCGTTATGGACGTGTTGATAATATGGTGACGTGGATTGAGTTTGGACCACAAGATGCAGCTGAAACGGTTGGTATTTTAACTCATATTGATGTTGTACCAGCTGGAGATGGGTGGCTACGCCCCGCATTTACACCTGAAATATTGGATGGCCTTTATTTTGGTCGTGGTGCTGCTGATATGAAAGCTGACCTGATGTCAGCGTACTATGCGATGAAGATGTTAGCTGACCAAAAACGTGTTTTAAAACGTAAAATTCGTTTGATAATTGGTACGGATGAAGAAAATGGTTGGCGAGATATTCCTCGTTATATCGAACAAGAGGGTGAACCGACGTTAGGATTTTCACCAGATGGCGCTTTTCCGGTTGTTAATGGTGAAAAGGCCTTTCAAACGGTACAGTTGCGTTTTCCAAGTTTGTCTGATGGTGCGTATATCCTAGAAAGATTTATGTCAGGTAGTCGACCTAATGTTGTGCCAGGTGAGGCTAAAGCTAGGGTACAAGTGCCTAAGGGTGTTGATTTAATTAAAGATTTTGAAAATTACTTGGAACAATATCCTTTTCTAAATGGTGAAGCTAAACAAAATGGGCAAACGGTTAAAATTTTGCTGTTAGGTGTTCAGGCACATGGTGCTTATCCAGCGGATGGTAAGAATGCCGGCACGTATCTTGCACACTTCTTGAGTCGTTATGATTTTGGCGGGGATGCGCGTGCATTCCTTGATTTTGTTGGTGTTACGATTCATCAAGATGTTTATGCTAATGGACTAGGGTTAACATATCATGATTCACAGATGGGAGATTTAACGCTGAATGTGGGTGTGATGCGTTATAGTCATCGTGGGCAAGGGACCATTTTGTTGAATTTCCGTTATCCGCAAGGTGTAAATTTACAAGCGGTTATTACGCAAGTCCAGCGGCATTTAGGTGCATTGAATGCGGATGTGACTAAGGTTCAGGCGGGGATGCCGCCTCATTTGGTACCAATTGAAGATGAATTAGTGCAGGTCTTATCTGATGTTTATGCAGAACAAACGGGTGAGTATTTGCCACCGAGAACGTCTAATGGTGGGTCATACGCACGTTTGCTAAAGCGTGGTGTAGCGTTTGGTGGTCAGTTCCCGGATGTAAAAGTAACGAGTCATCAGGCTAATGAAAGTACACCAGTTGCTAATTTAACAAGAACAATGGCTATTTTTGCTGAGTCATTGTGGCGTTTATGTAAATAAAATAGTATGAGATAAAAGATGTTTTGAAGTCTCTGCTGAATATAGGGTTGGAACATAAGAAAATGTTCCAACCTTTTTTGGCTATAATCAGCAATATAGTTTGATGAAACTGGTAAAATAATAACAAATGGAACAGTTAGTGGAGGGGAACGCATGGCATTAGAATTATTGTTTGGTCGCGCAAGTGCCGATCATGAATTAGCGTTACTGCAACGGGCGCAACAAATATTAGCTAATGATGAGCAGGCACAAATATTTTACCTGGTACCTAATCATATTAAGTTTGAAACGGAAATTAAAGTTTTAACACGGTTAGCTGAATTGTTAGGACAGCATGGTGCAGCAGTATCGGTACCGCGTGTCTCTGTTTTTTCACTTAGTCGACTTGCGTGGTATTACATGCAAAATGACCCGCTTTATCAGCAAGCAACGATGTCTCAAAATGGCCTCACGATGTTGGTGCAAACATTATTACAAAAGAATAAAGATGAACTAGAACTTTATGGAAATTTATTGTCTAAACAGGGATTTATTGGACAGTTTACAACCCAATTATTAGAGTTGAAGCAATCGGGGTTAAGTTGGTCAGAAGTTAATGACATGGCTGATGATTTAAATAATCAAGAGACGCTGCAGATGAAGTTACATGATTTATCAACGATTGGCCAGGCGTTAGATGATGAGTTAACGGCACGTGATCAATATTTAAGTAGTGATTTATTATTGGCATTACGTGTTTATTTGGCGACTGATAAAACTGATATTTCGCATCATTATTTTTTAATTAATGATTATTCACAGATGACATCTGTTGAGCAAGGTTTGGTAGAGGCCTTGATCAATTACAGTGCAGGTGTTGTCTTAGCATTACCTACTGACGATGGCGCAGCAAGTTTAACAGACGCAGCAATTGCTGAAAATGATTTGTTTTATCGTCCTAAGAAATTAGGGCAACAATTACGAGACTTTGCAGTCGAACATGATGTGCCCGTGACGGCAAAGACAATTGAAACACAACGAACGATTAGTCAGAGTATGCGTTCAGTTGAAGATTTTTGGATTCAATATGAACAAACTGGTGTTACACATCAAATTTATCATGCTGAAGATATGCAGATTTGGCAATTGCATACACGCTATCAAGAAGTTGAACAAATGGCGCGTAAAATTCGACAAGAAGTTGCTAGTGGTAAGCACCGTTATCGTGATTACTTGTTAATGACGCGCGATTTAGGACAATATGAGAATATTGTGCCGGCCGTTTTTGCACGATATGACATCCCCATGTTCATGGATTTAGATCGTCCAATGGCGGCACATCCTTTAGTCGCCTTTTTAGATAAGTTATTACGATTGGCACCGGCTTACACGATTACTGATGTGATGAGCTTTTTGAAAACGGAATTATTTATACCTGAAGGGGTGTCGGTAGCAGATTATCGTGAAGCATTAGCTGAAACAGAAAATTACGCTTTAGCTAAGAATATTGCAGGGTGGCAATGGACTAATCCTCATCCTTGGCAATATGATCGGCAAGCGATGGTAAGTGATGATGAAGTCACACGTGAACGTGTGGCAAGCAAGGACGCACAACTGGCCTTGATTCATGACCAAATTAGTACAGTTGTTGCACCTTTCTTAAAGGATTTACAAACAGCAACGACTGCACGTGAGATGGCTTTGAAGTTGTATGAATTTATGACACAAATCGGTATTCAAAAGCAATTAATTTTGTGGCGTGATACCGCTATTGAAGATGGTGATTTGTGGGCAGCTCAGCAACCTGAACAAGTTTGGCGGGTATTTGTTGGTATTTTAGATGACTTTGTGGCGATTTTTGATCAACAGTCGATGACATTGGCAGAAATGCAAGAAATATTTAAAGCAGCTTTTGATACGGCTAAGTATGCAGGAATTCCTGCAACAATGGATCAGGTGCGTATTTCTGAAAGTGGTATTGTGCAGCGAACAGGTTATGAAACGGTAATTGTTTTTGGTGCAACTAATCATAATTTACCTGCCGTGACACGAACAAAGGCCATTTTGCACGATGGTGATCGTAATGCTTTGCAAGCTGTTTTGCCAGAACATGTATTTTTGAAGGAAACGTCTGAGCAACAAATGGCTCAAGAGTCGCTGTTAATGTATAAGACGATGATGGTTGCCAATCAGCGTTTAATTTGGACGTATGCTACTAGTGATGGGGATAGTGGACAACAACCTTCAACATACATCACTAGAATTCAAAAACAATTCCAAATGCCGGCTATTCAATTTAATGCGCTACCAGACCCAGATAGTAATCAATTAATACCGTATGTCGGAACGCCAACAAGCACGATTGCACAGTTAGTGATTGTTAATCGTCAAGCGAAGTTACAACGACAGGATAAGGTTGATCTTAGTCCGGCTTGGCAAGATTTGACTCGACAAATACAAAAAATTGCGCCTGATCAATTACATCGATTATTAGGCGGTCTTTACTATGTGAACGAACCAGAAAAATTGCAACCTACGTTGATTTCACAGTTGTTTGGTGATGAATTGAAGGTTTCTATTTCACGTCTGGAAAGTTATTCACGTAATCCGTTTGAATTTTTCTTACAATACGGCTTAAAACTACAAGAGCGCCAGGTATTACAATTAACGCCTGCTGAAAAGGGAACCTTGATGCATGCGATGTTAGAGCAAGTATTCCAGGCATTGATTACACAACAAAAAGCGTTGGGTGGATTAACAGATAACGAGCTACGCCAATTGGAACGTGATATTTTGCAGGGGATTTTAGCAAGTGATGATCCAACGTATGATATTTTCAGTAGTTCATATCGCATGCAATTCTTGACGAAACGATTAGCTAGTCAAGTTCATGAAACAATTATGAGCATGCGCCGCGGCCAACTTGATGGTGGTGGTGTACAAACAATAGGGGTTGAAGCTGGATTTGGCTTGCCACATAGTTCATTGAAACCAGTTACGTATGAAATGCCATTTGGAAAAGTCACCGTGCGTGGAAAAATTGACCGTTATGATTTAGTAACCACACCAGCGGGTAATTTTTTGACGATTATTGACTATAAATCTGGTACACGTAAGTTTGAGTACAAAAAGGCTTACGTAGGACTTGAATTACAATTAATGACATATTGGACGGCTATCTTGATGAATCAACAGATGTTGCCAGACGGTCAAATGGGTGGTGCACTATTCTGGTCATTAAAGAATCCGTGGATTGATATGAAGAATATTGCGGGTGATACTTTAGAACAGATGCAGGAAGCAGCTGAACAGTTAATGATTGACCAAGGACAATATCGTGGTGTTTTGAAAAATAATGAAGATTACATTACGCGATTAGAAAGTGCCGATGAAGTTGTCGCACCTTATGCAATTAGTCGTAAAAAAGACGGCTCTTTTAAAGCGGCGAGTGATGTCGTTGAAGACGATGATTTAGAAACTTTGTTGTCGTTTAATGAGGTTAAAATCAAAGAAATTGCAGAAAATATATTGGCGGGAACTTTCCCATTACGGCCGTTTAAAGATGGACCAACAAGTACAGGTCTGATGTATTCACCTTATACACCTGTCATGATGTTTGATGCCATGATGGGTAATAAATATAACGATATCAGTGGATTACCTAAAGATAACGAAATATTAGCAGCAATGAAGACATTTATTGCGCAATATAACCAAACATCAGCAGAAGGAGAAGAACAATGAATTTTACAGATTCACAGACCGCCGCTATTACTACTAAAGGGCGCAATGTTTTGGTTTCAGCTTCTGCTGGTTCAGGAAAAACGCGTGTTTTAGTTGAACGCGTCTTGCGTCGTTTATTAGCTGGCGAAAATGTTAATGAATTTTTGATTGTAACGTTTACCGAAGCTGCAGCAGCGGAAATGAAAGAACGTTTGGAAAACGAAATTCGTAAAGCATTGGCTAATGATGATGGACAAAATCGCCAACATCTTTTAAAACAATTGCGTTTACTAAATGTTGCCAATATTTCGACATTGCACGCATTTGCACTACGCTTAATTGAACAGTATCATTACACGATTGATTTAGATCCGCAATTCCGTTTGATGGATGACGCTGAGCGAACGTTAGTGATGTTGGAAGTATATAGCACGTTATTAGAAGAACGCTATGCAAATGATACTGAAGAAAATTTTGCGACGTTTGCGACACAGTTTACAAGTAGCACGACTGATGACCAAAGTTTACAGGATGCGGTATTTTCTTTGTACAACTTTGCCACGGCACGTCCAGATACCAATGAATGGATGGACCATCTAGCAGATTTGTATGATATTGGGACGGCAGATTTTACAGAAAGTGATTTTTATCAACATGATTTACGTCCAGTTATTCTAAATGAACTACAAGACATTTATGATAAAGCACATCAGTTAGTGCAACAAGCACCGGATACTATGGATGCAGATCCAGCTATTAATCGCTTAGTGAATATTCAAGATGACGAAACTACTTACCAAAGTTTATTGCAAATTTTCAACAATGAGACTAGCGATTGGAATACTTTGCATCAATCAATGCAACATGCTGAGTTTATGGGTTGGGGTAAAGATGATAAGGGCAAAGGTAAGATGTTTACCAAAAAACATGATCCTGAGTTAAAAGCTGCTTGGGAACAGGTTAAAGGTGAACGCGATGCTTTGAAAAAGCGATTTGATAAGCTCCAAGCACAGTATTTTGCATTAGATCAGGCAGGACTACGCTTTGCTATTTCAGGTGCTAAGACAGTGATGCAACAACTTGTGCAATTAACTAAAGATTTTGGTTCAGCCTTTTTGAATGAGAAATTATCACGGAAAGTTTTGGACTTTAATGACTTGGAGCACTTTGCTCTACAGATTGTTAATCAGGATAAAGTTAAGCAAGAGTTGCAAGCACAATATACTGAAATTATGGTGGATGAGTATCAAGATACGAATCAGCTACAAGAAGCAATCTTGCATGAAATGACTTCAAATGACAACTTATTTCAAGTTGGTGATATTAAACAATCGATTTATAAGTTCCGTCAGGCTGACCCCACATTGTTTGCGCATAAATTATTGACGTATCCGCAAAGTGAAGATAGTACAGTCATTACGCTACAAGAAAATTTCCGTTCATTACCGAATGTGACGAATTTTATTAATTACGTTTTTGCGCAGTCAATGAGTCAGTCTTTAGGGGATGTTGATTATACAGGTGAGGCGGAATTAGTTGCTGGTGCTGATTATTATCCAGATGATTTGGTCAAAAAGGCAGATTTATTGATTTATTTGAATGACGATGGTGCTGATTCATCAGAGGAAGCATCAGATGAAGATGCATTAACTGCGACAGACAGCTATACGAAAGCAACTGGTCAAATTCGGATGACGGCATTGAAAATACAAGAATTGATGCAGTCTGGATTTACCATTTTTGATCGAGAAGCAGGTGAGTCACGTCCTATTAAATATAGCGACATTACTATTTTGGTACCTACAAAAGGCCAGAATTTAGAAGTATTGGATGTCTTTCGTGAAATGAACATCCCAATTGTCATTGATGGAACGGAAAATTATTTCCAAACGACTGAAATTTCAGTCATGATGAGTTTGTTGAAAGTTATTGATAATCCGCATCAGGATATTCCATTAGCCGCTGTGTTGCGGTCACCTTTGTATGATATTACTGAAAATGGGCTGGCATTAATTCGTTTACAAGCAACGGACGAAGATTTTTATACCGCTGTTAAACGAACGGCGCAACTTGATTTAGCTGCTGCATCTTCGGAAATAGATATAGCAGTATTGACGCATACGCAGCAACAAGTGCAGCGATTTTTACAGGACTTAGAAGAATTCCGTGATTTAGCAATCCAAAATCAGATTGTGTCGTTATTATGGGCAATTTATAACAAAACCGGCTGGCTAGATTATGTTGGTGGTTTGCCTTCTGGGGCGCAACGCCAAGCAAATTTGCACGCACTTTATGAACGTGCAGCAGCATACCAAAAGAGTAGTTTTGTTGGTTTGTATCAATTTATTAATTATGTGACGCAGTTGCAAAGCCAATCGAAAGATTTAGGTGAGGCTGATGCGAACGTGGCACAAGATACTGTGTCGTTAATGACCATTCATCATTCTAAGGGGTTGGAATTTCCTGTAGTTTTCTTGTTAAATGCAACAAGAACTATGATTAGCCCACGTGAAACGCAAGGTAGCATTTTGCTGGATGCCCAGGCAGGTGGTGGCTTGAATTATATTGATATTGCTCATCATTTGAATTTAGTAACACCACAGCATGAATATATTGCACAAGTAAAGCGGCAAAATGCTTATGCTGAAGCATTACGTGTGCTTTATGTGGCATTAACGCGTGCCGAACAGCAATTATTTATTGTAGGTGCGTATGACAGTGTAAAAAGTTTATGGTCCGTTTGGCAACAGAGCGCGGGGGTAACTGATTGGATGTTGCCAGAAACGGTGCGTCTGGCTGGTAAATCATTTATGGATTTGATGGGGATGACGTTAGCCCGTCACCCGCAAGCACCAACAAAATTTATGGCATTGACTTCGTACGATACGGATGATGTTATGCAATTTGATGATATGCGGATTAAGACACCAAAGCATGATTTTGAATTTAATGTAGCGGCCACTAACACAAAAGATTTGATGGCGGCAATGGCTAACTATCAACCTATTGCGGGTACTGTAGATGAACCGATACCGGTAGCTACCACAACTGATGTGTCACAAGATTGGCAACAGATTTTGACGTTTAATTATCCATATGAAAGTGCGACGCGAGCTACATCATATCAGTCAGTTTCTGAAATTAAACGTTTATTTGAAGATCCCGATCTTGAACAAGGTCGGCAGCCAGTGGACCAACGTCTAGCGACTGATGAATTAGCTGGATTACGTGCAACGGATGATACGCTTCCTGAACCAGAATTTATGCAGACAAGTACACCAAAAGTATCACCAGCGGCAGTAGGAACAGCAACGCACTTAATTATGCAACGTATTGATTTAAGTCAAGGCGTACCACAAATCGCAGATATCACGGCATTAATAGAACAATTGACGGCTGATAAAATGATTGACGAAAAGGTTGCACCGCTAATTGACGTGCAAAAAATCTATCGCTTCTTTACAGAATCTATGCTAGGTACACAGATGATACAGCATGAACAGTCATTGAAACGAGAAGTACCATTTTCATTGTTACTTGATGCAAATCGTTTATATCAAAACTTTGATGGTAATGATAAAGTCTTAGTGCACGGAATTATCGACGGTTATTTCCAAGTCGGGGATGAGGTGTGGTTGTTTGATTATAAAACTGACCATGTTGGACCAAATCAAGCTACGACAGTATTGAAGAAACGCTATTCAGGACAATTAAATATTTATGCGCAAGCTTTGATTGCAATGGGCATGCCTGTAACTAGAAAGTTTATTTATGCATTGCATCCTGAGATGTTAATCGAGTTAATTGATTGATAAAAATTTTTAAGTATATATCTAAGGACGCCAATCCAACCATTTTGAAAATGGTTGGATTGGCGTCCTTATTTTATGTTTATTTAATTTCTAACATGGCGTTTGCTTAAGAGCCCCGTTAGTAGGACAAAGAAAAACATAATCGCAAATACTGAGGTAAATAGCAATTTATAAGAACCGCTATCAATTAGTAATCCACCGTAAAGGGGTCCGATTGCGCGTCCTAATGAAACAAACATCGTTAGCAAACCTTGCGCATGTCCTTTAGCATTTGGATCACTTAAATCATCAATCCAAGCCGGAATTTGGGGACTAGATAGAATTTCACCAATTGTCAAAATTACGAAACTAAAGACAAACATGGGGTACGTGGTTGCTTGAATTAGGATTAAAAATGAAAGCGCGAATAATGTTGATCCGCCTAAAACAGTCCAGCGAACTGGAAGACGTTCAATGAAACGGTCAAGTAGGCCTTGTCCAAAAATGATTATGACACCATTCAGTGTCCATAAGAATGAATAATCTTTGGCAGTCATACCTAAATCAGTCATGTGCGTTGCAATGACGGTTTCCCATAGGATATAAGACATATAAAAAGAAAACGCTAGTCCTAAGATGGCATATATAACAACGGGTGTTTTAAATGTACTTTTAGCAGCTTTTTCGGCAGCACGAGCGCTTTGTTTGGCAAGCCCTTTAACGTTAAAGAATTTAAGCACTAAGACAAAGAAGACACCGTACATAACAGCGGCACCGCCAAATACTAATTCAACACCATAATCAAACAGGAACCCGACAACTGCTGTTCCAGCAACAACACCAACATTCATAAATAGGTATTGTAAGTTGAATACTTTACGGGTGTCGATGGTTTGAATTGTGGTTGCATAGGAATTTAGTAATGTGTAGATTAACCCATCAGCAAAACCAGATATTAACATGAAAATAGCAAATACTGGCCAACTATTCCAAAAAGTTAAGGATAGCAGCGTTAATAAGGCTAATCCGACTGAAATGACGAGAGCCTTGAAAGGGTTCCAGTGGTCAAAAAGTTTACCACCTAACCAATTACCAATCATCATGGTAACTGAAAGCCCCATAACAACGATTCCTGCAACTGTCATACTTTGATGTAAAACATTATGCATATATAAAGTTGTGATGGGCCAAATTAGCGAGGCACCAGTTGATTGAAAAAAGGTTGTAATGTATAGAACAATAGCATTAATTTCGACGTGCTGCGGTTTACGCACGTCGCCGTCTTGTGACGACTGACTTATCATAAATCCTCCATGGATGAGTGTAGTTTTAGAAAAACTAATATTTGATGTCACGTAAAAATATATTAATATATGACATCGAACACATTTAAAATGTGCTTGTCCGTTTTTATTATCGAGAAAAGTTTAGCATAAATCACCAGAGTTGGTATACTTAAAAAAGATAAGTTTCAAATTTATATAGAATTATTGGGGAATGAATGATGGCGATTAAGAGACCAGAATATATCTTAGCAATTGATCAAGGGACGACAGGTACGCGAGCAATTGTGTTTAATCATAATGCACGCCGTGTAACATCTGCATCAGTACCAATGACATTAATAACGCCACAGCCTGGTTGGTTGGAACAACAACCACTAGATATCTGGCATGCAACACAAACAGCTATTGCAGATGCTTTAATTAATGCAGGGATTCGTGGTGATGAAATTAAAGCACTAGGTATTGCTAATCAACGTGAGACGACAATTATTTGGGACCGACACACTGGTCAACCAATTTATAATGCAGTGAGTTGGTCTTCAACGCAATCACAAGAAATTGCACAAGAAATTGCCGATGATGCTGATAAAACTGAATTAATCCGTCAAAAAACGGGTTTGCCAATTAGTGCCTACTTTTCGGCTACTAAAATTCGTTGGATTTTAGACAATGTACCAGATTCACAGGCAGCTGCAGAACGTGGTGATTTGTTATTTGGTACGGTTGATACTTGGCTAACTTGGCAATTGACCGATGGTGCCGTTCATGCGACTGATGCAACTAATGCAGCTCGAACAATGTTGTACAACATTCATACACAAGAATGGGATGAAGAGTTGTTGGCGTTGTTCAATATTCCAGCAACGATGTTGCCAAAAGTACATAAAAGTAGTGAAGTCATCGGGCATACTAGTCCAATGACATTCTTTGGTGGTCGTGTACCGATTGCTAGTGTAATTGGTGATCAAAATGCTTCAATGGTTGGACAGTTAGCTTTTGAAAAAGGAATGGTCAAAAATACTTATGGTGCTGGTGCCTTTATGATTATGAATACCGGTGATCAACCGGTAGTTTCAAATAATCGTTTGGTAACGACGATTGCCTATCAAGTTGAAGACCAACCAGTTTACGCTCTAGAAGGATCTATTTTTTCAGCAGGAACTGCTATTCAGTGGTTACATGAACGATTAGACATGATTGATACGCAACTAGACGCTTGGATGCTAGCTGAAGATTCAAAAAATCATAATGAAGTTTATGTTGTACCAGCTTTTAATGGGTTAGGTGCACCATACTGGGATCCGCACGTACAGGGAACAGTATTTGGTATGACTAGAGGAACTAATAAAGCTGATTTTGTTAAAGCAACGTTACAATCAATTGCTTACCAAACGGCAGATATTTTAGACGTTATGAAAAAGGATTCGGGCTATGCATTGGCGACAATGAAGGCGGATGGGTCAGTATCTCGTAATCCATACTTGATGCAATTCCAAGCTGATATTGCGCACGTCGCTATTGAACGTTCATTAGACGAAGATGCGACACCAATGGGCGCAGCATTTTTAGCTGGTTTAGCTGTTGGTTATTGGCGTGATTTATCTGATTTGGAGCAGTATATACAAGCAGGACGTCACTTTGAACCTGAGTTGCCTGAAGAGAAACGAAAGCAATTACATCACGGATGGCAAGCAGCCATTAAAGCGACACAATATTTTGGTGAAGGTTAAAAAGTAAGCGTTTAGCATTTCGATAGAAAAAATATGCGAAAACGTTTATAATTGTGTAGTGAATATAGTAACGAACTTATTAAATGATTATTTTATTGCATTAACTAGTAAAGGAGCATCCATCGTGCCTGAAGAAATTACAACATTGTTGACGTTTTTTGGTGGAACTGGAGATTTAGCTAAGCGTAAGCTATACCCATCTACTTACAACCTTTTTAAGAAGGGATTTTTGCAAGAGCATTTTGCAATTATTGGAACTGCTCGTCAAGATATGACAACTGACGAATTCCGTGACCTTGTCCGTACGTCAATTGCTGACTTTACTGAGGATAAGGACAACGCTGAGACATTTATTTCACACTTTTATTACATTCAACAAGATATTACTGACCAAGCTGGTTATGCTAATATGCTTGCTTTGAATAATAAATTAGATGAACAATATGGTTTGAAGGGAAACCGTATTTTCTATATGTCTGTCGCACCTCGTTTCTTCGGTACTGTTGCACAGTACTTGAAGTCAGAAGGTTTGATTACTGAAAATGGTGAATTTAACCGTTTGATGATTGAAAAGCCATTTGGTTCATCATATGAAACTGCTGAAAAGTTGCAAAACGAATTGTCAGAAGCTTTTGATGAAGATCAAATCTATCGTATTGACCACTACCTAGGTAAGGAAATGGTTCAAAATATTGCCGCTATTCGTTTTGGTAACCCATTGTTTGATGCCACTTGGAACAAGGATTACATTGAAAACATTCAAGTAACTTTGTCAGAAGTGTTGGGTGTTGAAGAACGTGCTGGTTATTATGATACGGCTGGTGCTTTGCGTGATATGATTCAAAATCACACCATGCAAGTTATTGGTTGGTTAGCAATGGAAAAGCCAGCTTCATTTAATGACAAGGAAATTCGTGCTGCTAAGAACGCCGCTTTCGATTCTTTGAAGATTTACAATTCACCTGAAGAAGTTGCTGAAAACTTTGTTCGTGGACAATACGGTGAATCAGCCGATGGTTCACAAAAGAAGTACTTGGACGAAATGGATGTACCTGCTGATTCTCAAAACAACACATTTGTTGCTGGTAAGCTTCAATTTGATATGCCACGTTGGGAAGGCGTACCATTCTACATTCGTTCTGGAAAGCGTTTAGCTGCTAAGTCAACTCGAGTTGATATTGTCTTCAAGAAGGGCTTGAATATTTTCGGTGGGGATGTTTCACTAGCTAACCCTGTATTATCAATTTTGATTGATCCTAAGGGTGGTATTGAGTTTAAGATTAACGCTAAGGATATTAAGTCTGCCTTTGACACACGTACTATTGATTTGGCATGGCAAGTGTCTGATGAAGACAAAGCTGTTACACCAGAACCATATGAGCGTATGATCCATGATGCCATGAACGGTGATGGTTCAAACTTTGCTGACTGGAATGGTGTTGGTACTGCATGGCGTTTCGTTGATGCTATCCAAGCTGCTTGGGATGCAAAGAAAGAACAATTCCCTAATTATGTTTCAGGTTCAATGGGACCAGCTGCATCTGATGAATTATTAGCTAAAGATGGTAACGAATGGGTCTTTAAAGGTTAATTTTTCGTTTGATAAAAATGAATAAATAAAATAAGCCTTCGCATAAATTGCCAGCCCTCTGGTTAGTTGCGGAGGTTTATTTTTGTTAAAGGAGATTTATATGGCTAGGTATACAGCGATTGAATTAACAAATATGATTATGATTGAAAATCCTGAGACTCATGAAATTTTGGTTGAAAACCGCCAAAATCCCAATTGGGCAGGCGTAACGTTTCCGGGTGGGCATGTTGAGGTTGGTGAAACTGTGACGCAATCTGTTTATCGCGAAGCCTTTGAGGAAACAGGATTGACCATCGCGAAACCTAAGTTAATGGGCATTAAAGAATGGCCGTTAGCAGATGGCGCCCGTTATATTGTGTTTTTATATAAAACGACAACCTACACTGGAAATATTCATACTAGTCGTGAAGGTGAAATTTTCTGGACAACACGTGAAAAATTATTAAGCGGTCAATATCATTTGCCAAATACCTTTGCAGAAATGTTACCAGTATTTGATAACACTAATATTAATGAGTTGGCACTTCATGCGATGGTTGATGGTGTCGAAAAACACATTAATTGGCAATGATAACAAAAAGCGAACGTCCGATAAACAGTTTATTTCAATTAGAAACAAGCCGCTGAATTCGGCTTTGCGAGTGTTTTTAAAACTTAATATGAACAAATGTGTTATAATGCCAGTATTAAATCAAAAATTACCGAACGTTCGAGGTTATAAAATTATGAAAACACGTCGAAGCGATCGTCTAGTAGATATGACTCGTTATTTATTAGAGCGACCACGTACATTAGTATCACTAACGCATTTTTCAGAAGAATATGAAAGTGCTAAGTCTTCTATTTCAGAAGATTTGACGATTTTAAAGCGCACATTTCAAGAGCGCGGGATTGGTCTATTAGAAACCATTCCGGGAGCAGCTGGTGGGGCGCGATTTACACCTTATATGACGCAAGATGATGCTAAAGAGTTTGTAGCTTCACTAGTGAATGCTATTGACGATGAGACACGTGTCTTGCCTGGTGGTTATGTTTATCTGTCAGATATTTTGGGTCAACCATGGTTCTTACAACGAATCGGTCGCCTAATTGCCACGCAATACTTACGTGAACCAATTGATGCTGTTATGACGGCTGCTACAAAAGGTGTGCCCGTCGCACAAGCCGTAGCAGCACAATTAAACGTGCCGTTTGTCATTGTACGTAATGATACTAAGGTTACTGAAGGTCCAACGATGTCAGTTAACTATGTTACGGGTCAATCACAACGTCTAGAGAAGTTAGAATTGTCACGACGCTCATTACCAATGGGCTCACGTGTTTTAATTGTGGACGACTTTATGAAGGCTGGTGGTACTATTCGTGGTATGGCTTCTTTGGTTAAAGAATTTGAAGGCCAAGTTGTTGGTGCTGCTGTTGTTGCAGAAGGTCGTGTGGCACATCGTGTGATTGATGATTATACATCATTAATTCACGTTGATACAAATAAAGATGATGGCATTATTCATGTTGCTGCAGGTAATTATGCGGATGAAATTTATGCTAACTTTGAAGAGAGTTTAGAAAATAAAGTTAAATAAAAAGGTGGAAGTCATGGAAAGATTTGTCATTGTTTTGGCAGCAGGAAAAGGTACACGGATGAAGTCGGCTCTTCCTAAAGTATTGCATGAAGTCGGCGGTAAGCCTATGGTGCAGTTGGTTGTTGATACGGTTAAACGTGCTAATGTTGGCAAAATTGTTACGGTAGTTGGAAATGGCGCACAACAAGTGGAAGAAGTTTTAAAAGGAACTTCAGACTTTGTTGTTCAAAAGGAACAACTTGGTACAGGACATGCGATTAAAATGGCGGCCCCATTATTGGCTGATAAAAAAGGGATGACATTGATTGCGTCTGGTGATGCACCAATGTTTACGACGACAACGTATGAAGAATTGTACAATTATCATGAGCAATCAAATAATGCTGTTACAGTTTTGACTGCTAAAGCACCTGATCCAACAGGGTATGGGCGTATTATTCGTGATGAACAAGGTAATGTTTTGCGAATTGTTGAACAAAAAGATGCCGATGATGATGAAAAGAAAGTAGACGAAATCAATACGGGTGTTTATGTATTTGATAATCAACTGCTATTTGAGAGTCTACAACATGTTAATAATGATAACGCACAAGGTGAGTACTACTTACCAGATACATTAGAAATTTTGCGTGAAGGTGGTCATACTGTTGGGGCTTTCCAAATTAGTGATTTTGGCGAGTCAATGGGTGTTAACGACCGCGTTGCGTTGTCTAAGGCAAATCAACTTATGCGTCAACGAATTAATGAAATGCATATGCGTGCAGGTGTTACGTTGGTTGATCCAACAAATACGTATATTGATGTTGATGTCGAGATTGGTAACGATACAGTCATTGAACCAAATGTTTACTTAAAAGGAAACACGAAAATTGGTAAAAACGTCGTGTTAACTTCAGGTACTAAGATTGTTGATTCGATTGTTGCAGATGGTGCTCAAATTGATAGCAGTCATCTGGAGGAAGCTGAAGTTCGTGAAAATGCAACGGTTGGACCATATGCACACTTACGTCCAGCAGCATATTTGGATCGTGAGGCACACGCTGGTAACTTTGTGGAAGTAAAGAAAGCTACTTTGGGTGTACGTTCAAAGATGGGTCATTTGTCATATCTTGGAGATGCTACTATCGGTGAAGATGTTAACATCGGTGCAGGTTCTGTGTTTGTTAATTATGATGGCAAGAATAAGTGGCACTCAAATGTTGGTGACCGTGCGTTTATCGGTTCTGGATCAAAAATTATCAGCCCAGTTGAAATTGATGCAGAGGCATTTGTGGCAGCAGGTTCAGTCATTACAGATGATATCCCAATGCATGCAATGGGTATAGGACGTGCACGCCAAACGGTTAAAGAAGACTTTTGGAAGCGAACACCCTTATTTGAAAAATTCAACCAGTAGTGATTGTCTTTAACGTTGAATTGTTGTGTTGGCCAATAATAATGGATTGAAGATAACGGTAAAAAACTGTACAATTAAATTATTAAAGACTTGAGTACACAATTGAATGTGTCTATGGAGGAAAGCATGGCAACTTATTCGGATCCACATTTGAAAATTTTTTCATTGAGTAGCAATCACCCCTTAGCGGAAAAAATTGCTGCTTCCATTGGTGTGGAACTATCGGAAATAAATATCTCTCGGTTTAGTGACGGTGAGATTCAAATTAATATTGAAGAATCTGTCCGTGGAGATAACGTTTATGTTATCCAACCGACTTCAGCACCAGTTAATGATAGTTTGATGGAACTACTTATTATGATTGATGCATTGCGTCGTGCAAGTGCGCGTTCAATTAACGTTGTTATGCCTTATTATGGTTATGCACGTCAGGATCGTAAGGCGCGTTCTCGCGAACCAATCTCAGCAAAGCTAGTAGCTAACATGCTACAAATGGTTGGTGCAACACGTGTGTTGGCACTTGATTTACACGCATCACAAATCCAAGGATTCTTCGATATTCCAGTTGATCACATGATGGGTGCACCATTGCTTGCTGATTACTTAATTACAACTGGTATCGCTGACGCAAATACTGTCGTTGTATCACCGGATCATGGTGGTGTTACGCGTGCACGTGCGTTGGCAGAATTATTGGGATCACACGAACCAATCGCCATTATTGATAAGCGTCGTCCTAAGGCTAATGTCGCCCGTATTATGAATGTTATCGGTGATGTTAAGGGTAAGCGCGCCATCATGATTGATGACATGATTGATACTGGTGGTACTATTACACAAGGTGCTCAAAAGTTGAAAGACGAAGGGGCTTCAGAAGTGTATGTTGTGGCAACCCACGCAGTATTTTCAGGTAAAGCTGTCGAGAATTTGCAAAATTCTGTTTTCGAAAAAGTTATTGTAACTGACTCAATTAACTTGCCTGAAGAAAAGCACTTTGACAAGCTAGTACAAGTGTCAACGGCTGAACTAATTGGTGAAACAATCAAGCGTATTAATGAGAATAGGCCTGTGTCACCATTGTTTAAGAGTCGTTTCCACCGTACAGCGGATTAAGAAAAATATATCGTTGTTCTAGCAAAGTTAGAGCAACGATTTTTTATCATAAGGGGAGTATTATGGCAAAAAAGAAGATGATTTTGGATTTGGATACAGGTGTTGATGATGCGTTGGCATTGGCTTATGCGTTGGCAACGCCGGATGCTGACTTGATTGGTGTAGTTTCATCATTTGGAAATACACAAATGGAAACTGCAGCACAAAACACATTGAAATTATTAGAACTATTAGGTGAAGATGATGTGCCAGTGTTCCTTGGTGCCAGTCATTCATCAACAACGACTGATTTTGAAACAATGCAAGTTTCAAAGGATATCCATGGGGATAATGCGATTGGGGATGTTGTTTTGCCTGATCCGAAGCGGGAAACAGCGCCACAATCAGCTGTTGATTTCTTAATTACGGCAGCTCATGAATACGCAGATGACCTAATTATTGTCCCAACTGGTCCACTAACTAATTTAGCAGCAGCTTATCAAAAGGATCCAGAGATTGCAGATTTAATTGGTAACGTGACGTTAATGGGAGGAGCATTAGTTGTGCCTGGTAATGTGACACCATATACTGAGGCAAATATTAATCAAGACCCAGAAGCGGCAGATTATGTATTTAAACATGCAAAACATTTGGTTATGGTTGGCTTGGATGTAACTTTGCAAACGTTATTAACTAAAAAAGAAACCCAGCAATGGCGTGATTTAGGAACTGAAAAGGGCCGTGTGTTTGCTGATATTTTCGATTTCTATATTGATGCTTATGATAGCTTAGATATCAATAAAGCTGGGGCTGCATTACACGACCCACTTGCTGTTGGTGTTGCCGTCGATCCTAATTTTGTCACATTGTTGCCGTTGAATATGATGGTAGATACTAATGATGGTCGTACAATTGGTGATCCAGCTCGTTTACGTGATGCACATAAAAATAACTTTGTTGCAGTTGAGGTTGATGAACCATTCTATCTAGAACGATTCATGAATTATACTTTATCTATCTTAGGATGATAACGGAGTTTAAAACTTGCAAATTGGTGCATTGTCGTGTATCATAAGTGTTTGTGAGTTATCAAAAGAATGATAACTCTCCTTGCCGGCAGGTAGTCGGCCATAGACCAAAAGGAGGAATATATAATGGCATACGAATTAACTTACATTATTCGCCCTGACATGAATGCTGACGATAAGAAGGCATTGGTTGAGCGTTTTGACAAGATTTTGTCAGATAATGGTGCTACGGTGGTTGAGTCAAAAGACTGGTCATCACGTCGCTTTACGTATGAAATCGCAGGTTACCGTGAGGGTCTTTACCACATTGTTAACTTTACTGCAGATGATGACGCAGCTATTAACGAATTTGATCGTTTGGCAAAGATTTCAGCAGATATCTTGCGTCACATGATTGTTAAGCGCGAACTAGCATCAGCTAAGTAATTTTTAGAAATTACCTATTCAATTTAATAATTTTGATGGTTAGGTGTAAAAACCTTGGAAGGAGGCTTTCCATATGATAAATCGTGTAGTTTTGATTGGTCGTTTGACACGTGATGTTGAGTTGCGTTATACGACTAACGGTGCTGCTGTTGCTTCGTTTTCACTTGCTGTTAATCGGCAATTTACAAACGCCAATGGTGAGCGTGATACTGATTTTATTAATGCTGTTATTTGGCGTAAAGCTGCAGAGAATTTTGCAAACTTTACTTCAAAGGGCTCATTGGTTGGTATCGAAGGCCGGCTTCAAACACGTAATTATGAAAATCAACAAGGCCAACGTGTTTATGTCACAGAGGTTGTTGTAGAAAACTTTTCATTGTTGGAGAGTCGTGCTGAAAGTGAAGCGCGTCGTAACCAAAATGGTTCAAATAATGCGAATAATTTTGGCGGCGGACAGCGTAATAACCAAGGAAGTTACAATGCTTCGGCATCACAAAATCCATTTGGGGCTCCAGCTTCAAACGGTAATGTGTTTAATGGTAACAACTCGGCTAGTTCACAATCAGATAACGATCCTTTCGGTGGTGGCCAAGAGATTGAAATCTCAGACGACCAACTACCATTCTAATTTATTAAAGACAACATTGTCTAACGACATCATTCTATCAGGAGGAATTTAATCATGGCACAACAACGTCGTGGTGGCGGACCTCGTCGCCGTCGTAAGGTTGACTTCATTGCAGCCAACCACATCGAATATGTGGATTACAAAGATACTGAATTGTTGGAGCGTTTCATCTCAGAACGTGGTAAGATCTTGCCTCGTCGTGTGACTGGTACTTCAGCAAAGAACCAACGCAAGGTTACGACTGCTATTAAGCGTGCTCGTATCATGGGACTTTTGCCATTCGTTGCAGAAGACTAATTTGCTAAAAAAAGAGACTATCATTTTGATAGTCTCTTTTTTTATGTATTTTTAGCAAACTACGATAAAATAATAGTATAGAGAGGGGGAGTTATGAAAAAAGTTTTATTGTATATCATAATTTTCGTAGCAGGAGCACTTGTTGGGGGCGTTGGTGTTCACTACTTTACGGATTATCAAGCGGATAGGGCCGAGAGTCAATATGAGTCAAGCTATCGTGATTCAAGGGCATCTTCGCTTTCTAAAGATCAAACAGATAGTAGTAGCAGTAGCTCGCAAACAAGTTCGACTTCTGTTGCTGATTTACCAGCACAAAATGTTGTTACTAAGCGTGTTAGTGATGATTTGAATAAGTTTATTGATGAACAGAAAGATGATTTAATTAAAAATGCATCAACCGATGATGCTGTCGATGCATTTGAAGATTCGTACCTTGATACGTATGAAAATGAATTGCAGTCACAACATCCAGGAGAGGCAAATGAGGATCAAATTGAACATTTGATTGATGTAGCTGTCGCAACGGCGAATGTGGAACAAAAGATTTCAGATGCAAAATAATGATGCAGAAAGAGGCCGAAACAAGAGAAATTGTTTCGGCTTTTTTAGCTAAAAATATTGATTATAAACTTGTAAGGTGTACAGCATGGATATGTGTCAGAACAACTTTTGTTTCGCTATTGCTTTTAAAAAAGGGGTATAAAAAAAGAGAGTGAAAATTATTCACTCTCTTTTTAATTAGTGGACAAGCAGGGGCTCGAACCCTGGACCCACGGATTAAGAGTCCGTTGCTCTACCAACTGAGCTACTTGTCCAATAAAATTATATATTGTTTCGCAACAACATATATTATATTATCATATAATATGTAAACACACAAGATGTTTTTAAGATAAAAATCAAATAACATTTTTATCAATGGACAAGCAGGGGCTCGAACCCTGGACCCACGGATTAAGAGTCCGTTGCTCTACCAACTGAGCTACTTGTCCAATAAAGTATAGGTTGTCTCGCAACAACAGATATTAATATACCATATAAAAGAACGCTATGCAAGCTTTTATTGTAAAAATAGCTTAAAAATTAGT
>NZ_FMAO01000024.1 GCF_900094835.1 Weissella bombi | reverse complement strand
TACCAACATCACTGTCAGTAGTCTCATCAATTTGTATTCTAATTAAGCTTCAGGCTTCAAGATTTTCTTTGAAACAACGTTCAAATCTTCATCTAAATCGTAAATCCAAGGTTGACCGTTAGCAATTTCAACACCCATGATATCTTCATCAGAGATTTGCTCAATATGCTTTACTAGGGCATGCGATGAGAGTTCCCGTGGGCACCGATAACAACGTTCTTACCATCCTTCAATGCCTTTGAAATGTCTGAATCCCAGAATGAGTTAGAAAGTCCTATGGTTCCCATGACATCGGACTTTATTTAGTGACTATGCGGCGATTCAAACACAAAATACAGCTACTTTAAGCGCCCATCTTAAATTAGTTTTTTATGACAATGTAACTATTTTTTCAGTAATTATAAGTAAAAATAACGTCCCTTTCAATCCTACCACCCCATTGTTTTTGCAAGACAATTTTCCTACTATTCTTACGAATAAAAATAGTAGTCACTAGTAAAAAAACAGTGACTACTACTCATAACACACCATTAATTTTTAAGGATAGAAGGGGATTATCATTATAGCTGTTGTAAACTTTTTAATGCAACTTTACTTTCATTTTCAATAACATATTTAAAGCTATGTGTATAAGTAGATAGTGTAATTGCACTACTGCTGTGTTCAGCAATTGTGCATCCATTTTTGCAAATGTAATTAGATAAGATAAATATGTGTGACGTAGCCCGTGAAATGTAATAATACTATGAATATCCATATTTAACTCTTTTTTCTGAAAACTACGAAATATGTAACTAACTACATCTTCCTTTGGAATGACATGGTTCGTTGTTCTAAACACTAAATTTTTATTATCCCGTTAACCCGATGCAAAGTTCACTTGAGTGATATACTTTTCCCATTGATGTAGCTTACTAACCAATCTATCAGGAATAGGTATGTCCCTTATTGAAGAAGGTATTTTAACAGGCCCTATCTTTTTAGTAGTAACAACATAAGATTGTCGAACCTCAATTATTAGATTATCATTATCTAATTTCAAATTATCAAATGATAACCCAATAATTGTGCCAAGAAATCTTCACCACTCGATTACCAGCCTCAGTCAATTTTCCTTGAGCTGACATCAAACCGAACTGTTCAGCACTTGTAAGTCTCTGACGAATCATCGACTCCTTGTCAGCTTTGTCCCCCTCCGCTTGAATAC
Organism: Weissella bombi; assembly: GCF_900094835.1. Classification (GTDB taxonomy): domain Bacteria; phylum Bacillota; class Bacilli; order Lactobacillales; family Lactobacillaceae; genus Weissella; species Weissella bombi. Next base: position 4,593 of record NZ_FMAO01000024.1, on the reverse strand, counting down.
CATTAATAAATTCTTCCTTCGTAACTTGCACCACTTGCTTAGTCAACGGATATACTGTATCGATATTATCCTCAACTTAGTCGTATAAAAGCGTACGTTGATTAAATTTCAAATTTACATTTTTGGGTGTATAAATCTTATTTTGATTTGGAACTATCTCAAATAAATCAATTGTTTCGTACTTTTTAAAGTACGGCAACCAATTTGATTAGTTCCGTAATTGATCTTGGTGATGTACGCCAAGTAAAAAGTGTTCATTAGCCAATTAATTTTTCCTGTACCCGTTATGATTATTAACCGTGAAATCACGGAATAACTCAATTTGAAACTTAACAAGTACTAACCAGCTACAGCAGATACTGAACAACCGCCCAATGCCTTTCTAACCTATAATAAGTTATTTGGTCAAATCTATCATCTTAGAAGCTTTAGACGCAGATTGAATCGCGCCATCAATATTCTTAGATTCAGCTTCTCCTTCCGACACAATTTCTGAAATAATTTTTTGGTCAATGTCTTCCATAATTTCAGTATTTAATTGTAATCGAATAAATGTACCTTTTATTTGAAGTTGTGTCTCCTTATATACTTTCTCTCCTGTATTGTTCATTTCTATAAGAAAATTTCCAGATCCTAATAAAAAATCACCATATTTTTCTGTCAAACGGCTAGTAACATACAATCCAAATCCCGAATTATCCCAATTTCCTCCCGTTTTATGGGCATATTTTTTTCCTGATATTCCTGGCTTTAAGGCATATCTGACTGCATGTTCATCATCTTCCACTATGTCCTTAAAATCTTTATTAATCTTAAGTGTTTGCCTTATTCCTTCACCATCATCAGAAATAACGACTTCAACATATTCCTCTGTAGGATGTACTTGAGCTGCTATCCACACTTGGTCAGTCGTTGAATGTTCGAAAGGGTTGCGTACCATTTCACGAATTAAATAGGCATATATTTTTTTAAGAGTAGAATTGTCTGTTAAAACTTTTGCTAAACTTTCTGAATATGTTTCTATACCTATATGCAAATCACCCATTTTTGATAATTGATATAAATTACTTTCCGTGACCACTGTAATTGGTACAAACCTACTGCTAGGTGTAGCTTCCCCAACATCATTTCCATAATCAATACCAATTCCTTTAAAAAAGCCAACGTGAGCTGCATAATTTATGGCTGGTCTACCTTCGTGCCAATAATCTGCTTCCTTCATTGGCCAAAATTTTTTCCCTTTCTTCCTTAAATCCTTAATTGCTTTGATAAATAAAATCATTCCATCCATTCGTACTTTATACATTTTACTAAAATCAAGTTGTATATTATCATCAGATATATTATACAATTCATTTATCATTTTCAATGTTCCACTCATTGTTACGTTAGAAACTTTAAATAACTGCGTCATACATTCTCCTTAATAAAAAATTGAAATAATTTTTATACTGTCCAAAGAACAGAAGTAATGTTAAATTGCATATTTTATTCTATAATTAACGATTTAAAATTTACATTACTTAAATAGTATATAAATTTTATTATATCAATAATTATTATATTTTTATTCAATAAAATTTTTCTGATAAATGGTTCATAAAGAATACCGATATTTTTTGATTATTAAACACTTTTATAAGGTTCTAAAATTCTACTGCATACATTTTTCAAATAAACTCTAGCTATCCATGGATGAAAAAAAGACTATGAAATTATATTTTCACAGTCCTTACCTACAATTTACTTATTATACAAAATCTCAATTTTACAAAATATACGCAAACAACTACTAAATAACAATTAAATTACTAATGATTCACAATATTTGCAAACCCAGATTGTAACTCTGTATTATTGGTTAACTTCAATTCCAACTTATCACCATTAGTCGTTTGGCACACATAGACTTCTGGCTGGGTATTATGCAAAATGAAAAGTATGTCGTTGGTGATTCTTGTCCTGATATAGTACCTGATGCAACTGCCACAACTTGATAATTACCTACATTATGTCCCAAAGGATCCTAAGTCAGGTGAACATCCTTACCATTTATTTGTGCATGCCCATTTATATCTCCAGAATCAATTACTTCAGAAAAAGTGTACCCTAGATGATTAACATTTTCCCCATCATATGTCCCCGCGTATTTTTGATGCATATCACTTTGCCATTGTGCCATCAGCCGTGATAAATCAGCTTGTTTAGCAGATGATCAGTTCGTATTGATAACACAAGTACTAGTTGAACTGCTTGTGCTACTATTTTCAGAACTCCCTTGGACTTTCGAACTAATATCTTTTTCACTTGCACTATGAGAATGTGATTTTTCTAATGTTTTGGGCTACTTGATTTTGTCACTTAAGACTTAGTTGAACCATCATTAAGTAGATAATATCCACCAAATCCACCTGCACTAATAAGTATCACAATATTTGCATCGTATAAATGCACTGGCAAATTGATTTGCTGACCGATTTGCTGACCACTCACCTGCTTAAATATCTTAAGCAATAACTCTTCATTTCCATCGACTGCCCCTAATATTTACTGATAAGTCGGCTGTAATGCCTCACGTTCTATTTTTATCATAAGATAGGTACCCCTCCTTTATACGCATTCTCCCTTTTAAAATTTTACCTACTCATTTGAAACTTAGCTAATTACTAAATTATTAACCTACTAACTAATTTTCTTACTAAGAATGATACCTCAATTTTTGATTTATCAGTAGTCATAATTGTGAGTAACAAAAAAGCAGTAATCGATATATGATTACTGACTTAAGTTTTTATTTAAATAAGCAATTATTTTCTATAATTTGTGAATTACTTTTTTTGCGGTAACTAACTTACGTTCCTGACCAACAACAGGAAATCTATCAACCATGCCACCCCATGATTCTTGTTTTCCAAAAGCAAAAATCAACGCAAATATCAATAGACCAGCATTATCAAATACTAGCGCAAAAAGCCACCAAATCCACATGACGACTGCAAACTTATAATTTTCAAAGTATAGAAACCCCATTTCCAGGAATAATACTCAATAAGGCTGCAATAATTTTAGACTTGGGACTTATTTCATCAGTTGGTTCAACATAATCCACGGCTTCATTTAGTTTGCCGAAAACTGGATTTTTGATTAATTTGTCCTATGTTTGCTTAATATTATCAAATATATTTTTTTCAGTCGATTCAGAATGGTTTACTCTGGAACTATCACTTAATATTGCCTTCCTGATTGTTTCAAATTCGTCTTGCGTAATTACGCCCTCATCTAGTAGCGCCTTATAACTCTTAAGCTTTTCTATTTTCGAAATTCTACTATATTACCTGTCTCTCATTCCTAATACTTTTTGACAACAAAAATCAGTAATCATAGCAATAGCATCTGATTACTGATTACATTTTTATTCGGCTACAATACCTTCTATTATTTCGGTTGCCTTATTAATATCCTCTTCAGTCGGATTAACCGAATCTACTAATGCCTTCATTAACTTCCTACCCATTAGTTTCATGGAAACATACGTTATGCCACCAGAAACTACGCCACCTAAAATAGGTATAGCTTTGGATACTAATTTACCAGTTCCTTCTTTGGTTACCTGAATGCCAATTTGCTTTCCTATTGTCTTAACTAACGGATACCACATTGTCTTTGTTAAGGGCTTTGCAATAATTTGTTTACCAACATTCAGGCCAGCTCCTCTGGCGACAAACATAATACTGGCATTCCCATATGAAATTCCCAACATCACAGCCAGACATATCTGTAACGTTCGGTGACCTGCTTCCGTTAAGTTTCCCTCATCACTTAATAAATCAGATATACCATATAGGTACCCAAGTTGTTGCGCCATTCGTAAAGCAAAACCATAATATTACACCATATCAGCAGTAAATGTTCCTGCCATAACCAATGGATTAGACGGCAAACCTGCCATAACAGATGCAGTCGTTGATTTCTCGGCGTTCTTCCTGATAATTTTAGCCGCAATCTTTTCTAATTCTTCAGTAGAGATAACTGCTTGAGGACCTTCCTCCATAATAATATGTAATTTCTCACTAGATACATCTGAAAAAGTTTTGCTCAAAAATTCTCGACGATTAATTCTCACACCCGGAAGCTTTATAACTCCCTCAACTATTTGAATGCCCATATTGTCCCCATCTGCCATACTAGCCAGTCTCCTCATTATTCATTGTAATTTGTACCAATAATCCTTATAATGATTTTACTCATTTATGAAATACTAATCTAAAGCATGGGCTATTGTATCACTTCATTACATTCTTAGTAAGCATGTCATTTGGATTTTTCAGTCACGAGTTCATTTCCTGAGGTATTTTTCATAATTGAAGAATAGTTAGAGTCAATAGGTAGGTTGTAAAAACTACCTCAAGTTGCGTATCATTTCTTTGAACAAATTAGCTACAGAGAGATATTGATTGGAGATTCGTAGTTTCATCTATCTACCCTATCAAATAAAAAGACTACCAACATCACTGTCAGTAGTCTCATCAATTTGTATTCTAATTAAGCTTCAGGCTTCAAGATTTTCTTTGAAACAACGTTCAAATCTTCATC
>NZ_FMAO01000026.1 GCF_900094835.1 Weissella bombi | reverse complement strand
TTAAAACACCAAACGCTGTAATCACTCGATTAAAGGCCAAATTAACATGATAGACACGTCCGTCCAATTTAATCGTTTGTTCAGGTTGTTTGGTGAATGAAAACATTAGTTATTACCCTTTCCTCTACGTTCTTTGCGATTCGTTCCATATTTTTGTTTTAAATCATTGTCTTGTCCTGCTTCGAAAATAGCTTGTGCAATCTTAGTAATTGTAACCGTACGATTATCTGCATAACGTACAATCTCGTCAGCTGCTTTTTGACCTAAAGCAGCAATTAAGTAATCCTTTGAAATTTTAAGCATTTCTGAATAGGCATCACGTACAAGCGTACGTTGTTCATCTAGTGTCATAGCTTCATCGTAATCAGTATTCTGAATATCATTTAATAATTTACCAATTTTCAACATCATATCTGAAAATTGATCATCCAGTTCTGACGTATAACGAACTGTGTATGTTTTTTTACCGATTGTAAAGTCTTGTGATTTGATAACTAAACTTGTGATATTAATTGCCATGTTATTGGTCTCCTTTTATTTTGCACAAAAAAATCAGGCCTCTCACCCTGTTTGGATGTTTATCGCAGTCATCGTCACTGAATTATTATTAATTATTTTTGGGGTACAGTATTACTAGGTGTGCCTGAAGCTTCAATCTTTTTAGGCTTTCCGTTCATTGCTAATGTAAAGCTGAATGTTTGCTTAACGTTAGCAGCACCACCAAATGGAACGATTGCTGTTAATGTTGCAACGAACACCAATTGCTTACCTTCTGGGTTAGTCCAACGGGCTAATGTACGTAATGAATCACCTACATCCGTAAAACGCTCTGCTACATAATCTTGTGCAGGGTCTCCTAGCAAACGATGACCAGCAACTGCAAATGTCACAGCCTTACCAGTAACATCGTGGTCAGAAAATCCTTCACCACTCCAGTAAGGTGTTGTGTCTGCTGTTTCTGATGAGGCAGGTGTAATTGTTTGAATTCCCTCAGAAAGTGCTGCCCAGTTTGCTTTATCGATATCTTCTAATGCTGTATTACCACTCACATCAATTTCCAAGTGATTTTCAAAGTTTAATTGAAATTTTGTTTTTGCCATGTTTAAAATCCTCTCTAAATTGTTAAATTAGCAGTCCCTGATAGTGACCACACTGTCATGTTATTTTTTTCACCCTCTAATTCGGGTTGATTAGGCGTCATATAATTAAATTCAAATGAATCATCAGTACTATCAAGTACCAAATTCTCATCAGTTAACGCCCCATAAATTGCCCACATAATTGCTGCTGTGTCTTGGGGTGACTCTTCTTGAACCATTAATTGCCAAGCAAAATCCATCTCCTTGGTACCGTTAAAATATTGGACAGTTGTTCGACCGCCTGGAATTGGAAACAAAGCAATACTAGGTTTATCTGTCAAAAAAGAAAGCTGTACAGGAAGTGGTAACTTTAAATTAGTATTTAAATAAGTCGCTAACTGTTCTAAAAAATTATTCTTATTGATACTTCGTCACCCCCTTTTTAAATGTGTCTGTCCATTTATCTATGTTTTTATCCTTGGCTTTTAAATCCCATTTAGGACCAGTACCTGTTGTTGTATAATTTTGAAACGTTGTTTTACCATTATCATTTGTTCCGTAATACTGCGCCCTGGCATAAACTTCGCCAAAGGAAATACGATCAGCTGTCACTGTGCGGTTAGCACGTAAATCTCCTTTTTTAAGTGGGACATATTTATTCATATCTATCGCTACTTGATTAGCTAATGCTAATTTAGCTTTTTGTTTGTTTGCCGGACTAAGCATCTTATCTATGTGACCTACATCTAAATGAATTTGTTGATCAGCCATTAGCGCACCTCAATTTCATAACAAAATGGGTGACTAATTAATGGATAATCAAAGCGATTGATATGAATAATTTCATGCTCAACACCATCAAATTTAACTTTGCCGCCTAACCAACTATCATCAAACGCAATGTTATTGCTTAAGTGCTCTGGGTAAACAAACAGCTTAGCGTTTTTCTGACGTTCTTTTTGGTTATTGCTACCACTTGTGGCTGAACTATCTTCAAAACGAACAGGAACTAATTCTTGCCAATCATAATGTTCTTGCTCACCATACAAATCTTTCTTATCAGCAATCGGTTTAGCAACTTGGACACTATGAACTAACAGGCGTTTGTTAACGTACATAATCTACCCCCGTATACAACAGGCCTAGACTAGCTAGAATATTCATCGTATCTGGCGAGATATACAAGCTAGTGTCATTAGCACTTCTTGCTGTACCACTATTCATACTGATACTAGTGGAACCAATTGAAGAACTAGAAATATTAGCTTGTTCTCTAGCATCTGCAGCTGTTTCAATACCGCTTTTTGCAATATATTCTACCTGTAAAGCAACAGCCTGTTTAAATTGAGTTTGCATCCAATTAGGTAGCTTTAATAAGCTGTTTTCTTCCTTCATCAAGCGAAACTGCGTTATTGAATTAATGGCTAATTCAGCCCTTGTCAAAATCTTTTTAAAGTCTGATTCATCTATCTCAGCAAAGTTAAAACCCTTATACTCGTCATACGTTAAATAGGGCATACGTTACCTCCTATTAACCTTTAGGTGTTGTAGATGTAGTTCCTGAATCTGCTGAGCGAACAATTAAGGCATCATTATAGATTGCTACTCCATAATGTTGATCAGCATTAAACTTCGTTGACTTATGATCAATATCTCGTGCAGACTCGGCTAGTAAGTCACGCTTCAAATAAACCTTTAATGCACCAGGCTTAGTTGCAATAAATTGAGCGTCTTCAATCTTCTTTGAGCGAACAATCTCCCAACCAAATAGTTCTCCAAATGCACCGCTTACTAGAATGTTATCACCTAGTTGCGAAGTACGTGTCCAGTCATTAGCAGCTGCCTTACGTAGTCTAGCAGCATCCTTATATGACAAGAACAACACACCAGTTTGGTCAGTAGCGTCATTTTCAATTGCATCAGGTGCATCAACGAATGTCGCTTCAATTTGGTCTATTAAATCTAAATCAATCTTTGCATTTACGGTTAGCTTTGCTCCTTGTGCAGCTTCCAAAATATCGTTATCAATCTTTGATGCAATCGCCATTCGAATTTGACGTTGTGCTTCACCCACTGGATCACCATAACCAGACAAAACAGCTTCATCGGTTAGCTGCACACCAATCCCGGCTTTCTTAATATCAATCTTACGAGTTGATGTCTCCAATTGTTTGTAATCAATTGCGGCACCTTCAGCCACATCTTCAGCATCACCAATATACTTGTATGATGGTACTGTAATTTCGTCTCCTGGACGTCCTTCCAATGTTGTATCAATTGGTGCAATGCCACTAAATTTAATGGCTTTTGGTAGTTGCGCTTGAATCATAGCCCCCATTACTTCGGGATCAATCATGCTTTCCATATTTGTAACAACCATTAATTACTTCCTCCTACTAATTCTTGGTATTGTGTTGGATTATCGGCTTTCAAAGCTGATAACTCTTGATATGAATAGTCCGCCAATTCTTTTCCAGCCGGTGCTCCTGTTGGATTAGGATTACCTGTTGGCGTAATGATTGGTGTTTTCGTCTCAGTGTTCTCTGCTTCAAATAAGAAGTCATTATCTTTCTTAATCGTATCGAGTTGATCAGATAGGCCAGTTAACTTTCCTTTGTTGTTAAAAGCAATCGAATCAGTGTCTAGTAATGCCATGACAGCTTTTTCATTCTTGGCCCCTGCTTGTCTCAATGCGTTTGAAATCTCATAGTCCTTCTTAGTTGCTTGCAGTTGCTGTTCAGCATTAGCCTTTGATTCATCAAATTTATCCTGTAAGTCCTTTAATTGACCTTGAAGTTCGCTACCCTTCTTCGCATCCTTTTGAGCATCAGCCAGTTGACTATTAACTTCATCAAATTGCTGTTGCAATGAATCACGTTCTTGCTCAGCGGTATCCTTCTCCTGCTTTAAGGTATTTACTTCATTGCCATATTCAGCCATTACTTGTTTAACTTGTTCATCATTTAGACCAAAGCCCTTTAGCGTTTCAGTTTTCATACATTTCCTCCTAAGCTGTTTATTAGCGAGTCAGCCCTCGCACAGATTTTTGTATAAAAAAAGAACAGTTTAATGACGTATTCAGGTCAAAATAAAAGCACCGATAATTTAATATCAGTGCTTAATCTTTAATAAATGTTTTCGCATGATCAATAATTTTTCGTAATTCATGTAACCATTGCTTCTTTTTTGTGTTATCAAATGAATCAGTAAACTCAGGAATAACATCTTGTAAATAATCATCCATTTCAGGATTATCAATTTCAAGCTGATCAGTTTCGTCAGCAAAATAATCCTGAATATCTAATGCATATTTCCATAAATCATCAACAACAAATGCTTTTTCAAGAACATTCAGTACATCATTTTCAATTGCTGTCATAATTGTGTCCAACCATTCCCCTTCTTACGTTGTTTAATAAAAGTCACTATATAATTAGTATCCTTTTCAGTTATTATAGCAATTTTATTATAATATCGCACTAATCTACCATTTCGACTATCAATAAAATTAGGTTTTTTATGCAAAGTATTAATAATAGTTTGATAATTATAATTATATTGGCCATTCTTTTTAAACATTCTTTCTGCCATTCTTGTTACTGCATGACCACTAGATTCGTAACCATCTCTTTTCAAAGAATAGTAAATATCAACACCTTTGTTTCTAATTTTTGTATCAGAAGTTTCCCTAGCTGAATGCTTGATGTAATTGACAGTCTTAACATCTTTATCCAAAGCATGTATTTTTTTACTACTTTTTCTAATTTCTGTATATTCTT
>NZ_FMAO01000025.1 GCF_900094835.1 Weissella bombi | reverse complement strand
TTGGTTGTTTTTTTAGTGTTATAATTGAATTGTTAAAATTAGTGAAAGGTAATTATACATATGACATTAAATAATTCATTTATTAATGATGTTAAAGATGCTATTGAAAACAAATCATTTAACGTAGCTGTTCCTGACACATCAAATACAAACGAAGTTGTTCAATTTTTAATTAGAAACGGTTTATCTATTACATCAATTGATGAATATTTTACTGGCCAATATTCCGTTTCATTTACTAAGATACGGTAGAAATGATGGCGGTATGTCAGACCCTCCGGGATAATGAATAATTACCCTAAGGGTCTTTCTTTTTGCATCTTCCCGCTCGTTCATAAATAGACCTTCAAAACTTATTCTTTTAACACGCTGTAATGATTCACCATCAACAATGACATTAGTTGTTCCATCAACTTCTGAAATAATTTCAACACTATGTTTTGTTAAATCGATTTCTATTTCTTCATATTTATTTTTGATTACCTTACTAATTTCTTCCTTCATGTATTATTCCTCCTTTCTTTTGTAGTGTAATTAAACAAGTAATTATTATTGACATTTTTATAACTAAAGTTTAAACTTTAAGCATAGTTAAAAACCGCAACATATAACTGTATTTATCTCTTTTACTTCGTCAAAAGATTATCAGATATTTACATGTATTTTTAGTTGCCTTATTACTTGAATGACTTAAGTTTATAACTATAGTTTAATCACGTCAAGTGTTTTATAACAAAAGTTTAAATTTATTTTGTTCAATTTGGAGAAATTATAATGACAACATTTGAACGAATTAAAAAAACTGCTAAAGAACGCGGTTTAACTCTTAATCAATTAAACGAGAAGGCTAAATTAAAAAATAACATTATCTATTCTTGGAAAACCAAAACACCCTCTGTTGAAAATATTAAGAAAGTTGCAGGTGTCCTAGGTGTATCAGTCGACTACCTTCTAGGAAATACTGATGAAATGCATGCAAATAAAAAATCAGATAAAGTCATCAATCTTGATGAAGCTTTATCTGAAAAAGGTGTTGTTATGAAATTTCAAGGAAAGGAGTTATCTGATAAGGCAAAACGTGGAATCCTTGAAATTTTAGATTTGATTGATGGTGACGAGGAATAAGCTTATGTACGAAATAGAAGAACAAGTTGATCAACTCATCTATTCGTCACATGTTATTCTTCAATACGCTAAATTTAGTCCTGATGATCCAGATGTAGTTATTATTAGAATAGACAAGCCGCCTGTCATAATTATCAACACAGAATTTGTTACACCATATCCTAGAGTTGCTAGAAAAGCGCATGAGCTTTCACATATTATATATGGTAATGGCGTACCTATGCTTTACTATTTTTCAATGGGTTTTAAAAATCAATCTGAAATAATCGCAAATAAGGGCATGATATATATATTAGCCAAGCTAGTATATGGTGATACTCCTTTAGAATATCGAAATTACACTGATTTTATGAATGAATTTTGCTTACCATCATGGTTTGAACCTGTTGTTAAAGATATAATCAGAGAAGTTTAAATATACGTGCAATAAATTATCCACGTTAAAAGCTGTTTAAGGAGTAGTATTCTCATGGAAAAACAACCAGAGAAAAAGGTGTTGGGCATTATTTCAATAATAATTGGTGTTATTGCTTTAATTTTATCTTGGGTGCCAATTATTAATAATTTTGCAGCTGTACTAGCTGTAATAGGGCTAATTTTAGGAGTAATTGCTTTATTAGTTAACCGCAAGCACAAAAAATTGTTAGCTTGGTTAGGAACTATTTTTTCAATCATCGCTTTTGCAATTGTTATGGGAACACAATCAATGTATTCAAATGCTATTGATGACGCAGCAGGCAAAAATGACACACAGACAACTAATAAGCCTCAATCGTCTAGTGCTTCTTCAAAAGCTAATTCAAGCAGTGAAGCAAATAAAACTTTTAACGTTGGAGATACCGTTTCTCAAAAAAATGGTATGGATGTTAAAGTTGATTCTGTTGAATTCAAAGATGGTGGCGAATATGATGACTTAGATGCTGGAAAGCAATTTGTTGTCGTTCACTTAACGTTAGTAAATAACGGTAACAAGACACTCGATTATAATGAATTTGACTATAGGCTAGATGATAACGGCAAGCAAACGGACATGGATTCGATAATGATGGATGATAACGGTGACAACGTCTATGCAGACATGTTAGAGAGCGGATCACTTCGTCCTAATTCGTCAATGTCTGGAACGTTGATTGGTCAAGCAGTATCCTCTGATAAATTACAACTTGTTTCCAATGCGTATGATAATTCCAATAATTGGACTATCAATCTGAATTAAGCACATAAAAAAACACGCACACTTCAGCGACCAAACTTACAGTGTACGTGCAATCTCATATTAACAAGCGTTTTGTGCGCTTTTATTTAACGTATCTAGTATACCAGAACTAGACACGTCTTTAAACTGTCTAAATTTTTTACATGAAAGGTTAGGTTTAAACTAATATGGCAAGCATTTATAAACGAGGCAAAACCTATACTGCTAGTATCTTCGTGATGAAAGACGGTGAACGTCGCCGTAAAACCAAATCAGGCTTTAGGACTAAGTCAGAAGCACAAGGCTGGGCAAACGAAATGGAAGTTGCTAAGCAAAACGATGAATTACAATTAAATTCAAATATGCTGTTTTCCGATTTCTTTGATGAGTGGTTTGAAACTTTTAAGAAACCCACTGTTTCGAAATCCACGGCTAGGTGGTATGTGTATGTGAGCCGAAACATTCACGAATACTTTAAAACAACAAAAATACAAAACGTCACACGCTATAAATATCAAAAGTTTCTCAATGATTTTGGTACCAAACACGGCATTGCAACAAGTAGAAAATTAAACGCCATGATAAAAGAAGTTGCTAGGTCAGCACAATATGAAGGATATATAACTAAAAACTTTGCAGAAAGCGCTAAGATAACCGGACATGCCAAAAAAGATAATCAATTAAAATATTTAGATGAGACAGATATGAAAGCGTTAGTTGAGTATATTGAAAGCAAGCCGTTAGCAGTTCGTGCTGCAACGGATATGATGATACTCTTTGCGTTACAATCTGGCGCAAGATATTCAGAAATTGCAGCACTGCAATGGGATAACCTCGATTTTGAAGAAAGCGTTGTTCATATTGAGCGCAGTTGGGATCAAGTGTCTAAAGAATTTAAACCAACGAAAACAAAAACTTCTGTCAGGGATATCGCGTTACCTATGCTGTTCATGCAGGAGTTGGAAGACTGGCATACATTAAGTGCTAGCAAGTCTTTTGTGTTTACTTCTCACAATATGCTACCGCCCACATCAAACGCTGCTAATAAGCAATTAAGGCGTGATTTAGATGATATCAGCGCTGAAAAGGTAATCACATTCCACGGCTTACGGCACACACATGCTTCGTGGCTTCTATCGCATAATGTTGATGTTCAATACGTTGCAGACCGTCTAGGACATTCTGACATTTCGATTACGCTAGGTACCTATACTCACTTACTCAAAGACCACAGAAATTCAGAAGCATCTAAATCAGTTAATTTACTTTCAAATTTATGAAGTGCTACAAAAGTGCTACAAATCAAAAAAATAGTCTTACAAACATTGATTTAACAACATTTGTAAGACTATATCTATGCAACTGGTGGGCAAATATATAATTATGAACAACAACAAAATGTGAACAAATCTTGATATATCGAGATTATTCCTATTTTAGTTCGTTGTGAGTTGGTATGTATTGTTTGCTGCAGTGCTACAAGTAGTGCTACAAATTACAACAAAAAAGCCCCGCCAGATAGAGCGATGAACTCTACCCAGTGGGGCTTTAAATATATGTATCCTCTCTCGGCGGACGAGAAAGGAGAAATAAATGGTAGTGCGCTAGTCAGACATCTAGCACTCCATTTGGATTGACAAGCGTTACTTCTAAATAACAACTCAACTATACAAGTACATAATAACACATCAGTTATAAAAACGTAAATAATAATATGCTATACTATTAAATGCGCAACGTCAGACTTGCGTAACTCCTGAAGAAGGGAGGCACGTGTTATGGAAAATAATACTCAACTATACATTGAGTTAGCTGCTGCATTCATTATGTTTGTTCTTACAGGCAATTTTGATAATGTGGTTTACGTCGCTATTTGCATGTTATTTACACTTGCATTAAACAACGACCAGTAACACTCTGTGATATTATGTGTGAGGATGCAACAGATACATACTTAGCAAGCTAATATCAAATTTAACGTCGAGGGTTGCACCTCGGCTTTTTATTTGCCTCCATTATACAACATAAACTTATGAAATACATAAAAGCCCCACCAGTCGCAATGACCAGTGGGGCTTAATTTTATTTAGCTAACAACGAGTCAGCATTGTACCAAATCATGCCATAAGCACCTTCATTGATACCTGTTCCATTTGATTTATTATCATATTGATCAATCGTTCCATAATCATAACCACGCATGAACTTTACCGTATCGCCTACACGAGTTGCACGGTAATTACCACGAGTCACATTGTCCAATATGGCTAATGGAATACCGTTAATAGTCCAGTTGGCATCCTTACCCCCTGCAAGGTTGTAGTTGATTGCTTGCCACATACCATTAACATAGGCAATCTTATCTACTCGGAAACCTTTATAAGCAGTAAATCGATTACCGGCATTCTTGAACTTCTTGATTGCAGAAGTATCATGGTTCACTACAGGCTTACTTTGTGTCACATTAGGTACAACAGCATTTTTATCAGTACCGGTTGTAAAGAAATCATCATATAAGACGTTCACGTCAAATACACCTAATGAGCTAGCAAAAGTTTGCTTTGAACCCCATTGCCAAGCATGTTCAGTATCGTATTGGTGCATTGCTGACGTTGGTACGTATGGATATGCTGCTATCCATGCCTTTTCTCTGTCTGGTGATACTGAAATCGCCGAACCACCAGTATAAGTCGTTGAACGGTAACCACCATAACGAGCGACTTCATTTTCGAATGCACGGGCAACAGGTTGCATGGCACGTCCCATAGCAATTTGATTTGGATTTTCAATATCAACTGCCAATACAGCGCCAACAGGTAACCCATCAGCTTTGGCCATATTTACGGCATATTGTGCTTCAGCGATTGCCCCTGCTACTGTAGTTGCATGCAAATAATGATAACCGTTGATGTAAACACCTGCTTGTTGAGCAGCTGCAATGTTACCTCGTGCCGTCCAATCATGAAACCCAACACCTTCACTAATTTTAGTCGTAACGGCTTTTAAGCCGTAATTGTTCCGCATGTAAGTAAACTCTGGTGTTGTCATTGCGCCATTATGGTTAGAAACATCAACCATATCAACACGAGGTGTGTTAGCTGACACTGTCTCAGTATTAGCACCATAACCAAT
>NZ_FMAO01000027.1 GCF_900094835.1 Weissella bombi | reverse complement strand
AGCAAGTGTTATGGGCTACGGATATGTTGCACTTAGGTAGCCAATTTAGGTCGTTCAAATCGCCGCTTAAGATTGAACATATCAAAACGGGTTCAGCTTTCTATTTTTATGGTGCTGATGACCCACAAAAACTAAAGTCAAATAAAATACAGGATGTTATTGCTGTTTGGTATGAAGAAGCAGCTAATGTTAAATCAGCTGAAGTATTTGACCAAGCTAATCCAACGTTTATTCGTAACAAGTCGGCATATGTTGATGATGTGAAAGTCTTTTATTCTTATAACCCACCTAAGAACCCCTATGATTGGATTAATAACTGGGTTGAAGATAAGAAAACAGATAGTCAATATTTAGTAGATCATTCAACTTACTTAGATGATGAGTTAGGCTTTACCACAAAACAAACCATGCTGTTAATCAATAGTTATAAAGAAAATGATTATGACTATTACAGGTATTTGTATTTAGGTGAAGCTATTGGTTTAGGAACGAATGTTTACAACATGGATATGTTCCATTTACTACAAGAGATACCGAATGACGACCCCATTACTCAAGTAGCTTACGCAATGGATGCTGGGCATTCTAATTCAGCAACTACAGTCTTATTGTTTGGCGTAACAGCTAAGAAAAACGTTATCTTACTAGATACCTACTATTATTCACCAGCTGGACAAACATTTAAATTAGCACCTAGTGATTTATCAGTTAAGATTCATGATTTCATTAAGAAACAGAGTGATAAACCTTGGGGCAGAAAGCCAATTACGAAACGTACTATTGATAGTGCTGAAGCAGCATTACGAAATCAATACTTTAGAGATTGGCAAATACCTTGGCATCCAGTTTCGAAAAAAAAGAATACAACCATGATTGATAGCGTCTACTCCTTATTAGCGAGTGGACGTTTTTATTATCTCGATAATCAGGCTAATCAGGTATTTATTGAGCAACATCGTAACTACCGGTGGGATGAAAAGACAGTAGAGAGTGATGAACCAAAAGTTATTAAAGTCGATGATCACACGGTTGATGCATTTAAGTATTTTGTTTTAGATAACGCAAGATTACTTAAGCTAAAAGTTTAGGAGCGTGATATGAAACTGATTGATACAATTATGAATTTATTTAGACGAGGAGGCGCAAGAATGGGCGTTGGGACAACACTTAATAAAATTACAGACCACCCAAGGATTGGCGTATCAGATAGTGAATATCAGCGTATTGATGAAGATTTGCGTTACTTTCAAGGGAACTTTCCCAATGTAAAGTTCATTAATACGTATGGTGAACATAAGACAAGACCGTATACATCATTGAATATGGCACAAGTACTCTGTCGTCGGATGGCATCGTTATTAGTTAATGAACAAATGACGTTTAGTATTGCGAATAATAAAACAGCTGATGATTATGTACATGAAACCTTTTCCAAGAACGATTTTATTAAGAACTTTGAACGCTACTTAGAATCAGGCTTAGCACTTGGTGGTTTAGCAATGCGACCATATGTTGATGGTGATGATATTAAGATTGCTTATATTCAAGCCCCAGTATTTTATCCATTACAGTCAAATGCTAATGATATTTCTGAAGCAGCGATTGCTACTAAAACAACGACAACCGAAGGACAACGGACAATTTATTGGACCTTGTTAGAATTTCATTCATGGAATGGTAACAAGTACGTTATTGATAATGAATTGTACCGCTCAGAAGATGCCGGAACGGTTGGTGTTCGTCAATCATTAAATGCGAATGAAATCTATGCAGATTTAACGGAACACGCAGAACTTAATAATTTTACGCGTCCGTTATTCGTTTATTTAAAACCATTTGGCTTTAATAATCGGGATATCACATCGCCATTAGGTTTATCAATCTTTGATAATGCCCGTTCTACATTGAGACAAATCAACGATGCATATGATCAATATCATTGGGAAATAAAGATGGGCCAACGTAAAGTAATGATTCCATCATTCATGACGAAGATGATTAATGAAAATGGTGATTTAACACGATTCTTTGATGCTGACCAAAATGTTTATACCGGTTTGGGTGTTGGTGATATGGATAATGCTAATATCACTGATTTATCAAGTGAGATAAGGTCAGAGGCTTATATTCAATCAATTAATCAATTTTTAAAGACGTTAGAAATGCAAGTTGGTTTATCTGCTGGTACCTTTTCATTTGATGCAAAAGATGGCTTAAAAACTGCGACTGAAGTTGTTTCTGAAAACTCCATGACGTATCAGACCCGTAATTCACATTTGAACAACGTTGAACGGGCACTACAAGAATTAGTTGTGGCTGTTTTAGAATTAGCAGCGGCAGAAGGCTTCTATACTGGTGCTATCCCTGATATCGGGGATATACAATTTAACTTTGATGATGGTGTATTCACTGATAAGAATGTGCAATTAACATATTATACGCAAGCTATTACGGCTGGTTTAATTTCAAAGAAGCGTGCCATTATGAAAGTATTTGATGTCCCTGAAGATGAAGCTGAACAAATCTTACAAGAGATTGGAGATGAAGCTGAACCGGTACCAACACAATTTGATAACGATTTATATAAAGGTGAATAGTTATGACCAAAGTAAATGACGACCAAATGTTGTTAGGTGCTTCTTTGGTGGGTGATATCTATCGTAATATGGCACAAGAGTTATTTATCCGCATGATTAAACGTATTAAAAAACGTGGTGTTGCTGATCTAAAAGACAATCCATATCTTTGGCAGTTAGAAAAGTTGAATGACATGCATATGCTGAATGAAGAAAACATAAAATACGTTTCACAGCAAACCGGTGTCGCACGAAAGTTATTAGATGAAATAATTCAAAACGAGGGGCTCAGCGTGTATCAGAATACAGCTGAACAAATTGCGAACGATTTGAATACAGCCACACCAAATTACAACAGTGTACAAGAGACGTTGGC